>NZ_AJYA01000140.1 GCF_000265075.1 Nitritalea halalkaliphila LW7 | reverse complement strand
CGAACTTGCGCCGTGCATGTGCCATGCAAAAAGACAGCATAATGCTAGGATGCTGATCGAATAGGGAATGCTATACCCCATAGCCATCTGTCGTGGATGATTCCCTTGAATTACACTCTTCTCCGATAACGACGCATCCCTTCTGTAGACTCCGTAGGCTCGATATAAACATCTTCTCTGCGTAGTGTTTCAGGAAGCGTCATGCGGCCTTGTCCTTTCTCACGCTTTTTACGCTTGACAGTGACTGTTTCCTCGTCGCTATCCGCTTCACCATCGCCCCCCATCTTAGCCTGATCAGTTTCGGGTACACCTAATGTAAATAGATTGAGCTGATCGGAGTCAACGGACGTTTTTAGCTTATCCTTTTTGGGACCAAAATGATTTTAAGTAGCTTGTCTAATTCAGAGCGGTATTTAAAAATGACCTGCTCTTTCTTCTCTATGAGCTCTTCTTTTTCGAGCAAAGAATTTTATTTTTGAGATATGGTCAACAGAGCCTGTTCGTATAGGGTTTTATAGTCTATTTCTCTGTTTTCCATGACATAAATATAGGGTAAAAAAGTGGTTTTAAATAGCCTTAAAGCCACTTTTTAGACAAAAAATCACGCTTTATTTCACTACCGCCCAGCTGCCATATAACGCTTTCTGTAGCGCACAGATTCTAGCCTTACCCCCTGTAAAAGCAAGCCTAATTCACGGCTAGAAAGCAGGCTTTTAGGGGATCTTGGACGTTCAAAAGTCCCCCTTTCTAGCCTTTTGATATACAGAGCAAACCCATCTTGATCCCACTGCAAAAGCCGGATTTGATCTCCTCTTTTTCCTATAAAAATAAAGACGTCTCCACTCATGGGATCAAAGCCCAGTTTGTTGCGCACTATCCCTGCTAAAGCCTGAATGCCATAGCGCATATCTGTTGGCTGTTCGTACAGAAAATAGCGCGTAGCAGAGGAAAGCGCTAACATGCCAAGAGTCTTTTTAGATGATCAATCGAAATCTCCTCATAAAAAGTAACGCTAGCACCATTCGGTAAGGTGACTTTCAAAAAAGGCTGCTGCTCTACCGCTGGAGCCAAAGCTGCAAGGCGCTTAAAGCTTGTGAATGGCTCGGAAATCGGCTCACTTACTACTTCTAGCTTTTTGCACCAGTAGTAGAACGTAGCTCGATTAATCCCACGTTGCAGCAAACACAGACTTCTTTAAACCAGAGCTAAGCCATTCCCGGTAAAGCTCCTGGTAAAACGCTTTATCTCTTCTTACCATTCSCRGACTACAAATCCTCGCCTACAGAAAT
>NZ_AJYA01000139.1 GCF_000265075.1 Nitritalea halalkaliphila LW7 | reverse complement strand
GTCTTTATTTTTATAGGAAAAAGAGGAGATCAAATCCGGCTTTTGCAGTGGGATCAAGATGGGTTTGCTCTTTATATCAAAAGGCTAGAAAGGGGGACTTTTGAACGCCCAAGATCCTCTAAAAGCCTGCTTTCTAGCCGTGAATTAGGCTTGCTTTTACAGGGGGTAAGGCTAGAATCTGTGCGCTACAGAAAGCGTTATATGGCAGCTGGGCGGCAGTGAAATAAAGCGTGATTTTTTGTCTAAAAAGTGGTTTTAAGGCTATTTAAAACGACTTTTTTACCCTATATTTATGTCATGGAAAACAGAGAAATAGACTATAAAACCCTATACGAACAGGCTCTGTTGACCTTATCTCAAAAAGAAAATTCTCTGCTCGAAAAAGAAAACCTTTTAATTGAAAAGCAAGAGCTCATAGAGAAGAAAGAGCAGGTCATTTTTAAATACCGCTCTGAATTAGACAAGCTACTTAAAATCATTTTTGGTCCCAAAAAGGACAAGCTAAAAACGTCCGTTGACTCCGATCAGCTCAATCTATTTACACTAGGTGTGCCCGAAACTGACCAGGCTAAGATGGGGGGTGATGGTGAAGCGGATAGCGACGAGGAAACAGTCACTGTCAAGCGTAAAAAGCGTGAGAAAGGACAAGGCCGCATGACGCTTCCCGAAACACTACGCAGAGAAGATGTCTATATCGAGCCTACGGAGTCTACGGAAGGGTGTGTCGTTATCGGAGAAGAGGTGACTGAAGTGCTGGAAATGAAGCCTGCAGAGTTTTACGTTACGCGCTACATCCGCAAGCGATACGCGAAACCAAACGGTGAAGGCATCTTGATGGGCACGCTTCCAGATAGGGCGATTGAAAAAGGCATCCCAGCAGCTTCTACACTGGCACAAATGACTATAGACAAGTATGTATATGGTTTACCCCTACACAGGCAGTTGGATAAATACAGTAAAATGGGAGTTAGAATCCCTGCCTCGACGGCATCTAACTGGCTTATGCAGGGGTGGAAAACGATAGAGCCACTCTGGGAGTTGCTGAAGGAGGTGGTACTTAGCCAAAAATACCTGCAAGTCGAACGAAACCCCAATAAAAGTGCAGGACARGGGGCATAAAAATAACGATG
>NZ_AJYA01000138.1 GCF_000265075.1 Nitritalea halalkaliphila LW7 | reverse complement strand
TTTTTATTTAACCAGTTGCCCAAAGTTTCCAGTATCGGAATCGCCTGCTCTTGTCTCAGCTTGGCGCGTGCTTCGGAGCTTAGACCGGCTTCCCTCATACTACTTTCTAAAGCATAGAGCACACGCATCTGCCCTACGACATACTGCGCAGCCTCTTGATCGTACTTTTCTGCTTCCACGAACTTGCGCCGTGCATGTGCCATGCAAAAAGACAGCATAATGCTAGGATGCTGATCGAATAGGGAATGCTATACCCCATAGCCATCTGTCTGGATGATTCCCTTGAATTCACCTCTTCTCCGATAACGACGCATCCTTCTGTAGACTCCGTAGGCTCAATATAAACATCTTCTCTGCGTAGTGTTTCAGGAAGCGTCATGCGGCCTTGTCCTTTCTCACGCTTTTTACGCTTGACAGTGACTGTTTCCTCGTCGCTATCCGCTTCACCATCACCCCCCATCTTAGCCTGGTCAGCTTCGGGCACACCTAGTGTAAATAGATTGAGCTGATCGGAGTCAACGTTTTCAGCACGTCTTTTTTGGAGCCAAAAATGATTTTAAGTAGCTTGTCTAATTCAGAGCGGTATTTAAAAATGACCTGCTCTTTCTTCTCTATGAGCTCTTGCTTTTCAATTAAAAGGTTTTCTTTTTCGAGCAGAGAATTTTCTTTTTGAGATAAGGTCAACAGAGCTCGGCAAACCCATCTGTAATCGGTAAATACAACTGCACCAATTTCGGTAAATAAGACTGCACCATATTTGGCAACAAGAATGCACCACCAATAATCCCTTAGGGGCATGCCCCTAAGGGATTTTGGACTATTTTGCTAGCGTATCAAAACTAGCACTTTATGAATGTGTATTTAAACAAATTTATGGTTTATTTTG
>NZ_AJYA01000137.1 GCF_000265075.1 Nitritalea halalkaliphila LW7 | reverse complement strand
ATTGGCCTCTGTACTTGACCCAATTAGAAGGCAGTAGCTTGAAGAGGTCCTTATGCTTGATTCCCTGTACGCGATCAAAAAATATCACTTAGCCACTCTCTTTCATCGACACCATTTCGCTTACAGCTTGCCATAAAGGAGTACATGGCAGCAGTCATATGTGCAGCATCATGAGAGCCAGCAAACAGGTAGTTCTTGCGTCCAACGGCAAGCGGCCTGACAGCATTTTCGACTAAATTATTATCGATTTCCATGTTGCCATGTAGCGTATAGAAGCTTAAACCTGCCCAGCGAGAGTGAGCATATGCGATGGCCTCACCCATCGGACTTTTCGGGGGATAGGCGTACAGATTTTTATTTAACCAGTTGCCCAAAGTTTCCAGTATTGGACAGCTTGGCGCGTGCTTCGGCGCTTAGACAGGCTTCCCTCATACTACTTTCTAAAGCATAGAGCGCACGCATCTGCCCTACGACATACTGCGCAGCCTCTTGATCGTACTTTTCTGCTTCCACGAACTTGCGCCGTGCATGTGCCATGCAAAAAGACAGCATGATGTGGGGATGCTGATCGAATAGGGAATGATATACCCCATAGCCATCTGTCTGGATGACTCCCCTGAATTTAGCCAATAGCTCACTAGGACCTGACCGATCCCTATTTTTTCGGTAGTCAAACAGTACCAAGCGATCTACAGGGGCATGATATAACCACATGTATCCTTTATGCATGTTATTTTTATGCCCCCTGTCCTGCACTTTTATTGGGGTTTCGTCGACTTGCAGGTATTTTTGGGCTAAGTACATCCTCCTTCAGCAACTCCCAGAGTGGCTCTATCGTTTT
>NZ_AJYA01000136.1 GCF_000265075.1 Nitritalea halalkaliphila LW7 | reverse complement strand
CATCCGCACTATTGGCCACCGCTACGTTACGGATCACCGTACCCGCTGCCGTATTAGCCGGGATTCCTAAAACTAAGGTCAACGTAGCCTCTCCACCCGCCGCGATCTCGGCGATGTTCCAGCTCACCGTGCCGGCAGCAAAAGTCCCGCCCATGCTCGCACTCTCGAACACCGTTCCCGCAGGAAGCGCATCCGTCACCAATACATTGCGCGCTGTCGCATTTCCTATATTGCGTACTCGAATCGTGTAGGTAATCGACTCACCCGCCAGCACGCGTGGTGCCGCCGGCGTCTTCAGCACTTCCAAATTCGCCACACGTAAGGCATTCACATTCACCCGCACCTCATTGCTCAACTGCTCCCCTCTCGGGTCCGCTGCCGCAGTACCGCGCGCTTGCGCCACGATCACCACGCCATCAGCTAAGCCATCCGAGCTGCGAACCACCAAATTCAAGCTAAGCGTCTCACCTGCCGGCACATTAGCCAGAGCCCAGTTGACATTCAAGCCATCCAAGACACCGCCATCCGTCGCCGAAATAAACTGCGTGTCATTCGGTAGCGGCAAGGTCACATTCACAGCACCTGTACCGATATTACCCGTATTACGCACCTCTAAGGTATAGGTGATCGCATCCCCTGAGGTCACCGTCAGCGGAGTAGCCGCAAGCACCAGCTCTAAGGTCGCGCGCTCATTCACCGCCGTAATCACCGCAGGTGCAGACACGCGTGGAGATCTCGCATCCGTAGGGCTATTCACCTCGGCGACATTACTCACCTCCGTGCCATTCGCCAAGTCCGACGCCAAGCGTACTTCCAAGCTCAGGTTGACCGACGCGCCTGCGGCCAAAGTGCCTACAGGCCAGCTCACCACTCCATTATCCAAGCTGCCGCCAGTATCCGCAGACACGAAGCTCACTCCTGCCGGCAAGGCATCCGTTACCACCACCTGCTGCGCATCACTTGGGCCATTATTCGTCACCGTAATCGTGTACGTAAACGTCTCTCCTACCACCACATTCGGAGTAGCAGTCGTTTTCGCTATGGCTAAGGTAGCAGCAGTATCCACCGTCACATCATTACTCTGGATCCGGCGCATTTTCCTTCGGACCATCTGGGATCTCATTCCGCACTTATTGGCCGCCCGCTATCGTTATGCCGGATCCACCGTTGACCCGCTTCGCCCTATTTCAGCCGGGACTTCCGTAAACTAAGGTCAACGTAGCCTCTCCACCCGCCGCGATCTCGGCGATGTTCCAGCTCACCGTGCCGGCAGCAAAAGTCCCGCCCATGCTCGCACTCTCGAACACCGTTCCCGCAGGAAGTGCATCCGTCA
>NZ_AJYA01000135.1 GCF_000265075.1 Nitritalea halalkaliphila LW7 | reverse complement strand
CTAGCTATTCGACCTTTTGTTTCTGGCAGCTTCCCAAACCCTGCTCAAGCATGCAAAGATGCCCGAATACCTAGGTGCCGAACCGGGGATCACAATGGTACTGCATACTTGGGGACAGGATCTTAGTTTTCACCCTCACGTCCACTGCATCGTCAGTGCTGGAGGATATGACGGACAGAGATGGGTAGATGCCAAACGCAAAACAACCGATTCCTTTTTCGTATCCGTTCGACGAACCCCATATTTTCTGTAGGCGAGGGATTTTGTAGTCTTGCGGGATGGAAAGAAGAGATAAAGTGTTTTACCAGGAGCTTTACCGGGAATGGCTTAGCTCTGGTTTAAAGAAGTCTGTGTTTGCTGCAAACCGAGGGATTAATCGAACTACGTTCTACTACTGGTGCAAAAAGCTAGAAGTAGTAAGTGAGCCGATTTCCGAGCCATTCACAAGCTTTAAGCGCCTGGCAGCTTTGGCTCCAGGGGTAGAGCAACAGCCTTTTTTGAAAGTCACCTTACCGAATGGTGCTAGCGTTACTTTTTATGAGGAGATTTCGATTGATCATCTAAAAAGACTCTTGGCATGTTAGCGCTTTCCTCTGCTACGCGCTATTTTCTGTACGAACAGCCAACAGATATGCGCTATGGCATCCAGGCTTTAGCAGGGATAGTGCGCAACAAACTGGGCTTTGATCCCATGAGTGGAGACGTCTTTATTTTTATAGGAAAAAGAGGAGATCAAATCCGGCTTTTGCAGTGGGATCAAGATGGGTTTGCTCTGTATATCAAAAGGCTAGAAAGGGGGACTTTTGAACGCCCAAGATCCCCTAAAAGCCTGCTTTCTAGCCGTGAATTAGGCTTGCTTTTACAGGGGGTAAGGCTAGAATCTGTGCGCTACAGAAAGCGTTATATGGCAGCTGGGCGGTAGTGAAATAAAGCATGATTTTTTGTCTAAAAAGTGGCTTTAAGGCTATTTAAAACCACTTTTTTACCCTATATTTATGTCATGGAAAACAGAGAAATAGACTATAAAACCCTATACGAACAGGCTCTGTTGACCATATCTCAAAAATAAAATTCTTTGCTCGAAAAAGAAGAGCTCATAGAGAAGAAAGAGCAGGTCATTTTTAAATACCGCTCTGAATTAGACAAGCTACTTAAAATCATTTTTGGTCCCAAAAAGGATAAGCTAAAAACGTCCGTTGACTCCGATCAGCTCAATCTATTTACATTAGGTGTACCCGAAACTGATCAGGCTAAGATGGGGGGCGATGGTGAAGCGGATAGCGACGAGGAAACAGTCACTGTCAAGCGTAAAAAGCGTGAGAAAGGACAAGGCCGCATGACGCTTCCTGAAACACTACGCAGAGAAGATGTTTATATCGAGCCTACGGAGTCTACAGAAGGATGCGTCGTTATCGGTGAAGAGGTGACTGAAGTGCTGGAAATGAAGCCTGCAGAGTTTTACGTTACGCGCTACATCCGCAAGCGATACGCGAAACCAAACGGTGAAGGCATCCTGATGGGTACGCTTCCAGATAGGGCGATTGAAAAAGGTATCCCGGCAGCTTCTACACTGGCACAAATGACCGTAGACAAGTATGTATATGGTTTACCCCTACACAGGCAGCTGGATAAATACAGTAAAATGGGGGTTAGAATCCCTGCCTCGACGGCATCTAACTGGCTTATGCAGGGGTGGAAAACGATAGAGCCACTCTGGAAGTTGCTGAAGGAGGTGGTACTTAGCCAAAAATACCTGCAAGTCGACGAAACCCCAATAAAAGTGCAGGACAGGGGGCATAAAAATAACATGCATAAAGGATACATGTGGTTATATCATGCCCCTGTAGATCGCTTGGTACTGTTTGACTAC
>NZ_AJYA01000134.1 GCF_000265075.1 Nitritalea halalkaliphila LW7 | reverse complement strand
ACGCCACCTCCCCCGAGCTCCATAGGAGCGGTCCTTATGGTAACCGCGCGGCCTCAGCCCGCGGATCGAAAGACGCCACCGCCCCCGAGCCGCATAGCGGCGGACCTTATGCTAACCGCGTGGCCTTAGCCCGCGGATCGAAAGACGCCACCGCCCCCGAGCCGCATAGCGGCGGACCTTATGCTAACCGCGTGGCCTTAGCCCGCGGATCGAAAGACGCTACATCCTCTATCCCGCGCGGGGGAAAATCAGTATAGCATATCCCATTCTAAACCGCGCGGAAACAGCGCTTATCGAAAATGTATATATCCATTACAAGCATTACGTGGGGGATATTAATGATCGGTTCCATGACGTTTCTCGCCCCACGCTGAAAAACGGGGAACGCCTCTCGTGCCTGGGGCTGAAGCCGCCAGGCCTTCCCAAAATCCGCCGCTATGCGGCTCAGGATTTCTAATTCCTACTAGGATGCAACCTAGTGCGACGAGATCGAACAGGCTTTTGGCTACGGGTAAAAACCGAAAGCAAACGATCATAATCGAACATAAAAAAGAAAGCAAAAGAAACCAAACGAAAGCAAAACCCTCGAAAATAGAAAGAAAACGAAAGTAAACAATCCCAATCGATCATTCCTCATCGAAAATAGAAAGCAAACGAACATCCGCCTTACACACCATTCCGATCTTAAACTCCCGGTTACCGGTTCCTTGGAGCCAATTCGAATCCGGAATTG
>NZ_AJYA01000133.1 GCF_000265075.1 Nitritalea halalkaliphila LW7 | reverse complement strand
GAACTATTTAGCTGACTTATACAATGGTTGGATTTTCACTTCAGATCGAACGTATGATCCTACATTTTGGGAGAAGTCGTCCTACCCACCTTTACCTGATGAGCAGCGGGTGCATGCAGATTTAGCCGAGCATCGGCCGTTAGAGGCGCAGTTTGCAGATTTCTCGAATATACAGCTCTACATCAATCCGTTGTTAAAACGTCGGCATAAGATTTCGGACGAGCCTTATTGGAATCGACAGGAGTTGTATGCGTATTAATGGGTGGGTTTACAGGAGATGGAAATAGGAGTGTAAAGTCAAACTCATTTCTTTTCTAGTAGCAAAATGTGAAAATAACAATATTTGACATCGTTAATACTGTTCATAAGTAGTCGGAATTTAGATTTAAGTTATTGTTTATAATTTTATTTAGTTAATAGTCTTTTTGAATAGTTTGTTCTTTAGTAGATTAAATAAAATTACTCAAAACGTTTTAGAGTGTCCTTTTGTTATTTCGATGTAATTTTAAATGCCTGGTTTATAGCTGATTATATTCCGAGCAAGAATTAATATTAAGATTTTCTTGCTTTTTAGTATAGGGGGGTATATTTAGTTGTTGAATGATTTTAGCGCTAAAGGTTGTTTTTCAGGCAGTTAAAGGTTAGCTGTTTCAGTGTTTGTTAAATTTTATTTCAAATGAAAAAAATAGTAGCATTATTCGTTTTAGGAGGGCTTTTGATGCTCTCGGTTGCAAATCTTCGTGCGCAAGTAGATCCTGTTACAGGGGGCATTGTTCTCGCCATACTCATAGTAGATGGAATTAAAGATGGCTGTGATAATTTAAGGGAATCTGGTGATTGCAGCTACGTT
>NZ_AJYA01000132.1 GCF_000265075.1 Nitritalea halalkaliphila LW7 | reverse complement strand
TTCGGAGTAGCAGTCGTTTTCGCTATGGCTAAGGTAGCAGCAGTATCCACCGTCACATCATTATCTGGATCCGGCGCATTTTCCTTCGGACCATCCGGATCATCCGCACTATTGGCCACCGCTACGTTACGGATCACCGTACCCGCTGCCGTATTAGCCGGGATTCCTAAAACTAAGGTCAACGTAGCCTCTCCACCCGCCGCGATCTCGGCGATGTTCCAGCTCACCGTGCCGGCAGCAAAAGTCCCGCCCATGCTCGCACTCTCGAACACCGTTCCCGCAGGAAGCGCATCCGTCACCAATACATTGCGCGCTGCCGCATTTCCTATATTGCGTACTCGAATCGTGTAGGTAATCGACTCACCCGCCAGCACGCGTGGTGCCGCCGGCGTCTTCAGCACTTCCAAATTCGCCACACGTAAGGCATTCACATTCACGCGCACCTCATTGCTCAACTGCTCCCCTCTCGGATCCGCTGCCGCAGTACCGCGCGCTTGCGCCACGATCACCACGCCATCAGCTAAGCCATCCGCGCTGCGAACCACCAAATTCAAGCTAAGCGTCTCACCTGCCGGCACATTAGCCAGTGCCCAGTTGACATTCAAGCCATCCAAGACACCGCCATCCGTCGCCGAAATAAACTGCGTGTCATTCGGTAGCGGCAAGGTCACATTCACAGCACCTGTACCGATATTACCCGTATTACGCACCTCTAAGGTATAGGTGATCGCATCCCCTGAGGTCACCGTCAGCGGAGTCGCCGCAAGCACCAGCTCTAAGGTCGCGCGCTCATTCACCGCCGTAATCACCGCTGGTGCAGACACGCGTGGAGATCCCGCATCCGTCGGGCTATTCACCTCAGCGACATTGCTCACCTCCGTGCATTCGCCAAGTCCGCCGCCAAGCGAACCTCCAGGCTCAGGTTGACCGACGCGCCTGCGGCCAAAGTGCCTACAGTCCAGCTCACCACTCCATTATCCAAACTGCCGCCATTATCCGCAGACACGAAGCTCACTCCTGCCGGCAAGGCATCCGTTACCACCACCTGCTGCGCATCACTTGGGCCATTATTCGTCACCGTAATCGTGTACGTAAACGTCTCTCCTACCACCACATTCGGAGTAGCAGTCGTTTTCGCTATGGCTAAGGTAGCAGCAGTATCCACCGTCACATCATTATCTGGATCCGGCGCATTTTCCTTCGGACCATCTGGATCATCCGCACTATTGGCCACCGCTACGTTACGGATCACCGTACCCGCTGCCGTATTAGCCGGGATTCCTAAAACTAAGGTCAACGTAGCCTCTCCACCCGCCGCGATCTCGGCGATGTTCCAGCTCACCGTGCCGGCAGCAAAAGTCCCGCCCATGCTCGCACTCTCGAACACCGTTCCCGCAGGAAGCGCATCCGTCACCAATACATTGCGCGCTGCCGCATTTCCTATATTGCGTACTCGAATCGTGTAGGTAATCGACTCACCCGCCAGCACGCGTGTGCCGCCGGCGTCTTCAGCACTTCCAAATTCGCCACACGTAAGGCATTCACATTCACGCGCACCTCATTGCTCAACTGCTCCCCTCTCGGATCCGCTGCCGCAGTACCGCGCGCTTGCGCCACGATCACCACGCCATCAGCTAAGCCATCCGC
>NZ_AJYA01000131.1 GCF_000265075.1 Nitritalea halalkaliphila LW7 | reverse complement strand
GCTGCGGCBAAGCAGCCCCGTTAGCGTACGTGCCGAACGGAGTGGTCTTCGTGAGAAGGCCATGTAGAGAGGTTGACGAGTGTTGTGCTGTATCGCATGGTGCTGTTTTATAGATCCAGCCATCTACACATGGAATAGGATTGCGTACCCCATCCACTAAAACAACGGACGCGGGAGCGGAAGGGAGCTGCGGCCAAGCAGCCCCGTTAGCGTACGTGCCGAACGGAGTGGTCTTCGTGAGAAGGCCACGTAGAGAGGTTGAGGAGTGTTGTGCTGTATCGCATGGTGCCGTTTTATAGATCCAGCCATCTACACATGGAATAGGATTGCGTACCCCATCCACTAAAACAATGGACGCGGGAGCGGAAGGGAGCTGCGGCCAAGCAGCCCCGTTAGCGTACGTGCCGAACGGAGTGGTCTTCGTGAGAAGGCCATGTAGAGCGGTTGACGAGCGTGAGGCTGTATCAAGTGGTACAGTTTTATACATCCAGCCATCTACACATGGAATAGGATTGCGCAACCCATCCACTAAAACAACGGACGCGGGAGCCGAGGACGCGGGCCAAGCAGGCCCGTAGCTGTACGTGCCGAACGGAGTGGTCTTCGTGAGAAGGCCATGTAGAGAGGTTGACGAGTGTTGTGCTGTATCGCATGGTGCCGTTTTATAGATCCAGTTTCTACACATGGAATAGGATTGCGTA
>NZ_AJYA01000130.1 GCF_000265075.1 Nitritalea halalkaliphila LW7 | reverse complement strand
ACTCTTCGCTTATCTGCCTAATGGAAAATCCTTCCCTGTAGAGGCGGTGAATACTCAAAATAAACCATAAATTTGTTTAAATACACATTCATAAAGTGCTAGTTTTGATACGCTAGCAAAATAGTCCAAAATCCCTTAGGGGCATGCCCTAAGGGATTATTGGTGGTGCATTCTTGTTGCCAAATATGGTGCAGTCTTATTTACCGAAATTGGTGCAGTTGTATTTACCGATTACACCTTCTCACGAAGACCACTCCGTTCGGCACGTACGCTAACGGGGCTGCTTAGCCGCAGCTCCCTTCCGCTCCCGCGTCCGTTGTTTTAGTGGATGGGGTACGAAATCCTATTCCATGTGTAGATGGCTGGATCTATAAAACGGCACCATGCGATACAGCACAACACTTCTCAACCTCTCTACATGGCCTTCTCACGAAGACCACTCCGTTCGGCACGTACGCTAACGGGGCTGCTTGGCCGCAGCTCCCTTCCGCTCCCGCGTCCGTTGTTTTAGTGGATGGGGTACGCAATCCTACTCCATGTGTAGAAAACTGGATCTATAAAACGGCACCATGCGATACAGCACAACACTCGTCAACCTCTATACATGGCCTTCTCCCGAAGACCACTCCGTTCGGCACGTACGCTAACGGGGCTGCTTAGCCGCAGCTCCCTTCCGCTCCGCCGTCCATTGTTTTAGAGGATGGGGTACGAAATCCTATTCCATGTGTAGAACACTGGATCTATAAAACGGCACCATGCGATACAGCACAACACTCCTCAACCTCTCTACGTGGCCTTCTCACGAA
>NZ_AJYA01000129.1 GCF_000265075.1 Nitritalea halalkaliphila LW7 | reverse complement strand
GCGGACCTTATGCTAACCGCGTGGCGTTAGCCCGCGGATCGAAAGACGCCACCGCCCCGAGCCGCATAGCGGCGGACCTTATGGTAACTGCGCGGCATTAGCCCGAGGATCGAAAGACGCCACCGCCCCCCGAGCCGCATAGCGGCGGACCTTATGCTAACCGCGCGGCCTTAGCCCGCGGATCGAAAGACGCCACCGCCCCCGAGCCGCATAGCGGCGGACCTTATGCTAACCGCGTGGCCTTAGCCCGCGGATCGAAGAACGCTACATCCTCTATCCCGCGCGGGGGAAAATCAGTATAGCATATCCCATTCTAAACAGCGCTTATCGAAAATGCATATATCCATTACAAGCATTACGTGGGGGATATTAATTATCGGTTCCATGACGTTTCTCGCCCCACGCTGAAAAATGGGGAACGCCTCTCGTGCTGGGGCTGAAGCCGCCAGGCCTTCCCAAAATCCGCCGCTATGCGGCTCGGCTCAGGATTTCAAATTCCTACTAGGATGCGACCTAGTGCGACGAGATCGAACAGGCTTTTGGCTACGGGTAAAAACCGAAAGCAAACGATCATAATCGAACATAAAAAAGAAACCAAACGAAACCAAACGAAAGCAAAACCCTCGAAAACAGAAAGAAAACGAAAGCAAACGATCCCAATCGATCATTCCTCATCGAAAATAGAAAGCAAACGAACATCCGCCTTACACACCATTCCGTCTAAAAAATCGCCATCAAAGCAGTCCATAACACCCCCCACCAGCCCCACGCCAACAACCCCATTAACAATTAACCATTAACCATCAACCATTAACAATCAACCATTAAAAAAGCAGCCCACAACAATCCCAACCAAGTCCCACGCCTGCAGCGCCATTAACCATTAAAAAAGGCCCATGACAACCCMACCAAGTCCCACGCCAACAACCCCATTAACAATTAACCATTAACAATTAACCATTAACAATTAACCATTAAAAAAAGCCCTTCAGATTTCTCCAAAGGGCTTCGATGATGAGGCGGCGACCTACTCTCCCAGATGTAACTCCAGTACCATCGGCGCAGTAGGGCTTAACTTCTCTGTTCGGGATGGGAAGAGGTGGAACCCCTACGCTAGGCCGCCAGGCCTTTCTACTGTCTCTTGTCTGACCCTCATCTAGTCAAACCAGTAGCTACTTCACGTAGTCAATATTTTTTAGCGCTCCTAACTCACTCTCGTGACTCGCAGCGTATGCTTTTAACATGT
>NZ_AJYA01000128.1 GCF_000265075.1 Nitritalea halalkaliphila LW7 | reverse complement strand
AGTCCTTTAATGGATATCCAGAACAACCGCTGCATCCAATTCCTCTCTACTTTTTTAAAGAGACCACAAAAGAAGTGTTGCGCTTTAGCTCTGCTAGCGCAAATACCTGCGAGGCATAGCCATATAGGAAACCCGTAAACTATCACTGCCCTTCACCTCGGATGGAAGCGCAAAGGAAAATGCCCCCTCTGCATTTCCTACCGCTTGCTTGGCCTGCTGAACCAAAACCAAATGCGCATGGGCTAGGCCCTCGCCCGTTTCGGCATCCACCACCTTACCGCGTATCACTTCGCGCTGCGCCAGCGCTGAACTCAGCACCATACAGCAACACAGCCATGAAACTAAAAAAATTCTCATCTTAAATGGATAATACATAAAACCCCTGTTGTTCACCCATTTCATCAAAATAACCATCGGCAATGTACTTTCGCTCCGAAACCTTGCCAATCAATCGAAAGCGCTCAGGAACTGCAGTATCCGAAATCAACTGTTCTCCTTGATAAATCTGTAAACGTAATGGATTTTTCAACTCCTCACCTGTCACCTGCTCGGTACCCCCTGTCCTGTAGGTACAGAATACGATATCCGCTTCCTCATCCACAAAGACATCCTTATAAAAACCATCCTTAAAACGCGATTCAAGAAATAAATCCGTCTCAAACGCTACCTCCAAGGTACGCGTCTCGGGATATTTGGTGCGCATGTTTACTCCTGGTTCCCCAAAAGAACTAACCAGGTTCGATGAGGCATCGAACACATAGATAGTCGGATCCACCTCAAAAGTCATCCATTGCTTGCCAGAACTCCCTATATGAAAATCAAAAAAGATATGAAAGGGAACAAAGCGATACTGCTGATAACTTTCAGGAAAATGATGAAGCAGTTCTTCGATTTTCCCATCTTTTCGACTAATCTTCGCCACCAAAAAGGCTTCTTTGTAAAATTCTGGCGTGA
>NZ_AJYA01000127.1 GCF_000265075.1 Nitritalea halalkaliphila LW7 | reverse complement strand
CCTTAAACTTTATCCGTTCATTCTTGGGCAACGGTCTGAGAATTAAAACAGGATGTAATAGGACAAGAAGTACACAAGTCGATTAGCWAACTGTTTATGTCAAATGAGAGTAACTTTTTTACTCGCCTAGCTTATGAAGCCTCGCCCTTAAATCGCGTCCTGAAATCCTCTGCGCCTGGGAATAGTTGGTCGGGCTCCAATCGTGGCCAGCAGGTCATTACCCGGCCGAATCGAGCAGATGAAGATGTGAAAATCTTTCGATATACTTGGCCTGCCGCGCCTAAACCTACGCATGAGGGGACGTTTGGAGCAGGTCAGCTTTTAGTGGAAGAGGTAACAGATGAAGATGGTAACAAGCAACTTACGTATGCAGATCGTACAGGATTAAAAGTGCTTCATCGTGTGCAGGTAGGTACCAATGAATGGCTCAACACCTACTACATTTATGATCTAAAGCGACAACTACGCTATGTTTTACCTCCCGAGGGTTTTAATCGCTTAGCTGCTCAGGGGTGGGATATAGAATCAACCGAAATTCAAAAATTTTATTTTCGGTACCTGTACGACGGTTTAGGGAGGGTTATAGAAAAAACCGTTCCAGGGGGTGGTACTATTTATATGGTTTACGACCAGCGAGATCGTTTAGTGTTTCGTCAGGACGAGAGTATGAAGGGGCAGTACTGGATCGTGTTTAAATACGATGCTATGGACCGTCTGCTAGTAGAAGGCAAGTTTGAAACCAATGCGAGCCGGGTTTCTTTACAAACAAATCAAAACAATTTACCCACCTATGCAAATACCGTGCAGGTTCATGAATTGCTTATTCAAAATTACTATGATAGCTATGAAATAGAAGGGATAACACATACGTTTAATACTTCTTTTTCGCATCATTTTATCCAAGCACCGACTCCTAGTCAGCAGCGACATGGAATGCTTACGGGGAAACGGGTACGTGTTCTCGGAACCAATTCCTTTATAGTAGAGGTGTCTTTTTATGAT
>NZ_AJYA01000126.1 GCF_000265075.1 Nitritalea halalkaliphila LW7 | reverse complement strand
CGTCCGTTGTTTTAGAGGATGGGGTACGAAATCCTATTCCATGTGTAGAAAACTGGATCTATAAAACGGCACCATGCTCGATACAGCACAACACTCCTCAACCTCTCTACATGGCCTTCTCACGAAAGACCACTCCGTTCGGCACGTACGCTAACGGGGCTGCTTAGCCGCAGCTCCCTTCCGCTCCCGCGTCCGTTGTTTTAGTGGATGGGGTACTCTGACAAAACACAAAAACATGCAAGTTATCAAAAAATTCTTGTCTTAATCCTTGTTTTAGTGGATGGGGTACTCTGACGATAAAATCCTATCTAGTAAAGGAATTCTTATAGAAGTCTTAATCCTTGTTTTAGTGGATGGGGTACTCTGACCTGAGGATATGAAAACTCAAGTCTTGTTTTCTCTATGTCTTAATCCTTGTTTTAGTGGATGGGGTACTCTGACCTAACTCTCAATTTCCAACATTGACAGTAGATAGAAGTCTTAATCCTTGTTTTAGTGGATGGGGTACTCTGACATATAAGCATTTTAACGGTATTGCTTATTATGCATCTGTCTTAATCCTTGTTTTAGTGGATGGGGTACTCTGACAATCAGATTCTAAGCG
>NZ_AJYA01000125.1 GCF_000265075.1 Nitritalea halalkaliphila LW7 | reverse complement strand
AGTGATGCACAAGAGGTAGTAGTAACGGATCCGATTCCGATGGGAACTACTTTTGTAAGTGCGGACATGGGTGGCATGTTGGAGAATGGCATTGTGACTTGGAATGTGGGTACCTCCCAGCGGGCGAGACGGTGACCTTAAGCTTAGTGGTGCTGGTAGATGCAGACTTGGCAGACGGTACAGTGATTTCGAATATCGCGATTGTGAATAGTCCTACAGATCCAGAAACACCGAAGGAGTCTGATCCAGACGAGACGCCAGTGGATAATAATCGTCGTGCGATGCTGATGTTAGAGAAGTCAGCTCCGATGACGGTGATTGCGGGTAATAATTTGACGTACACCTTTACCTTATCGAATCAGGGTACAGCTCCAGCACGAAACATTCGCGTGAGCGATATGCTCCCTGCTGAGGTGAACTTTGTGTCGGTAGACATGGGCGGCATGCTCGAAGGTGGTGAAGTGGTATGGAATGTAGCAGAGCTATTGCCAGGAGCAGCGGTGACCTTGACCTTAGAGGTGATGGTACCGGCGAATGTGGCGATGGGCACTGTGATTAGTAATATGGCGCAGGCCACTAGTCCAGACGATATGGACAGCCCAGTGAACAGTAATGGTGTAGCCGTAACGGTAGAGACCCGCGCGAACCTTGCCATTATGAAGCAATCAACTACGGCGCGAGCGGTAGCGGGCGAGAACTTGGCCTACACGATTACGGTGACGAATAATGGACCAAGTGATGCACAAGAGGTAGTAGTAACGGATCCGATTCCGATGGGAACTACTTTTGTAAGTGCGGACATGGGTGGCATGTTGGAGAATGGCATCGTGACCTGGAATGTGGGTACCCTCCCAGCGGGCGAGACGGTGACCTTAAGCTTAGTGGTGCTGGTAGATGCAGACTTGGCAGACGGTACAGTGATTTCGAATATCGCGATTGTGAATAGTCCTACGGATCCAGAAACACCGAAGGAGTCTGATCCAGATGAGACGCCAGTGGATAATAATCGTCGTGCGATGCTGATGTTAGAGAAGTCAGCTCCGATGACGGTGATTGCGGGTAATAATTTGACGTACACCTTTACCTTATCGAATCAGGGTACAGCTCCAGCACGAAACATTCGCGTGAGCGAATATGCTCCCTGCTGAGGTGAACTTTGTGTCGGCAGACATGGGCGGCATGCTC
>NZ_AJYA01000124.1 GCF_000265075.1 Nitritalea halalkaliphila LW7 | reverse complement strand
AAGTGCCTACAGTCCAGCTCACCACTCCATTATCCAAGCTGCCGCCAGTATCCGCAGACACGAAGCTCACTCCTGCCGGCAAGGCATCCGTTACCACCACCTGCTGCGCATCACTTGGGCCATTATTCGTCACCGTAATCGTGTACGTAAACGCTTCTCCTACCACCACATTCGGAGTAGCAGTCGTTTTCGCTATGGCTAAGGTAGCAGCAGTATCCACCGTCACATCATTATCTGGATCCGGCGCATTTTCCTTCGGACCATCTGGATCATCCGCACTATTGGCCACCGCTACGTTACGGATCACCGTACCCGCTGCCGTATTAGCCGGGATTCCTAAAACTAAGGTCAACGTAGCCTCTCCACCCGCCGCGATCTCGGCGATGTTCCAGCTCACCGTGCCGGCGGCAAAAGTCCCGCCCATGCTCGCGCTCTCGAACACCGTTCCCGCAGGAAGCGCATCCGTCACCAACACATTGCGCGCCGCCGCATTTCCTATATTGCGTACTCGAATCGTGTAGGTAATCGACTCACCCGCCAGCACGCGCGGTGCCGCAGGCGTCTTCAGCACTTCCAAATTCGCCACACGTAAGGCATTCACATTCACGCGCACCTCATTGCTCAACTGCTCCCCTCTCGGATCCGCTGCCGCAGTACCGCGCGCTTGCGCCACGATCACCACGCCATCAGCTAAGCCATCCGCGCTGCGAACCACCAAGTTCAAGCTAAGCGTCTCTCCTGCCGGCACATTAGCCAGTGCCCAGTTGACATTCAAGCCATCCAAGACACCGCCATCCGTCGCCGAAATAAACTGCGTGTCATTCGGTAGCGGCAAGGTCACATTCACAGCACCTGTACCGATATTACCCGTATTACGTACCTCTAAGGTATAGGTGATCGCATCCCCTGAGGTCACCGTCAGCGGAGTCGCCGCAAGCACCAGCTCTAAGGTCGCGCGCTCATTCACCGCCGTAATCACCGCAGGTGCAGATACGCGTGGAGATCCCGCATCCGTCGGGCTATTCACCTCGGCGACATTGCTCACCTCCGTGCATTCGCCAAGTCCGCCGCCAAGCGTACTTCCAAGCTCAGGTTGACCGACGCGCTGCGGCCAAAGTGCCTACAGTCCAGCTCACCACTCCATTATCCAAGCTGCCGCCAGTATCCGCAGACACGAAGCTCACTCCTGCCGGCAAGGCATCCGTTACCACCACCTGCTGCGCATCACTTGGGCCGTTATTCGTCACCGTGATCGTGTACGTAAACGTCTCTCCTACCACCACATTCGGAGTAGCAGTCGTTTTCGCTATGGCTAAGGTAGCAGCAGTATCCACCGTCACATCATTATCTGGATCCGGCGCATTTTCCTTCGGACCATCCGGATCATCCGCACTATTGGCCACCGCTACGTTACGGATCACCGTACCCGCTGCCGTATTAGCCGGGATTCCTAAAACTAAGGTCAACGTAGCCTCTCCACCCGCCGCGATCTCGGCGATGTTCCAGCTTACCGTGCCGGCAGCAAAAGTCCCGCCCATGCTCGCACTCTCGAACACCGTTCCCGCAGGAAGTGCATCCGTCACCAACACATTGCGCGCTGCCGCATTTCCTATATTACGTACTCGAATCGTGTAGGTAATCGACTCACCCGCCAGCACGCGCGGTGCCGTCGGCGTCTTCAGCACTTCCAAATTCGCCACACGTAAGGCATTCACATTCACGCGCACCTCATTACTCAACTGCTCCCCTCTCGGGTCCGCTGCCGCAGTACCGCGCGCTTGCGCCACGATCACCACGCCATCAGCTAAGCCATCCGCGCTGCGTACGACCAGGTTCAAGCTAAGCGTCTCTCCTGCCGGCACATTAGCCAGTGCCCAGTTGACATTCAAGCCATCCAAGACACCACCCTCCGTCGCCGAAATAAACTGCGTGTCATTCGGTAGCGGCAAGGTCACATTCACCTCGCCCGTACCGATATTTCCTGTATTGCGCACCTCTAAGGTATAGGTGATCTCATCCCCTGAGGTAACCGTCATCGGAGCCGCCGCAAGCACCAGCTCCAAGGTCGCGCGCTCATTCACCGCCGTAATCACTGCTGGTGCAGACACGCGTGGAGATCCCGCATCCGTCGGGCTATTCACCTCGGCGACATTGCTCACCTCCGTGCCATTCGCCAAGTCCGCCGCCAAGCGAACCTCCAGGCTCAGGTTGACCGTCGCGCTGCGGCCAAAGTACCTACAGGCCAGCTCACCACTCCATTATCCAAGCTGCCGCCAGTATCCGCAGACACGAAGCTCACTCCTGCCGGCAAGGCATCCGTTACCACCACCTGCTGCGCATCGCTTGGGCCATTATTCGTCACCGTAATCGTGTACGTAAACGCTTCACCTAC
>NZ_AJYA01000123.1 GCF_000265075.1 Nitritalea halalkaliphila LW7 | reverse complement strand
GAGCTATTGCCAGGAGCAGCGGTGACCTTGACCTTAGAAGTGATGGTACCGGCGAATGTGGCGATGGGCACTGTGATTAGTAATATGGCGCAGGCCGCTAGTCCAGAGATATGGACAGCCAGTGAACAGTAATGGTGTAGATGTTACGGTAGAGACCTTAGCGAATCTTGCCATTATGAAGCAATCAACTACGGCGCGAGCGGTAGCGGGCGAGAACTTGGCCTACACGATTACGGTGACGAATAATGGTCCAAGTGATGCACAAGAGGTAGTAGTAACGGATCCGATTCCGATGGGAACTACTTTTGTAAGTGCGGACATGGGTGGCATGTTGGAGAATGGCATTGTGACTTGGAATGTGGGTACCTCCCAGCGGGCGAGACAGTGACCTTAAGCTTAGTGGTGCTGGTAGATGCAGACTTGGCAGACGGTACAGTGATTTCGAATATCGCGATTGTGAATAGTCCTACGGATCCAGAAACACCGAAGGAGTCTGATCCAGACGAGACGCCAGTGGATAATAATCGTCGTGCGATGCTGATGTTAGAGAAGTCAGCTCCGATGACGGTGATTGCGGGTAATAATTTGACGTACACCTTTACCTTATCGAATCAGGGTACAGCTCCAGCACGAAACATTCGCGTGAGCGATATGCTCCCTGCTGAGGTGAACTTTGTGTCGGCAGACATGGGCGGCATGCTCGAAGGTGGTGAAGTGGTATGGAATGTAGCAGAGCTATTGCCAGGAGCAGCGGTGACCTTGACCTTAGAAGTGATGGTACCGGCGAATGTGGCGATGGGCACTGTGATTAGTAATATGGCGCAGGCCGCTAGTCCAGACGATATGGACAGCCCAGTGAACAGTAATGGTGTAGATGTGACGGTAGAGACCTTAGCAAATCTGGCCATTATGAAGCGTTCGGATACACCGGTGGCGATTGCAGGTGAGAACTTGGCGTACACGATCACGGTGACGAATAATGGACCAAGTGATGCACAAGAGGTAGTGGTAACGGATCCGATTCCGGTAGGCACCAGCTTTGTAAGTGCAGACATGGGCGGCATGTTGGAGAATGGCATCGTGACTTGGAATGTGGGTACTATCCCAGCGGGCGAGACGGTGACCTTAAGCTTGGTGGTGCTCGTGGATGCGAACCTAGCAGATGGAACGATTATCTCGAATATCGCAAGGTAGAGAGTCCTACGGATCCAGACACACCGAAAGAGTCTGATCCAGACGAGACGCCAGTGGACAACGGAAATCGTGCGATGCTGATGTTAGAGAAGTCGGCTCCGATGACCGTGATTGCGGGTAACAACTTGACCTATAGCTTCACGCTAACGAATACGGGAGCGGGACCAGCGCGCAATGTTGAGGTACGCGACCGCATTCCAGCAGGAGTGAACTTTGTGTCGGCCTCTATGGGAGGAAGTCTGGTAGGTGAAGAAGTAGTTTGGAGCTTAGGAGAACTTGCCGCAGGCGCAAGTGTGACCTTGACCTTAGAGGTGATGGTACCGGCGAATGTGGCGATGGGCACTGTGATTAGTAATATGGCGCAGGCTGCTAGCCCAGACGATGTGAATAGTCCGGTGAAAGTAATGGTGTGGATGTTACGGTAGAGACCTTAGCGAATTCTGGCCATTATGAAGCGTTCGGGATACACCGGTGGCGATTGC
>NZ_AJYA01000122.1 GCF_000265075.1 Nitritalea halalkaliphila LW7 | reverse complement strand
TATTCGTTTTAGGAGGGCTTTTGATGCTTCTCGGTTGCAAATCTTCGTGCGCAAGTAGATCCTGTTACAGGGGGCATTGTTCTCGCCATACTCATAGTAGATGGAATTAAAGATGGCTGTGATAATTTAAGGGAATCTGGTGATTTGCAGCTACGTTGTAAAAATAAAGATTGCGTTCAAGTAGCCTGTATTTCTTTTAGAAAATCTTGTGATACCCCAGATGATTGTAAAAACAATCCTGAAGGGGGTTCTGAAAATTAATTTTGATTGTAAGTTGTGAGGGTGCTTGCCACCCTCACTTTTTTAATTTATTAAGATATGAAATATTATTACATGCTTTTGTTGCTCTTCTTGCTGGGATGTGCCGGGGAGCAGCGAACGACAAGCGAAGAGCTGTCTGTGGGCGACAGGTTTTCGCTTCAATTGGATACTGTTTTTGTTCAGCCGTCGCGGAGTTCGCAGGTGGGAAGATTTGAATGGGCGGACGGAGAGGTGCTGTACGTGGATCACTTGTATGGTTTTATAGAGTCGTATGCTCCTGATGGAGCCTTTTTAAAGCGAAATCTGCGAATTATGGAGGGGCCTGAGGAACTGGCTAGCATTAGTGCTGTTCATGCACATGCTGATGGTTTTCTGGTAAAGGGGCAAGGATGGACCTTCTACGAATACGACACAGACTGGCAGTTTCAAAAGAAATATACAGTGCATGCGGATGCAGACTTTGAGATAAGTGACTTGATACAAAATCCAGTAGCAAGCTCCCCCATGATGTATGAGTTACAAAATTACAACGCGCATTTTCCTGTATCAGCTGACTACATTTATGCGAAGGTAGACTGCGAACATCCGACGTTTAATGCTTTCATTACGCCAGAATTTTACAAAGAAGCCTTTTTGGTGGCGAAGATTAGTCGAAAAGATGGTAAAATCGAAGAACTGCTCCATCATTTTCCCGAAAGTTATCAGCAGTATCGCTTTGTTCCCTTTCATATCTTTTTTGATTTTCATATAGGGAGTTCTGGCAAGCAATGGATGACTTTTGAGGTGGATCCGACTATCTATGTGTTCGATGCCTCATCGAACTTGGTTAGTTCTTTTGGGGAACCAGGAGTAAACATGCGCAACAAATATCCCGAGACGCGTACCTTGGAGGTAGCGTTTGAGACGGATTTATTTCTTGAATCGCGTTTTAAGGATGGTTTTTATAAGGATGTCTTTGTGGATGAGGAAGCGGATATCGTATTCCGCACCTACAGGACAGGGAGTACCGAGCAGGCGACAGGTGAGGAGTTGAAAAATCCATTACGTTTACAGATTTATCAAGGAGAACAGTTGATTTCGGATACTGCAGTTCCTGAGCGCTTTCGATTGATTGGCAAGGTTTCGGAGCGAAAGTACATTGCCGATGGCTATTTTGATGAAATGGGTGAACAACAGGGGTTTTATGTATTATCCATTTAAGATGAGAATTTTTTTAGTTTCATGGCTGTGTTGCTGTATGGTGCTGAGTTCAGCGCTGGCGCAGCGCGAAGTGATACGGGGTAAGGTGGTGGATGCCGAAACGGGCGAGGGCCTAGCCCATGCGCATTTGGTTTTGGTTCAGCAGGCCAAGCAAGCGGTAGGAAATGCAGAGGGGGCATTTTCCTTT
>NZ_AJYA01000121.1 GCF_000265075.1 Nitritalea halalkaliphila LW7 | reverse complement strand
ATTTTCCTTCGGACCATCTGGATCATCCGCACTATTGGCCACCGCTACGTTACGGATCACCGTACCCGCTGCCGTATTAGCCGGGATTCCTAAAACTAAGGTCAACGTAGCCTCTCCACCCGCCGCGATCTCGGCGATGTTCCAACTCACCGTGCCGGCAGCAAAAGTCCCGCCCATGCTCGCACTCTCGAACACCGTTCCCGCAGGAAGTGCATCCGTCACCAATACATTGCGCGCTGCCGCATTTCCTATATTGCGTACTCGAATCGTGTAGGTAATCGACTCACCCGCCAGCACGCGTGGTGCCGCCGGCGTCTTCAGCACTTCCAAATTCGCCACACGTAAGGCATTCACATTTACGCGCACCTCATTACTCAACTGCTCCCCTCTCGGGTCCGCTGCCGCAGTACCGCGCGCTTGCGCCACGATCACCACGCCATCAGCTAAGCCATCCGCGCTGCGTACGACCAGGTTCAAGCTAAGCGTCTCTCCTGCCGGAACATTAGCCAGTGCCCAGTTGACATTCAAGCCATCCAAGACACCACCCTCCGTCGCCGAAATAAACTGCGTGTCATTCGGTAGCGGCAAGGTCACATTCACCTCGCCCGTACCGATATTTCCTGTATTGCGCACCTCTAAGGTATAGGTGATCTCATCCCCTGAGGTCACCGTCAGCGGAGTCGCCGCAAGCACCAGCTCTAAGGTCGCGCGCTCATTCACCGCCGTAATCACCGCAGGGCAGATACGCGTGGAGATCCCGCATCCGTAGGGCTATTCACCTCGGCGACATTGCTCACCTCCGTGCCATTCGCCAAGTCCGACGCCAAGCGAACCTCCAAGCTCAGGTTGACCGACGCGCCTGCGGCCAAAGTGCCTACAGTCCAGCTCACCACTCCATTATCCAAGCTGCCGCCAGTATCCGCAGACACGAAGCTCACTCCTGCCGGCAAGGCATCCGTTACCACCACCTGCTGGGCATCACTTGGGCCGTTATTCGTCACCGTGATCGTGTACGTAAACGTCTCTCCTACCACCACATTCGGAGTAGCAGTCGTTTTCGCTATGGCTAAGGTCGCAGCAGTATCCACCGTCACATCATTATCTGGATCCGGCGCATTTTCCTTCGGACCATCTGGATCATCCGCACTATTGGCCACCGCTACGTTACGGATCACCGTACCCGCTGCCGTATTAGCCGGGATTCCTAAAACTAAGGTCAACGTAGCCTCTCCACCTGCCGCGATCTCGGCGATGTTCCAACTCACCGTGCCGGCAGCAAAAGTCCCGCCCATGCTCGCACTCTCGAACACCGTTCCCGCAGGAAGTGCATCCGTCACCAACACATTGCGCGCTGCCGCATTTCCTATATTGCGTACTCGAATCGTGTAGGTAATCGACTCACCCGCCAGCACGCGTGGTGCCGCAGGCGTCTTCAGCACTTCCAAATTCGCCACACGTAAGGCATTCACATTCACGCGCACCTCATTGCTCAACTGCTCCCCTCTCGGATCCGCTGCCGCAGTACCGCGCGCTTGCGCCACGATCACCACGCCATCAGCTAAGCCATCCGCGCTGCGAACCACCAAATTCAAGCTAAGCGTCTCTCCTGC
>NZ_AJYA01000120.1 GCF_000265075.1 Nitritalea halalkaliphila LW7 | reverse complement strand
CATGGGAGGAAGCCTGGTAGGTGAAGAAGTAGTTTGGAGCCTAGGAGAACTAGCTGCAGGCGCAAGTGTGACCTTGACCTTAGAGGTGATGGTACCGGCGAATGTGGCGATGGGTACTGTGATCAGTAATATGGCGCAGGCCGCTAGTCCAGACGATGTGAATAGTCCGGTGAACAGTAATGGAGTAGATGTTACGGTAGAGACCTTAGCGAATCTGGCCATTATGAAGCGTTCGGATACATCGGTGGCGATTGCAGGTGAGAACTTGGCGTACACGATCACGGTGACGAATAATGGACCAAGTGATGCACAAGAGGTGGTGGTAACGGATCCGATTCCGGTAGGCACCAGCTTTGTAAGTGCAGACATGGGTGGTATGCTTTCCAATGGCCTTGTGACTTGGAATGTGGGTACTATCCCAGCAGGCGAGACGGTGACCTTAAGCTTGGTGGTGCTGGTAGATGCGAACCTAGCAGATGGAACGATTATCTCGAATATCGCAAGGGTAGAGAGTCCTACGGATCCAGACACACCGAAAGAGTCTGATCCAGACGAGACGCCAGTGGACAACGGAAATCGTGCGATGCTGATGTTAGAGAAGTCGGCTCCGATGACCGTGATTGCGGGTAACAACTTGACCTATAGCTTCACGCTGACGAATACGGGAGCGGGACCAGCGCGCAATGTTGAAGTACGCGACCGCATTCCAGCAGGAGTGAACTTTGTGTCGGCCTCCATGGGAGGAAGCCTGGTAGGTGAAGAAGTAGTTTGGAGCCTAGGAGAACTAGCTGCAGGCGCAAGTGTGA
>NZ_AJYA01000119.1 GCF_000265075.1 Nitritalea halalkaliphila LW7 | reverse complement strand
CCAAGGAACCGTTACCGGTTAGGCTTGAGTGAACTTTGTGTCGGCTCCATGGGAGGAAGCTGGTAGGTGAAGAAGTAGTTTGGAGCCTAGGAGAACTAGCTGCAGGCGCAAGTGTGACCTTGACCTTAGAGGTGATGGTACCGGCGAATGTGGCGATGGGTACTGTGATCAGTAATATGGCGCAGGCCGCTAGTCCAGACGATGTGAATAGTCCGGTGAACAGTAATGGAGTAGATGTGACGGTAGAGACCTTAGCGAATCTGGCCATTATGAAGCGTTCGGATACACCGGTGGCGATTGCAGGTGAGAACTTGGCGTACACGATCACGGTGACGAATAATGGACCAAGTGATGCACAAGAGGTAGTGGTAACGGATCCGATTCCGGTAGGAACCAGCTTTGTAAGTGCAGACATGGGCGGCATGTTGGAGAATGGCATCGTGACTTGGAATGTGGGTGCCCTCCCAGCGGGCGAGACGGTGACCTTAAGCTTGGTGGTGCTGGTAGATGCGAACCTAGCAGATGGAACGATTATTTCGAATATCGCAAGGGTAGAAAGTCCTACGGATCCAGATACACCGAAAGAGTCTGATCCAGACGAGACGCCAGTGGATAACGGAAATCGTGCGATGCTGATGTTAGAGAAGTCAGCTCCGATGACCGTGATTGCGGGTAACAACTTGACCTATAGCTTTACGCTGACGAACACGGGAGCGGGACCAGCGCGCAATGTTGAGGTACGCGACCGCATTCCAGCAGGAGTGAACTTTGTGTCGGCCTCTATGGGAGGAAGCCTGGATGGTGAAGAAGTAGTTTGGAGCCTAGGAGAACTAGCCGCAGGCGCAAGTGTGACCTTGACCTTAGAGGTGATGGTACCGGCGAATGTGGCGATGGGCACTGTGATCAGTAATACGGCGCAGGCCGCTAGCCCAGACGATGTGAATAGTCCGGTGAACAGTAATGGTGTAGATGTGACGGTAGAGACCTTAGCAAATCTGGCCATTATGAAGCGTTCGGATACACCGATAGCGATTGCAGGTGAGAACTTGGCGTACACGATCACGGTGACGAATAATGGACCAAGTGATGCACAAGAGGTAGTGGTAACGGATCCGATTCCGATGGGAACTACTTTTGTAAGTGCAGACATGGGCGGCATGTTGGAGAATGGCATCGTGACTTGGAATGTGGGTACTATCCCAGCAGGCGAGACTGTGACCTTAAGCTTGGTGGTGCTGGTAGATGCGAACCTAGCAGATGGAACGATTATCTCGAATATCGCAAGGGTAGAAAGTCCTACGGATCCAGACACACCGAA
>NZ_AJYA01000118.1 GCF_000265075.1 Nitritalea halalkaliphila LW7 | reverse complement strand
TTTGGGGCCCCTTTTCCCAAAAAGGGGGAAACCCGGGGTTTTTAACCGGGTTTAAAGGGGCCCTTTTTGGGTTTAAAAACCCCAAATTTTCCCCGGGGAAATTTTCCCGGGGGRAAATTTTTGGGGGCCCCTTCCCCCAAAAAGGGGGGAAAAACCCGGGGGTTTTTAAAACCCCCGGGGGTTTTAAAAGGGGGGCCCTTTTTGGGGGTTTTTAAAAACCCCAAAATTTTTCCCCGGGGAAAATTTTCCCCGGGGGAAAATTTTTGGGGCCCCCTTTTTCCCCAAAAAGGGGGAAACCCCGGGGGTTTTTAAAACCCSCCGGGGGTTTTTAAAAAAGGGGGGCCCCCTTTTTGGGGGGTTTTTAAAAACCCCCAAATTTCCCCCGGGGGAAAAATTTCCCCCGGGGGGGGGAAAAATTTTTGGGGGGCCCTTTCCCCAAAGGGAACCGTTAAACCCGGTTTTTAAGGCCCTGGGACATCCGACCACCATTCGAACGCGCATGATGTTGACCAGATTGATGCGTTTTTGTACGCCATTGATTTTTAGTTTCTACCTCGAAGAGGAAGGGCAGCCTACCCAGGAAGCCCAGAAGCGTTCGGGCTGGGAAGGATAGCCACCAAGTCACTTTCAGAACCCCCCCTTTCCTAAGAAGCACGCGCTGTGGCACGGAGTCCACGGTGGTAGTTTTGTACAGGAAGGTGAGTTTTTGCGCGTCAGCGAAATCTCCTACCTGAGATACCGCAGGAGAGATAAATCCACGGTAGTCTGGCAGGGCATCTGCGAGCTGTTTAAAGCGCTCGATAGAGGTGATTTCCTGGAAGGCATAGACATCAGCATCTAAGTCTTCGAGGATTTTTTTCACGTTCTCCAGCTGGCGTTGGGTGTCGGCAGGCCCTTGGCCGGAGGCCTCAGAACCGAACCATTCGATGTTCCAGGTGACCACGTCGAAGGAATCCTTACGCTTGATGGTGGCCCCTGTTAGGAAGCCGGCGCGCTCTTCGAGGTCTCCGGATCGGAACTGGATGACACTGCTGAATGCACCTGCAAAAGCGGGTGCGAAACGCACTTCTATGTTCTGGGTGCTGCGCGCCTGCTCTGGGCTCAGCGTCAAGATGGGGCTGAAGTTATTTTCTCCCTCGATGCTGAACTCGAAGCCCGGAGCAGCGCTGATGCGCAGCGGCTCGGTGGCATTGCTCAGGGTGACAGGGAAGCTGTAGCGCTTCGGTGCCACGGTGCCCTCTGGCGTGATGCCAAAGTGGGTGTAATCGACATTGCCGATACCTACATTCAGGAATGGGGCAGGAGGCGTGTCGGAGTTGAGTAGGCTGAAGTCATCGAGTGTCCAGCGTGCAGCGCCTTCTTCCGGCGAAGAACGGTAGCGGAAAGCCAGATGAACGGGTGCATTTTTAAAGTCGGAAAGGTCGATTTCCTGAGAGAAGGTCCAGAAATTTTCCGTTGCGAACCGATCTTCTAATGCGATCCAAGTGGCGGTTTGTGGGTCTCCGCTGAAATCCTGCGCGATGAAGAGCTCCAGTCGTGGCCCTGCGAAGGCTACGCGGGTCCAGAAGGAGAGGAGCGGGAAGTCGAATTCGCTCAGGTCAAAGGCAGGGCTGATGAGCCACTGCTCGTTGGTTTGCTGCGTTCCGTTAGCGAAGCCATTGGCCTGCAGGCCAAAAGGTGCATTGGCAGTGGCATTATTTCCGGCTCGTACCG
>NZ_AJYA01000117.1 GCF_000265075.1 Nitritalea halalkaliphila LW7 | reverse complement strand
ATGAACGACCGATCAATACACATGCCATCCGCATGGCCATGAATCAGGCAGGCTTTGAACAGTATGGTTTTTCTGCACATTCAATCAGGCATTCCTTTGCCACACACCTTCTCGATGCAGGGACAGATATACATACCATCAAGCAGCTTCTCGGACATTCCAAGATAGAGACTACCATGATCTATCTCCACCTGACCAAGCAGCGCAGGGATAAACTTGTCTCACCTCTTGACCTGCTTGGTCATGGAAACTGATGTTTCTTTCCAGTCCCTGTTCAGGCATCAATCCATCTCCAACTTCAATCCTTATAGCAGAGCGGTTTTCGCCGATCTTGCTGCCTGTCATACCGCTGCAAAAGGGTATCACCTCAGCAGGTGCGATGATCAGCAATGTGGAAACATCGCCCATCGATACCATTCCTGCGGCAACAGGCACTGCCCCAACTGTGGAAGCATGAAAAGGGATGCCTGGATTGAGAATAGAATGGATGAACTCCTACCTACCGTCTATTACCATATCGTCTTTACCCTGCCACATGAACTCAATCCAGTGATCATGGGGAACAGAGCTAAGCTATTCGACCTTTTGTTTCTGGCAGCTTCCCAAACCCTGCTCAAGCATGCAAAGATGCCCGAATACCTAGGTGCCGAACCGGGGATCACAATGGTACTGCATACTTGGGGACAGGATCTTAGTTTTCACCCTCACGTCCACTGCATCGTCAGTGCTGGAGGATATGACGGACAGAGATGGGTAGATGCCAAACGCAAAACAACCGATTCCTTTTTCCCCAGAAAAGTATGGCAAACATGTTCAAAGCTATCTTCATGGAAGGAATTGTAATCGGTAAATACAACTGCACCAATTTCGGTAAATAAGACTGCACCATATTTGGCAACAAGAATGCACCACCAATAATCCCTTAGGGCATGCCCCTAAGGGATTTTGGACTATTTTGCTAGCGTATCAAAACTAGCACTTTATGAATGTGTATTTAAACAAATTTATGGTTTATTTTGAGATTCACCGCCTCTACAGGGAAGGATTTCCATTAGGCAGAT
>NZ_AJYA01000116.1 GCF_000265075.1 Nitritalea halalkaliphila LW7 | reverse complement strand
TGTTTTATCCAAGATCTTTATGGTTTGAATTTGCAGAGCAAGCTTCACTTTGGAATGAGTTTWATTTCTTTCTATCCTTTATCTCTTTTCAGTCTTTTTGATTCAAGTTTGTTAGAAAAATGGTTTCATTACCCATTCAAGGCACTAAATGTTTTTGAAATAGGGTATTGGTTTGCCTTGGCAGGAAGTCTGGCTTTTGGGCTAGGTCAAGAATTCAAGCAAATGCTTGATTGGTCCGGGGATTTAGATGCCATGAGGACTGAATTAATAACCTTAGGGTAACGTTCGGATTCATTTAAAGTCATAATTATCATGCGTAAGGATTTATTTATTTCCATAATTTTCATTTATTGTCAGCAATGATCTTGTGAGTTATATCTATCCAGACCGAGTAGATGCAGCGAAGAGCATTGGTCTGCCTGATCATGTTATAGCGCATTTGAAGGTATCCGTTCGACGAATCCCATATTTTCTGTAGGCGTGGGATTTTGTAGTCTTGCGGAATGGAAAGAAGAGATAAAGCGTTTTACCAGGAGCTTTACAGGGAATGGCTTAGCTCTGGTTTAAAGAAGTCTGTGTTTGCTGCAAACCGAGGGATTAATCGAGCTACGTTCTACTACTGGTGCAAAAAGCTAGAAGTAGTAAGTGAGCCGATTCCCGAGCCATTCACAAGCTTTAAGCGCCTTGCAGCTTTGGCTCCAGAGGGAGAGCAGCAGCCTTTTTTGAAAGTAACCTTACCGAATGGTGCTAGCGTTACTTTTTATGAGGAGATTTCGATTGAACATCTAAAAAGACTCTTGGCATGTTAGCGCTTTCCTCTGCTACACGCTATTTTCTGTACGAACAGCCAACAGATATGCGCTAGGACATTCAGGCTTTAGCAGGGATAGTACGCAACAAACTGGGCTTTGATCCCATGAGTGGAGACGTCTTTATTTTTATAGGAAAAAGAGGAGATCAAATCCGGCTTTTGCAGTGGGATCAAGATGGTGTAGTCGGTAACTGAATATGCACCAAAAATGGTAAATAGGAATGCGCCAAAAATGGCAACAGGAATGCACCACTTTGTAAATATAGGTATGTTATTGTTGCTGATCAAAGAAAGTTTTCCTATTTTCCATTCTATAACTTTTTCCAGATTAGGTTTATAATATCGACAATAAAAGATCGGAAGTCAATAGAGCTGTCGCCAGCACCTCATCATC
>NZ_AJYA01000115.1 GCF_000265075.1 Nitritalea halalkaliphila LW7 | reverse complement strand
CCGAGGTGAAGGGCAGTGATAGTTTACGGGTTTCCTATATGGGCTATGCCTCGCAGGTATTTGCGCTAGCAGAAAAGCGCAACACTTCTTTTGTGGTCTCTTTAAAAAAAGTAGAGAAGGAATTGGATGCAGCGGTTGTTCTGGGATATCCATTAAAGGACTTGATGAAAAAATTTCTCGATAACATGGGAAATACCTTTTACCCAGACCCTTTAGAAATAGATGTGTTCTATCAGGAAGTGATCGAAGAAGAGGGCAAGTATGTGGGATTCGCACGTGCGGCGGGTTACATGCACTATGCGGGCTATGATCGAGCGTTTTTCGATAAAAATAAGGATACGTGGACCGGAATGGTGCATTACAACACGTTTTACCAGGTACAAAAGTCGGATTATCACATGTTGCATTCATTTACAGGAAGTGCCAGAAATGCTGTTAATTGGGCCATGGCAAAGGAACCTTACCAGTATTTTGGCTTGAATCCCAACTGGTTTACGTATGAAGTATTGGGAGAAACGATCATCGACGATCGACCGGTGTATATACTGTCTTTTCATGCGTCGAGTAAAGCCTTTGATCGTGATATTAACAAATGGGGGCGATCGCATAAGAAAAAATTACAGCAAGGGGTATTCTATATCGATCAGCAGGATTATGGGCTTCATCGTATGCATTTAAAGTGGGAGAATCCAGATTCTACAGCTAAAATGCATGAAGGTTTTGAATACAAACACGTGCTTCTGGATGAGTCGCTTAATGCCTATTATCGTCGAACGGAAGAAGGGCGGTATGTATTTACTTATGTGAACCAATCTAGGACTGCGATCGGCTATGGGTATAAGGGGGAGGGTTTTCGTGAAGGGAAGCAGATGAGGGAGTTTGCTGAAATGTATGCATTAGCGTCTTCTCCAGGGAATTTATCTTATGATGAGTTAAGAGCGCGTTACTTGTATGGTCTGCGGGAGAGTGCTCCTTATTACAAGTTGAACTATTTAGCTGACTTATACAATGGTTGGATTTTCACTTCAGGTCGATCGACTGTATGATCCTACATTTTGGAGAAGTCGTCCTACC
>NZ_AJYA01000114.1 GCF_000265075.1 Nitritalea halalkaliphila LW7 | reverse complement strand
GGCAGGAGAGACGCTTAGCTTGAACCTGGTCGTACGCAGCGCGGATGGATTAGCCTGATGGGCGTGGTGATCGTGGCGCAAGCGCGCGGACTGCGGCAGCCGACCGAGAGGGAGCAGTTGAGTAATGAGGTGCGCGTAAATGTGAATGCCTTACGTGTGGCGAATTTGGAAGTGCTGAAGACGCCGGCGGCACCACGCGTGCTGGCGGGTGAGTCAATTACCTACACGATTCGAGTACGTAATATAGGAAATGCGGCAGCGCGCAATGTGTTGGTGACGGATGCGCTTCCTGCGGGAACGGTGTTCGAGAGTGCGAGCATGGGCGGGACTTTTGCCGCCGGCACGGTGAGCTGGAACATCGCCGAGATCGCGGCGGGTGGAGAGGCTACGTTGACCTTAGTTTTAGGAATCCCGGCTAATACGGCAGCGGGTACGGTGATCCGTAACGTAGCGGTGCAGATAGTGCGGATGATCCGGATGGTCCGAAGGAAAATGCGCCGGATCCAGATAATGATGTGACGGTGGATACTGCTGCGACCTTAGCCATAGCGAAAACGACTGCTACTCCGAATGTGGTGGTAGGTGAAGTGTTTACGTACACGATCACGGTGACGAATAATGGCCCAAGTGATGCGCAGCAGGTGGTGGTAACGGATGCCTTGCCGGCAGGAGTGAGCTTCGAATCTGCGGATACTGGCGGCAGCTTGGATAATGGAGTTGTGAGCTGGACTGTAGGCACTTTGGCCGCAGCGCGACGGTCAACCTGAGCTTGGAGGTTCGCTTGGCGTCGGACTTGGCGAATGCACGGAGGTGAGTAATGTCGCCGAGGTGAATAGCCTACGGATGCGGGATCTCCACGCGTATCTGCACCTGCTGTGATTACGGCGGTGAATGAGCGCGCGACCTTAGAGCTGGTGCTTGCGGCGACTCCGCTGACGGTAACCTCAGGGGATGCGATCACCTATACCTTAGAGGTGCGTAATACGGGTAATATCGGTACAGGTGCTGTGAATGTGACCTTGCCGCTACCAAATGACACGCAGTTTATTTCGGCGACGGATGGCGGTGTCTTGGATGGCTTGAATGTCAACTGGGCACTGGCTAATGTGCCGGCAGGAGAGACGCTTAGCTTGAATTTGGTGGTTCGCAGCGCGGATGGCTTAGCTGATGGCGTGGTGATCGTGGCGCAAGCGCGCGGTACTGCGGCAGCGGATCCGAGAGGGGAGCAGTTGAGCAATGAGGTGCGCGTGAATGTGAATGCCTTACGTGTGGCGAATTTGGAAGTGCTGAAGACGCCTGCGGCACCGCGCGTGCTGGCGGGTGAGTCGATTACCTACACGATTCGAGTACGCAATATAGGAAATGCGGCAGCGCGCAATGTATTGGTGACGGATGCGCTTCCTGCGGGAACGGTGTTCGAGAGTGCGAGCATGGGCGGGACTTTTGCTGCCGGCACGGTGAGTTGGAACATCGCCGAGATCGCGGCGGGTGGAGAGGCTACGCTGACCTTAGTTTTAGGAATCCCGGCTAATACGGCAGCGGGTACGGTGATCCGTAACGTAGCGGTGGCAGATAGTGCGGATGATCCGGATGGTCCGAAGGAAAATGCGCCGGATCCAGATAATGATGTGACGGTGGATACTGCTGCTACCTTAGCCATAGCGAAAACGACTGCTACTCCGAATGTGGTGGTAGGTGAAGCGTTTACGTACACGATTACGGTGACGAATAATGGCCCAAGCGATGCGCAGCAGGTGGTGGTAACGGATGCCTTGCCGGCAGGAGTGAGCTTCGTGTCTGCGGATACTGGCGGCAGCTTGGATAATGGAGTGGTGAGCTGGCCTGTAGGTACTTTGGCCGCAGGCGCGACGGTCAACCTGAGCACCTGGCAGGTTCGCTTGGCGGCGGACTTGGCGRARTGGCACGGAGGTGAGCAATGTCGCCGAGGTGAATAGCCCGACGGATGCGGG
>NZ_AJYA01000113.1 GCF_000265075.1 Nitritalea halalkaliphila LW7 | reverse complement strand
GCCTCTGTACTTGGCCCAGTTAGAAGGCAGTAGCTTGAAGAGGTCCTTATGCTTGATTCCCTGTACGCGATCAAAAAATATCACTTAGCCACTCTCTTTCATCCACACCATTTCGCTTACAACTTGCCATAAAGGAGTACATGGCAGCAGTCATATGTGCAGCATCATGAGAGCCAGCAAACAGGTAGTTCTTACGTCCAACGGCAAGCGGCCTGACAGCATTTTCGACTAAATTATTATCGATTTCCATGTCGCCATGCAGCGTATAGAAGCTTAAACCTGCCCAGCGAGAGTGGGCATACGCGATAGCCTCACCCATCGGACTTTTCGGGGGATAGGCGTACAGATTTTTATTTAACCAGTTGCCCAAAGTTTCCAGTATCGGAATCGCCTGCTCTTGTCTCAGCTTGGCGCGTGCTTCGGAGCTTAGACCGGCTTCCCTCATACTACTTTCTAAAGCATAGAGCACACGCATCTGCCCTACGACATACCGCGCAGCCTCTTGATCGTACTTTTCTGCTTCCACGAACTTGCGCCGTGCATGTGCCATGCAAAAAGACAGCATAATGCTAGGATGCTGATCGAATAGGGAATGATATACCCCAAAGCCATCTGTCTGGATGACTCCCTTGAATTTGGCTAATAGCTCACTAGGACCTGACCGATCCCTATTTTTTCGGTAGTCAAACAGTACCAAGCGATCTACAGGGGCATGATATAACCACATGTATCCTTTATGCATGTTATTTTTATGCCCCCTGTCCTGCACTTTTATTGGGGTTTCGTCGACTTGCAGGTATTTTTGGCTAAGTACCACCTCCTTCAGCAACTTCCAGAGTGGCTCTATCGTTTTCCACCCCTGCATAAGCCAGTTAGATGCCGTCGAGGCAGGGATTCTAACTCCCATTTTACTGTATTTATCCAACTGCCTGTGTAGGGGTAAACCATATACATACTTGTCTACAGTCATTTGTGCCAGTGTAGAAGCTGCTGGGATGCCTTTTTCAATCGCCCTATCTGGAAGCGTGCCC
>NZ_AJYA01000112.1 GCF_000265075.1 Nitritalea halalkaliphila LW7 | reverse complement strand
GGTAGACTGCGAACSTAGACAGATGGAACGATTATCTCGAATATCGCAAGGTAGAGAGTCCTACGGATCCAGACACACCAAAAGAGTCTGATCCAGACGAGACGCCAGTGGATAACGGAAATCGTGCGATGCTGATGTTAGAGAAGTCAGCTCCGATGACCGTGATTGCGGGTAACAACTTGACCTATAGCTTCACGCTGACGAATACGGGAGCGGGACCAGCGCGCAATGTTGAAGTACGCGACCGCATTCCAGCAGGAGTGAACTTTGTGTCGGCCTCCATGGGAGGAAGCCTGGTAGGTGAAGAAGTAGTTTGGAGCCTAGGAGAACTAGCTGCAGGCGCAAGTGTGACCTTGACCTTAGAGGTGATGGTACCGGCGAATGTGGCGATGGGTACTGTGATCAGTAATATGGCGCAGGCCGCTAGTCCAGACGATGTGAATAGTCCGGTGAACAGTAATGGAGTAGATGTTACGGTAGAGACCTTAGCAAATCTGGCCATTATGAAGCGTTCGGATACACCGGTGGCGATTGCAGGTGAGAACTTGGCGTACACGATCACGGTGACGAATAATGGACCAAGTGATGCACAAGAGGTAGTGGTAACGGATCCGATTCCGGTAGGAACCAGCTTTGTAAGTGCAGACATGGGCGGCATGCTGGCCAATGGCCTTGTGACTTGGAATGTGGGTACTATCCCAGCAGGCGAGACTGTGACCTTAAGCTTGGTAGTGCTGGTAGATGCGAACCTAGCAGATGGAACGATTATCTCGAATATCGCAAGGGTAGAGAGTCCGACGGATCCAGACACACCGAAGGAGTCTGATCCAGACGAGACGCCAGTGGACAACGGAAATCGTGCGATGCTGATGTTAGAGAAGTCAGCTCCGATGACCGTGATTGCGGGTAACAACTTTACCTATAGCTTTACGCTGACGAATACGGGAGCGGGACCAGCGCGCAATGTTGAAGTACGCGACCGCATTCCAGCAGGAGTGAACTTTGTGTCGGCCTCTATGGGAGGAAGCCTGGTAGGTGAAGAAGTAGTTTGGAGCCTAGGAGAACTAGCTGCAGGCGCAAGTGTGACCTTGACCTTAGAGGTGATGGTACCGGCGAATGTGGCGATGGGCACTGTGATTAGTAATATGGCGCAGGCCACTAGTCCAGACGATGTGAATAGTCCGGTGAACAGTAATGGTGTAGATGTGACGGTAGAGACCTTAGCGAATCTGGCCATTATGAAGCGTTCGGATACACCGGTGGCGATTGCAGGTGAGAACTTGGCGTACACGATCACGGTGACGAATAATGGACCAAGTGATGCACAAGAGGTAGTGGTAACGGATCCGATTCCGGTAGGCACCAGCTTTGTAAGTGCAGACATGGGCGGCATGTTGGAGAATGGCATCGTGACTTGGAATGTGGGTACTATCCCAGCGGGCGAGACGGTGACCTTAAGCTTGGTGGTGCTGGTAGATGCGAACCTAGCAGATGGAACGATTATCTCGAATATCGCAAGGGTAGAGAGTCCGACAGATCCAGACACACCGAAAGAGTCTGATCCAGACGAGACGCCAGTGGACAACGGAAATCGTGCGATGCTGATGTTAGAGAAGTCAGCTCCGATGACCGTGATTGCGGGTAACAACTTGACCTATAGCTTCACGCTAACGAATACGGGAGCGGGACCAGCGCGCAATGTTGAGGTACGCGACCGCATTCCAGCAGGAGTGAACTTTGTGTCGGCCTCTATGGGAGGAAGCCTGGTAGGTGAAGAAGTAGTTTGGAGCCTAGGAGAACTTGCCGCAGGCGCAAGTGTGACCTTGACCTTAGAGGTGATGGTACCGGCGAATGTGGCGATGGGCACTGTGATTAGTAATATGGCGCAGGCTGCTAGCCCAGACGATGTGAATAGTCCGGTGAACAGTAATGGTGTGGATGTGACGGTAGAGACCTTAGCAAATCTGGCCATTATGAAGCGTTCGGATACACCGATAGCGATTGCAGGTGAGAACTTGGCGTACACGATCACGGTGACGAATAATGGACCAAGTGATGCACAAGAGGTAGTGGTAACGGATCCGATTCCGGTAGGCACCAGCTTTGTAAGTGCAGACATGGGTGGTATGCTTTCCAATGGCCTTGTGACTTGGAATGTGGGTACTATCCCAGCGGGCGAGACGGTGACCTTAAGCTTGGTAGTGCTGGTAGATGCGAACCTAGCAGATGGAACGATTATCTCGAATATCGCAAGGGTAGAGAGTCCTACGGATCCAGACACACCAAAAGAGTCTGATCCAGACGAGACGCCAGTGGATAACGGAAATCGTGCGATGCTGATGTTAGAGAAGTCAGCTCCGATGACCGTGATTGCGGGTAACAACTTGACCTATAGCTTCACGCTGACGAATACGGGAGCGGGACCAGCGCGCAATGTTGAGGTACGCGACCGCATTCCAGCAGGAGTGAACTTTGTGTCGGCCTCCATGGGAGGAAGCCTGGTAGGTGAAGAAGTAGTTTGGAGCTTAGGAGAACTTGCCGCAGGCGCAAGTGTGACCTTGACCTTAGAGGTGATGGTACCGGCGAATGTGGCGATGGGCACTGTGATTAGTAATATGGCGCAGGCTGCTAGCCCAGACGATGTGAATAGTCCGGTGAACAGTAATGGAGTAGATGTGACGGTAGAGACCTTAGCAAATCTGGCCATTATGAAGCGTTCGGATACACCGATAGCGATTGCAGGTGAGAACTTGGCGTACACGATCACGGTGACGAATAATGGACCAAGTGATGCACAAGAGGTAGTGGTAACGGATCCGATTCCGGTAGGCACCAGCTTTGTAAGTGCAGACATGGGCGGCATGTTGGAGAATGGCATCGTGACTTGGAATGTGGGTACTATCCCAGCAGGCGAGACGGTGACCTTAAGCTTGGTGGTGCTGGTAGATGCGAACCTAGCAGATGGAACGATTATCTCGAATATCGCAAGGTAGAGAGTCCGACAGATCCAGACACACCGAAAGAGTCTGATCAGACGAGACGC
>NZ_AJYA01000111.1 GCF_000265075.1 Nitritalea halalkaliphila LW7 | reverse complement strand
GATGTTCGCAGTCTACCTTYGCATAAATGTAGTCAGCTGATACAGGAAAATGCGCGTTGTAATGCTGTAACTCATACATCATGGGGGAGTTTGCTACTGGATTTTGTATCAAGTCACTTATCTCAAAGTCTGCATCCGCATGCACTGTATATTTCTTTTGAAACTGCCAGTCTGTGTCGTATTCGTAGAAGGTCCATCCTTGCCCCTTTACCAGAAAACCATCAGCATGTGCATGAACAGCACTAATGCTAGCCAGTTCCTCAGGCCCCTCCATGAGCCGCAGATTTCGCTTTAAAAAGGTTCCATCAGGAGCATACGACTCTATAAAACCATACAAGTGGTCCACGTACAGCACCTCTCCGTCCGCCCATTCAAATCTTCCCACCTGCGAACTCCGCGACGGCTGAACAAAAACAGTATCCAATTGAAGCGAAAACCTGTCGCCCACAGACAGCTCTTCGCTTGTCGTTCGCTGCTCCCCGGCACATCCCAGCAAGAAGAGCAACAAAAGCATGTAATAATATTTCATATCTTAATAAATTAAAAAAGTGAGGGTAGCAAGCACCCTCACAACTTACAATCAAAATTAATTTTCAGAACCCCCTTCAGGATTGTTTCTACAATCATCTGGGGTATCACAAGATTTTCTAAAAGAAATACAGGCTACTTGAACGCAATCTTTATTTTTACAACGTAGCTGCAAATCACCAGATTCCCTTAAATTATCACAGCCATCTTTAATTCCATCTACTATGAGTATGGCGAGAACAATGCCCCCTGTAACAGGATCTACTTGCGCACGAAGATTTGCAACCGAGAGCATCAAAAGCCCTCCTAAAACGAATAATGCTACTATTTTTTACATTTGAAATAAAATTTAACAAACACTGAAACAGCTAACCTTTAACTGCCTGAAAAACAACCTTTAGCGCTAAAATCATTCAACAACTAAATGTACCCCCCCCTATACTAAAAAGCAAGAAAATCCTAATATTAATTCTTGCTCGGAATATAATCAGCTATAAACCAGGCATTTAAAATTACATCGAAATAACAAAAGGACACTCTAAAACGTTTTGAGTAATTTTATTTAATCTACTAAAGAACAAACTATTCAAAAATACTATTAACTAAATAAAATTATAAACACTAACTTAAATATAAATTCCGACTACTCATGAACAGTATTAACGATGTCAAATATTGTTATTTTCACATTTTGCTACTAGAAAAGAAATGAGTTTGACTTTACACTCCTATTTCCATCTCCTGTAAACCCACCCATTAATACGCATACAACTCCTGTCGATTCCAATAAGGCTCTTCCGAAATCTTATGCCGACGTTTTAACAACGGATTGATGTAGAGCTGTATATTCGAGAAATCTGCAAACTGCGCCTCTAACGGCCGATGCTCGGCTAAATCTGCATGCACCCGCTGCTCATCAGGTAAAGGTGGGTAGGACGACTTCTCCCAAAATGTAGGATCATACGTCGATCGACCTGAAGTGAAAATCCAACCATTGTATAAGTCAGCTAAATAGTTCAACTTGTAATGAGGAGCACTCCCCCGCAGACCATACAAGTAACGCGCTCTTAACTCATCATAAGATAAATTCCCTGGAGAAGACGCTAATGCATACATTTCAGCAAACTCCCTCATCTGCTTCCCTTCATGAAAACCCTCCCCCTTATACCCATAGCCGATCGCACTCCTAGATTGGTTCACATAAGTAAATACATACCGTCCTTCTTCCGTTCGACGATAATAGGCATTAAGACTTTCTTCGAGTATGGTGTGCTTATACTGCCTTGAAACATTCATTCTGGTAGTAGTAGGATTCGCATTCTCCCACTTTAAATGCATACGATGAAGCCCATAATCCTGCTGATCGATATAGAATACCCCTTGCTGTAGTTTTTTCTTATGCGATCGCCCCCATTTGTTGATATCACGATCAAAGGCTTTACTCGACGCATGAAAAGACAGTATATACACCGGTCGATCGTCTATAATCGTTTCTCCCAATACTTCATACGTAAACCAGTTGGGATTCAAGCCAAAATACTGGTAAGGTTCCTGTGCCATGAGCCAATTAACAGCATTTCTGGCACTTCCTATAAAGCAATGCAACATGAGATAATCCGACTTTTGTACCTGGTAAAAGGTATTGTAATGGGCCCTTGCGTCACTTGATTTTTTTGCCTTATCAAAAAACGCTCGATCATAGCCCGCATAGTGCATGTAACCCGCCGCACGTGCGAATCCTACATACTTGCCCTCTTCTTCGATCACTTCCTGATAGAACACATCTATTTCTAAAGGGTCTGGGTAAAAGGTATTTCCCATGTTATCGAGAAATTTTTTCATCAAGTCCTTTAATGGATCATCCCAGAACAACCGCTGACATCCAATTCCTTCTCTACTTTTTAAAGAGACCACAAA
>NZ_AJYA01000110.1 GCF_000265075.1 Nitritalea halalkaliphila LW7 | reverse complement strand
TGGCACGTGCGGCGGGGTTACATGCACTATGCGGGCTATGATCGAGCGTTTTTGATAAGGCAAAAAATCAAGTGACGCAAGGTCCATTACAATACCTTTTACCAGGTACAAAAGTCGGATTATCTCATGTTACATTCATTTACAGGAAGTGCCAGAAATGCTGTTAATTGGGCCATAGCACAGGAACCTTACCAGTACTTTGGCTTGAATCCCAACTGGTTTACGTATGAAGTTTTGGGAGAAACGATTATCGACGATCGACCGGTGTATATACTGTCTTTTCATGCGTCGAGTAAAGCCTTTGATCGTTTTATCAACAAATGGGGGCGATCGCATAAGAAAAAATTACAGCAAGGGGTATTCTATATCGATCAGCAGGATTATGGGCTTCATCGAATGCATTTAAAGTGGGAAAATGCGAATCCTACTACTACCAGAATGAGTGTTGGAAGGCAGTATAAGCACACCATACTCGAGGAAAGTCTTAATGCCTATTATCGTCGTACGGAAGAAGGGCGGTATGTATTTACTTATGTGAACCAATCTAGGACTGCGATCGGCTATGGGTATAAGGGGGAGGGTTTTCATGAAGGGAAGCAGATGAGGGAGTTTGCTGAAATGTATGCATTAGCGTCTTCTCCAGGGAATTTATCTTATGATGAGTTAAGAGCGCGTTACTTGTATGGTCTGCGGGAGAGTGCTCCTTATTACAAGTTGAACTATTTAGCTGACTTATACAATGGTTGGATTTTCACTTCAGGTCGATCGACGTATGATCCTACATTTTGGGAGAAGTCGTCCTACCCACCTTTACCTGATGAGCAGCGGGTGCATGCAGATTTAGCCGAGCATCGGCCGTTAGAGGCGCAGTTTGCAGATTTCTCGAATATACAGCTCTACATCAATCCGTTGTTAAAACGTCGGCATAAGATTTCGGACGAGCCTTATTGGAATCAAATGGAGTTGTATGCGTATTAGAAAAAGTTTTAAATGAAATTAACATGATGAATTACTGGTTATTAGCATTTTTTTTCACCTGGGGTTTCTTATCAGAAATTCATTTTCCAGAAGGAAGGCTGCATGATTTTGGGCAAATACCACAAAACAAAGAAGTGGTACATGAATTTTCCATTGAAAACACTTCATCGAAGAAAATTCGAATCGTTGAAGTGAGTACAGCCTGTGGTTGTACGGCGGTTGATTTCCCTAAAGAACTAGCAGCTGGAGAAATGGGGAAAATCAAAATAAGATATGATGCAAAATTAATGGGTATCTTCAAAAAGCATGCTTTGGTCATTACAACCTGTGAGGAGCAAGTGCATAAGTTGATGATATCGGGAGAAGTTGTTGCAAACAAACGTTAATCAAGATCCTAATAATGTCTTTCTCTGCTGCCTAGATAGTCTCCACCTACACAATTGTTCTGCTATCAGTAGCGTGGGACAGTTCTTGCTTACTGGGAAGTTTTAGGTTGCGAGGTTGTAGATGATGAAATACGCCTCCCAATTTTAGTAACGTATGTTCGTAAAGATTTAACCCCGGGTAGCAACTCGGGGTTAATGTTTTAGGTTGGGCTGGTCTCTATTTGGGGTTAAAGATCCTTCATTTATTTTTTGATGGCTATGCTTCGAAACTTTTCTCCTTTGTTTTCAGTTACTTGAACCGGGCTTAGATATTTTCTTTGATGTGGGGCCTTGCAAAACGAGAAAAAAGCTGCACCTTTGCAATCCCAAACGGGGGAAGCGGTTGAAAGAAACGGCACATGGACAGGCAAGTAAAAGGCGGATAGAAGTGCTTATGGGTGGTTTTAGTGTGTAGAAATACACAATAAAAATAATCCTCAGCATCCTTTTATCAGCAGCCGAGAGCAGAAAATAATTTTTAATTTTTTGCTTGCCGAATGAAAAACTTTCTCTACCTTTGCAAACCCAAACGAAGGGAAACAAACAGAATGAGAGTACAGATGCTTCAGCTTAGGTGCTGGGAGCATTAACGAAGAGGAGACGCAAGGTTTTCTGATACGTTCTTTGAAGTGTTGTAAAACGAAACAAAAACATCCAAGACAATTTAGGTGAGATAATGTTTTTATCCACCGTCAATTTAGACAATCGGAGACACAGGAAAACGAGTGATGCATATAGGCATCACGCCAAACACTTTACAATGGAGAGTTBATC
>NZ_AJYA01000109.1 GCF_000265075.1 Nitritalea halalkaliphila LW7 | reverse complement strand
CGATGATGAGGTGCTGGCGACAGCTCTATTGGATCGACTCCTTTTTCATTGCGATATTATAAACCTATCTGGAAAAAGTTATAGAATGGAAAATAGGAAAACTTTCTTTGATCAGCAACAATAACATACCTATATTTACAAAGTGGTGCATTCCTGTTGCCATTTTTGGCGCATTCCTATTTACCATTTTTGGTGCATATTCAGTTACCGACTACAGAAGGCCATGTAGAGAGGTTGAGGAGTGTTGTGCTGTATCGCATGGTGCTGTTTTATAGATCCACTCGCTATACTGTGAGATGTGCTACCGGAGATTTTAGCTTCCGCGTCGGTGATGTTTTTCGCTGTAATGACCTTTTTCCTTTCCGCGGATGTGTTTTGGGGCGTTTCTGGTGCCGCGGGCTGAAGCCGCGCGGTTATCGAAAGTTCCGCCCCTATGGGGCTCGAAGTGTTTTTAGGTATTTCGCTAATTTAAGAAATGGAATTTCGTGAGAAGGCCACGTAGAGAGGTTGACGAGTGTTGTGCTGTATCGCATGGTGCTGTTTTATAGATCCACTCGCTATACTGTGAGATGTGCTACCGGAGATTTTAGCTTCCGCGTCGGTGATGTTTTTCGCTGTTGTGATAATTTTCCTTTCCGCGGGTGTGCTTTGGAGCGTTTCTGGTGCCGCGGGCTGAAGCCACGCGGTTACCGAAAGTTCCGCCCCTATGGGGCTCGAAGTGTTTTAACGTATTTCGCTAATTTAAGAAATGGCAATTCGGGAGAAGTCCACGTAGAGAGGTTGAGGAGTGGTGTGCTGTATCGCATGGTGCTGTTTTATAGATCCACTCGCTATACTGTGAGATGTGCTACCGGAGATTTTAGCTTCCACGTCGGTGATGTTTTTCGCTGTTATGACCTTTTCCTTTCCGCGGATGAGTTTTGGAGCGTTTCTGGTGCCGCGGGCTGAAGCCGCGCGGTTACCGAAATTTCCGCCCCTATGGGGCTCGAAGTGTTTTTAGGTATTTCCCATTTCCCATAAAATGCGTTCCTATGGGACTTTTGGCGTATTAACGATTATTGCTATTTTTTCTCATCGGGCTTTGGGAGGTGGTGAGGGGCTGCCGTAAGGTCTGGGAGTAAAGGGGCTCGAGGTTTTGGGGCGATTTTTTTGGGCCTTCGCGTGGTTTTTGAAAATGAAAGAAAAGAAAGACGAAAACGAAAAGCAAAAAAAGTGTAAAAAAGAAAAGGAAAAGAAAAGTAAAACGAAAAGCAAGGAAAAGGACCAAAAAGAAAGCAAAACGAACAAGAT
>NZ_AJYA01000108.1 GCF_000265075.1 Nitritalea halalkaliphila LW7 | reverse complement strand
TGACTAATAGTTTTATACTTAATGGCATCTTCTCCGCCGGGATGAAATACAACCTGTAAGTTTATGTTTCCTGAAGCAAACAATTCTTCCAAGATAGGATGTGAATTAGCACATGGCCCGCAATAAGGATTGCATACTTTGAGTACATGATATTTAGCATTTCCCCCTTTAAGCATTATTCCCAATCCTTCTGGATTATTGGAAATTCTTCTTGAACCCGATAAAAAATGATCGAAGATTTCGGTGTTGGAGAGAAATCTGGCAAGCTTGCTTTTTTGCTTTTGGAGTTCCTTTTCGGTCAGTAAATAGGGCTTAAGACTCAGCCAAGCTACTATAGATCCGATATATAGAAAGGAAAACAAAGCCAAATCCTGTAATTGTATGGAATCTGTGTTTACCAGAAAAATCTGACTAAGCAGGATTTCTGCGAGCAGTACTGCCGAGATCCAAAGACATAGCACACACCACTTCCTGATTTTTGCCCATTGGTAATAGATGGATATGGGAATTACAAATACTCCAGACAGACTCAAATAGCTAAGCAGCTGCAAACCTGATCCTGAAAATGAAGTCAAAAGCAAAAAGAGAACTCCAGAAAAGAAATAGGCAAAGGCTATGATGCTTAAACTTATCCCTCCTGGCAAAGAAAAGGAAGAGGTAACTGAATTACAGTCTATATTCTTGCCGCCCGTACAAAAATCCCTTATGGCCTTGTTGTCTTTATCAACTTCTGACCAAAGCAAAACCGAGGAAATGAACAATCCAGTAACTTTAAGAAGGAAAAGGAACAAAATTATAAGCGCTTGGTATGGGTTTGCGAAAATAGGCTGATAAAAAGCAATTAACCCAATGAGGCTTATTAGTCCTAGGAGACCAAGCAATGATCGGAACACTACAACTTCCCGATGTCTTTCTTTGTATCCAGGTTCACCTGATTTATCAGACTTTTCCAATAGCAGGGTTACACCTGTCCAGTTTTTGGCAAAATCCTCTTTTGAAGTATTTTTGATTTTTCCCTTTTCATCCAGGTAGGATACGGTATCTATTTGCGATTTAGTAAGCACACTAAAAAAAGGAAGTTCCTTTCTTGAATCTGTATTATACAGGGAAGCGGAATTTGATCCAGCTTTTCTATTGAAAGGTTAAGTCCAAGGCTGTCCACCTTATAATGGTTCAAGTTATCTGAAATGGAAAGCAAGGATTCCTGCTCGGGATGGGATGCTACTCTTTCTTTCAGGTAGCCCTTTGTAAAAGGAATATCCAGTAGCAACAGAATTTTCTTCAAAATCAAAAAGGAATTCCCCATAAAAACTTAAGTTTTAAAGCACCTAATTATTCTACCGATTGCTTCAAAAAATCAAGGCACATTTAAAACTAATCATTATATTTTTAAATTCCAAATACCCGAAACACTGCAACCCTTTGAAAATCATTAAATTAAATTGCTGCATACTAATATATCAGAATTAAATTTTATACCGCACGTTTTACCCCTCCTAATTCAAAATAATCAATAGTCTAATTTACTCATTACAGAATTTAAAACTTTTTTACTCTTTTTATAAATAGTTTAAATGCATCCGTTCGACGAATCCCATATTTTCTGTAGGCGTGGGATTTTGTAGTCTTGCAGAATGAAAAGAAGAGATAAAGCGTTTTACCAAGACCTTTTTACCGCGAATGGCTTAGTTCTAGTTTAAAGAAGTCAAAGGCCGCATGACACTTCCTGAAACACTACGCAGAGAAGATGTTTATATCAACCTACGGAGTCTACAGAAGGATGCGTCGTTATCGGTGAAGAGGTGACTGAATATCCAGACAGATGGCTATGGGGTATAGCATTCCCTATTCGATCAGCATCCCAGCATTATGCTGTCTTTTTGCATGGCACATGCACGGCGCAAGTTCTTGGAAGCAGAAAAGTACGATCAAGAGGATGCGCAGTATGTCGTAGGGCAGATGCGTGTGCTCTATGCTTTAGAAAGTAGTATGAGGGAAGCCTGTCTAAGCGCCGAAGCACGCGCCAAGCTGAGACAAGAGCAGGCCATTCCAATACTGGAAACGTTGGGCAACTGGTTAAATAAAAATCTGTACGCCTATCCCCCGAAAAGTCCGATGGGTGAGGCCATCGCATATGCTCACTCTCGCTGGGCAGGTTTAAGCTTCTATACGCTACATGGCGACATGGAAATCGATAATAATTTAGTCGAAAATGCTGCCATGTACTCCTTTATGGCAAGCTGTAAGCGAAATGGTGTCGATGAAAGAGAGTGGCTAAGTGATATTTTTGATCGCGTACAGGGAATCATGCATAAGGAAATCTTCAAGCTACTGCCTTCTAACTGGGCCAAGTACAGA
>NZ_AJYA01000107.1 GCF_000265075.1 Nitritalea halalkaliphila LW7 | reverse complement strand
TAGAGGCGGTGAATCTCAAAATAAACCATAAATTTGTTTAAATACACATTCATAAAGTGCTAGTTTTGATACGCTAGCAAAATAGTCCAAAATCCTTAGGGGCATGCCCCTAAGGGATTATTGGTGGTGCATTCTTGTTGCCAAATATGGTGCAGTCTTATTTACCGAAATTGGTGCAGTTGTATTTACCGATTACACGCATGTTTATTTTGAATGTGGCAGGTCTTCCAGTTCTGAAGGAGTACAGCTTAGCGGGTGAGTTGCAGGCGATACATCCGCTCTCTCCTCCTTCATTCGATACGGAGATTGGTTTCTACCAGTCGGATCCATTTGCCTCCCCGCTTACGGATCAAATGAATGGGCTTGCCTTAGATCCAGCTGATCCTCGGGATATTTTATATGCGAGTTTTCATTCTTTTGACACGCGAGAACGTTCATCGTATGGACTGTCCACGTATCGATGGATTATTTTACGGATAGACTTAGATGCCAAAACGATTCAAGAGGTACCTATTGCTGGTAAGGAGCACCTTGAACTTAGCTGTGAATTAATACCGCAGGTCAAAGGAGATACACTCCATGTCTTGATGCGTGATCAGGATGAGGCGCTTTACCTGAAGCGCTTGGTTATCGGAGAGGTTTCCGGTTCAGGGGAGTGATTCAACCTTCATGCAGGTGACAGACGCTTATGCTGTACCTTGTAAACTTAAAAAGGTGAATAAAGGAGGTGCCACAGCTGTCTATGATTGTGGTGAACATGGAGAAGTCACAGTGGCTCTTGGAACTACAGTCACTTCTTAAGTCAACAAAAATTGGGAGAATCCCCCAATTCACCAAAAACAAATGATATGCGCTATCTAATTTTATCTTTTTGGCTGTGTGTGTTTTTTCTCGCTGCCTGTTCCTCTGACGCAGAGCGCGAGCCATTTACTCTGACGGAGGGTGCTATCGTTTTTCGCGATTCTCTTGCGATCGATGATAGTGATTTCAGCTTTTCATTTGTTTTTAATCCAAGAATTTTTCAGGATACTCTTTTGGGGTTTGGGGATGGAACCTTTCGGAGTATCAATCTCTTTCATGCGCGAACTGGAGCCTTCTTGACGAATTATGAACGAGATAGTATCGATTCCTACATTATTCCTGAAAAGGACATGTCATTTTTTTACGTCCATGAGGACGAGATTTACATTTTAAATGATCTTGTTCAAAAAATTTTCGTTTTTACATTAGATAAGCAGTTTAAGCGAAAGATTGATTTGGTTATGCCGGATGCGCACACCAAGCCCACCTATGAGGGGATATTTACACGCGTAGACGACACTTTTTATATTAGCACAGTACATGATGGGACCTTAGCTGAACAGTTTAAATACTCTAAATTGGTCAGTGTTTTTGATTTGGAGGGGAATTTTTCACATAGTTTTGGTTCTTATCCGGAGAGTTACACGCAAGGAAACTTGGTTTTAAGCACAAATGAGCATAAAGTAATCAAGGGAGATCGCATGTTTATTTTGAATGTGGCAGGTCTTCCAGTTCTGAAGGAGTACAGCTTAGCGGGTGAGTTGCAGGCGATATATCCTCTCTCTCCTCCTTCATTCGATACTGAGATTGGTTTCTACCAGTCGGATCCATTTGCCTCCCCGCTTACGGATCAAATGAATGGGCTTGCCTTAGATCCAGCTGATCCTCGGGATATTTTATATGCGAGTTTTTCTTCCTTTGACACGCGGGAACGTTCATCGTATGGACTGTCCACATATCGATGGATTATTTTACGAATAGACTTAGATGCCAAAACGAT
>NZ_AJYA01000106.1 GCF_000265075.1 Nitritalea halalkaliphila LW7 | reverse complement strand
GAATTTACGATCTCGCAGGGAACGTGTGTGAGCTTGTCTATTCTGTGAGGAATCCAGGGGAGTTCGTCCTAATAGGGGGGAGCTACATAGATGACCAAGAGACCTGTGAAATCGGCAGGATAACCAATAATGTTCAGCTGAATTGGCCGCTGGATTGGCCTTCAGGCATCTTAGGCATCCGATTGGTGAAAGACCTATAGCTGTAAGCTCCGGGGGAGGGTTTCAGTTCAAAGCTCCTCACGTTTAGAGATGCTATCTATATCCTAGATCGTCGCCAAGGCTGTTAGTATCATCTCTAGTATCGAGAGGAGCACCTTTCTGTTTGCTTATTCATAGGGTGAGGCAGCCATACCAACTTCCATCACTTTATATAATTCGGATTCACTAGACATGACGCTGTTTATTACAGCCTGGTTAACGACATTGTATGCGATTTGGGATAGTGCGTATGTAATGCCTGAGCCAATCAAGAGCTTCTATCCGTATAAAAGCAGTGTTTGTTTGATAGGTTATATTTAAACATGGTAAAGCCATGTCTAGTCTCTTTGGTATGAGAAAAAATCAATTAATTTTTTTTTCGTCAATGTATTGACAGTGTTCGTTTTTTTTTTTAATTTAGCCACAGAATAAAGGATTTAGCTAAATTATTATTCCATTAATCAAGTTTTGGTGCTGTAGGCATCTAATCATTAAAAAATATGTGAAAATGAAAAAGTTTATTGCGATTTCAAGTTTAGTAGTCTTTGGTCTTCTTTCTTGGCCGTTTACAGGTCAGGCGCAAGAAAAGTTAGAATCAGATGGAGGGAAAGGTCCTAAGGAAGTTTTTTGTGTAAAATCTCCTAAGGTTAAGTTTGGTTACAGTTGGCATAGTGGTGCATCTGTTGGAGTAGAAGTTGGCTTTGGTTGGAAAACGGCATGTAAAGCGGCTGCCCAAGAAACCTGTACTAAAACCAACTGTGAGTAAAATTAAAGTGCGTCCCCTATCAGGGGACGCCTACCTTATTTCATTTGTGTATGAAACACTATGTACTTCTATTGACAGGTATGCTGTTTCAGTTTGCCTGCAGTGCCCCGAAAGAACCGATAGGGGATGGGGCGGTGGAGCTGAGGGAATTCGGTAAATTCTCGGAAGTAGAGCTATTCGATCTGGTTCCTTTCTTTAAAAAGGCGCACTATGTGCTGCTGGATGTGTCTGAGGATTTAGACCTCTACCAAGCCGATAAAATTCTGGCTGGTGATGGTAAGTTTTTCATTCTGGATGCGGAGCTTGGGGAAGGGATTTATATATTCGATGAAACAGGAGCTTTCGTGGCGGACATTCCCATAGGAGGAAATGGTCCTGGCGAGCTGCCTGACGTAGAAGATATCGCCTATAATGCAGACAATCAGACGC
>NZ_AJYA01000105.1 GCF_000265075.1 Nitritalea halalkaliphila LW7 | reverse complement strand
AACCATATTGAGCTGTGGAGAACTTCCTAAAGAGGGAATCACCAAGGTCTCTGGAGAGGTAGCTACCGATTGCTGCTGTGCATTAGGAATTTGTTGTGCTTCTAATTCACGCATTGTAAATGCAGCACAAGCGAGCAGAAAATAAAAATGAATAGTTAAATAGCGCATAAGTAAAATCAAAAAGAGGTAGAAACATTAAATCTATAATCATACCACTGGAGCGTTTCATTGAAAACATTTTTTACCCACTTTAAACGTTTCATTGCATCGTTGAGGCGTTGTTTGATTTCCTGTATCTCCATAACTTGAAAATTTTGCAATAACTTTATTCATTATATTGAAAGCAAAAGTACAAAGAAGTTTCATATATTTGCAATATACTTTCATCAAAAACAAAATAAATAGCTTAAACTTTCAAATTATGGTAAATTTGCAGACAACAATAGAACTTTACAGTATGAAGTTTAACGAGAAAATAAAGGCTTTACGCAAGGCTTCCGGGATGAACCAACAGGAACTGGCCGATAAAATACATATCCACGTTACCCACCTGTCCAAGATGGAAAACGGGCATTTACTGCCCTCTATTGATATTGTGCAACGATTGATGAAGGTGTTTGCCGTGAGTACCGACAACCTTTTGAACGATAGTGAAAACTCCGTGGTAGAGCTTCAGAACCACGAACTAAACGAGCAATTGATGCTTATTAATCAGCTTGATGAAGATGAAAAAAATGCCCTGGTCAAAATCATTAATTCAATGCTCACCAAAAAACGGATGAAAGACCTGTTGGACGGTAAAGCCAATTTCTAAAAATTATTTTTGCCTAATACGACAACTTTTTACCGCTTCAAAAATTGCCGTTTTGGACAATAAAGCAAAAACCCGGTCACTGCCGGGCTTTTTTCATTTCTTGTACTCATAGTTTTTAAAATCCACCCCCATTCTTTCTAACTTTTGGATAAACTCCCAACCCTCCTGGTTGGCTTTTTCTATTTTGGGGTTCTCTTGTTTCAGTTTCTCCATTTCTTCTATATCACCTTTGATCTTTGCTTTAAGAAACTTATTAACGACATAATCTTGAATATAGAAGTTTGCCTCTTTATTTGAAGGTTTTTGAATTTTAGTTGCCAAAGGCTCATTAACATTAACTTGTAAACTATCAATAAAATAATTTGCTATATCATATTTCGTACCCATTAATGTCAATGAAAAGGGAGTTTTTTGATTTTGTTTTAACTTTTTTATGAGGGTCTGCACCTGCTTTAATTAACAACTTTACCATTTCTAAATCCAACTTGCTTGCTTCCATAAGTGGAGAAGTTGCCATATACGAACGACCTTTTTCATCAGTGTGATCTTCTTCAACTGTATAATTTGCATTTGCACCATATTTTAGAAGCAACTTAACATATCGCAAATCAATTGAATAAGGTTCTGGCTTCCAATAAAACTTACAGGCATCTATTAGTATACTTCGTTTTGAATAGGGGTTAACAAAGTTTGGGTCTGCTCCAAGCTCCAACAATTTTTTAAATGCCTCAAAATTCTCTATCGTTAATGACAAACCCAAAACATTTGACCCGCTTATAGGATTGCTTACATCCAATAATTCGGACTTACCTTCAACTAGATGATTAATCTTTTGCGTATCATTAACTTCAACTGCTTTAGCTAATTCGTAAGCCTCTGTACCTTCAAAATAAGATACGTTTTTATTTGTTTCCTGCCCACAACCCATAAAAGATAAACACAATGATAAAATCAACATTAACGGGGCTTTCATAATCACCTTTTGTTATACTCGTTAAACTTTTTTTGTGACCACACCCATAGTATGATTGTATATACGCTGTCCTGTTCGTATAGCATCATCCGTTTTTGTAAATGGGATTTGAGGCACATAGCTGGCTGGCAAGGTTGTGATTCTACCCTCAGCTCTTAATCCCATCATCCCTTGGTAGTGGCTCACAGCTTCTCCACTTACAACATATGCAGAGATATTTGCAGACTTCCCACTTAACCCGAGTCTTGGATTTTCTTTTGTCGCTTTAGACAAGCCTGCCGCATTAAAAGTTACTGCCTTTCCTTCAATTGCCAATGCATTTGCACTTGCCAAACCACCTCCTAATGAATGACCGGTAAATGATACTCCCTGATGGCTTTCTGATAAGCTTCTTGCAAGGTTCACAGATTGAGAATATTGTGGAGATTCCCCTGTGGTTATCTGTTGGATATTGTTTTTCCAATCTTCCAAAGAAGTAAAGTCTGTTCCCGCTGTTGCAAAAATAAATTGTCCTTCCCATTCCCCCGAACCTTGATACAACGCGCCTTTAAAGCCTGTTTCTGGGTTTTCAAAAATTCCACCTTCGACAACTGTCCAGCCATTCACACTCGATCTTACAGTTGCATCATACACGTGGTCTGCCAAAGGCACATAAACTTCATCAGGGCAATCAGGACATCTTCCGTCTGGGTCTGTAAAAATAATAGGGTTGTTCCAAAAAGCAGCATAAGGACTCTTATCTATCTGCCTTGGATGGTCTGCCAACGGGTCCACAACGCCCCACCTCCCTATAGCAGGATCATACATCCTCGCTCCAAAGTCATACAGGTTTAGGTTCAGGTCATCTAAGAGTTCCTTCCCGTTGTAGAGGTAGTTCTCAACACCCGTACACGGATTTTCAGTATCATTTCGATTCCAGGACACTTTTAATCGTCTCGGTTCTTCTTGTCGGTATATCAGTTTTAAACAGCCCATAAAATGCCAAGATAGGGATTTTTTTCTTTCAGTTGAGTTTCATTTGAAAGAAAATCCGCTTCATTTCCCTTTAATAAACATTTCCACAAAGAAAAAAACAGAAAAAAAAAGAAAGCTGCTCCGCTGGCTGCATGGCCGGACAGTCAAGGTTTTTGCAATAAAAAATACTATCCGCCGCGCGGATGGAGATTTTTGTTGCAAACCCGAAGGGCTTGACTTGACGGGCCGAGCCAATGCAAGCCTAACTTTGCTTTTCTTTTTGTTGTGTTTTTGGTCTGTTTCCCAAGGATGTCCATTTTAT
>NZ_AJYA01000104.1 GCF_000265075.1 Nitritalea halalkaliphila LW7 | reverse complement strand
TTACTAAAAGCAGACCTGATTATTCTGGATGATATCATGCTTTTYCCAGTAGACAAGAGTGTAGCTAATGCACTCTTCAACTTTATCAACCAGATTTATGAACGTACATGCTTTATAATTACGACCAATAAAAGCCCTGCGGAATGGGCCAAAATGCTCGATGATGAGGTGCTGGCGACAGCTCTATTGGACCGACTCCTTTTTCATTGCGATATTATAAACCTATCTGGAAAAAGTTATAGAATGGAAAATAGGAAAACTTTCTTTGATCAGCAACAATAACATACCTATATTTACAAAGTGGTGTATTCCTGTTGCCATTTTTGGCGCATTCCTATTTACCATTTTTGGTGCATATTCAGTTACCGACTACAACCAAATGTGCCATTTGTGGGCTGGCAATTCAAAATATTTTGTGCGGTGGGAAAAAAATTAAAACACAGAAGGGTAGGCAATAAGTGTTGGCTTACTCGCTGTCCGTTTTTTGTATCGGTTGTATGTCTGTGTTCACTTGTCAAAATGGTTTACTTTTTCTTTGTTTTTCTGTCGGTCTGTTTGTTGTTGTGGTGTCGTTTTTTACACTTGCTGCCAACGGTCCGCAGCTAAGAAACGTGGGGCTTTTCAAAGCGATTATCTGTCCGCCATAGCTAAAGTAAGTTTGGGTAACAATCCTTTCCGTTACCACTGTCCGCCCCATGTTTTCTTAGGTGCTGTTATAAACCGTGATTATTTAGTTCTTCTTTAATTTTATTCTCTAGTTGCTCACCCCTAAGGTCTTTTGCTTCAATAATTCCATTGGAATTAATTAGATATGACGAAGGTATTGCCTGAACATTATAAAGAGCCGACATTTTACTGTAACTTCCTTTTTCATAATCCATTACATTAGTCCAAGTAAGCTTATCTTTTTCAATTGCTTTCTTCCATGAAGATATGTTGTCGTCAACTGAAAATCCGTAAATCTCAAAACCATTATCTTTATACTTTTCATAAAGCTTGACAAGCTTGGGGTTTTCTTGCCGACAAGGGCCACACCAAGATGCCCAAAATTCTAACAGGATTAATTTGCCTTCAAATACAGATAGGCTAATCTCTGAGCCCTCTACATTTAAGCCTTTAATATCTACAAATTTGTCACCTATTTCTAATCTTTTATTTTCTATAAATGAATTTATTACTTCGCCCATTTTAGTGTTCTTAAGGTTAGAAGGGAATCTCTGTAATAATTTTGTTAGTTCATCTTTTGTTAGTTGGTTACGCAAAAAGTAGAGTTCTTGTAAAGTGTAAAATGAGGGGGATTCAGTTTCTATACTTGATTTTCTAATTTCAAATATTTCTTTATCAATTTCAGATACAAGGCTTTGCAGTTCTTTAATTTCTAATTCATTCCCTTTTGCATCAGAGTAGTACTTAGAAAAAACTTCATCCGCTAAAGAATCCCTTCGTAATTCAAAATCTTTTTGCATGTCCCTGTATTTAACCATAACATTGTTAAGTTCAGAACCATCAAAATGTGAAAAGCGGAATGAGCCTTTCTTGCCTGTAATATTTGTAATCCCCTTTTCAATGTACAGAACTAACCATTCGTTATCGATGGTGTGTATTCTAGCTATAAATGGTTCATCTACAACTCCTGAAAATTCAAGTCTGTTTTGAAAAACATATTGCGAATCAATCACAAGACCCCTATCTAGGTCGAGTAATTTAAATTTTGTGCTGTCAGCATATCCTTCAATTTCAAAAAATATGTTATAGGTGCTACTTTCTTTTTTTGAGCAAGAAGTACCTATAATGAAGAGTAAAGTGATGGTAATTATCTGTTTCATACAGTTTTTTATCATGGTTTATAACGGTTAGTATATGAAAAGTAGGCGATTTCGAAGCACTGAACTTTCGGTCAAACACAAAGTTAGATACGAGCTAAAAGCCTTGAATTTACTGCTATCTCGCCTATTTTTTATATACATTGTTAGTGGCTGCCTTCTTATTCTTTCGGTTATTTCGTTTTTGTTTAATTCTTTGTGATTGGTCTCTTATTGGGTCAATAAACCATTTAAAATTTCTTGAAAATCTCCCATCACTTGGGTACTCTCTTTGAGAAGTCATATTATTCACAATTAGTGCTACCAACAATAAAATAACAACCCCTGATAACACAGGAAAAAGCACATATAAATATCCTAAGTCTTTTATACTTTCTGAACCCGAAACTGCAATAAGGGCTGTTGCTCCACCTGGTGGATGTAAAGTCTTGGTATATTGCATACCAATAATTGATAGAGCTACGGCTAATGGTGCTGTGAGCCAAATTATATCTGGTAATAATTGAAAGACTGTCACACCGATTATAGCACTTACCAAATGACCTCCAATTAAATTTCTTGGTTGTGCTAACGGACTTTGAATTACGCCATAAATCAACACACAAGTTGCTCCAAAAGAACCTATAAGAAAAAGGTTATCGCTTTCAGTAAAATAAATACTTTGAATAAAAGCAATAATACCTATACCCAAAAAAGCACCTATAAACGACCAAAACTTCTCTCGAGAATCAACAAGTGTTTCTTTGTATGCAACATATTTAGCAATTCTGTAAGTACGTTTTATTCTTTTTTTAACCATATACAGAATTAGTTAGGGTGGTTTGTGTTGATTTTGTGTAGCATAAGTCGAGCGATGTTAGTGGCTCTTTTTTTTTGCCTCCTCAGCTTTTTCTCCTTCAAAAAGTTCATCTGTCGTTTGTGCAAATATGTTGAGCCATTCTGAAAATTCTATGTCGGTCATAGGGGCAATTTTACTTAGTTGGATGTGTTTGTCCATAGGATTGCCTGAAAAGCTATGCTTACCTAAAAGGATGCTTGCCCAAAAAGAATACATTCGTGGTAAGTGATTCTTCCAATCCACTTTCGCAATATCGTTAAAAATGAATCCTATTGTAGCATTCGCTTTCACCTTATCATAAAAAGTGTTAACCAATAATTCCACATCCTCTCTATTAGATAGGTCTTTTTTCATTCTTAAATTACTTGTTATTGCCTTGCGTTAAAATACAAATACTGTCTTGGGTAGCTTCGACAGAATGAGTGATTTCAATCGGAATATCTACTTCATCATATTGATTAAGTGTAATGGCTCTGTTTTCTTCTTTGTAAATCACAGCTCCTTCCAAAACCGTTAATTTTGAAGTAATGTGAGCTTTGTGTTCTTTTAAAATCATTCCTTCATTAAAGCCAATAATTAAGACTTTAAAATCATTTTCGTGATGAATTGACTTTGCTACTGGGTGATTTGAAACTTTTAGTTGTTCTTTTATTTCTTTAATTGTCATTCTATCTTCAGTTTTTATTATGTACTATGTTTTTTTAGATTGCCACTAACATCCCTGTACCCGCAACTACTCTCCCCAAAACATGCGTGTATTTTTCATATGTCGGTAGAGAGAAGTCATGTGGATTCATAAAGGAATAAAATTAAGTATTATCCATCAAATCCAGTGGACTTTTTAAGACTTTATTAGAAATTTCCAGGACATGGGTGTAAATCTCTGTTGTTTTAGGACTGGAGTGCCCTAATAAAACTTGGACCTGGCGCAAATTCATTCCATTCTGTAAGCAGTGGGTAGCGAAGGAGTGTCGAAGTGTGTACAGTGTTGCCCATGGATTGATATTGGATTTTTCGGCAGCTTTACGAAATACTGCCTGAAGAAATACTAATACCATAAATATCCGCTAAAAGACGTCTAACATCTTCTATGGAGTTACCCTGGGCATATAAGGCTAATATTTGATCGTCTAGACCACTTGTAAGTGATTTTTGACGTTTACCTATAAGCTCAGGCTCGAAGTCTCCATTACGGTCGCGTGGAGTCGCAATATCCAAAGGACCAAATTCACTAACAACACGCTTGCTTGTCCTACCATTACGCTTGTTCACCTTGCCGGCGGCTCGACCTTCTGAAAGAAAATCTTCAATCTCTCCTTCAAGCATAGTGTTCACCATCTGCTGCAAAA
>NZ_AJYA01000103.1 GCF_000265075.1 Nitritalea halalkaliphila LW7 | reverse complement strand
ATTTTGGCTTCGCGTGGCTTTTTTGAAAAAAGAAAGAAAAGGAAAGCAAACGAAAGCAAAAAAAGTGTAAAAAGAAAGGAAAAGAAAGTAAACGAAAGCAGGAAAAGGCCAAAAAGAAAGCAAACGAACATAAAAAAGAAAGAAAAAGAAAGCAAACGAACATGGGGCAGGGACTGTGGTCTGGAGGTGCCGGCTTATCCTGGGGAGCAAAAGGTGGGGGGATCTTGTGCGCATGCCTTCGTCGTTATGGCCTTTAGCGATCCCTTAAAAATGAAGGTTTTCGTTTTCGATTCGGCGTTTTATGGGTATATTTGGTTTTGGCCCAGCGGGCCTACTGTCTCGAAACGTTTATTTTTAGCTATGGAAAACGCTACGCACATCATTTTCGTCGAGCATTATGGGGATGAAAAAATGAAACTTTTTATCCACCATGATAAGGATAAACTGTATCGCGTCTGTTCTGGCTCGGAGGAGGAGTTTCGAAGACTCTGCCAGGAGGTGAGTAAGTACCACGAAAAGGAGCTTGTCCACCATCAAATCGAGCGCAAGTCCCGCTTGGGGTCCTTTGTGCTGATAAGCACCACGTCAACGGAGGATCGCATCATGACGCCGCTGCCTTATTATAAGAATCTGGATAAGCAGGAAGATGTCATCCGCGAAAAGGTGATCGCCTTAAATGCGTATAGTTCCTACCATGAGGAGCTGGAGCTGCGGGTGCGGGCGCTGAGTGGCTACCTGCAGGAGGAGCTGCAGCTGGATGAGGAGCAGGTGGTGGATTTTATCGAGACCTGCATGCATAAGGAGGGCTGGAGCAGTAGCGAGATAACCGCATGCATATCCGCAAGCTGCGGATCTAATTTTTTATCTTTTCATAACCGTTTTTCATAACCGTGCAGATAGCCTGCGTACTTAAGCGTTTATTTTACGGCATGATCAGAGAGGAAAGTGCCGAGAGGGTTTTTTGGCCATCGGTTCCTCTGCTGATCGCTCCTCACAGGGTGTGTAGCGGGTTTTATGTTTCATCTCTAAATGGATAGGGTTATGACAAGTTTCTTTCGTTTATTCGGTTTTAAGGGCCAAGAGGCTCCAGTGGCAGCTCCTGTAGATGTGCAGGCTGCGGATTTTCGCAAGACCTTCTTAGAGGAGGCAGATCTTGGGCAGGAGGAGCCCGTCGGTGCGGTGGACACGTTCTTGGAGCAGGACTTTGTCCGCTTAGGACGTGCTGAAGGCTATCAGCTGCGTGATATGGCGCAGTTCGAGGAGCGGCAGGCGCTGCTGGTGGCGCGCTTTAAGGATGTCGTCAGCCGGTCACTTCGGGAGGTGGAGGAAAGCTTCTATGCGGTGAGTCAGGAGGTGGCGCGGATTCAGGAGGTAGGCCATGCGAAGCGGTTTTACAAGCTGTTCCAAGAGCGCGATACGCTGGATCGAATTCGGAAAGACTTGCTGGCCCAGCTGGACCTAGCTACGGTGCACGAAGGCCGCATCGAGTCGGCGGTACTGGCGTACAAGGCCGGGTTCGAGGAGGGGTATCAGCAGTATCTCGAGGAGGAGTTTCTCTTTAAGGGAAGGCATGTCTTCTAAGGTCTGCAAGCTACTTTTTCGTATGCGGTGCCTCGGGTGAAGACTTTTTAGGCACAGCCCTGCCAGCGTCCTAGGTGCTGGCGGGGGCTAGATTTCTTCCAAGAAGATTTTGCTGTTAATGGCTATTTTCGTGCGGCTATGCTCAAAAAGGGTGCACCTATAAATCCCTCCGGAAGTTGTAGGTATTCTTTAGGATATTTGAATCATGTAAAGCACACATAGCGATGCCAGAGAAACCGACTCTTATTCCAGCAGGCAACTCCGAGCTCTTCTATCAAGAGGGACAGCCAAGTGACTGTATGCCGATGTCGCCTGAGCAAATAGCGAAGACGGTCAAGGCCTTAGAAGAACCGAGAAAGGTCGTGGCGGGCATTGGCCTGGTGGCTTTCTTAGGCTGGGTGGTAGGCTGATTCTTTTAAAGGCCTTCCCTGTAGTTGGGGGCTTTTTTAGGGCGGCAAGACCTTTAACAAGACATGTATACCTTTCACTTTAACCTGTAGTTACCTATGCGTTTTATAAGAGACCTATTTAGAGGAGTGGGACAGGCGTTTCGCTTCATCGTGGTAAACATCATTGCGCTCATAGTCGAGCTATTCGCTGCTTTATCAACCCCTTCAAGTAATACGACGGAGGGACTTATCCATTTCTAACCCCATATACCCATGGCAAAACCCAAACCTTCATTAGAGTTGGTTATCCTCCCTGATGATTTTCAATCCCAACGGGAGGCTCCCAAGCGCAATTTCCGTCGCGAGATGTTTTGGGCGCAGCTCATCCGTTCACTACCTAATGCGGCGCTGCTTATCGGCGCGGTCGGTACGCTCTATACGGCTGCTCGACTCTTCGAATGGTACCATGAGCGTAAGTAAGTACGTCTGAAGTTCTTTTCATTTAAACAAAACAAACCTTTATGAATAATTCAAGACCTCTCCGGCCCATGGAGACCGAGGTAACCGGGCCGAAAAATAAGGTGCTCGATGCTGGTATCATCCTGCTTTCGCTGCTGTATATCGTCTCACCGATCGATTTTATTCCTGACTTTATTCCTATAGCGGGATGGATGGACGATATGGGTGCGGCTGTGATCGGCATCAGTACGGCGCTGGGTAGTTTTACGTCGATGGCGGATACCCGCTTGGGGGCGCTGATGCGTTATGCGAAGTGGATCATGATCGCTGTCTTCGTAGGACTTGGACTGATCGTAGTGCTCCTCGGTGTACTGGTTTTCAAGCTCTTTAGCCTCACTGGAGGTGCAGGTGCCTAATGTTTCAAGCTAACTGATTTTGACTTATGCCTTTATATAAAGTAACTGTTAAAATGACGGGCTTCCGTAACGGTGTTCGCCTCGAAAAGGGGATGCAGGTGGATGTCATCACTGATAGTGATGCACAGCACCCGTTTCACTTTATGGGAGGCCAGCTGATCGTGGATGCTTTTCGCCGAATTTATGGCATCGACATGAAGAAGGCGAATGCGATCACGAGTAGTGTTATAGATGTTAAGCGCGTACAGTAGGTACGCGTTTTTTTCCTTTTCTGTAGATTGGTGGGTAGGCCAAACACTGGCTATCCGCCTGATTTTTATGCCATGTCCACACATGCACGACCCTATTGCCGCATGCGGATCGAAGCCGACTTCGAAAAGCAGTGTACCACGCTTTTTGCCGCAGCCGTCAGGCGCGGCGAGGGCATCGCCATGTTCACAGACTGCTTCTGTGGAGATATTTTMCGCGTGGGAGATC
>NZ_AJYA01000102.1 GCF_000265075.1 Nitritalea halalkaliphila LW7 | reverse complement strand
GAGTATGAAGCTTTTGCGGCCAAATACCCTATGAACGGAGAACTGAAAACTCAGGAATCCCGCACACAAGACATGCTAAATTGGTGCGAACAGGAAAATATCAGTTACACACCCACCATCTTTATCAATGGGCATGAATTACCTAAAGCTTACAGTATAGAAGATCTAAAATATATTCTGGTATAAAAAAACACCATTTTGTGATAAAAAATATTCAATCGCGATGAATGGTCAGATGCTTCGGCTGACCTTAATGTCCGGGGAGTCTAATATTCAAAAAAATCCAAAGAAAATGAAAAAGTTCAGCTTAGAAATGTTAAGACTTACTTCAGATGAGGTATTGGGAAGAAGTCAGATGAAGAAAATTACTGGGGGGTATGGTACTTCCGGTACTTGTGGTTTTATAACGTCAAGTGGGAGTAGTTTCTGCGGGGTAAATAAAAGTGTTGCAATGCGCAATGCTGGTTCTGGTGGGAGATGGTGTTGTGATTCCTGCGGTTCTACAGAATACTGTGGATCTAACAGTGGCTGGTAATTTAATCTATTTTCTTTTAACAGGGTTGCTCTCATAGCAGGCAGCCCTTATTTGAAATTCTTTATTCTTATGCATAATTATATAAAATGGCTAACATTAGGGGTTTTATTGAGCTTTTCATGTAATCAAAACAAGAAAGGAAATGATAGCATTGATACTCTTAATTTGCTAAATAGAAATGTTTCTTTCATAAAAGAAGATAGTATTAGCATTGAATTTCTCGGAAAATTAACTTTTCACGACATACATCCAATAAACCAAAAAGTTGTATTTACAGATTTTTTTAGAATCTTCTGAAAAAATCTATATTGCAAATTTTGATGGAGAAATAGAAAGCGAGTTTTCGAAATTTGGAGATATTCCTGATTCTTATGGAATTTTATTGAGTACAATTAGGTTTGAAGGGGATGGGGCAATTTTAATTTATGGTTCAAATGGGTTTTTTAAATATAGTTACTACGGTGAGACAATCAATCGTCAAAAGCTGAAAAATTACGAAATGCCAGACAGGTCCTTTAAAACCATGGGGCGCGGAATGGAGGCTGTCGGGAATCGATATTTATACATTAATCAAGAGTTTCCTCCAAACAGGGATTATTCCAAAAAAAGTTTTTTATATGATCTACATTTATTAAAATGGCTATACCCAGATTCGGGAGAAATAGAGCCATTTATACAATTTCCTGAATACAGTCTTTTTCGTAATGGGAAATTATTTTTCAGAAGCGCGTGGGATCCTGCCTTTCATGTCGAAGATGGGTACATTTATGTAGTCTTTGGTTTGGAACCTGTAATTTATGTTTACCAAGATACTTTTCCCTACAATTTAGTTTCTGAATTGCCAATTCAATTTAAAGAGTTCCGAAATTTCACAGGTACTGATGATTTTACTTTTGAAATTGAAGCGTTTTTTGACAGATTTAGATCAGCATTTGTTGAAAATATTAAAAAAATTGATGATTTATTTGTTATTGCATACTTTCCTGGGTATGATCAACAAGATTTATCAGAGAGTAACGAAAATAAATCCCCACAAGAGCGTGAAGCTTTTTTAGAGAAAATAGCAAAGAAATATCCTAATAGAATTGCTATCGTTGATTCAACTGGCAATGTTATCAACGATTTTGTGCCTGAAGGTCTTGAGCCAAGTAGCATGTTGGTCCGAGATGGACAGCTTTGGATGATGGAGAAGCCTAATGAAGAAGAAGAGCAAGATTATTTTAGGTTGTTCAGAGTTGGGTTAAAAATTGAAAATCAATGAGAGTCTTAATGGAATAGCCTAAAATTTCACAATTTTTTTTTATTCAATATTCTATAAAATAACTTGAAACCCTCCTTCCCCTTCTACAAACAAGCCGACACAAAGCACTGTGGTCCTACCTGTTTGCGCATCATTGGCAAGCACTATGGCAAGCTGATATCCCTAAAAGAAAGTATCCGTTCGACGAACTACGTATTGGATTTATAATTGGCCTCTGTACTTGGCCCAGTTAGAAGGCAGTAGCTTGAAGATTTCCTTATGCATGATTCCCTGTACGCGATCAAAAATATCACTTAGCCACTCTCTTTCATCGACACCATTTCGCTTACAGCTTGCCATAAAGGAGTACATGGCAGCATTTTCGACTAAATTAT
>NZ_AJYA01000101.1 GCF_000265075.1 Nitritalea halalkaliphila LW7 | reverse complement strand
CTAGCCCACTTGTAAGTGATTTTTGACGTTTACCTATAAGCTCAGGCTCGAAGTCTCCATTACGGTCGCGTGGAGTCGCAATATCCAAAGGACCAAATTCACTAACAACACGCTTGCTTGTCCTACCATTACGCTTGTTCACCTTGCCGGCGGCTCGACCTTCTGAAAGAAAATCTTCAATCTCTCCTTCAAGCATAGTGTTCACCATCTGCTGCAAAAGTTCACTAAAAGGGCTCCCTTCTTCCAGTAAACGCTTCTTCTCATATAGCTGAGCTTTTATGCGCTCACCCATCTATGGATCCTTTAGTAGGTCCTCAATCGTCTTTCTCTTTTTCATTCTCGTAAAGTTAGCAGACACACTTGGATGAACAGTCTCGGTGGTTGCAGGGGCTTTCCTTTGCCCCAAAGCTTCTGAAATTTCATCGCCCAAAGGTAAGCGATGGAGGGATGTAACCGTCTTTTGGTGTATATTTCGTAGAAGGTGTCAAGCCATTGCGGGAAGCACTTTTCTCTCAGGGTTTCCAATTTCTTTTTCCTCAGTAAAAGGTAGCAGGATAGACACTGTGCCCATCCAAGGTAGCCTGAACTCCGCTCGATTCGGCCTCTTTACGAACCTTCAGCTTCTTTTCTTGAAAAACTCCCTCTTTATTGTCAACGTAAATTTACAGAATTAAATATTTTGTGTTCGATTACTTAGTGGGGGCTAGTGCATTGCTATTTCGTTTTTTTACTATTTTATTATTTTATTTGGGTTTAATGGTTTTGATAGCTCGTGGTGCCCATTTTTTCCGCTTCGATTCAGAATTACTATTTTAGAACCTAATTATTATATTTGGAGTTTAGAGAGTGTTATGCGTTTAAAAGTATATGGTTTGGGCTATGTAGGGGATTACTATGGCAGGGTTGAAGTATTACGAGCGGACCAAACTCTTGATAGAGTTGATCGAAAAGAAGAAGACAGGAGGACCATCCAAATTGGCAAAAAAGCTTCAAGTTCACAAAAGAACGGTTTATAGGATTTTGGATGATTTACGTCTTTCGTCATCACATGAAATCATCTATTGTAAGGATTCAGACAGTTACATTTTTTTTAGGAAAAAAAATAAATAGGTGACAAGAAATGTCACCGACATGAAATTATATTTGAATAGTTAAATAAATTTTCAACCAAATAAATTAAATTTGTTATGAAAGAGTTAAGTATTGACAGAATGGAGATGGTGAGTGGGGGAAGTGATGGTGGAAAACTCGCACTATTCGTTTGTGGAATGGGTGTTGGTGCAATGATTTTACAGCCTTGGTCTGTTTTTGCAATTGGTCAAACGACAGCAATTGCATGTAGTATTGGTATAGCTTCACAATTGTAAATTTTATGAACATGAGAGAAATTGAATTTGAAAAACAAGTAACGATTAATGGAGGCGGATTTTTAGGAACTCTATTAGGCGGTGTAGCTTGCGGGGCTGCAATAGCGTCAGTAGGTTTGAGTGCTCCCTTGGCATACATTACTTGCGGTTTGGCTTTTGCTACAACTTTCGATATTTAATTATTAACAGGCTTTCTTAAAAGAAAGCCTATAAATCTTATTTTAAAATATGAAAATATCCATAATCTCTCATTGGTCGATTTTATTTTTCAAAAAATTAGAA
>NZ_AJYA01000100.1 GCF_000265075.1 Nitritalea halalkaliphila LW7 | reverse complement strand
CCATGTACTCCTTATGGCAAGCTGTAAGCGAAATGGTGTCGATGAAAGAGAGTGGCTAAGTGATATTTTTGATCGCGTACAGGGAATCAAGCATAAGGACCTCTTCAAGCTACTGCCTTCTAATTGGGTCAAGTACAGAGGCCAATTATAAATCCAATACGTAGTTCGTCGAACGGATACAAATCATGGAAATATTAGACATGGAAAAAATGGAGAATCTGGTCGGTGGATCGGATTATTGTGACACAGCTTGGTTGTTGCTTAGTGGTGGTGGATTTCGGGGAGACAACGATTTGTATATGATTCTTGTTAACAGTTATGAGACTCATTGCCAAGATCATAATCCATAGTTGATTATAGCTAATGAAGGCTACTTTAAAGGTAGCCTTCATTAATAAGAAAATATGTATTTATAAAATTAAGATACCTTATTCTAATCACTTATTAAAATTTTCTATATGAAAAATGTTTTTTATATTTATGCTTCTTCAATTTTATTCTATAAATGACGACCTATTATATGGAAAATGGAAACTTTACCGAAGTGAGTCATTTGAAAATATCCTCACATCAAAAAATTTTCAACTTCAGGATGAAGCCCAACAACAAGCATTAGCAGAAACATTTTCAAAAATTATAGACGGATATTTTTATGATTTTAAAAAGGACACCGCAGTTTTTACAGACTTTAAGAATTATGAAATAATTGAATTAAAAGGATTGTGGTGGACTGATGGAGATACATTAATTATTGGTCAGATAAATAAAATAAGTGTACAAAAATACTTGATTACGGAACTTAATAAATCGGAATTACACTTGAAAATGATTAATCCAAGAGATGGTCTAGTATTTAAAAGTAGGATGATGTTCAAGAGAGAAGACTAATTTCTGTCGTTTTAGTTACGAACAAAATCTGATTTATATGAAAATTTCAATCATATTTCTTTTTTTGCTTTTAATATTAGGCATCAACAAGAGTAAGGAAGAAAAATTGCAAGGTAAGTGGAAACTTGAGTCATATAATGCTTTTTATTCAGTAATTAATTCAGAATATTTTTAATAGGCTACCGAAGATCAGAAGATTATGATAATGAAGGAAATCAATTTTTCTTTAGCAAACACATATATGGAGTTTAAAGGCGATTCTGTGGTCATTGATAATGTAGGGAATGGCAATGTAACTGAAGTCACTAGAAGAGGTCTAGTTTATAATGATAAACTAACGTTTTTGAAGAAAGATAAATTAAAAAGTCGTGATTACAGGCTCATCGAAGTTTCTGATTCTAAACTGATTTTAGACTTTAACTACAATAAAGAATTGAAGAGAATTTACCTAGAATTCAGAAAAGTTAATTCGTAAGAAATGCTAATCAAATACTTCCTTTTTTTAGTTTTTTTTTGGGATTAGCCTAGCCCTTTACATCGATCTATTTCTTCTAACTGAAGATGTTTTTTATTTTCATCTGGCTAAGCAGTACTCCAATACGAGGATAGAACAAATGCTTGAGTTTCGAGGAAGATGGCTTTGGTTGACTTACCTGATTGCTCCGTTCATTACTTTTTTTAAGATCTTAATTCCGGCCAGTTTAGTATATCTGGGGTTTTACCTCTCTAATTTGAAGTATCCCTTTTCTGATGTTTTTAAGGCCTGTGTTATTGCAGAGTTTGTATTTTTGCTTCCTGTTTTATCCAAGATCTTATGGTTTGAATTTGTAGAGCCAAGCTTCACTTTGGAAGAGTTTAATTCTTTCTATCCTTTATCTCTTTTCAGTCTTTTTGATTCAAGTTTGTTAGAAAAATGGTTTCATTACCCATTCAAGGCACTAAATGTTTTTGAAATAGGGTATTGGTTTGCATTGGCAGGAAGTCTGGCTTTTGGGCTAGGTCAAGAATTCAAGCAAATGCTTGATTGGTCCGGGGATTTAGATGCCATGAGGACTGATTAATAACCTTAGGTAACGTCGGATTCA
>NZ_AJYA01000099.1 GCF_000265075.1 Nitritalea halalkaliphila LW7 | reverse complement strand
CTCTTTATATTCACTATCAAGAGACAAGGATACTTGTAGTCGTTGTTTATTATCATCATTCCCTTAGCATATATTTTGTCATTCTCTCAAAAAAAGCACAATATTCGGTCACTGGAACTTACTTATAATAAACTAATTGTATCTTACCCTAAACATAAAATAGAAATTCCCTTATCAAAGATACAAGATATTAAAACAAGGCATTAACCTAGGTTTCAATTTAAGCTTAAAAATGATTAAAACATATACAATAGTGCTAAATGAAAGATATGCGTTTGGCAATAAGTTATTAGTCGATTACAAAATCGACAAAAACACTGGAGCTACAATTAAAGAAGATCCTATTATGATTAAGATTTTAAAAAAAGAAATAGAAAAGAATTCAATAGTTATTTTACCTATCAATTATTGGCTTTTTTGTTTCATCCTTAACCCAATCCAGTTCCTGTCTTACTGCTCGAATTTGATCATGAAGATCTTGTCTTCTATCATTTAAAATATCAAATTGTTGTTCTTTTTCTTTATAATTTTGTGTAGTTCTGTCTTCCATTTCATTTAATTCTAATGACAATTCCACAAGTTTACTATCAAGTTCACTAATTCTACTACTCAAGTCCTTATTAATACCTTCTAATATTTTCTGATAGCTAGGCAACTTTGATCTATTGGGTTTGTCAAAGTTTAATATATTAGACACATCAGAACTAACACCTATCAGGGAAGCAGTAACATCAATAACGCTTCTACCAGTCATAAGTATATTTGCAAATCCTGTCAATATACTTTTTTGTACTTGCCTTTCACTAAGCCCTGTTAATTCTTCTTTCGTTGGTTGTCCATGTAAACTTAACACATCATTAATTGTATAAGGCCACATCCCATCTGGGTCAATGAACAATAGAGGATTGTTAAAAGCATAATTGTAGGGACTTAAGTGATGTCCATTCTCCGCCAACGGGTCAACAACGCCCCACCTCCCTATAGCAGGATCATACATCCTCGCTCCAAAGTCATACAGGTTTAGGTTCAGGTCATCTAAGAGTTCCTTCCCGTTGTAGAGATAGTTCTCAACACCCGTACACGGATTTTCAGTATCATTTCGATTCCAGGACACTTTTAATCGTCTCGGTTCTTCTTGTCGGTATATCAGTTTTAAACAGCCCATAAAATGCCAAGATAGGGATTTTTTTCTTTCAGTTGAGTTTCATT
>NZ_AJYA01000098.1 GCF_000265075.1 Nitritalea halalkaliphila LW7 | reverse complement strand
AAATTTAAAAAATTGATTATAATGTTTTAGATGAAAAATATTTACAAATAAATTCAGTTAATGAATCTGAGGAAAATTGGCAAAATATATATAGAGAGCAGATATTTTACTATAATCTTTATGTTTCTGGGGATTTAATTTTTCGGAGTTATAATAAGAATCAGGAGCAGGATGGTTTAATTATTATTAAAGAGGATAGTTTAGTTGCTGATTTAGCTGTTCCAAAAAGGTTTAGTATTATTGGTGAAGATGAATTGTATTTTTACGCCGACGGATTATTAGATGAAAAGTTAGACAAGTACGGTATTTATAAAATTAAAAAAGAAAACTATGATAAATCAAATTTTTATACTGTTCATATTTATGTTAATTACAGAAAAGGAAATTGAGTTTTCTAAAAGTAAAATTTTTGTTGAAAAATCAGATTTGAATCAATACGTAAAGGGAGACGAGGTTAATTTTACTTTTATTTTTGAAAATAATTCATCGAACTCATTTAAAATAGAAGAAATTCATCCATCATGCACTTGTACGGCTAGTTTTTTTGATAAAAATATCAAGCCATTTAGTGAAAATAAAATTACTCTTACAACAACATTAAAACAATTTTCCCAAATAAAAAAAAATGACGCGACAGTCACTATTAATAATAAGGTGAAATACTATTATATATATGCTGAATTAATTTCAACTAATTAGGGCTTCTTGGAAAATTACTTTGAAATTGAAACGTAGGGTTTGACCTATTTTGGGCCTCTTGTTTAATTGTTATTTAACTGAAAGTCATTTAATAATTGGTAAAAACATAACGCAAAACCCCCGAATTTGGCTGTTTCCAGCTTTTTCAGGGTATTATTTTTTGTATTTAGGATTGCAGAATTAAATACAATGCAAGATAGAAATCAAACATATAATACCTCAGTAAGTCTAATGTGTATTTATCGAAATAAGGAATTATCTGCCATGATTGAATCAAAAGGCCTATATAATTGAAGAAGCTCCTTATCTCTTCCCCCTCCCTTTTTTGGTGCTCTCCTTTTCCTTTTTTCTGATACTTCATTTCATGCATTTGAAGACTTTTTTTTAACAGCCTCTTTGTTATCGGTAAATGCGGTATCCTTCATTGAAATCTCTCCTGAATCTAGGTTCTTAAAATCGCTCATTTTTGACATACTATCATGATATAGAGTATTTAATATATCAGAATCATTTGAAAGCGGTTCGAAATGTTAATAATTGAGTTCACAGTTAAGAACTTAATTCTCTAATGACAAGAGGATTAAGTTTTTTTATTTCTTTTAGATTTGGGTTAGCAGATCCGTTTGGGAATTAATTGATTTAGCTTGAGACTAAAAGCTAATGCGTCATTATTTATCATCACTCACAACCATCCTTCAAGAAATCTTAAACCAAGTAACAAAGTGGATATAGCGGTTCGATTTGTGCCATTCATTTCGGAGTAACTGCGCCACCTATTTCGGTTTAAACTGTGCCAGTTTTCTGGGGCGTTTCGGTTCGATTTGTGCCACTTTGGGAGATTAAGTTTCACCTGCCGTATCTTTTCAAGAAAAAAGGAATGGCGAACGTACTTGATCCCATGGATATAAAACAGATTTTTAGCTTACACAGAGATGGACTTAGCAATAGGAAAATAGCCTCTTTACTAGGCATTTCCCGCAACACCATCAATCAGTATATTTCTTGGTTACATGCTTCGGATTATGATGTGGAAGAGATTTTACACCTTCATGTGGGTAAATTGAAGGAGATCTTTCCATCCCGCACCACCATTGATAATGATAGATTTGACGCCTGATGCAATACTTTGAACAGGGCAGGGCTTCAAGAAACCATCCTGGCCTTACCTTTCTGCACCATTATGAGGAATATAGGCAGTTAGTCGATACTCCATACAGCTATACTCAGTTTATGGAGCATTACCATAGAAAGTATCCCAAGGCATCAGGCTCTATGAAGCTCGAACATCCTCCTGGTCATGAAGTTTACATTGATTTTGCTGGGAAAAAGATCGAAGTCATCGTATCCGTTCGACGAACCCCATATTTTCTGTAGGCGAGGGATTTTGTAGTCTTGCGGAATGGAAAGAAGAGATAAAGCGTTTTACCAGGAGCTTTACCGGGAATGGCTTAGCTCTGGTTTAAAGAAGTCTGTGTTTGCTGCAAACCGTGGGATTAATCGAGCTACGTTCTACTACTGGTGACAAAAAGCTAGAAGTGGTAAGTGAGCCGATTTCCGAGCCATTCACAAGCTTTAAGC
>NZ_AJYA01000097.1 GCF_000265075.1 Nitritalea halalkaliphila LW7 | reverse complement strand
GGGGGAAAACCGGGGGGTTTAACCCCGTTTAAAGGGGGCCTTTTTGGTAAACCTTTTCCCGGGGGAAAAATTCCCGGGGGGGAAATTGGCCCTTTTCCAAAGGGGAACGGGGTTAAGGTAGGAAGCCAAAATGTGTTTAAAAAATAATGGGCTGTCAGCTCTGGCTGTCATCCTTATCATTTATGCCTTCCCACGCCATGTTCTTTTTTTGATGTAGTTGATGTAGGAGGCGATGTGATCCTGTGTGAGCTGTTCAGGATTGAGATGGTTGTAGTAGGCAAAAATATAGCGCATCTCGGCCATATAGTTGCGGATGGTCATGGGAGAATATGCCTTGGCCTCAAGGAAAGAAGCCAGCTTATTCAAATACCCCTGGGCGGAATCATTGAGGGCTACGGAGCCCAGCGTGTTTTTTTTGAGTTTTCATGATGAAAGATTTTGATATGACTAAAAATAAGCAGAATTTAGGTAAATCACTCACCCGTAGGGTGTCAGTTCAACATCACCTATACGCAAGTGTGGAATATTTGCTTTGTTTGAAATTAATTACTATATTTAAAGAGTAGTTATTCGAAGGGAATTTTTGTGCAAAAAAGCTACACCTGCGTATAGCTGCGAGACTTTAGTGGATATTGATGATGTGCTTGATTGAAAGTTTGCAGTTCTGAAATAAGAGCCAAAATGGAAAAAGCGACTCACTTTATGAGATCAGAAACTTAATGAGTAAATTAAAATCGAATTTGATGAACATTAGCGGGAATAGTCCCAAACCCTCTACTAAGAGGTTAACTGTAAAATTTTAAACAATCAAAACAAAATTATTAATTGTAATCGCTATTTTAACTCTTGGACTAGTTACTTCATGTCATGAAGAAAATGAGAGTTTAAGAACAGATTCTGAACTTATCCAATCCTTAAAGGCGGATATTGAATTTCAAGATTTCTTTAATGAAGCTAGGTCTACCCAACTTGTATTCACTGAAAGGCTAATTGATTTAAATTCTAGGGATAGACTGAAAAGTATTAAAAATTCCCATAGTCTTGATGAAATTTCTAGGTATCTAGATTTAGACAGTAATCTACTTCCAGAGTTTGACATTAAGTCACAGAATATCATTAATTATCTTTTGATAAATTATCAAGAGTTTAAAGTAAAAACAGAAGAAGAAATAAGAACAATAGTTCGAGCCTCAATTTCTACAGACTATCCTGCCTATGATTTAGCTCTAAGAAATTTACAAAATGCTAGAGTTATGGATGCTTGTGATGACAAATTTGAGGCTGACTTTCACAGAATTCATGCAGAATATGATGCTGGGGTAGAAGCATGCTTAGTTGTTTTCCTAGCGACTTATGGATTGGGATTTGTACCTTGTAATGCAACTAACATTTACAATACAGCAATGAAACTGGCAACAGCAATGGATGAACATTCAGCGTGCAAAAATCAATAGTATGGAACTAATAAATTATATTGGAATATTATGCGTCATTTTATTTATACTGAATGACATATTGAAGAATAAGAAGCTTTTAAGCAATAGGAAGATGCTTTTGCTAGCTATTTTGAATGCAATTTATTTAATAATTGTTGCCTTTGTCCTTTTAGCCAACTACTCTGATTTAATGAACTATTGGTGGCTATTAATAGTAGGTGGTTTACCAAGTTTTTATTACCAATATTTGAGAATCAAAAATAGTGATGATCCATTGGTAATTCAACTTATTAAATTGAGTGTGATTTTTATAATGATGATAATCATATACATTAAAGTTTAACAGACCACTAATTTTATAATATTATGAACATAAGTATCCGTTCGACGAACTACGTATTGGATTTATAATTGGCCTCTGTACTTGGCCCAGTTAGAAGGCAGTAGCTTGAAGAGGTCCTTATGCTTGATTCCCTGTACGCGATCAAAAATATCACTTAGCCACTCTCTTTCATCACAACCATTTCGCTTACAACTTGCCATAAAGGAGTACATGGCAGCAGTCA
>NZ_AJYA01000096.1 GCF_000265075.1 Nitritalea halalkaliphila LW7 | reverse complement strand
TCGGTAAGGTGACTTTCAAAAAAGGCTGCTGCTCTCCCTCTGGAGCCAAAGCTGCAAGGCGCTTAAAGCTTGTGAATGGCTCGGAAATCGGCTCACTTACCACTTCTAGCTTTTTGCACCAGTAGTAGAACGTAGCTCGATTAATCCCACGGTTTGCAGCAAACACAGACTTCTTTAAACCAGAGCTAAGCCATTCCCGGTAAAGCTCCTGGTAAAACGCTTTATCTCTTCTTTCCATTCCGCAAGACTACAAAATCCCTCGCCTACAGAAAATATGGGGTTCGTCGAACGGATACCATGATTTTTAAAATTTAAATGTGAATAATAATTAAAACATGAGTGAAACTAAGAAAATAAAGATTATAATCCAAAATCATTAGGCATTGATAGCCTTACACTTACTGTAAATTGCACTATTCCAATAGTCAATTTCAGAATAATCTTTTGAAAATTAGTTTACACCCCCCCCCGAAAAACCAAATAATTAGTAATTATACATTGGTTTTCCAAAATAATAAACCTTTTTTATAGTTTTTGAGAAAAATTAGAGTGTAATTTGTGAAAAAAATCTTAAAGCTCAAATTTCACAATGAACAAGGGAAGTTTAGAAAATCTAAACAAAGGAAGTAAAAAACCCCTTTCATTTTTGCTTATAACTACTACTCTCTATTCTTCTTTTTAAGCAGAAATCCGCGAATCTATTTACACCCTGAAAAGGTTTTAAATGATTTCCCATTTCGAATCAACTTATTAAATCCAGTCGTTCAACGAAATCTATCCACGCAAAGCACATACCCTTCCTCTTCCAAATGCGTCACGACGTGATCAGGCAGACCAATGCTCTTCGCCGCATCTACTCGGTCTGGATGGATATAACTCACAAGATCATTGCTGTCAATAAATGAAAATGTAAGAAACATACTCTTTAAGTTCCCAATGTCGTCTGACAGTGCTAGTGGTTTTTCTATAAATCCCTTGTTGGATTGGGTATCCAAGATAAGGATTCTATTGGATGTAAGGCCATACCCAACGGTAAGAATAAAATTGTTTGGTGTCTTTGCAGCAAACTTATTGAGGAAACGGAAATCCGAAAGCTTTGGCATAAACGTTTTCAAATCTCTCCTGACATTATCGGGTACATTAAATTGCTCAAAATCCATCTTAACTATTCGCTCAAAGTTTCCATCACGGGAAAAAATAAAGATATCATTTTCTATAGGTCTGTTAAATACGATGACATCAGATAGGGTAAATCCAAAGTCAAAAACAAAATTCTGATCCACATGATCATCAAATTTCATCCAGGTCTCTTGTACTTTCAGTTCAAGGTCAGTTTTAACAAATCTATACCCATCATAACCCAAACCATTCCAAGGAGATAAAGCAAAAAGAAATCCTCCTTCTTCCAAGTGTATGATTTTTTCTGCGTCAAAACCTAATCTAAAGTCTTTTTGGAACCTAAAATCCCCATCGTACACAAACAGTTTCTTCAAAGTAGCATCCAAAACATATAGCTTACCGGAAATATCCACATCAAAATCACTTATTCTATTATATTTCCCCGGACCCTCTCCGCTCAAATTAAATCGTTTGATGAATTTTCCTGAATCATCAAATATTAGGATGCTTTTGTAAGCCCAATCCAACACATAGTAATTACCATTCCTTTTGATCAATTTATCAAGATTGAAAATTTCACTTCCAGCTTGGTCATTTTCTAATAGAACAAACCTTCTCTCTTCAACCAATTCATCCGGCAGCAAACAGCTAAACTCCTGCATTTCAAAAGTTGAAACCTTAATTTGTTCCGAAGGAACTGAAAGGTGTTCCTGATTTATTGATTTCTGGGTGCAGTCAACTAAAATAAAAATTAAAATAACCAACAAAATTATACGCATAATGACTATAAATTTTATGATTTGAAAGAAATGGGATTTGCCATTTCAATGATATATATAGATTTTAAATATTTTGTTAAATTTTATCATAACCATAAAATAATCGACAAGTATTTAGAACTAATTAGTAGGGACCATTCAAACAGATCCCTACTAATACTTAGCAATCAGCATTTTAAATTTCATTCAACTTGTTGGCTATTGCACCCAGTAGTGTCAGAACAAGGATTTGTATTTGATGAAAGACATTGAAATGTACTGATATGCTTCGGTCCTGTACATTTTCCAAGTAACACAGCATCATTTGATTCTTTTGGCGAGAAAGCCATAATCCCTGCACCTAACAATCCTGCAGTTGCAAGGCTAAAAAGAAGTTTTTTCATAACATTTAGAATTTATAGATTAACATTTAATTAGGTATTGAATCAGGGATGGCCATAACTAAATTCCTTTAATTTTATTAAAAAAAAATTGAAATCACTAATTCATTAAACATTAATAATCAATAACTTACATTAGTCTAAACTATTCCGATAGTCAATTTCAGAATAATCTTTTAAAAGTTAGTCCCCCGAAAAACCAAATATTCAGTAATTGAATATGAATTTCCCGAAATAATAAACTTTTTTTATAATTTTTAAAAAAAATATGAGTGTAATTTGTAAAAAAGCGTAAAGCTCAAATTTCACAATGAACCAAGACTAAGGAAGAAAGTTTAGAAACTCTAAACAAAGGGCGTAAAAAACCCCTGTCATTTTTGCTTATAACTACTCACTATGTTCCTTTCTTTAAGCAGAAATCAGCGAATCTATTTTCACCCTGGAAGGTTTTTTATGATGCCCCATTTAGAATCAACTTATTAAATCCAGCCGTTCATCGCAACCTATCCACGCAAAGCACATAACCTTCCTTCTTCAAATGCGCTATAACATGATCAGGCAGACCAATGCTCTTCGCTGCATCTACTCGGTCTGGATAGATATAACTCACAAGATCATTGCTGACAATAAATGAAAATTATGGAAATAAATAAATCCTTACGCATGATAATTATGACTTTAAATGAATCCGAACGTTACCCTAAGGTTATTAATCAGTCCTCATGGCATCTAAATCCCCGGACCAATCAAGCATTTGCTTGAATTCTTGACCTAGCCCAAAAGCCAGACTTCCTGCCAATGCAAACCAATACCCTATTTCAAAAACATTTAGTGCCTTGAATGGGTAATGAAACCATTTTTCTAACAAACTTGAATCAAAAAGACTGAAAAGAGATAAAGGATAGAAAGAATTAAACTCTTCCAAAGTGAAGCTTGGCTCTGCAAATTCAAACCATAAGATCTTGGATAAAACAGGAAGCAAAAATACAAACTCTGCAATAACACAGGCCTTAAAAACATCAGAAAAGGGATACTTCAAATTAGATAGGTAAAACCCCAGATATACTAAACTGGCCGGAATTAAGATCTTAAAAAAAGTAATGAACGGAGCAATCAGGTAAGTCAACCAAAGCCATCTTCCTCGAAACTCAAGCATTTGCTCTAATCCTCGTATTGGAGTACTGCTCAGCCAGATGAAAATAAAAAACATTATCTGTTAATAGAAATTGATCGATGTAAAATGAGAGTAACAAACTTAGTGTGATAAGAATAAAAAACTCCTTCATAAAATATTTCTTTTATAACTCTCGTAAAAAAAGATTTACCGAATACAAAACTATTGATCAAGAAAAAAATACTTATTGCCTAGTATTATTCCTTTTAAATTCAATTATATTCTTGGAAACATAACCATCTGAGGGCATAATAATTCTTAGCTGCAACACATCTTTTTCCAACTTGGAAATCAGGTATTTTTGAACACTTATTTTGTCAAATCTCCCAATGTATAAGGTATCCCTATCTACCCACTACTTTCCTTTCAATTGAATAATTTTTGAGTCTTTAAAATCAAGTAAAAATAACTGTGTCCTTTTTAAAATCATAATAATATCCATCTATGATTTTACTAAACGTTTCAGCAAGTTTAATTTGTTGATCTACGTCATTCATTTGAAAACTCTGTGAAGTAAGTATATTTTCAAATGTTTGATTTCTTGTCATTTTCCAATAACCATGTAAATCATCCTCATGATTTACATTAACAAAAAGAAGTATAAATATGAAATAAATTTTATTCATAATAATTTAATTTAAGAAAGGTGCAAATTACACCTTTCCAATAAATAACAAGATTAATTTGGACTATGGCCTTGGCAATGTCTGTCGTAAGATTCAGCTAAAATCAAATACAAGTCATCGCTGCCCTGAAATCCACCACCACTAAGCAACAACCAAGCTGTGTCACAATAATCCGATCCACCGACCAGATTCTCCATTTTTTCCATGTCTAATATTTCCATGATTTTTAAAATTTAAATGTGAATAATAATTAAAACATGAGTGAAACTAAGAAAATAAAGATTATAATCCAAAATCATTAGGCATTGATAGCCTTACACTTACTGTAAATTATACTATTCCAATAGCCAATTCCAGAATAATCTTTTAAAAATTAGTTTACCCCCCTCCGAAAAACCAAATAATTAGTAATTATACATTGATTTTCCAAAATAATAAACTTTTTTTATAGTTTTTGAGAAAAATTAGAGTGTAATTTGTGAAAAAAGCTTAAAGCTCAAATTTCAGTATCCGTTCGACGAACTACGTATTGGACTTATAATTGGCCTCTGTACTTGGCCCAGTTAGAAGGCAGTAGCTTGAAGATTTCCTTATGCATGATTCCCTGTACGCGATCAAAAATATCACTTAGCCACTCTCTTTCATCGACACCATTTCGCTTACAGCTTGCCATAAAGGAGTACATGGCAGCATTTTCGACTAAATTATTATCGATTTCCATGTCGCCATGTACGTATAGAAGCTTAAACCTGCCCAGCG
>NZ_AJYA01000095.1 GCF_000265075.1 Nitritalea halalkaliphila LW7 | reverse complement strand
CGTAGCTTGTTAACCATTCGGATTCCGAATGCTCCAAGGACGTTCGGTTAGGCCGAACGAAGGTTGCTCGACCAATGCTCCAAAAGCATGGCCAGCAACCTACGGACGGAACATCGCCATATGGCACTTCACTTCGGTAAACTACCACATGAAGTACCCATCGATCAGGTCTACTCATACCTCTATCGCCTTACCGTCCATGATAACCTCTCCATCAGCTTCTTCAAACAGACCGTCTTTGGCCTGAGGTACTGGTACAGACTCTTCGGTCTCAACGATCAGGCACTTCATATGCCCTCCATCAAACATACCCAAACGCTCCCAACAGTCCTATCCAAACAGGAATGCAAGGACATCTTTGCTGCCCCAGGACTCCTCAAACACCGCTTCCTCCTCGCCTTTGCTATGGAAAACATGTGCATCCAACGGAGATTTCCTATTCCCCATCAAAGCCATGGCTACCGTATACCGGGGAAAGTTCCTTCAGGAATTCCTCCGCTTTGCCAAACAGGCCGAACTTCCAATCACTCCCCAGCTCAGAAAAACACTATATTCCAAAAACTGGGTTGTCTACGCCAAACGGCCCTTCCAAAATCCCGCAGCTGTTGTCGAATACCTCAGCAGGTACACTCATCGGGCAGCCATCTCTAACCACCGGTTAAAATCCACCGACAACGGAAATGTATCCTTCACCTACAAAGACTACGCACACGGGGCCGTCACCAAAATCATGACACTCGACGCTGGCGAGTTCCTCAGACGGTTTTGCTTACATATTCTACCTCCAATGTTTGTCAAAATCCGGCACTATGGTTTTCTATCTAGAAGAAACAAAGAAGAACTCAGAGCTTTCCAGCAAGAACAGGGCATCAACTCAACAGATGTTCAAAAGGAAAAGCATGGAGACCCACTCTATTTCCAAGAAGAATGCAACATCACCATCTGCCCCTGTTGTTACAAGGGAACACTCACCACCATCTTATACTTCGCTGCAAACGCACCTCCGCCAACCATTAACAACAAACTCAAAGCACATGCAAAAAAACTAAAAAACAGCTCATACGAGCAAAGGAAAACCTTTTGCTAAAAGATATTCAGACACTCAAAAAACAGTAAACAACGGAGACAAAAGGCTCAAAAAAAGATTGCAGTCAATTGCTGCTATCTAAAACAACCTCATAAAAAAACCAGTATTTTTTAAAACCCATTYMACGGAAACCAGCTACCAAACYTTTAATTCCCCAATCAGCTAGATCTCCGCTCAACCC
>NZ_AJYA01000094.1 GCF_000265075.1 Nitritalea halalkaliphila LW7 | reverse complement strand
AAACTGGTTAAATAAAAATCTGTACGCTATCCCCCCGAAAAGTCCGATGGGTGAGGCCATCGCATATGCTCACTCTCGCTGGGCAGGTTTAAGCTTCTATACGCTACATGGCGACATGGAAATCGATAATAATTTAGTCGAAAATGCTGTCAGGCCGCTTGCCGTTGGACGCAAGAACTACCTCTTTGCTGGCTCGCATGATGCTGCGCATATGACTGCTGCCATGTATTCCTTTATGGCAAGCTGTAAGCGAAATGGTGTCGATGAAAGAGAGTGGCTAAGTGATATTTTTGATCGCGTACAGGGAATCATGCATAAGGACCTCTTCAAGCTACTGCCTTCTAACTGGGCCAAGTACAGAGGCCAATTATAAATCCAATACGTAGTTTGTCGAACGGATACAATTGGCCGTCAGATTTTAACCGGTTACGGGAAAAAGATAGATTTGCTTGCTATAAATCAAGACGGCAACCTGACGATTATTGAGTTAAAAAAAGAAAAAACCTCGAGAGAGGTTGTAGCCCAGGGGATAGATTATGCTTCTTGGGTTCAAGAATTAACATATCCTCAAATAAAAAGCATCTGTGAAGAGTATCATAAAGGAGAAACGTTCGAGGTTCTGTTTGAAAAAAAATTCTTTACTTCTCCACCCGAAGAAACGATAAACGAAAAGCACGACATTTTAATAGTTTGTTCTAAACTAGACGCTCAAACGGAGAGAATCATTAACTATCTTTCGGAGAATTACAATACACCTATAAATGTCGCATTTTTTCAAATTTTTAAAGATGATGAAAAAGATTATCTCACGAGGAGTTGGTTAATAGACCCAAAAATTATAAGTGCGCAACTTAATAAAACGGATGCCCAAAAAAAGGGCGAAGTCTGGAATGGCAGAGATTTCGTGGCCAATATTGGTTACTGTTCGGACGGCACGACCTCTTCTTGGACTGACTGCAAAAAATATGGAATCATTTCAGCAGGAGGGGGCAGATGGTATTCAAATTCTTTAAAGCAGCTTTTCGTCGGTGCACGGGTTTTCGCTATGATTCCAAAGCAAGGCTATGTAAATGTGGGCATAGTAGAAGAAACGGCCGTTCCTGCCAAGCAATTTACCATTAAGCAAGGCAATGAAACACGTACACTACAGGATCTCGATTTCACATGTGATAGGTTCACTAGACAGATGGATGACTTAGAAAACGGGGAGTATATTGTTAAAGTAAGATGGCTTATTGACAACCCCAATGATGCTACATACTGGGAAAGTGGACTGAGAGCCAATCAGAACAGCGTATTTAAACTAAAAAATAAATTTACCATTGACAAACTTACTGCTCACTTTAGACCAGAAGAATAAGGAAACAGTCAAGGGCAGTAAGAAAGGAGTTAAAGAGCAGCTCGCTATTAATTGCGTAATTTTATAGTATGAGCTAATGCCCTGTAAAATACGCTCAATCTGGTATCTTAGTCTAAGAGTCACAGCCGCACCTGCCCCATCCGAACCAGCGCGGTGTTGTGAATTGCTCTCAAATTGGTATCTTAGTCTAAGAGTCACAGCTGATAGGCCGTAATACAGGCATGCCTTTTAGTTGTGAATTGCTCTCAAATTGGTATCTTAGTCTAAGAGTCACAGCCTTTCGAGACTAAACAAGCCGAGCAGCTAGTTGTGAATTGCTCTCAAATTGGTATCTTAGTCTAAGAGTCACAGCTATAAGTCCAAACACTATGATCACCATCCAGTTGTGAATTGCTCTCAAATTGGTATCTTAGTCTAAGAGTCACAGCGGAGTCGGAAAAAAAGTTATCCACATA
>NZ_AJYA01000093.1 GCF_000265075.1 Nitritalea halalkaliphila LW7 | reverse complement strand
TATCAATGTTTCGTCCTTTCTCGTACCATGGTGGAACTGGCCACTGTTGTAAYCAACCTCCGTTTGSCGTGGTCCAGTCCACGGCTTTCCAGGTATTCACGGACAGGTCTGCTGTTGTACACCGCATTCCTGAAGTAGGTAAACATGTTTGTGAGCAGCGCAACCCTGGTAAGTTTCTGGACGGGGGAAGCCGTGCCCGTGACCGTGTCCGCCCCCTGGCGGATCAGTTCCCCGGCTTTGAGGATCGCCTGGTGTTTGTCCGTCTGTTCCATATGCATGATAAAGTCGATCACGTCCAGGCTCTTGCCATGCGTGGGGCAGTTGCTGCTGAAACAGTAGGCCGTCTGCGTCTTGTAATACACCTGCATGCTCGGGGTCTTGTCAGGGTGGAACGGGCAGTTCAGCCGGCTCTGCTTGTCCGGTTTCAGCCCGTAATGTTCCAGGACTTCCTTTAGCGCCAGTCTGGTTTTGATCTCCTGTATTTCCATCCCTTAACCCGCCTTCTTCTCCAGGTTATCGAACACGGTATGCAGATCGCTCAGGACTGCATACAGCTCCAAGAGCTCCCAGCCGCAGTCCTGCTCCCGCTCCACCACCGATATGTGGGTGACCAGGATGAACAGCAGTTCGTCCAGATGCCCTGCCAGTGACGGGGCATCCACAAAATTCTCCAGGAACCTGTCCAGTCCCCGGTAGTTGTATAGGTACTCTTTTTTCTCTGCCATAAAACTTTCTTTAAAAATTTCCATCTGATAAATACCTCACAAAACTAACTCATTTAACTTTTATATGCAAGAGCTATGTTAATTGTATTTGACCTATAAGTGATGTATTTTTGTGATTCACTATCATATAACTCTCAAAAACGAGGTATTTATGGCTTTTTCAGACAGATTGGCGTTCGCACGCAAGCAGAAAAAAAATCAGGCAGGCAGACCTGGGGAAGCTCGTCGGGACTTCAGGGGATATCATCGGCAAGTATGAACGGGGAGAAAACATCCCCTCCATTGACGTGGCCGCCAAGATCGCCGATGCACTGGGGGTAACCTTGGATTATCTGGTAAAGGATGGGGAGTACGAGCATATAGACGGTGAGACACTCAAAAAACTGAAGGAGATCCAAAACCTGGACCCGGAAAACAAGTCCCACGTCTTCGCAACCATTGATGCTTTTATCAAGGCGGCCAAACTCAAAAGTATTGCAGCACTATAAAAACGGAGGATCAGTGTATCCGTAATTTAAGAATCACCTATTTATTCACTTATGAAACATATCCTAAATTTACTTGTTTTAAGCCTTGCCATTTATAGTTGTAGTGATGCAAACTCCCAGTCGGGAGAAGCACTAACTCCTGAAAAAATAAACGAGCATTTTTTTGATCTTTATGACTCAAAAGGACCTAGTGAAGCTTTAGAGTTTGTTTTTTCCACCAATGACTGGATCAATGAAACCCAAACCTCAGAACTAAAAAACAAACTGGTTGAACTGACAAAGCAGCTTGGGAATTATCAAGGAAAAGAAGTCATTTCTAAAAGAAGTGTTGGTGAAAACCTTCTTTTATATACATTCTTAATAAAATATGACCGACAACCTATCAGGTATTTGTTTATTTATTATAAACCAAACAATAAATGGCAGCTGCAGAAATTTCAATATGATGACAATTTAGAAACTGAATTAATAGAAGCCGCCAGTGCCTATAGACTCACTGAAAACCTGCCATGCAATGAATGACAAGGAACATTTTCTCTATGAAAGTAACCGGGCATACTTCCATATTTTCAAGTATTCATTTCTTTACATCTCTTTAATTTTATTTTCCGCGGCATTTACAGGCTACTTTTGGCCTAATTTGGTCTCCATAAACAATAGCGACATATCTGTTACAGGAACAGCTGTTTTGCTGTTTTTAGCTATTGCAATCCTTATTCTTTTTTTTTATTGTAAAAGATAGATTCGCCTACATAAAAGTAAACAGTAAAGTAATCCATGTGACCAGTTCTAAGATAAACAGAAAATTAGATTGGGAGGAAGTCAGATCCATCAAGCTGATACCATTTATTTTCCCCCCATTATACAAAGTTAGCCTCAATAATGACTATTTTTTCTTCAATACTGACGATAAATATCTTTTCCTCTCTTTTGGCGTGATAAAAGATCTAAGTGAGATGGGGCAATTTATAACGAAAAAAGCCAAGAACTACTGAAAATTCTTGGCTCTTTACCTGCTCCTTACATTCTTTAAACAATTCCAGTTTACTTTTAACGCCTTTCTTCTGGCACATTGACCTCTGGCTTAATCATCTCGTTTACCATATCTCCGATTACTGTTGCGGCTATATCAACAACACTAGAAAAATAGCTCCCAACAGCTTTTAAGTTCGTAGAAACCTCTGCACTAAATATCCCAATCTTCGTTTTTAGGCCAACATTGTAATTCCCGTCTGCAGAAACTCCTTGAGAGCCGTCTTTATCACCAACCCCGGCTCCAATCCCGACTCCAAATCCTCCATCATACAATTTGGCATCCCCTACCATTTGCCCGTTGGAAGAACCCAAATTTGCTGTACCGACATCTAAATTACCAGAAACTCCAGCAACACCTGAAATAGAGGCTGAACCATCCAATTGAATAAGAGATGACTGTACTCCTCCATTACCTGAACTTGTAGAGGTTCCGCTAACATTACCTACACTAGCACCTGCTCCTAAATTTAACGGTCCTAATTGCATACTCCCGCCAGCACCAAAGGCTTGGAGACCCATCGATACATTAAGCATATTGGAACTATTGACATTGGCAGCACTAACTTTACCCTGAACTTTTTCGCTCAATAAAGACCTTGAAAGAGAACTGCCCATACCAGGACAACAATCCCTAGGAGCCATTCCATCCGGATCAATAAACCTGATCGGATTGTTGAAGGCATAATTGTAAGGGGAATGTCTTCGCATCTGCTCGGAAAGAGGATCTATGACGCTCCATCTCCCTATTGCCGGGTCATACATCCTGGCTCCGTAGTCATAGAAATTAAGATTCAGGTCGTCAATCAGCTCCTTGCCATTGTAGAGATAGTTCTCAACACCCGTACACGGATTTTCAGTATCATTTCGATTCCAGGACACTTTTAATCGTCTCGGTTCTTCTTGTCGGTATATCAGTTTTAAACAGCCCATAAAATGCCAAGATAGGGATTTCTTTCAGTTGAGTTTCATTTGAAAGAAAAAAAATCCGCTTCATTTCCCTTTAATAAACATTTCCACAAAGAAAAAAACAGAAAAAAAAGAAAGCTGCTCCGCTGGCTGCATGGCCGGACAGTCAAGGTTTTTGCAATAAAAAATACTATCCGCCGCGGCGGATGGAGATTTTTGTTGCAAAACCCGAAGGGCTTGACCTTGACGGGCCGAGCCAATGCAAGCCTAACTTTGCTTTTCTTTTTGTTGTGTTTTTGGTCTGTTTCCCAAGGATGTCCATTTTATTACCTGTCGGGGTTCCTGTGGGTTGGTTGAGCGTAAACGCAGGAAAAAGCGCCTGCGGCTAAAACGGCTGGACAGTGGCTGCAATGAGTGGAGCGCAGCGGAACGGGTTGCGGACACTGGCCAAGCTTCGCGAGCCGCCCTGCGAGTGGAGCAAGGGTGGTGCAAGAGAGAGCCTGACGAAGGAAGGCGGCTTGCAGCTATGTGGAAGTGAAGGGCTGGCGTGGTTTTTTGCCTTTTTTGCAAAAACGATGACAGCCCGAAGCGCACCACACAAGGGCTACCTACCTGCCGGAGGCAATCATTAAAATCAGCCCGCAGCCCGCAGCGACCCGCAGGCGAGCAATAACACAGGCAGGCGGTGGATGCGTGGCGGCTGAACGGAACGGATCCGCCTCAGGCGGAGGAGTGTAGGGAAGCGGCCTAAGCAGACAAAGTAGCCTGCCGTGAGGAAGAGGGAGGAACTGCAAAAGACATGACAGCATGCGAGGTACGAGCACCCGAAGGGCGAACGGCTTCCCGACACACCTTAAAAAAATAAACCAACTTGTTGTCGGGATGCCGTGAGTGCTGGCGTGGCTTTTTGCGGACGACCGATGACGAACACTGCTTAACCTGTGACCGTCATCGTTACTGCAAACCTCCTTTCGGAGCACTACCCCAGCGGATGGTGTTTCTGTACCGCCGCCTTCAGTTCCTCCAATCCCGTCTGCCTGTACCGCTCCGTCGAACTGGGGTTTTTATGTCCCGCAAACACCTGTACAACCCTAAGGTCTTTTCCCTCTTTTAAAAGGTTGGCGATCACGCTCTGCCGGATGGTTTGGGCGTTCAGTTTCCTGTCAGGGAATAGATCCCTAAAAGTCTCCACCAGATAGTTGATGTCATCGGCCTTGATGGCCTTCCCCCGGATGTTCAGGATTAACCGGTCGGTGTTTTCGCTGATGGTTTTGGGGCGTATTTCGTGGATGTAGCGGTAAAAAAGCATGATCTGTTTGGGCTTCATCTTCAGGGTTCTTGGCAGTGTCTTGGCCATGCCCCGGGTGTGGACTGTCCCTGCTTCCAGGTCAACATCCTGTAACCTCACCTGTTCTGTTTCCTTCAACCGTAATCCCTGGTAGATCAGCAGACTGACAAGCACCTGGTTTCTGATCCTTACGCTTTCATAGCGTTCCTTCCTTTCCATCAGCTGTTCGAGTTCAGTTGAAGAAAAAAGATCCTGCAGCTGGATGTCCTGACCTTTGGCATCCCGCAGCCTCAAAAACCTGCAGGGATGGTCTTCCCGCCTTCCGGTATGCAGCAGCCAGTTGTGCCAGGACTTTGCCCCGTAAAGCATCCTGTTGACCGTCCTCGGGTTTTTGTGTTTCTTCCTCAGGTAGTCCACGTACTGCAAAATGTCTTTGTAGCCCGCTTTTTCGGCTCTTTCCTCCGTCATATAGTCCAGGTATATCCGGATGTCCCGCAGGTAGATCTTTGCAGTCTCGGGTGTATGCCTTTCCAGCAGGTAGGTTTCCAGTTTGCTGTCGTTCAACATATTTGCTTGGATAGATAATGTTTGCTGATTTTGGCATAGATCTGGGTCGTCTCAAGATGGCGGTGGCCCAAAAAGTCCCTGACCTGCTCGATGCCCAGACCGCCTTCCAAAAGGTGTGTGGCGATGCTGTGCCGCAGGCAGTGAAGCCCGATCCTGTCCGTAAAACCCGCCTGTTCCGCAAGGTACCCGAGCCTTCTCCAAAAGCTGTCCCCGGACATCCTGTTGCCGTGGTTGTTGAGCATAAAAGCTTTCAGGCTGTCGGCGGTGGCTCCGCTTCTGTAGGATTCCCTTTCCCGCAGGTAATAACCTTTCAGGTCTTGGGCAACCTGTACGCCCATCGGCACAGCCCTTCTTTTTCCGCTCTTGCCGGAACGCACGTACAGCAGCTGCCCCTTGAAGTGGATGTCGGATATATCCAGTTTTTCAGCCTCCGACCTTCTCAGCCGCAGCCGTAGAACAGGCTCAGCATGGCATGGTCACGAAGGGTCTCACATGCACCGTACAGGGCTTTGATCTCTTCGGTGCTTAACACCTTCCTGGGCGGATGTTCCGGCTTGGGGAAGGCCAGTGCGCCGAAGGGGTTGCTTTCAAGATCCCCAACGGCTTCCCGGAAGTTCATAAAGGTTTTCAGGGCATACAGGTGATGGTTGATCTGGCTTTCGCCCAGACTGCCGCCCCTCTGGCTCGGTCTTGTCCTCAGGTACTCCCAATGTTCCAGGATATGCCCGGGCATGATGCCGTCCAGTCCATGGATGCCAAGGCCTTCCATCCGGTAAAAAAACTCCCGCAGGCAGGACGGCAGGGCTTCACGGCTCCCTTTGTTGTATCCCGTACGTTCCAGGTACAGCTTGAAGTCCAGGAGAAGGTCACGGTATTCTTTATTGTAGATCGGTAAATGCTTCATCGTCGTAGATATTTTCAGGGGGGTACCCCTCACGTTCTTTCGGAACACGGAACGCCAGAGGTATTTTGTTTGATTGCAGCAGGTATTGGCCGGTTTTGGGTCTTTCTGGCGTTCCGGCTGGCGTTCCAGGGGCATGGAACACCAGCCTACAGGATTTCAAGCTGGTCAAGCTGGCCCTGCAGATGCCTTTTTGTTTTTGCCCGCAATGCCTCGATGTTGTCCCACCAGACCACTTTGTACCGGTAGCCCCGGTTCGCATGGCCGCCCGACTGCCGGATGTATTCCAGGGCCAGCAGGTCATGGATATAGCGGTGAAGCTGGGTCTTGCTGATGTTCAGTGCCTGCCTGATTTCCCGCTGTCCGAAGCTGTAGGATTCGTAGGCCTCGCCTTTCCCTTTGATATAGGTTTTCAGCTGCTCGTAGAACAGCCTCAGGCTGCCGTCCAGCTCGTCTATCTTCAGCACGATGCTGTCAAACATGATCTCCGCCGCTACCTGCAGATCCTCTTTCTCCGTGATCAATCTCCCTTTCTGATCTTTTTTCCTCCGGTACTGGTTCATCAGGGTCATCTGCTTCACGAAGCTCTGGTACAGGCCGTTCAGCCTCCTGATCTTGTGGGCCTCTTCCGGAAGATTCACCCTGTCCGCATAGGGGTTCACCACTTCACACGGTTTCAGCATCCGGATACAGTCCTGGATAAACTCCGTGGCCTTCCTTTCTTCCTGCCCGTCAATCTTCCCGGATGCCTTTTGGTTCTGGTAGGCGATGATCCTTTGCGTCTGCTCCCTGGTCTCGTCCACGGCGATCAGAAAACAGCGGTTCATGTTGTCCTCGTAGATCTCCCCCTTGGTGGTGCAGGCCATCGAGGCGATCGGCCCGTAAACGGTCTTTTCATACGCCCGGTTGTTGCCTTTTTCGTCCTGTCCCGTCGTGCTCGATGAGAGCATTTCCCTTGATTGCAGTTCCCTAAATGCCAGCTGCGCCTCTTCCTTCATCCCGTCCAGGTCTTCCAGGCATATCAGTTTGTTTTTCAGATCGTACATGCCGTAGTTGTAAAAGCTGCTTTCTGTGACCCTTGTAAACCGTTTCACATCTTCATCGGGGATAAAGCTGCTGATCTTGACCAGAAGATGGGTCTTGCCACTGCCTGAACTGCCCTGTATTAAAGCATGCAGCGTGTCGGGCATCCCGTAGCTGGCGGCGATGCAGAACAAAAACACCCGGTTGTTTTCCTCGCCCACAACGCCCGCTTTTCCGATCAGGGCATTGAACCTTTGGATCAGGTTGGGTTTGCCCAAAAAGTCCCTGCACCGGCCGCTTGCCGTACTGTCCAGAGCCACCCTTGCGCTTTCCGGTTTTTGGCCCGTTTCCCGACTGTCCCGGTAGTCTTCCAGAAGGTCGGCCAGCCTGCACAGGTCCAGCTCCAACAGGTCTGCCCTGAGGTTCAGTTTTTCGGCCGCCTCCCTGGCTATCCTTTCCGTCTGTTTGTTCTCGTACAGGTCCAGGCGGTTGCGGTAGCGGTTGTAGGCGCTGCTGCCCTTCCCCTCGACCATCAGGCTGACCTGAAGCCTGTCGGGTTCCTGTCTAACCCCACCCTTTACATAGTAATGCGCCGTGTCGG
>NZ_AJYA01000092.1 GCF_000265075.1 Nitritalea halalkaliphila LW7 | reverse complement strand
TCTTTTTCCAGCTGTAATAGGTAGCAGGATAGACACCGTACTTATCCAAAGTAGCCTGAACTCCGTTCGATTTGGCTCTTCAAGTACCTTCAGCTTCTCTTCTTTAGAAAATGTCCTCTTTTTCATAAACGTAAATTTACAGAATTTTAACTAATTTACGTCCGATTAATTAGGGGGCCAATACATTCCGAATACGTGTTGCTAATTATTCCTTGGTAAAAGTCTAGAGTTATCCATCAGGACTATATAAGAAAAGAAATGAGATTTTCTATCATCCAGCAAAAGGTGAGATTGTTGAGACGAGGCTTATAAAGACTATACAGCGGGTGAAATCTATAAAAATGCCAATTATGAAATTCATACAGGTAGGGGCTTTGGCATTCTTGGGAAAATTATAGCATTTATGGCCAGCCTTTTGGCCGCTTCTTTACCTGTCAGTGGATTTTATATCTGGTACCGAAGGACGTACAAGAAACGAAAAAAGCTACACACTTCAAAAGCCTGTGAAGGTTTAAGAATTGTAATCAACAAGCTAGACACTGTAAGGAATTAAGAAAAAAACTCCCTGAAAATCAATAGGTTAAGTTTACATGGAGAAAATAAGTGAAAAATAATTTTGGTTTTAGCTTAAAAATTCATACATTATTCGGATTCTTATAAATTATTCTGCGCAGGTAATTAACAGGATTTGTTTTTAATTTTAATCATTAATTAAACAATAAAAAAAACATGAAAAATCTATTTGTTATCAAAAGTTTTGCTAGTCTTTTGACAATGGGAGCTATGGTTTTTACTTTAAGTTCTTTTAGCAGTTCCGAATTAGACGGTGATAGTGAATTTGGTGTAAGGTGTACATGCAGACAGGGACAATGTATTGCTGATGGTGCAGGTGGAAGTAAATGTAATGCAAACGATGATTGCAGTGCATGGAGCTCAAACTGTTTTCAAAGTATAGATTAACTAAGTTTCTCAGAAAATGAAGGATAGTTAAATGCTATCCTTCATTCCACTTAAATTAATTTGTATGGTACAAAAATTGATAAGTATCTTCGTTATTATTGTCTTTTTCTTTTCATGCCAAGACAAAAAAAACAGTGATGAAATTGTAGCGGACGAAACAATTGAAATCAATTTAAATAAAGGTAAAGACTTTAAAATCGATACTTTGTTTCTAAGGGATATATCATCCACAGGAAATGGGTTTTTTAGATTTAATAATGATTCAATATATTATTTTGATTTTAAATTTAATACTGTTTCTATATATGATAAAAATGGTAGATTTATAGATAGAAAGCTTGGAAAGGGTTCAGGTCCTAACGAGATAGCTTCATTTAAATATCATAATTTTATTAATGGAGATGAAAGTGTGTTTTTTGGGTTAAGTTATGATTTATCTTTCTATTCTAAAGAGTTTGAAAGAATTTCAATAGTGAGTTTATTAAATTTCAATAGACGAAATAAAAACTATAACGAAAAAAGATTTTAACAATATTCAGACGTATAGTTTTAACTACTATAATTTTTCAAATTCTTCAAATTTTTTATACACAAAAAATGGTTTCTTGTATTTCCCACTCTACATATCTCCTAATGTTAATCAGGTGTTTAATGGTTACAATAGCAGTTCAGATTATTTTGTAAAATCCAAATTAGTCGGAAAGGCCAGTTTAGATGATGGAAGTGTGGTAAAAGTGTTTGGAAAAAGATCTCAAAACGTGATTGATAAGGGAATGATTGGTGATTTAGATTTTGTTTCTATTTATTTTAAAGGGATCATATTTATGTTGGTCATGCTTTAGATAATGATATTCAAATTTATGATGAATCGGAAAAATATCATATAAATTTAAAAATGAT
>NZ_AJYA01000091.1 GCF_000265075.1 Nitritalea halalkaliphila LW7 | reverse complement strand
TCAGCCAGCTAATGATGCCTTACGTATCGAAGTGGCCGTTCCGGCTCAGATCGAACGCCTAGACGTCAGCTTCGGCTCACTTAGCGTAAACGCAAACGCACGTCAGTCTTCTATCACCTTTAACTTCCCTGTAAATGACTAAGCTTTTTTCTTCTATCGCATCCATAGGGCTTTTCGGACTTCTCTGGAGCCCACTAGCTCAGGCCCAGGTCATCCTAGATAACGAACTCGGGGCAGTAGGCCAATACCGCACCATATGCTGGGAATTCAACAGCATGAATATCCACGCTTCAGTAGAAATATCGGGTAACCATATTGCTAGAACCACAAACCCAGCGAACTCATCCACTATTGGAGATCAAAGCATATTAACACCTTGGCTAATTTTAAATGAAGGAGAAATCACCTTCAAGCTAAAAACGGATGGCAACCCTGCCACAGATCGTAATGTCCACCTTAGCTTTGTTCCATTCGCTGCGAATGCCAGCGGCCAAAAGGCACACCAAGACACTTCTTTACAAAAAATTTACCGGAGCCCACTAACCAACAGCTACGTACTTATTCTGTAGCAGTACCTACAGACTTAGTGGGTCAATCAGGTAAAATAATGATTTCCTTTACTGGTAATGGTGGAAATGGCCGTATCGCATTAGATGATCTAGTGATACCCTCTCTCTATGCTTCAGATCCTACGAAAAACTGTACCTTAGACACTACCGTTAAACCAGAAGGGGACATCACAAGCTCACTTATGGGTACTAGTGGCTACAGTACGCTGATGTTTGAGGACTTATGGCCCGGCTTAGGCGATTATGACTTTAATGATCTTGTTTTAGGAATTAAAGGAGAAAAGATCACGACCTCTAAGGGAGTTTTAAAGGAAATTCAACTTACTATTCTACCAAGAGCAGCTGGTGCCGCTTTCGATAATAGCTTCGGTATCGCTTTCCCACATATTCCCGTAGGAGCTGTGGATCAAGTTACAGGGACCGTAAAAGGAAACTCTGAAATTTTCAATTATCTAGCAAATGGGGCAGAAGCAAACCAAACAAACCTTACGGTAATCGTTTTGGAAAACGTAAGAACCGTGATCCCATCCATTAATAACCCCTTACTGATAGGTGGCACGACAAGCCCTGAAGTAGCCCCTATAAGGATTAGCATAAAAATAAAAGAATCTGCTAACATCCAGGGAAGCCTCATCCAAGCAGAATCCATGAACCCATTCTTGATCGCAAACCAAGAACGCGGACGGGAAATTCATTTACCTGGAAAATCTGCTACAGATCTGGTTAATCCATCTCTTTTCGGAACTGCGGCAGATAACAGCATGAATGGAACAGTAAATTACACGGCAAAAGACACCAACTTGCCATGGGCAATTCTAGTGCCTGATGAGGTTCCTTTCATGCAGGAGCAAACCCCTATTACAGAAGGATTCCTGAAAATGAGCGAATGGGCAAAATCTAAGGGAAATAACTTTACTGACTGGTTCATGGATAAGCCCAGCTACAGAGAAAAGAGCAAGTTCTTTACGAAATAAGATAGGAATAATTTGTGTGTATAAAGTGGAAAAGAGGAGCGCCTTAGGTGCTCCTTTTTTTTATGCGGTCTGCCGTCATCAGCCTTTGGGCCCCTGGCCCAAAGGACACTAACCCTTCTGTAGCTTCGCCACATAAAAGCCATCAAATCCACTCTGATACCATTATAAAAACTACCTGCTGTAAAGGAATGCGCAGTCTCACTATCTTTCACGTTTCATCGAAAATAAACGGGGCTACATCGAAAGAAACCATCGTTTACGTGAAAGAAAGCTACCTTTCGTATATTCTAAAACACACTCACATGAAAACTTATCTTTTTACCTTGCTCGTGGCACTCTTCGCTTTCGCCTCCTGCATGCCGCAGGAAAATCCGTCTGTGGAGAACCTTTTCGACCAAAACGCCATGAGCGCTCCTCAGGGTTTTAATTGGTCCAGTTTTCGTTCCGTACAGGTGGAATTCGAACCACTAAAAGCACCGATTGACTTTAGCGCACTCTTCACGGTAAGCACTCCCGAGGGCGTGGTCCTTTACCAAGCGCTTCAGCCAGCTAATGATGCCTTACGTATCGAAGTGGCCGTTCCGGCTCAGATCGAACGCCTAGACGTCAGCTTCGGCTCACTTAGCGTAAACGCAAACGCACGTC
>NZ_AJYA01000090.1 GCF_000265075.1 Nitritalea halalkaliphila LW7 | reverse complement strand
GATGGAAGATGCCAACATAAGGGTCTATGCCGGCACGAATTAGGGCTCCCTCTACTTTTCCATATAAGATACCGTAAGCATAATTCAGTAGCGCATTAAATGGATCTCGAGCGGGCTGCCGGTCTCTTCCTTTAAAGATGTAAGGAGTGGGCATCAGCTGAGAAATAGCTTGGAAATACCTTTTGCCAGAGGCTCCTTCCCAGCCACGTAAAGTGGGCGCCACATCGGAAATGAAGGCGCCCTCTACCTGCTGAACCTTTAATTTATACTCCTCGATACTGTTTATGGCAGCTTTAAAATGATTATGCAGCTGCTGGGATTCGGACGGATCAGGCTGAAAGGCCAAAAGAAGGGCTACCTGTGCATCTAACTTTTCATAAATCAGCTCCTTTACCCACGGAAGTGCCTGCTTAGAATAAAGGAAATTAATCTGTGCCTTCCGAATCGTACTTATAGAACCATACTGCACGCTCCAGACGCGTCCTTCTGGGTTACCGAGATCGTTTACGAAGAGCACCTCGATCTGGTGTTTTATCGCCAGCAAAATGGCATCACTCGTAATGCGCGCAGATTTAGCGATGCTGATACTCTTGACTAGGTCAGGGGGAAAACGCTGCCTTCCTTCTGGTGTGCTGATGACAAAGGCTTCCTGTTCTTTCTGCAGGGTAGCGCCGAAGGTGTTAATGACAAGATGCATAGGCGAAGAAGGGTTAAGGTTTTGGCCTATAAAACTGCTAATCTATGTGTGAGGGCTAGAGGTATTTTCTAAATCGAATGAATTCAAACTTTACATTTTTACTTCCGTCAGGAAGCTCTACCACCACACGATGGGTCGTAGAGGCGATCACAGGAATACTTTCCCGCTTCAGCTTCTCTACTAAGCCGAAAGTGAAGGTGAGCTCCCCCATGAGATGCACACATCGAGGATGAAGCTTTACGATTTCCTCAAAATACAAGGTGACTAATTCTGCCACTTGACGCTCATCCCATGCGGGATCGATAAGCGGAAAGGGCATATCCTGTACGCTCCCAAAATGCAGCTCGGCTTCTTTCAGCTGCATTTCAGGCCAGCGCGAAACAGGGTGGTTAGAGAGATTAAGTAACATCTATAAACTCGTATTTTAGGGATTTAGCTACATTTTTAATCTCTTCTTTTATCTTTTTTTCTAAATTTTGTGCTGTCATCGCACCCCCTCGAAATCCTGCGTGATTGATATCATTTCGTGTTTGGGAAAGATTAGAGGAGAGAGTGCTTACTTCCACGAGATCACTGTTTTTATCGAGAAGTAGTTGAGCTAAAGGCAGATACTGCTCCAGACCTTCCCTTTGTCCCAAATGGCCATAAACCATGGCATGCAAACAGTTTAAAATATTTTTCACATGGTACCGGCTATCTTTATCTACAATATTCAAATTAGCATTTCCAGTGATCTTATCGAAGTTCCTTTTAAACGCACTGTCATCACTGCATTCCTGCTTAATCAACTCAAGACTGTGTGTTAATAGACCTTCTTCTAATTGCGTATAAGCTTGCTGAATAAGCTTATGGTCTAAGCACCATTGGGCACTCTCCAGCCAAATAAATTCTTTTCTCCTAACGATGGGGTTTACCTTTTTTTCTAGAAGCTTGATGATTTGTTTAAAAGGCTTCACCTGAAAATCGGAATTTTCCAAAGTGCTCAGTTTTTCCAATAGGGGAGCGAAGTCTGTATCCATTAATTGTGGAAGTCTATTGGTTTGGAGGTTACCACTTAGTTCTACCACCTGCTTCAACACAAATCTTAAGTCATGGGTAACCGTATCTTTCCCTGCGTTTCAGCTAAAATTCTACCGATATCCCTTTTCCCAAGCTCCTGGAGCTCCTTCACCTGTCCGAACTTTACAAAACTGCTCACCGCGGCCGTATAAGACTGAAAATCAAGCAGTGGCTTAGATCGAGGATGGGGGCATTACGCTCGCCCTCCGGCAAATCCCTCACCTCGCTAGCTGGCCCCAGTTTCTCAAAAGCACCATAGTGAATTCCTGCTACTGTTATGTTTTTAGTTGCCTTTAAATAATTTAAAAGAACTATACCCATCATGGTAGGAACCGAAACGCATGCGTGATGTCTAAAATAATCGTATCCCCTTCCTGAATCTGGTCAGCGATCGTCTCAAATATGGACCAAATTTCCTCTTGAGAAAACCCTTCTTTGATGCGCTGGGTGTTAAGAGTGAACTTAAATCCCTCCTCTTGTAGCTGCTGGAAGCGGGATTTTAAACCCTCGTTTGAGGCTGAATAACTTTTACTCTGCGGGGACCACTGGCCATCATCTAAAAAATTCATTTTTTCTGCTAACTCAGTTAGCAGCAGCAGTACCTGATCATTTGCTGTAAAATTCGTGCAGTACAGCTTGAAAATGGCTTCTTGAATATAGCGCACATTTTCGATTTTTTCTTCGGGATTCCCTTCTGTGAAATAATTACAAGAGACATAATTACTGGTGCCGAGGAAGGAGAGTAAGACTTTTCTATTCATATAATGATTCTTATTTATATTGAAATTTAGCTTTAAGCAATTCAAGCTTGGACTGCAAATCTACCTTCAAAATATTTTCTTTTTTTAGAGTTAGCAAATACCTCCTGATCTAAAATTTTATTAATCCCAAGACTTAACCTCAAATTCTCTAATTGATCAAGAGACTTCTGATCGTCAGAAAACTGCCCTAAAACAGCAATGAACTTTTTACATTGAAGCCCGAAATTTTGAGAAAGAGAAGCAAGCTTAAATATAGGCGGAGAAATCTTGTCCAGTCTAATAACGTCTGCCAAATACACTTTGCACTCAAATACATATAAGTCATTTAAGTACACAAACATTAAATCAAATTCATTATCAAATGGATAGGCAGAGTCACTCTCAATACTTTTAACCCCTACACTGCAAGCAATTTGCGAGTTATCTAGATTAAAGAGCTCTTTAAATAATTTAAAGCAATACAATTCGAACCACTCACCCATTAAATACCTTTTGTCTTCTTTTTTGTAATCCTGATGGCTTGCCCTACTTATCCAGTCCACATTCTTAGGATGACCACGCTGTAATAACTGACGCATTATCTCACTAGGAGAAGGCTCTAATTCATAGTAGTCCAAACTGCTTTCCGCTTTGTATCCATACGCCCTTAAGTAATCATCAAGAGAAAGTTTAAGCGAGTTATCTTTAGGAATACGACCAACTTCGGGATATAAAACTTGATAATCCGGAGAACCGATAGGCGCGTAAAGCATCTCAGAATCAAAATCCATAAAGTATTGAAAAACCATCTGAGACATAAGCTTATTTCCTCCTGTTATATTTACGAGGTATTTTCCCTCTTTTGGAAACGCATAATTTTGAAGCTGCTGAAAGATTACCATGGCATCATTGGCATCAATCAGTACTGTGAAACAACGGTTCTCAGGCAAACGTAAAGCAGCCTTAATATTTTTAGTCATTTTCCGTTCTTCCATTTCCTTACTCGACAGAAAGAAAAATTTAGCCTCTTTTTCACGAAACTGCCTTATAAACAATAAGTTTGGAACGGCCTGTTCAGATACAATACAAACAAAATTAAGCATAACACTACATTAAATACCAATTGAATAATTTTATAAAA
>NZ_AJYA01000089.1 GCF_000265075.1 Nitritalea halalkaliphila LW7 | reverse complement strand
CCGGTTCTGCGGCTAGCGCATGGCTGATAGTTCCACCCTCACTATGTCCCCAAATACCGATCTGAGGAAAAGAGTCTCCCATCTGCTGTCGAAAAGCTCGTATCAGGGAGCGGGCATCGTCCATAAAATCGGATAAAACGGCGTTTTGAAAATTTCCATCCGACTCCCCTACGCCGCGCTTGTCAAAACGAAAAACGGCGAAACCTGCTTCGGTCAGGCGGTGTGCCAAAACATGGAATGGGGCATGCCCAAAGAGGCTTTGGTTCCTGTCATTAGGCCCAGATCCATGCAGTAAAATGATGAGCGGCACCGGATTCGAAGTCTGTGGACGTGTCAGTGTACCTGCCAGCGTGTTGCCTGCTGCTGTTGGCAGCTTTAAGTCCTGGACTTGGTAAGAAAACGGGGGCTGAGGCGTCTGCGGTCTGCGTACTTCCTCGGTCTCCTTTGACGTATCGGCTGGCACAAAATCAAGTGGGAACTCCATGCCCATCTGTTTAAAGTTGCCCTGAATCCGGTTTTCCGATAAAATTCCTTCGTAGGTCACCTGTAAGCTGTTGATTTCAAAAAACACCATCGGTGGTTGAAACAACACGCGATCTAGGCGGATATCGCGTGCTGCTGAGCAGGGATATCCATTTTGCCGCCCCAGCCTGCATCGGTTTCCTGAAGGCTGACAAAAAGCTCCAGCGCCGTCCCCGGAAGCTGCAGCGTGCCTTTCCATTCCCCGGAGGGCTTTGGGCCTTAGCCCAATGGAAAAAGAGAAGGATAAAAACGCTTACTGTGGTGTACTTTTTCATGGCTATCGATTAGAATTTAAAAATAGTCAAGAATTCATGTTTTTAGTCAGAAGCTCCAAATTAAATTTTTTAGCTCCACAAGGACTGTTGCTACTTACTGCTTAGGCATGCGTCACTTTTTCTGGCAGAAGCCCTAATGAGAAGGAAAAAGATGTCAGAAACTGCGGTCTATGCCGTATCTTTATGTGTTATCTTTACGCCATGCATACCAATACCCCTGACGCTGACTTGTTAATCGCCCTTGTACGTGAAAAAATGCCTTTTGGCAAGTACAAAGGCACGGTCTATGCGGCGCTACCTGAGGCGTACTTGGTCTGGTTTCAGCGGCAGGGCTTTCCTCCCGGAAAAGTGGGAACGCTCTTGGCGACCTTATATGAAATTCGATTAAATGGCCTGGAAGAAATTTTACACACGCTTAAAAAAAAGTACAGTACATAAAGATTCATTTGACAAACAAAAAATGAGAAACATGAAAAAACAAGTAATGTCTTGGAGTTTAGTACTCGGTATGGTGGTCTTCCTTTTTAGCTGTGGGGGTGGAGAAAAAGAAGAAGGAGGTGATCCAGAGGTTTATGCGAAGGCTTTCCAGATTTTCGAGCAGAGCCTCGATATTCGCGAGGAAATGATGGAAATGGAAAAGGAAATGAAAAAGCGTGAGATCGATTTTTCTTCCATGAAGGATGAATTAAAGATCTGGGATCGTGAAATCATCGAAGTGCCGGGCTATGAGCATGATCACGATGGAAGCTATGACCGCAAGTATCATGTGCATAATCCGATGAAGCCTTTTTCGGATGAAGAGCATCTGGCCTTTCAAGAGACGATGTACATCGAAATTCAAAAAATTTACGATGGGTATGCCACGCTGTTAAAGGCAGCACTTTCTGATGAAGCCTTACAGGAGGCAGAAGAAGAGGAGGCGGATGCCGACGCAGAGGACGCAGAGGAAGCTGCCTAATCATAGGTAGACCTGAAAGCGGCCATAGCCTTTACAAGAAGACTCCCTCGGGAGTCTTTTTTTTTTGCTTGATTCATTTTCTTTCGACTGACCCAAACAGCAGGCTGGAATTAGGTTTACAGAAAAAAAGCGTAACCATCATGCCAAAGCGTACGAGTCCCCAACTCATTCAGGATAAAGAAGATTTAAATGATATCGATAAACTGGTCGTAGACAAACGCAATCAGCAGCGTGCCAAGGCCAAGAAAAACAGGCGTAACCGTCATTATACCAAACAGCTGCTGAAGAACAGTTTAAATCTTTTGGACGATGGGGATGAGGTATAATGCGTGTACCGGATTAGCGGTTAGCATCCTGTATGTATCTATTTCACTTTTAGACAAAAAAAAAGACATCCGAAGATGTCTTTATCTACTTGAAGAGCCCCCTGCCGGGATCGAACCAGCGACCTACTGATTACAAGTCAGTTGCTCTACCAGCTGAGCTAAAGAGGCTGTAAACCTTTWCTCTTAATGACAGTGCAAATATAGAAGTCTTTTTCAGAAGTAAAAAGCCCTAAAAACAAAAATAGGGAGATAGCGCTATCTCCCTATTTTGAGTGGCTTAAAATTCTACTTAAATGTTTCTAAAGCGTCAGCTTTGATCTTTCTCGATTTCGCTTTCAGCCTTTTGAATTTCGTTATCGAAACTGATCTTTTAGCTTATCTGCCGTCTTAGAAGAGGCGAAGAAGGCCAGTTATTTCTTCCAAAGCGAGATATTATTTTCCAGATCTGC
>NZ_AJYA01000088.1 GCF_000265075.1 Nitritalea halalkaliphila LW7 | reverse complement strand
TCAAGAAGAATTTCCAATAATCCAGAAGGATTGGGAATAATGCTTAAAGGGGGAAATGCTAAATATCATGTACTCAAAGTATGCAATCCTTATTGCGGGCCATGTGCTAATTCACATCCTATCTTGGAAGAATTGTTTGCTTCAGGAAACATAAACTTACAGGTTGTATTTCATCCCGGCGGAGAAGATGCCATTAAGTATAAAACTATTAGTCATATTATGGCTGTAGCAGCTCAGGCCAATCAGGAGCAGATACTGAAAGCACTTGATGATTGGTACTTGTCAGAGAAGAAGGAGTATGAAGCTTTTGCGGCCAAATACCCTATGAACGGAGAACTGAAAACTCAGGAATCCCGCACACAAGACATGCTAAATTGGTGCGAACAGGAAAATATCAGTTACACACCCACCATCTTTATCAATGGGCATGAATTACCTAAAGCTTACAGTATAGAAGATCTAAAATATATTCTGGTATAAAAAAACACCATTTTGTGATAAAAAATATTCAATCGCGATGAATGGTCAGATGCTTCGGCTGACCCAAATGTCCGGAGATTTCAATTTTCAATAAAATCTAAAAAAAATGAAAAAGTTAAGTTTAGAAATGCTCAGACTTACTTCCGATGAAGTCCTTGGGAGAAGTCAGATGAAGAAGATTACTGGGGGGTATGGAAACAACTGCACTGTATGCTATCGTTATGGCGGCCCAAACCAACCGCCAAATGGAACATATAACACTGCTGGTTCTTGTGATGCAGGAGGGGTATGCTTTAATGACCCTGATTGTTTTACATGGTCTTGTCATTGATCTTGCAGGTTAGGGTATCAGTTCACATCATGTTTAATTAATGTAAATAAATTGGTTAAATAAGTATGGATTGACTTATGTTAGATTAATAAATATGATTATCCGCTTCTTTGCCACTAATCAAATAAACGAGCATTTATCTTCAAACAGATACTTATAGATATTAGATACAAACTTGATATTATTTCGAAATCGCAGGTTATTTCTATTGTCTAGATACTACTGGTATGAAAGCGGATATACATATTAATAAATTACCGAACTACTTCAAATAATTTTTTTTGGAGTGGTTCGGAATTTCTTCTCTTGTATTTTAAAATAATTTTATGTTTAGGGATCAAATATAGCTCCCTAATTTAAAAGACCTTCTAATTGTAGACTACAGATTTAAAGGGGGAAATCATAAAGAAAAATATACTTATCTCAACTATGAAACATATTACGAGAGTGTTGTTTTTTATTTTTATTTTTCAATTTCAAAATTGTGGAATTAAAGAATTTCCAGATTCTCTTCAATCTACAAAAACAATAGAAATCAAAAGGGATTTTTTAAAGGGAGATTCACCGGAATTTATAATTGAAATAATAGACACTATAAACCTAGAAGTTCCTGGAAATCCACCTCTTACTTCAGTCCACGATTTGGCTTTTTCGCAAGACTTCTTTCTTCTAGTAGACAGAAGACAGGGTCTATTAAAATTTGACAACAAGGGTAGTTTTTTAGGGAAAATCGGGGAGAAGGGAGAGGGGCCAGATGAATATACTATACCATATGCGATTCACTTGGATGAAAAGGAAAATGTTGTGCTTGTGGCGGATTGGCAAAAAATGACCGTGATTTCCTATTCCCTCGAAGGAAAATTTGAATCAACAAGCAATAAAATACCTGGGCATCCTATCTCCTTCTATAAAGATAATGATACCCTTCTGGTTGTTCAGGAGACGCTTAATGGTACCAAGGAAAAGCCCCGTCAGGTGTTGATAAGCTCAATTGAACCCAAAACCCTTGAAGTTAAAAACTGGGAAAGGCCACTTTACGGCTATCATTCTAATTACACACATATCCATCCAATCCCCAGGATATTAAGTCGGGTAAATAACGCAATCTTGTTTTATATGCCAATCAACCGGGGAGAAATATCATCGCATAGGGACAGGGATACGATTTTTAGAAAACAGGAGGGTCGATTGACCCAGAATACCTACTTCATTTCATTGGATTTGACAACACACTTCAATTGGGAATAAGCCAAGTGGTGATGTCCGATAGCTATGCATTTTTACATTTTGTATATGACTATCGTTCCTATTTTATAGTAATTGATTTGGAAAACAATCGTCCCCTAATTCATTTAAGGCAATTATTTGATCAGGAAATGACACATGAAATAATTCCAAAGCCTTTTAAAGGAAATGTGTATTACTCCATTCTTAGGGATAAGCAAAATGCCCTAGAAAAAAATCCACTAATCGTTATGTATCGTTTGACATTCGCTAGAAATTAAGTTAAAAAATTTTGCTTCTTACCACTGACTTTAGATGTTAAAATTCTAAATATGTTTTAAACTTTCAATACTATTCTATTCCTTTGAAAACCTCCTTCCCCTTCTACAAACAACCCGACACTAAAGACTGTGGTCCTACCTGTTTGCGCATCATTGGCAAGCACTATGGCAAGCTGATATCCCTAAAAGAAATACGAGAAATATCTGAAACGACAAGGGAAGGAAGCAGCCTATTGAAGCTAAGTGATGCTGCTAAAGCCATGGGTTTTAAAACTATTGGGGCCAAACTGAGTTTTGAAAAACTCAAACAGGCGCCGCTGCCACTGATTGTTCATTGGGACAAACAGCACTTCGTGGTGGTCTATCGGATAAGAAAGAATATTGTGTATATTTCTGATCCTGCCTATGGTTTGATCCAATATAATAAGCAGGAGTTTATTTCAAGATGGATAGGAAATAACGCAAATGAGCAAACCAAAGAAGGTATTACGCTCTTGCTTGAATCTATTCCTCATTTTTCACTTAAAATGTTTACTCAATGAAGCACCTGTTTTTCTTCTTTTTTTCGGTTGTTTTCACCACAATGCTTTACGCTCAAAGTAGTCCTGGCATTAATCAAGTATCCGGAATAGTTAAGGATGAAGTTTCTGTCGTACCCAATGTCTATATCTTCTTAAAAAACCATCCTGACTTTAATAGCTTAACAGATTCCAAAGGAGCTTTTAAACTACGATTCCCTGAGGTCCTTAAAAATGATACCATCATTGTATCTCATATAGGATATATGAAGGTTGAAATACCCATTGAAAGACTTGGGGAATCTTCAAGCACGATAAACTTGAAAAATAGGACTATAGAACTTAAAGAGATAACCGTAAGGCCGGAGGAAAATTTACCCGGAGAATTCCTTCTAAAGGTTATTCAAAATATTCCAAATAATTACCCTGAAAAAAGACATCAAATGACAGGGCTTTACCGGAAAGTTTCTACTAATTATGAAGAATTTACCCATTTGGTAGAAGCTCAAGTATTAGTAGAAGATGTTGCTTATAACAAAGAACGTCACAGGGGCGAAAAGTCAAAATACAAAATTTTAGAGCCAGCGATGATTTTGCTGAAATAGACTCTACTTACCTCCTGTTTTTAAGAAAGTTCAGGGATTCTCAGCATTTACGCTATAATGTTGTACGATAACCAATAATTCAATTGTATGAAAATAATTTTATAGAAATACCTTGAGATGTAGTCATTAAACTAAAGGTATATTCAGACTAATTATTGGTAGTATTGAAAAGCCTGTTTATCAAAAATTTATTGGTA
>NZ_AJYA01000087.1 GCF_000265075.1 Nitritalea halalkaliphila LW7 | reverse complement strand
GCTGTATCGCATGGTGCCGTTTTATAGATCCAGTTTTCTACACATGGAATAGGATTGCGTACCCCATCCACTAAAACAATGGACGCGGGAGCGGAAGGGAGCTGCGGCTAAGCAGCCCCGTTAGCGTACGTGCCGAACGGAGTGGTCTTCGGGAGAAGGCCACGTAGAGAGGTTGAAGAGTGTTGTGCTGTATCGGTGGTACAGTTTTATAGATCTACTCGCTATACTGTGAGATGTGCTTTCGGAGATTTTAGCTTCCACGTCGGTGATGTTTTTCGCTGTTATGCCCTTTTTCCTTTCCGCGGGTATGCTTTGGGGCGTTTCTAGTGCCGCGGGCTGAAGCCACGCGGTTACCGAAATTTCCGCCCCTATGGGGCTCGAAGCGTTTTTAGGTATTTCTCATAAAATGCGTTCCTATGGGACTCTTGGCGTATTAACGATTATCGCTAATTTTTAAAATCGAACTTTGGGAGATGGTGGAACTGCTTCTATAAGGTCCGCTCCTTAGCGATCAGAAGCGCTCCTCTGCTATTTTGATTTTTTTAACGTCGGGTCTCGGAGTACATAATAAAAAGTTTAACTGAGCAAAAAGACTGCCTACTTAGTGGGGTGTTTTGTGATTGTATTTGTTTTCGTTCATAGTTAAATCGTATAAGCATGGTTTTCTTAATGATTTTAGGCGCTATATTTATCATCGGCTTTTTTCTTGGCAGAATGACGAGGTGAATTATCCAGTGTGCCACCAGAAATTCCTTGGTTTTAAGTGTCTTATGAGAAAAAGACACTTAAAGCCAGCGCATAAACATGCGCATATTCGGTATGCCGTCTTGGATAAGTGCTTCCAGGGATTTCAAACGGTATTACACGATTCATGACCTAGCGGAAAAGTGTAGCAGGCGGTTCGATCAAGTCTTCTCTTCCAAGGCATGAGCTACTTAAAGTCTGCCGTTTTTTTGCCTAAGCGCTTCAGTGGTGCCTATCATAATGAGGGCTGGGTAGACGATTTTGCCTGCGGGTCCAGAATCTTTCTATGCATAAGCATAGGAGTCAGACGTATTCTCCCAAAGGGAGGTGGTGCAGCCGGTGCATGTGCAGGTTGATCATCAGGACACAGGTGGTTCTAGAGCCAGTGCGGAACAAAATGTCGGAGCTGATAGAAAAATGGTAGGGGCACCAGCGCTAAGTCCATGGCCTAGCTGGTAAGAAAAGCTCCAATAAGGAAAAAAGGCTGCTCACTTGTGCTTTTATTTTGAAACTGAAAATAAGGTATTCACATTTTAAATAAAGCGCGATGAAAGAGCAAGTTAGAGCGAGTTTACATGCACAGGTGAGAAAGCAGCAGCGAGGTATTCGGGCCAGCGATATTCAGACGGTAGTGGACTGGGGCAAGTGTATTTATAAGCAAGGGATTCGTTTTTTTTACCTGCCGAAGTCCCTTATTCGGGAGCGAGGTTTAAGCTGTTCGGATGGATTATCCGACTTGATCGTGGTTTTAGCGGGCAAAGACCGAGAGATGATAACCTGCTATAAAAACCCAAAGGCACTTCGTCGGGTGAAGAAGAAGCCCAAGCGCTGTGCGAAGCGTGGTGCTGTTCAGGAGCGGGAATATTAGGGGCTATCGCCCCAAAGTTAGGTTTTTATTAACAGGTGTATATGAAGTAGGAAAGGAGGTAGGTAATGACAGTTTTTGTAGACCAAGAAGCAGCCGAGAGGCGTTATCGTGAGCAGTTGCTCGACCCACGCTGGAAGCGGCTTCGCCAGCAGATTCTTCATCGTGATGGCTGCCAGTGTAGGGTGTGTGGCAGTGCGGAGGCACTACAGGTGCATCATCGGCAGTACCATGTTTTCCGGTATTCGGGGGATTGGAAGGCTCCCTGGCAGTATCCAGCCCGTTTACTGGTGACCTTATGTGCGCGCTGTCATGCGGCGGGTCACGCGGAGTACAGGGTTCCTATTAAGCAGCTGTAATAGGTGGTTCGTGAATGTGTGGGTTTAAGTTATTTTTTGGTAATGATGTAAATTTCTGCGAGGAAAAAGCGATTTTCTTAAAATTTGCTCCTATGGGTCGGGCTATATTTCTACGTTTTTCGATTAACATGTGGGGTCTGGTTTCGGTGGAGGATCAAGTCACTGCCAAGGGCTGTAGATTTAGATGTGGTGAATGGAAGGGTTGAACGAAAGTGTCCTTTGTCCCATGGGACAAAAGCCTTATCTTTCCCTTTCCTTCATCGCTTTTACTATTTAATATTATGGCTGTAGATAAAAAGACGCGCTTCCGGCATGAAATCATAGATAAACTATTACAAAGACAGTCGAAGCATAATACGAAAAAAAACATTTTAAACCGTGTCAATAAAGAATTCGAGCGTCAAGGCAAGGAGGAAATGACAGTAAGTATGCGCACGATCCAAAATGACCTCGATGCCTTAAGGGAGGAGGCTTTTAAACGTGGCATTCAACTTGTCTCCATGAAAATTCCTGGGAGTAAGGAGCATTATTTCTACTATGAGGGAGGCGGTAGTACCGTTCAGCAGGTATATCTCACTGAGGAGGATAAGGCAACCATCACGGCGGCTTTCGAACTGATGAAGCTGGTCGATGGTGCTTTTTCTTATGAGCAGATAGAAAAATTAGAGTCGCGCATGCGGAACCTGTCCATGAGCCCTAAGTTTTCGCAGGAGACGCAGCCCCCCGAAGCAGTGCTTAACTTCGAGGCAGCAGAAAGTAGAGAGGAAGATGGGCGCAACTATATCCCTGTCTTAGTGGAAGCGATTAAAGAGAAGAGCCCCCTGTGCATTACCTTTAAAGGCTACTTTAAAGCGGAGGCTACCCTGCATGAAGTCTCGCCTTATCTGCTCAAGCAGTACAATAGGCGTTGGTTTTTGCTTTGCTATAGCGAGCAGAAGCAAAAGCCCTGGACTCTACCATTGGACCGGATCCAAGCGATAGAAGCAGGTATGCACGCCTTTGTTCCTTATCCGATTTCTGGGGAGAAGCCATTCGAGTTTTTTGAGGACATCATCGGAGTGACAAATGATTTCGAGCAGTCTACACAGCAGGTCTCGCTGCTGATTCGTAGGGATCGGCTTCCTTATCTGCTCAGCAAGGTGCTCCATGGAAGTCAGTCTCCTCCGGAGGAGACCGATGATCCTAAGTGGGCAAGGGTGCGTCTATCGCTCAAGCCAAATCCCGAGTTTTTCTCCCAGGTTTTACAGTACGGTGAGGCGATCCGCATCGAAAGTCCACCTCAGGTGAAAGAACAGATGGCCAAGATTGTGAAAAAAATGACGGGATATTATCTGTAGCCATATTTTTTATTTTTTCGTCCAGATAGCGCAAGTGGGAAAAAGCCTTTCCTGCTTGCGCTTTTATTTTGTGGCATGTCGAGGGGCAAAGCAGCCCATGCGCTATACGCCTACATGGCTACTTGCACCCGACTTTGGTTTTATGTTTCCTCTTAACCCCTTTGTACTATGACTGCTTTATTAAAGATTTTCGCATCTCTTTTTTCCTATGATTATCAGGAGCTTCGGTCTCATTCCGCTCAGAGTCGGCAGAAGGTGATCACGCTGGGCCTATTACTGCTACTGCCCACGTCGGTATGGTTCTTTTCGGCCACCTACCTGGTGCATGTCCTTTTAGGTGTGTCCCTATTTGCGGGATTACTGACAGGTTTCGTCGCCTCTGCCTTTATTTTTGTAGTGGATCGGAGTATGGTGGTGGCGCGCATCTCGGGTTTTCGTTCGTGGATATTTGGTTTTTTTCGTCTGGCTTTTGCTGTAGGTGCCTCCATCATCGGAGCGATTAGCATAGACCTGGCGCTTTTCGGTGGGGACATCGAGGAGTTCCGCGCGCACCGAGCTGCGGAGGAGCAACTCCTATTTCAGGAGGAATTTAAGGAGCAGCGTGGAGGTGAGTTGCTTCCTCTTCGGGAGGAGTTAGCTGCTGCCCGTGCGGAGTTTGTTCAGCTGCGTGCTGCTCATCTGGCTGAAATGGACGGTGCGGGTGGTTCTGGTGTGCGTGGTTTCGGGAAGGTGGCCGAGGCCAAAGGGCGTGAGAAGGAGTTGGCGGCTGCGCGTGTGGCTTCTTTAGAGGCGCGTGTACGGGAGTCGGAAGAGGCCTTAGCCGGATCTGCGTCGGCTTATGCGGCACAGCGTTCGAGTCGGGCTTCGGGTACGCTCATGAGTCGGATTCGTGACCTGCATGATTTTGTGCTGTCGGATTATCTGGTTTTGTCGTTCTATGTGATCTTTTTCGGGGTGGTGCTTTTGTTAGAGTTGTTCGTCTTACTGTATAAGATGTTAAGCCCTACCACCAGTTTCGAGGAGCATTTAGATGCGGAGGATCGCTATCGGCGTGGACGCTTGGAGGCCTATGCGCGGATGCAGGCAGATACGCTGGAGGGCATTCGTTTGTTAGGTGAAGACTATGAGCGATTGTCTCGTCGCCCTTCACGGCGTGGTATTCGTGGCTTGAGTTGAGTTTTGTTTAAGGTGGCGTTCTTCCTGTGGAGGGGGGGACGCTTTTTTTATTTTAGGAGGGGGAGCTTTCGGCGGGAAAAAAGGCCTTGTTTTTCCTTGCGCATGCGCAAAAAATCCGCTACTTTTATCTTAATGAAAGCGACTCTATGGCGTTTATAAATGTAAAACTAAAAATTTTTGACACGATTTTCATTTGTAACTCATTGAAAATCAGTCAAAACTGGAGTTAGCTGTCAGAGTACCCCATCCACTAAAACAAGGATTAAGACCTCTACTAAGAAAGCCACTAA
>NZ_AJYA01000086.1 GCF_000265075.1 Nitritalea halalkaliphila LW7 | reverse complement strand
TACAAGCTTTCAAATTCTAGCGTCGGGTGACAGGATTTGAACCTGCGACMACTTGCAACCCCATTGCAGTAACAAGGCTACCGGSMTGCCGCCACACCCGAAGAAATGAAAATGTTCGTCGGGGTGGCAGGATTCGAACCTGCGACCTCCACATCCCAAATGTGCGCGATAACCGGGCTACGCTACACCCCGAACTGGCACAAAAGTATAAAGTTGCAGGCGATTCTACAAGCCTAAAACGGGATTAATGGATATTTTTCGCGGATGTGGGGCTAAGTGATTCAAGCTGAACAGGAAATGATCTGTGAAATTCTTTCCCGCTTCGCCTGTTTTAAGGCTTTCCCTTCCTTTTTTCCTTTGATGTGGTATGGGCCGAGGCCCAAAATTAACGTACAGAAAACCAATAGGCTAAGTGGATAAGCCTATATATCTGTGCCAAATTCAAACTAAAACCGTATATTTAACGTTTGAAAACTTGTTTTAACTATTATTTAATATTACCAAACCCAAAAAACCCATGATAAATCGTACAAAAACGAGTATCCTTAGCCTTGCGGCGGCGGCTTTATGTGCATTTTCCATGCCCTTTCAAACTCAAGCTCAGGAGCTTACTTATTCCGATCGTTTCTATATCTCCGTCAGTGGTGGTGTAGCCTTCGGGGTGACGAATGGTGATCAAGGTGGAAACTTCGTGGGAAGTGCCACGCCCGAAAATTTGTTGTCAAACAACAGAGGAACGCTGGGTAGTGGTGTGCCCCTAAATCTTAGACTGGGAATGTTTGTGACCGATCAGATCTCTCTAGACCTCGGTGTTCAGTATTTCTCTGGCTTCCGTCAGGATGTGCAGATGATCGATCTGCCCCCTTACAGTCGGCCATTAATGCACAGGCGTTTACAGAGCAGCTCCGTATTAACCCTACCGTAACTTTTTATGTGCCTCTCACCCAATCCTTAGACGCCTACACGCGTGTGGGACTTATGATTCCCGTGGCTGGAGCAGCTTTTATAGAAGCCGAAGGCCCAGCATTAGCGATTCAGCAAGATCCGATGCTTAATTCACTCAAATTTGAGCGTACAGAAGAAATTCGTGGCAACTTCTCTCTTGGCTATACAGCTGCACTCGGTTTAGAGTATAACCTCAAGTCTAACCTTGCCTTGTTTGTGGAAGCGGAAGCCCTGCACTTAAATGTAACGCGGAATACGGGAGAGTTTACTACTTTCCGATTCGTGAATCAGGAAGGAAATGTGGCGCAGGATTTACGCGAGGTGCTGCCTGCTAGTCAGTTAAGAACCAATTTCGTAGATGCATTAGGTGCTAATTCTAATAATCCAAGAACGAATCCGACGGGTTTCGATGCGGACAGACCACAGGATTTACCTACCTCTACTAGCTTCTACCACCATATTTCTGCTCAGGTAGGGGTGAAATTCCGCTTTTAATTAGAAAGTTGAAATAAAAATTTTATTCGGACGCAATGGTTTGCGTCACAATGCC
>NZ_AJYA01000085.1 GCF_000265075.1 Nitritalea halalkaliphila LW7 | reverse complement strand
CTCCAGGTCTGCCCTGAGGTTCAGTTTTTCGGCCGCCTCCCTGGCTATCCTTTCCGTCTGTTTGTTCTCGTACAGGTCCAGGCGGTTGCGGTAGCGGTTGTAGGCGCTGCTGCCCTTCCCCTCGACCATCAGGCTGACCTGAAGCCTGTCGGGTTCCTGTCTAACCCCACCCTTTACATAGTAATGCGCCGTGTCGGTAAAGTAAATGATCCGGTGGGGGTTGGTCGTATCGAATCTGCCTGCCGCATGGCTTGGGTTGGTTTCCTGCGTGTTGACTTTTGGTTGTGGAGCGGTTTTCAATGGGACGGGTTGGGGCTTCTCCGGGGCGGTTTCAGGTTTCTGATTCTGAACCACTTTTTTTATTTCATTTGAAGCCTTTTCATTTGAAGAATAAAAAGACCCGTTTGGCGCATCAAAAGGGGTACGGCTGTCCAGCAGGTGTCTAAAGAGTTCTTCCGCACTGTCCGCATGGTTTACGTACAGGCTGTTCACGTCCTCGCCCTCCGGGGTGTTGACAAGGCTGATTTCGACAGCTGGAAGCAGCCCCTTCAGCTTTTCGCCCTGTTTCCTTACCGCTTCCAGTCCGGCTGCATCACCGTCAAAAAAGAAAACAATCTCTTCCAGGTTGTTCAATAATTGGATTGCACTGATATGTTCCTCGGTCAGCCCGTTGGTGCCGTAGCAGGCAAGTATTTCGTATTCCGCAAGAATGCCGGGGATTTGGAGCAAGGTGGCCGCATCGATGATGGCTTCGGTAAGGATCAGCTTTGTTGTTTCCGGTTTGGGACCGTGTCCGCCCTCTGGCGGATAATGTGGATAAAGCCCCTGGCGGTCTTTCAGGTAAAAGTGCCGTGCCTGCCTGTCATCTGCCGTGCTCCGGAAGTACAGGCTGGTTATTTGGTTATCCCTGTCCCTGAGCGGGAACACGATCCCGCCTTTTCCGAAGGGGCTGTAGGCCTTTTCGCCCGTGCGGTTGTTCACATGGCCTTTGTCCAGCAGCAGGCCGTATTTCAGGCAGGCTTCTATCAATGTTTCGTCCTTTCTCGTACCATGGTGGAACTGGCCACTGTTGTAACCAACCTCCGTTTTGCGTGGTCCAGTCCACGGCTTTCCAGGTATTCACGGACAGGTCTGCTGTTGTACACCGCATTCCTGAAGTAGGTAAACATGTTTGTGAGCAGCGCAACCCTGGTAAGTTTCTGGACGGGGGAAGCCGTGCCCGTGACCGTGTCCGCCCCCTGGCGGATCAGTTCCCCCGCCTTCAGGATCGCCTGGTGTTTGTCCGTCTGTTCCATGTGCATGATAAAGTCGATCACGTCCAGGCTCTTGCCGTGCGTGGGGCAGTTGGAACTGAAGCAGTAGGCCGTCTGGGTCTTGTAGTACACCTGCATGCTCGGGGTCTTGTCCGGATGGAACGGGCAGTTCAGACGGCTTTGTTTGTCCGGTTTCAGACCGTAATGTTCCAGGACTTCCTTTAGTGTCAGTCTGGTTTTGATCTCCTGTATTTCCATCACTTAACCCGCCTTCTTTTCTAGGTTACCGAACAGATCTCTCAGATCGCTCAGTACCGCATACAGCTCCAACAGCTCCCGGCCGCAGTCCTGCTCCCGCTCCACCATCGATATGTGGGTGACCAGAATGAATAGCAGTTCGTCCAGATGCCCTGCCAGTGCCGGGGCATCCACGAAGTTTTCCAGGAACCTGTCCAGCTCCCCGGTAGTCGTATAGGTACTCTTTTTTCTTTGCCATAATTGTTGTGGTTAATTTCACTACTCCTAAAATTGATTTAAGTTTTCTTTTTAGCAACTTAGAAGCAGGTGATTGTCACACATATTGATAAAAGTATCTTTATTTGCTACTTTTACAACATGAACATAGCGGACAACATCAAGGCAATCAGGGAGCAGAAAGGCCTCAAACAGATCGATGTCGCCACCCATATCGGCGTGGACAAGTCGGCATACAGCAAAATAGAAAAGGGAACCAGGGCAATCACCGTGGAAGAGCTCTACAAGGCCGCACAGCTCTTCAACATGACCACCGACCAGATATTCGGATACGACGGGGACATCCCCTCCGAAGTCGTCATCGAGGACAAGACAGCGGTGGAACAGCTGCGCCTAATCCAGCAGCTCGAAGAAGAGGACAGGCAGACCATCTTCAAGCTGATCGACAAGATGCTCACCAACAAAAAATTTAAAGACTTCTTTCAGAAAAACGCGGCAGCGTTGTGAGGGGATTTAAAGCGGACTTCACTAAATAATGTAAAATTAGGTTGTATTTCTTCCGAATACTTAAAGCATGCAAACAATAAAAAGATATTTTTTACTTATATCAATAGGTGTTATTCTTTTACGGTGCCAGCACCATAAAGAAAAACCAAACATCTATTTAAACGAAGTAATTGGTGAAGAAGTGGTCAATAGATTGGAAGAATTGAAATTAATCGACAGTAACGACACAATTCTTGGTCTATGGCATATTATTATAAATGAGGCACATCTAAAATCAGAAAACTATACATTTTTCACTTACAATAATCTTGTGCAGTTTTATCAAAGAGAAAATACAGAACCAATAATTACATATGTACCAATTGACAGTATTCTTGACCTAAGAAAGGAAATAGAGAGTAATCTCAATTTAAATAGGATGTCAATAAAAGTAAGACGCTTTCGAGGTTTGACATTTAATCATAAAACTCAAAAGGATGAAGTTCTTTATGTGAACTATAGCTTCTTTCCACCATTTGATGCTGATATTCAAAAAAAGGAACAATTTTATGAATTGCTTCTTCAAACATGGATTAACAACCCAAAATATCAAGAGCTTTTTACGATAAATTCAAAACTTCACAATGAGGATGTGAAGCAAACAATCTCTGACGAAAGTAATAAACTTACCAAACTTAAACACAACTTTGAAAAGCAATCAGTTAACACCATATATGAAAATAATTTTTTAGTTGTTTTTCTTGGAAACGAATTGGCTCTGATCAGATATAACTCTGATGATGAAGAATTTACAGTGTTCAACATAATTACAGAAAATTTAATAGGAGATAGTACAGACGCAATGACAGTATTAAGCATATACCCCATTCATAAACACGGAGAATTAGAATTACCTTTTTCGGATAAAGGGTTAACTATAAATTCAGCAATTAGATATAAGACAAAATTTTCTAAAACCATTGTAGAAAATCATTTTAGATAGAAAAATGACACTTGAAACAAAATTAAATTTCCCAATATCAAACAATCATACTGTCCGACTAAGAAATGTTTTTATACTTTCAATTATATTAATAGTATTTTTATCTCTTTATATTCACTATCAAGAGACAAGGATACTTGTAGCGTTGTTTATTATCATCATTCCCTTAGCTATATTTTTGTCATTCTCTCAAAAAAAGCACAATATTCGGTCACTGGAACTTACTTATAATAAACTAATTGTATCTTACCCTAAACATAAAAATAGAAATTCCCTTAWCMMMAAAAGGGGGCCCCTTTAAAACCCC
>NZ_AJYA01000084.1 GCF_000265075.1 Nitritalea halalkaliphila LW7 | reverse complement strand
ACCGTCGGCTGTTCGTACAGAAAAAGCCTACCTTTAATTAAAACTAACCCATTCCCGTTAAAGCTCCTAGTAAAATTCTTTATCTCTTCTTCCCATTCCGCAAGTCTACAAAACCTAACGTCTATAAAAAATATGGGATTCGTCGAGCGGATATGGATTGTCGAAGTCAGGTTTTTTATTCCAAAGTGTCTGCTGGAGACTGAAGGAAAGGTCGGGGGTGTTGGTCCAAAATTGGTTTTTTAGGTTCAATATTTTTCTACAGTGCGAGACATTGCTTAGTGCATTTGTATTTTTTATTTATTTTGTTTTTTTACTTAAAATACAATCTTTTTATTATTGATTTTGTGATTTTTATAACTTTAATGACGGTTTACACGCTTTTAACGGGACGCAATGGGTGTATTTTTGTGTGTAAACGGTAATCTGATGTGTATAAGTTGAAAATTTTTTCCATCAAAAGCTTGCATTTATGTTTTTTTAAAAAGATCTTAGATATAACTTTTAACCCAGTGAATATGAAAAATTTATCTTTAAAACATTTTCTCATTGTTTTTGGATTCTTTGTTGTTGTTTTAGATCTGCAAGCGCAGCAGCTTGTTGATGAAAAAGAATTTGAACCAGACTCTTTACTTCTCGCTGAGCCTCAATTTTTTTTAAATGATAATTTTTTGCCTCCTGATATCGCGCCGGAAGTAAGTAGTCCTAACGCGGCTGCCATGTTAAACTTCGCTAATAATCCAGTAGATATGGCTTCCGGGCTTTTGAGTTTATCCGTTCCTATTTACACTATCGAATTGCCTGGGCTTTCTTTTCCGGTAAGCCTATCGTACTATTCTGGCGGCGTTAAAGTAGAAGAGGTTTCTTCTGATGTAGGGATGGGCTGGAGTTTACAAGCCGGCGGAGCGATTATACAGCAGGTAAAAGGAAAACAGGATTTTGATGATAGTTACCTACGTCCTGTTTCTAATTTTTTAATGTTTAATCCAAACGAGTACTTTACAAACTTCTCGGATTACTGGTGGACAAAAAGTAATTTAGAAAACTGTCTAGATTTTGAACCGGATCATTTTTCCTATTCCCTTCTCGGAAAAAGCGGAAAGCTTTTATATGATGAAAATGGAGGGCTTTCTCCTTACCCTTTTGAGGAATTACTCTTTACTTTTAATACAGCACGTGATGCAGATGGAAATCGCTATTATTTTAATGCAGGTGATGGGGCCTCCTTACATAATCTTTGCAGTAAGCCATTAGCCCCCGGTATGTGCATGGAAAATGAGACGACTACGAACGCATGGTTGTTGACATCTATAGTTACAAAAAATCATGATACAATAGAAATAGAATATGAGACCCTAAACTACTCTTACATTTCAGGAATAAACGAATTAAAGTATGAACTCATTACAAAAGGTCAGGGGTGTGAGATTCCATCTCAATATTTATACGAAATTTGTTTAAATACTACATCTGTAGGTACCTCGCGTATAAAAAAGATAACTTCCAGCCGAGGACACGTGGTCGAATTTATTTATCAGAATACCCAAAGGCTGGATCTTCCAGGAACCAACGCCCTAAGTGAAATAAGGGTAAGCCTTCAGGGGGAGCCTATTAAGACTGCTAAATTAACACAAGGTTACATTACTGGCCTGAATAGCGTAATACCCAATCATCAAGTACCTCTTTATACCACGCGAAGACTTCGACTAGATAGGGTTGTAATCAATGATGATGAGATTTATGAGTTTACGTATAACCCTGGATTACCGGGTAGAATAAATTTTTCTCAAGATTTTTATGGATATTTTACTGGGCGACAAGCCTCAACCTTACTACCTACTCAAGTGTGGCCTTCTCCTTTTTCTGGGAACAATAGAGAAGTAAATCCTGCCACCTGCTCCATAGGCCTCATGAATAAAGTTACCTATCCCACAGGGGGCTACAGTACATTTACTTATGGCACGACGCTTTATGGCGGGGCTAAGATAACAAAGATCATGAAGTATACGCATCAGGGGCAAGTGGCTTCATCTACGTCTTATGAATATTTAGGGACTGTTGGGAGCAGAACATTAAATGCAACCTCCTTTGTGCAGCAAAAGATGAGTCGGCAAGACCATATAGATTTAGGTATTCATGGGATAGAGTGTGACTACGCGATTTTGACATCTTCCGTGAGCGATATAGAGGCTATTTGGCCAAGATTTTTTAAAAACACGAGGGTCGAAGAAATTCGAGAAGGAGATGAGGATGCAGGAAAGTCTATTTATTATTTTAGCACTTTTCAAGATATTGAGAATTTGCCCAATCAAAGTATTTTGAGAGCTGATATTTCATCATGGAGCGGTCTTCCTACTAAAACTGAACACTTTAAAAAGGAAGGTTCTGCTTTCATAAAGGTAAGCGAAGAAATTACCAGCTATCGTTCTCATGGAGAGCAAGTCACTTCTATCGCACAATTTGAAAGCTCACCAAAACAAAAAATAAATAAAGTTGTAAAAGTCAACATGCTTGAACCGGAGATGGAAGCCACTTGGTTGACGCCATTCTATCCTGCAAAATTTGAATTTGTTTTTTATAATTACTTTAGCACTGTCTTGAAACCTATTAAAAAGATAAAGAGAACCTATGCACCATCTGGTGTTGAATTTCATGAGGTAGAAAAAACGTATTTATATAATGAGGTAAATGGGTTTCTAGAAGAGGAAATTATTAAAGATAGTAATAATGACTTATTGAAAAACACCTATAGGTATCCATATCATTTTTCGGATGCCTTATACAATGAAATGCGAACAAACAGGATGTTAAGTACCCCCATCATGGTGATTACTACGAGAAATGAATTAATTGTAGGGGGGAAAATGGATAGTTATAAAAAACTCTTGAGAGGAGGAAAATGGCATTATGTGCTTCATGAGCGTTTTGAATTCGCCTCACCTAATGCTTCCACGTTTGTAATTCCTACTACAAGGCCTGATGCCAACCTGAGTAACTGGGAAAAAACGATTACGGACATAGATATCGATTCGTATGGGAATATAATAAGATTTACGGAAAGGGGGTTAATGAATGCCTTTCGTTATGACTATAATGGACTCTTCCCTGTTTATCACTCCAAAAATAGTTCGTCTAATTTGGTAGCCTACACCTCTTTTGAAAGCACTGATAAGGGAGGATGGGCTTACACAAGTAATCCCACCTTTCGTACTGATGCTGCTGCTGGAAATTATGTTTATTCTCTATCGGGTTCAAATCCTGTAAGTCGTCATATAGCTGGTGGATCTCAACCTTATATTGTTGATTTTTGGGTAAAATCTACATCTGGTACGCGAATATTACATGTAAATGGTGAAAATGTAGAGATTGGTGCTCAATGGCAGTTCCTTCAGCGTACAGTCCAGCAAAATGGTTTGTATACCATTTCTGGGACTGGGCTTTTACTTGATAATGTGCGTGCGTATCCGAAGTCTGCTCAGGTGACAAGCTATACGTATCGACCAGGTGAAGGACTTACCTCCATAGAGGCTGAAAATGGAGATGTTGTGCGGTATGGTTACGATGCAATGAAACGTTTAAAGTGGGTAAAAAATGTTTTCAATGAAACACTACAGTGGTATGATTATAGATTTAATGTTTCTACCTCTTTTTGATTTTACTTATGCGCTATTTAACTATTCATTTTTATTTTCTGCTCGCTTGTGCTGCATTTACAATGCGTGAATTAGAAGCACAACAAATTCCTAATGCACAGCAGCAATCGGTAGCTACCTCTCCAGAGACCTTGGTGATTCCCTCTTTAGGAAGTTCTCCACAGCTCAATATGGTTCGAGAGATTTCTCCTCGCGTGGCCATGCATCAGATAAATTCAGGAATTCTTCCTAGCAAAGAGCAGGCTTCCACGGTAACAAAATATTATGATGGCTTAGGTCGTCCTGTACAGGAGGTTTTTTACCAAGCCTCACCTACAGGAAAAGATTTAGTCCAGCCTCATGTTTACGATGCTTTGGGTAGAGAAAAGTATACCCTTAAACTTTATCCGTCTTCTGGGACAAATGGTAGGATTAAAACAGATGTAGGACAAGAGTACACAAGTCGATTGCAAACTGTTTATGCAAATGAGAGTAACTTTTTTACTCGCCTAGCTTATGAAGCCTCGCCCTTAAATCGCGTCCTGAAATCCTCTGCGCCTGGGAATAGTTGGTCGGGCTCCAATCGTGGCCAGCAGGTCATTACCCGGCCGAATCGAGCAGATGAAGATGTGAAAATCTTTCGATATACTTGGCCTGCCGCGCCTAAACCTACGCATGAGGGGACGTTTGGAGCAGGTCAGCTTT
>NZ_AJYA01000083.1 GCF_000265075.1 Nitritalea halalkaliphila LW7 | reverse complement strand
TTACCGCATGCGCTTTGCCTGAGTTCTTTCCTTATGTCAGGGCACACAGACTTTACAGGGTACTTAATATAGTACGGGAGCACTCATTWAATGACCAAGATGAGATATTTCTCTTTATCTCCGATAACCTATCTGAGTTCTTTTTTCCGATAGAAGCGCGAACTTGGGTGACACCCCAAGGATTTCAGGCTGAAAGGTACCATTTCTACTACTCTATGTTTTTTAAAGAGGACGGTTCGCGTCATGTCGTCAGAACATTAGAGGATGGCACGCGCCTTAATGCTACTTATACCCCCAAACCCATGCCTTGGCAATTAACAAACGAAACAAAAGAAATCTTAGGATACTCGTGTCAAAAGGCAATTTTACCCAATGAGTTTGGGTTTGCAGATCAAGAAAAAGGGGACATCATTGCATGGTTCACACCAGAAATTGAAGCGCAGCTTGGTCCTAATGAATATACGGGTTTACCCGGTTTAATTTTAGAAATTTCGTATACTATAAACTCAGGATATAGAACACTCGTCACTGAAATCAAGGAGGTGGACAGGGAGGTCAGCTTACCTGAAGACATGGGTTTTGCTGTTTCGGAAGAAGCCATTTGGAAAGACTGGAGCAGGAGAGAAATTAGACAGTTGAAGAAGGGGATGTAGGTGCTAAGATAGCAAGGGAATGAAAACATGGTCTAAGTCCTTTTGGGGATGGTTACTCGGCATCTCTTTCCTCATGATTTCGCATGCAGAAGCGCAGGTAGTTATCCAAGGAACTGTTACGGATGAGGAGACTGGAGCGCCCCTGCGATCAGTGAGCGTCTCGGTGACTAATTATACGGATGAGGTGATCCTCGCTTTTACGAATACAAATGCAGACGGGCAGTTTCAACTTACGGTACCTGAGGAATTGGAGTTTTTTACGCTGGCTTTCCGGAAAATGGGTTATCAGCCTTTAAAGAGAGATTTGCTACTTGCTGAAGTGGAGCGTAAAGAATTAACCCTGGACTTCCAACTATCGCCCGCAGCTCTAGAGCTAGAAGAGGTAGTGGTAGAAAGTAGGAGGCCGCCGATTATTGTTAAATCCGACACTATCCTCTTTGATATTCAGCACTATGAGCGGCGTGATGATCAAAATTTAGAAGATATTCTCAAGCGAATTCCCGGCTTTAAAGTGCAGGCGGGGGTGAGCTGGAGTATAATGGGCGCATGATTCAAAAAGTACTGATTAACGGTCGAGAAACATCAAATGCTGGTGCTGCCCTCATCACACGTACGCTAAGTGCTGAACAAATAGCACAAGTGGAAATTCGAAAAAGGGAGCAGTCGGATAAAATCAAGAACTCTTTATTAGATACGAATGATTTTATGGTGCTTGATATTACCCTCAAAGATGAATATACAAATAGACCTTTCGGTAAGCTGAGAGGGACACTAGGCCTGCAAGATCAGTTAGAGCCCGGATTCTTCAGTAATAATATGTTTGTAGGGGAACAAGTCTCTTTTCATGCTTTTCTAGAGCATGATCGGTTAGGAAACGAAGAGATTTCGTTAATGAGCGTGCGTAATATAGGTAATGAAGCTTTAGCGCAGCTGACAGCACTCCCAGCCGATTTTCAAGATTTTAAATCAGGGAGTGGCTTTCAACGGGAGCTCTTTGGCTTCGAAGATTTTATACGGAAAGAAAGAACCATCGGCGGTGTGACGTCTAAAATTGAGCTTTCGGATAACAGTTCGGTTTTTATCGGTAGCTATAATGTCATGGGGATAGGCGAAAATGCTAGGGAGCTCCAACAGATTTTCTTTGACGAGCAGCCTTCTTCATCCCTACAACTCCGAAACCGCTCGGATTTCGTAACAAGTAAAAACAAAGTAGAGTATCGATTCGATACAGACCGAGTGAAGTTCGTTTCAGACGTTAATTTTGTCTTTCAGGATGCACTAAATCGAACACATGCACTAGAGGCCATAACAGACCATGCCTACACCTTTACTGCCGACACCAGACAGTCAGAGTTTTACAGTAATAATCGGCTGGAGTACTTCTTAGTCCCGAAGAAATGGGCTTTATCCGCCAAACTGGGTGTAGCCTCCATTCATGCTGACCAGTCTTTTCGATCGCAGCATAACGACCTGCTGCTGAGACGTGCGCAAGGGTTTCAAATACCAACAGATCAAACGGATTTAGTGCAAGAGGTAGCGCTGCGGGACAGGTTTTTTTTCGGCTCCTTAGAACTTTATCGAAAACTTGCTTATGGGAATTTGACCGGAGGTATGGAGTTTAAGCGGCAGGAGCTGCAAATGAGCAAACAGGCTTTCGATGGGGATTCTTCTAACGGTGGCGAGTTGCTGCCTAATTCTTTATTTAATCTGGCGCCCACTACACTCGGCTATCAGGTCTTCCGGCCCTACCTGCGCCACCAGTATCGCTTTAGTAATGCGCTGACGTTTACGAATAAATTGCGGTATGCATGGTATCAACTGCCCGAATCACCAACTATTGTAGGTGACAGGGGGGCGTTTGAAGTCTATTCTATGTTGGATTTTAGTGGAGATATCGTTGATTTTACCTTAACCTATCAGCAAAGCTTCGAAATGTTTCCATTAAAGAAAGTTATCGGCGGACATGACCTGTTAGGATTTCGTAGTGTAGGGATACCTGCTCAGCGGATTATGGAACCCCAAATGCAAGAGGTGGCGGAGTTTAATATTTCCTTTCCGATTCCGTTCATTGGCGCTCAATCCATGCTGGCGGCGTTGGCGGGAAGAGCGTTTAATGGAAATTTTGTCAGTTTAGACGCTACCCCTGTCGTACAGACCGTGTATGATCAGCTGGAGTCTTCTTATTTCCTTACAGAGCTGCAGCTTGAGCGTCCACTTCTTCAGGATCGCATGCTGCTCTCACAGGTTAATAGTTTTTTTATCAACAGACAAGAGAATGCCTTTTCCTTGGAGGATAACTTCTTTATCGACTTTAATTATTTTGCGAGTGAGCTGAACCTAAAGTTTACGCCAGCCAAGTCGAAGGTGGCCTTTGACTTTATCAATAAGTTCTCTAGACTGGATTTACTGTCAGAGCTTAGTCCACAGACGACGGATCAAACCATGTTTTCCACTTTTGCTAACTTGAAATATGTGCCTTCAAAAGGCAATTGGACAGCTGGACCCTACGTCAGAAGAGTTTGGTTCCTATCTGGGGCTGAGGGTACTTTTACGGATGTGGGAGGTCAGTTTTTCATCTCCACAGCCGATAAAAAATGGGTCTTTAGGCTGATCGGGTATAATTTGCTGAATAATAGGGAGTTTGTTAGGCAGCAAGCCCTACCCGTGTTCTTTGAAATAGAAAATGAAAGGGTCTTCAGCCGATTCGTTAAGCTCGAAGTGGAATACCGATTCTAAAAGTTCCTTTCGAACCCCCGATAGCATCCGATGCCTATAGACTAATACGATAGACAGCTTTTACAAAACGATACTACCATGAAAACAACTTTCTTTACCGCAGCGCTTTGCCTGATTCTTTCCTTAGTGCAGGCACAGCAGACTTTACAGGTTACTTATATGACGGGAGCTCCTCATTTAAATGACCAAGATGAGATATTTCTCTTTATCTCCGATAACCTATCTGAGTTCTTTTTTTCCGATAGAAGCGCGAACTTGGGTGACACCCCAAGATTTCAGGCTGAAAGGTACCTTTCTACTACTTCTATGTTTTTAAAGAGACGTTTGCGT
>NZ_AJYA01000082.1 GCF_000265075.1 Nitritalea halalkaliphila LW7 | reverse complement strand
TTATCGCCGTAGCGCCATAAGCTCCAGGTGCCCCACCCGCCAGGAGCGCCCTTTTTTCTGCTCGTCTACCGGATGTTTTCTTTTTTGGCCTTCGGCAATGAACTCAGCGTGGCCTACTGGATGAATATCGCCTCAGCACTCTTCTCTGGCTTCACCATCCTGTTCCTGTTCTGGTCCATCACACTTTTTGGCCGCAAAATGATGCAGCTTAGCCCCGGAAAGGAAACACTGAACGATACACTGACCCTCATGGGCGCCGGCACCATCGGCGCGCTCATCTATACCTTCTCCGATAGCTTCTGGTTCTCCGCCGTGGAAGCTGAAGTGTATGCCATGTCCTCCTTCTTTACTGCCATCGTCATCTGGGCTTTCCTCAAATGGGACCTGGTCACCGACCCCGCAAAAGAAAATAAATGGCTCATCTTCATCGCCTACCTCGTCGGCCTTTCTATAGGGGTTCACCTGCTCAACTTGGTCACCCTACCGGCACTGGCGCTCATCTATTACTTTAAAAAATACCCACAACCCACCTGGAAAGGGGGAGTCTATGCCCTCTTAGCCGGAGGTGGAGCCCTTATCGTGGTCAATAATATCGTCATCCCCGGCCTACCTAGCCTCGCTGGACGACTCGAAATTTTCGCTGTCAACTCCCTCGGTCTCCCATTCGGTTCTGGCATCCTCTTTTTCATGGCCGCCTTTATCGGAGGACTCATTTATGCCATACGCTTCAGTGTCCTGAAGCAAAAGGTCCTGCTGAACACCCTTTTGCTCAGCTTTACCTTTATCCTCATCGGTTACAGCTCCTATGCGCTCATCATTATCCGCGCGAATCAGGATCCCGTCATCAACGAAAACGCACCGAAAGACATCATCAGCTATGTCTCTTACCTAAAGCGTGAGCAGTATGGCTACCGCCCGCTCCTAAAAGGGCAGTACTTCGATGCGGAACTCGTGGATCAGAAAGAAGGCGCTCCGGTCTACCTAAAGACGAAAGACGGCTATGAAATCGTTGACTACGGCACCGTAAATGTGTATGACCCGGAAAGAACCACTCTGCTCCCCCGCATTTACAGCACCCAAGAGCGCCATAAACAGCTCTACCGCAGCAAACTAGGACTCCGAGAAGGTGAGAAACCGAACTTTGCGGATAACATCCGCTTTCTATTCAGCCATCAACTGGGACACATGTATTTCCGCTATTTTATGTGGAACTTCTCCGGGCGTGAGAGTGACTTTAGCGATGCCCCCTGGCTGGGTGTGGCCGATGCCTTCAGCTCCATCTTCCCCGAATACATCAAAGAAAATAAGGCGCATAATAATTACCTTATGCTGCCGCTCATCCTCGGACTTCTTGGCATCTTTTTCCAAGCACGCATGGATCAGCGCTTCTTCGTCGTGAACCTCTTGCTCTTCCTGATGATGGGCATCGTACTGGTGCTCTACCTGAACTCCCCACCGATAGAACCACGGGAGCGAGACTATATTTATGTGGGAAGCTTTTATGCCTTCGCGATATGGGCAGGCTTAGCACTGATCGGACTACGAGACACCTTCCAGCAGCTCAAATTAAAGGGGACCGCCGCTGTCCTGCTGGCGTTCCTGGTCGCCCTCCCCGCTCCCCTACTGATGGCGCAGCAAAACTGGGATGACCACGACCGCAGCGGACGCTTCTTCTCTGTGGACTCCGCGCGAAACTTCCTCGCCTCCTGCGCACCGAATGCCATTCTCTTCACAGGGGGAGATAACGACACCTTCCCGCTCTGGTATGTGCAGGAAGTGGAAGGCTTCCGGACCGATGTCCGCGTGATCGTCCTCTCCTATTTCGATACGGACTGGTATGTGGAACAAATGACCCGGCAGGTAAATGAGTCCGCTCCACTGCCTTTTTCCCTAGGACCTGAGAACTATAAAAAAGGCACGAACGATGTGCTCTACCTCATGGAAAGGGAAAACCTAGACGCCATCTCCCTCACCCAATACCTCCGGCTTCTAAAAGGCAATAGCGATGCGCTTAAACTACGTGGGGGTGGACGCTTTACCTATAACATGGTGCCGGCACGGAACCTTATCCTGGATGTGGACCTCGAAAAAGCCTTTGCCGAAGGCCTTATCCCTGAAGGTATGGAGGACCTGGCTACGCCACAAATGAATTTCCGCGTGAAGGGAAACTACCTCACGAAGGGCGGTATGATGCTCCTCGACCTGATCGCCAGCAGCAACTGGGAGCGGCCGATTTACTTTAATAATACTTCGCTGGCGACTATCGGAATCGACCTCGAAGACTATGTCGTCCAAGAGGGCATGACCTACCGCCTGCTTCCCGTGCAGAAACCACAAGGTTTCCGTGGGGAACTCGTAAACGCTTCCCTGGCCTACGAAAATATTATGGAGAAATTTGCTTTCCGCGGGATGGATAATCCAGATAATTATTTCGACGACGAGTTCAGACGCTTCACCTCTAATGCGCGCGGCGTTATCAACTCGGTAGCCATGGCTCTACTGGATGAAGACCGCTTCGATGAGGCGAATGAACTCCTTAACCTCAGCCTGGAACGCATGCCGCATGCAGCCATTCCGTATGACTTCAGCAGTGGGCAGATGGTTCCACTCCTCTTCGAAGTGGGCGAGGAAGAAAAGGCCCTGCACATCGTAGAAACCCTGGCGGACCGCTCGCTGCAGCTGGTAACCTATTACGATGCCACGAATCGCGCCTATGACCGCGAGGCTTACATCGCGATCGAGCTCCTGCGCTACTTTACCCCGCTGGTAGAAGAGCGCGGTTATGAGGAGCTGGGCAGGTCGCTTCGCGACAAATTAGACCGCGTCATGAGCTCTGCCTCTGCACGCTAACTTGGAAAGCATAAAAAAATSCCCCTGACCATCAGGGATTTTTTTATGGTCTGATTAGTTTACGTTTCAGATTGTAA
>NZ_AJYA01000081.1 GCF_000265075.1 Nitritalea halalkaliphila LW7 | reverse complement strand
GCACTCATAAGGACAAAATATCCATTATTTCCCAGCAATAATAATTAAATAACGCATAGATAAATTTTCATTTAGGAAGACCTGTTTCTTTTTTAAGCTCTACCATTAATTTTTCTCCAAGCCATCGTAGAATATTCTTACCCCCACTATCCCAATGTGACTCCTTTTTTAGCTTTTTTAGTGAAGGCCTGTGTTTAGAATCCACAATACTTTTAATTTTTTTATAGATTAAATCCTTATTGAAATCCGTGAAATTCTGATATATGTCCCATTGTTCATTTAGGTGGCTAGCTAATGACTCATAATCTGAATAACAAGTTAAATCAAGGTTAACTTGAGGTTTAAGCCTGACAGAAAGAGGTAAAATGGAGTTAGAGGGGACTTGATCAGAAAAGACTTCACAAAAGCTATCCAAGGCTTGCCTGTCTTTGAATTCACCTATCTTCGTTTTTTTAAAATCCCCGTAATCAGATAATACAGGATAAGTTAAAAACTCATTTGAAAAACCACCACCGGCCATAGCAATTAACTCTCGCATCCGATCCGATTTTAGCCAACCCGGCTTATGCTTTTCCATGGCTTCTTCAAAATCATGCATATACGCAGTTACATCTTTTTTCAAGTAATTTTTTGAAAGTATTTGAACCTTCACCCTACCATATCCAAAAGGTTTCCCTAGACCGATATTATGCGAATACCTATCTGCATTGTGATGAAATGTAATCGCAGATAAAAGAGCACCTATTTCAACACTTTTTAGATTATGAAAACGTACCTTCGTCTTGAAAATAGCCCCCTTATCTAGAGGGGCGAAACTAGAGCAAACATCTTGGTTTTCTCCAAGCTCAGGTTCTATTATGACATCTTTCACGGGATAGCGTTTAAACCCTCTTAGAATGGCATTGATGTCATCGTAGGTGAAATACTCACCATTGTCCTTAAACTGCTTCAAATAAAAAGGAAAATACGACGCTTTAGGCCCACCCAAAATCACTGACCTAGGCTTCATACAAGTGATCGTGTTTAAATCGGCGAGGGCATGACCAAAAAACACCCTACCTTTTAAAGAGTTACCTTGTTCGGAATAGCCAAATATAGATTCTGCAAGATCCTTCTCATTGAATGCATAACCTTTAATAGGGTCAATCTCCTGAATACGATGTTTAAAAGGAAGCTTATACATGTAAGAAAGTCCAAAATGCTGAAGGATACCATCCTTATCTTCTGAAAAAAATACAGGAATAGACTGTCCTTTTTCTAATTTTTCCCTCCAAAATTTCCAGTCAGCAGAAATCGAATTGGGATCGTCATTTCCGTATGTAAACCTAAAATCCTTTGAAGTGACTCTGGCACTGGGATACTTGTCGGCTCATCATCATCAAAAAAGACAAACTCCCTTATCTTACCACGATTTGTTATTTTGATTTTCTTCTCTTTTTCCTGGCTGGCCAGTAAATACAAGGATTCCATCCCGACCAGTATCATCAACACTAGCCATAGTAATGGAAACTTTGCCTCCCGCCCTAGTATCTACGGTTTCAATGAAGGTAGTAAATTTATGTCGTAAACCCTTTTTCTTTACTTTTTCATGCTCGTATTTAAATTTAGCATTTTTATTTTGCGGATTTCTATTTAAAAATAAATCTCTAAAAGGGATATCTAGTTTATCTTTTAACTCCTTATGATCAATGCGCGCAATTACTTTTGCATTTTTTGATTGACCAGCTACCATCATGGTTTTGACTCATCCAGCCTCCTTGAATTTCGAACTGTTGATAGCGTCTCATATATTGAGAACGAGAACTAGAAATATCTCTAAAAGAAAATCTATGATCATTAACCAGGTTTTTATTGAGCCTAGAATAACTCATTATTTCTAACACGTTGCGTATCATCCCCTTTAATGAAGTAGCAGGGATAAAGTACTGTTTTTGGCCCTTATTATCTATGAAATGTGAAAACTCATCCGTTGGTCTTTCATTATTTCTTGGCTTTTTGTGGCCATCACGTATAAAAATAGGCGTTTCTGCGGTAATAATAAGTTCAATTTCACCGCTCTCACCATCTTCGAAAGGAATATCATGCTAATATCAGGCGCCCACTCAGGAATAAACACCTCGCTTTGTGCTGGCGCTGAAACGAAATTATAGGGAGATCTAACTGATGGCATAGTTTTTGATTTTAAGTCCGTAAAACAATAACGCAGTAGGCTTTAACGAGGGAAAATAAAGCCCATCATGCACGTGCACAGACTCCTCTTCCCACACCTGTTTAAATAGCACACTGGAGACATTATCCAATCTATGTGGCATATAGCTCTTTACTTCAGTAACCGAACCATTTAACATATTATGATCATAGGCGAAAACCATATTTTTCCCTGTATGTAAAATATGAACGCTAATCTCATTTTCTTGGGAATATAGTAAAGCTTCTACACAAAATGGATTGCTAGAAAATGAGAATCTTTCTTTTGGAAATGGTTCATTAACGAGCACAATGGGCTTTTCTTGATTGGACACCCAGTAATATCCCACATAATTATAATCAGGAATCTGACTAATCTCCGCTATTTCTTTAAGAATATATTGACTCATAATTTTTTATAATAAAGATTGATCCTGCTCATTTTTAAATAAATTACCTGTGAAAATTCCATGGCCCTTCGTCGTCATACCACCGAGAGGTAATAAGCCCTTACAAATGTCTTTAAGTGCTTCCTCAAAAGCCTCAAGATACTTTTGCTCTAAGCGCGCATCTGCGTGTAAAGTTATCTGGATATAATCTCCTTTTTAAGTAAGATACTTTTTCAGAAAATAAAGCTCCATCGATAGCCCCTCCTGTAAATCGATCTATAGCAACATGATTAAATATCTTATCACTGGCTACCTCTTTCTGAGATAAAAAAACGTCATCAATGAATATTTTCCCAGCCCTTTTACTTGTTTCAATGTCTCCGAAAAGCTCTTTTACTGCTTCATTGGCTAAACCATCTTGATCCGAACCAGCCCAAATACCTTGTTTGCGATTGAAGTGATAAGCGACACGGTGCGCAATGGCACCTTTTATAGAAGAACCAGGAATAACCAAAAAACTCTCAAAGCATATTTTTCCTGAGCTTTCATCATACTTAATGACTTCTTCCTCCAGAGGTGTATTGTCAACATCTTGATCATCATAGCCCGAGCCAAAAATAAAGAAGGGATCAGGTGTCAATTTTAAAGTATATTTAACTTTAGAAACAGTAGAAGTTAGCACTTTTTCGCTATTTTCTTCTACTCTATTCCAATCTATATCAGCGAAAGAAGGAGAAAGATCCAAATAGTGCTTAAGTTCTGTTCTCAGGTCAAAGCGAAAAGCCTGTTTTTTAAGAACTTTTAAACTTCCGTATCCATTACGCGTTCCAGAACCAATTCTAAAATCCGAACTAGAAATTATTTTCAGCAAGCTCTCCCAGTCTTCTAGCAGATTTTCGTTACGCTCTGTTAATTCCAGTTCAAAAACAAATCGAGTCCCCTTATAAATTACCTCATTATCGAACAAGCCCATTTCCTCGGCTACTCCTTTTTGAGAAATACGGACATGTTGCCTAATTGGAAGATTATCGAAACGAAACTTTAGCTGTTCCCACTGCTCACCATAAAGAAGACCTTCAGATACCTGCTTCGTATTTAAAAGCATAAGTGCAGGACTGATCTTAAGTAAAGAACCTGTCCCAGTTTCAGATCCTTTAGAATCACCAAAAATTTTAGATGCACATGCTTCTCCATGAGAGCGCGCAAAAGAGTGTCTGAGCACACCTGCTAAAGATGTCCCAGGTATCATAGGAAAGCCGTTCACATCCTTTTGAACAAGTGCATCTTTTAACAAAGAAGATTGACCAGAACCGACGAATAAAGGAGTTTCCGCTTGCAGTAAAAATCTGACTATATATTTAACCATAATGCTATCCTAATTATTTCTTTTCTTACTTTTTGCCATTTCAGCTGCAAACCGTGTTAAGAAGACCCGAACATCTATTTGGACCCCATCGCTATTAGCTGACTTCACACTTTCAAGTATTTCTTTTAAATACCGGATCTTCTCCTCCTTTTGTAGTCCCCAGCATTTTTCGTAAGCAATACCATGCATAAGATACCCCTTTTCTTTCTTAAAGAGCAAACTATACATTTCATCTGAACTTTGTGACCTTGAGGCTATTGAACGAATGTTCCCCCACTGGCTTGAACTGACACCCTTAAATTTATCCCTTGAACCCTTCTGAGAATCGTCCACTTTTTTAGCAACATACTGCGAGGTTAAGAGCTCCTTCAACTTATAATTTTTATGATAAGTAAGAAAGTCAGACAATGCGGTGGCAGATGCCTGTCCTAGTTTTTCATTTTTAGTATCTCTAAGAATCTGACAGGGCGAACAGCTCCCAACTTCTTTAGGTTTCAGAAATAAAGGGTTATAAATTACTTTACCCAAGCCTTCTGCCTGATGATGACCAACAAACAGCGTACTTCCCTTAGGGTTTGCTCCCACAACATAGAACACGGATCCCTTGGCAATACAATGTCTTTGAGTAGAAGTCGTTTTTCTAATCCCGTTCCAGGGTGAATAACTATAGGTTCGAATTTGAGATTTCGACCAATCAATAGTTCCTCCATCCAAACCTAAGTCAGTCGCACTAGGTTGAAAAGTCGGCTGACCTACCTCATCAAAAAAACATAGATTACTCTCAGCGTAAACCAAAGTGTATTCCTCAGAAGAAAATACTTCTAAAATGTCTACATTATCTTTCTTTTCAATTAAAACCTGACCAAATTCAGCTGTTTTGGACTTTCCAAGACGCTGCCTCCCTATGAGAACTTCTGCGACACGATCCAGCAGCGCTTGGTCCTCTGCCATTACTGAAAAAATAAATACAGTTCCTTTAGCTATGGCTTCAAACCCAAACATAGCCCCTGTAAGTGAAGTCCTTTTTTCACGATCATAAGCAGATTTTAATGAAAATCGCTTGGCAACTTTATTCGCTAAAACACTTTTTATAGTCAGGTAACCAGAACGAGACTGCCGAAGTTGATTTCTTGCTCCTGATTGATTTAAAGGATAATTATCACTCGATAAAAGGTGGTGCAAGTAAACACAGGATTGTATAAGATTATCTTCACCCTTCTCTTGATAAAAAGAAAAAGGTACTTGGTAGGTAGGTTGGCAAGCGTTCGAAGCTACACGCGCATCACCAAACTTAACTTCACCAGAATGAAACAGCTGATACGCCTCCGAGCTATCCCTATCTTTATAGAGATGAGAAGCAGCAATACCAAGGAAATTACTACCTGGTATATAATCCAATGAGCTCATATTACCTTCCGTAGCTAAGGAAGCATTTAGGACAACCTCAGAGAGAAGGGTACACGTAAAATTATAGGTATTCATAGTTTTTAATCTAATTTAAGGAAACATCTGCCTAATCCTCTGTTTCGGTTAGCCCCTATGGAACGGATATAGCCTGTAACCTGGCTTAAAAGGTGAATGTCCTTGTAATCGTCAGCAAGAATATAGGCATGCAAGGTAAGCGGTATACACACTTCCATAGTCCGAAGAGAAGTATTTTTAGCAGTCTCCAGATTCGGAGTCTATAGCTGTAGACGATATAGTTCTAAACAGAAAATATTTATGCCTAGCGTCGATTGCATCTCTTTCCACCTGAGGTAATTCAGCATTAGAGAAAAATAATTTTCCTTGAAAAGATCGCTTTAAAACAGGATCATAATACCCTAAAAGCTCGTTCTTTTTTTCCTGCGTAAACCCATCTATTCCTAATGCTATAAAATCACAAAAAGCATCAACGAAAAGACCCTTCAATGTCTTTCCAGGGACATAGGGAAAACCCTCTCGGTCTTTTATGACTACTGCATCAGCTTCAGCACCTCCTGATAGACCAGAACCAGCATGCCAGTCTGTAAGGAAGTTAATCGTATATTTAATTTTCTCTTGTACCATAATTAAACCCGTGTAAAGAAATTAAATCTAATAATTGTGATTTTTCACCCTCATTACCCTGCTCAACTCGACCTAATTTTTCCACCTCATCCTTCAGCTCTAATGCTTTGAATAATTCAGAATTCACTTGCTCCATCCGCATCAAATTGAATTTAGCAATATTAAAATCTCGGAAACAATCAGAAACTACTTTCCTCAACTTCCCGATAGCCTTGGTCTGACCCTGAGCATTATCTACTTCTTGCTTTAAAATCTCTAAGCGCTCATTTAAAATCTTTAGATCATCTAGTAAATAAGGGCCGTAATAAAAATCTAATTTTTTATCTCCTTGAGATGCCAGTAATGTTCTTTCTTTGAGACTGTTAATTTTATCCGTGAAAGATTCTTGAACTTTATAAAAAGCCAAAGCAGATTCAGGAATACCATTTGCCCGTATTGGTATTCTTTCACCAGACTTAACCATTTTTTTAGCATCTTTACACAGATCCTCCGCCAAATGCAGTGCGTAATGCAGCGGATAAGACTCCTTTACGAAGGCGATTCCAGCACACGCCGTAATCCCTTCGCTAAAAGTATCAACTCCATAAGTAGCTAGTGCTTCATTTAAATATATTTTAGACTGCTTTTCAAAAGCATGTAAAAACACATCCGTATAGCGTAACGCAATATCTGCCCTGATTATAAATGTTATATCATCGCCACCACATATAATCGGACGTATCGGATAACGCCCTTCACTTGTGTAATTTCTAGGTTCTTTGAAAACATCTGCAAATGCCTCTCTTGCAGCAGCTTGTGTCGCCTTATCAAGAGCAAGCGAAAACTGACGAAATGCCGCCTTACTTTTGGAAAAATCTTGCCCCCTGAGTTTTTGCCCTAATGCCTGTAAAATGTTTCCTAATCCATTACCATCTGCATGGACAACAGCTATCCAAGAGTTTTTATGACCTTTACATAAATCTTCAACCTCGAGAGTAATCTCTTTGGGAGGTTGCATTAAGCCTGATATCTTATAGAAAAGTTTCGTGTGACTCACCATCTCGAAACTATTTGGTCGTCTTACGACCACCTCGTCCTTTTTATCCGTGCTCTCACAAAATACGATTTCTTTTCCCCTTCTCTTTTTCGTTTTTACAGCCACGCCTCCAGTTCTTCTAGCTCGCTCCAAACCCATAAATCCGATTTCTTGAGGCTTTGCAGGCCTATTTCTTTCTGCTTTTAGTTTTTCTTCAAGTTGGCTGATTTGCTCTGCTAGCGTTAACTCCTCATCAATCTTTACTACCGCTTGACTAATAGTCACTCCAGGAGCTTTTTCTAATACCAGTTTCGGAAAGTCTCTAACTAACCTTCGGCATAACCCTTCATTAGCAATAAATTTAATGTTACCTGCTGCACTAATGATGATGTTACTGTCTTCTTCACCTTTTCCATCCGGATCAATAAACTCATAAAAGGAAGTGGTACAGATCTCCTCTACTAATTCACTTCCGCCGACGATTTCTTTCAACTTATTCGTCTGGAAAATGAAACTCTGGATGCCCTGAATGCTGGCCCCATATAAAAATTTTGTCTCTGGCATATTATTTTATTATAGTTCCAAATCCTATACTTACCCCTTTACCTAAACCCACGCCTTCTGGAAGCGATATGGAAGAGGTGAAGGATATATCCAAACAGCAGACTTCCTGCTCCTTAAAGGTGCGCATAAACATATCGCCCATAGACGTTAGCGTCACCTCTACCTGATCCGTGAGGGTGATTCCTAAGCCCTTCGCCATACTCAGAATATTTCCCCGAAGAATCGCCTCTAAAAAGTGGACTTGGGCCGATAGGCCATGCACCCCCTGATACCGCCGATAATTTTCAGCGTTAAAGGGCTGCCAACTCCGCAGCTGATAATGAAATTTCTCCTCGCCGTACCGTACCAAATAGGTCTGGCTGGCTTCCACACCCTTAATGCGCAGCGGATGCACCTGATTCCCCACACGCAGTATATTCTCCTCACGTGCTAAAATAGTGTGTAAAATATCCGTGCCCTCATTAATGGCGATTAGGCGGGCCTGGCCCTGAAAAGACTGGTACTGGATCCGAGGATAGGTATAATTAAAGCCTTCTCCTTTATGATTGTGCATCAGAATAGGGGCATCCTCTAATAGGGCACACATGGCCCCACGAAACTTAGGGACGAGGGAGGGTTTTAGCGCTAGCGCAAAGGTCAAAGCAAGCACATCGACCGTCTGCTTAGAGGCTAAACTGCGTGATAAAACATCTTTCATGGGCTGTTAATTGTTGGCTAGCTTTATCTAAACTGAGAATTTAATTTGATAATCACAAGAGGGAATTGATAAACGTAGCCTTTCTTCTCATAAGTGTAGTTATTTGGCGAATAGACGCAAAATCATTATCTCCTTTGGGGCTTATGTAGTAAATTAAAAAAATCAAACAATAGCCTAAAAAAATACTAAAGAAGGCTATTGTACCTCGCGCCTCGTGTGGCCTTCCACCACTCATCGCGCGCTCCACTACTCATCTCGCTTCAGCTTGCGGACCACATCCACCACCGCTTCTAAAACAATGAGCAGCATGTCCTCTGGCTTCTTCTGAACATCCATCATGATACTGCCATTTAAAGGGTGAAACATCTGTTTATCGACCGAAGTAACCTTTACTTCTTGTCGTCGCCGAATACCTTAATTATAGGTGGTAGCGCGACCACTAAAACGGTGGCTACCTTTAAGGCGCCTACCAAAACCGGAATAATCCCTAAAATCGTCATAAGAAATCACGTTTAGATGAAACATAAAACACAACTCGCTTGCAAACTTACCCCTC
>NZ_AJYA01000080.1 GCF_000265075.1 Nitritalea halalkaliphila LW7 | reverse complement strand
CGCCAACCATTAACAACAAACTCAAAGCACATGCAAAAAACTAAAAAAACAGCTCATACGAGCAAAGGAAAACTTTTGCTAAAAGATATTCAGACACTCAAAAAACAGTAAACAACGGAGCAAAAGGCTCAAAAAAAAAGATTGCAGTCAATTGCTGCTATCTAAAACACCTCTAAAAAAACCAGATTTTTTAACCATCAGGAACCACTCCAAACTTTTAATCCCCATAGCTAGATCTCCGCTCAACCCCGCTACGCTTCTGTCAACAGGGGCTAATTCCGAAATTCCGCTGCGCTCCACTTCGGTTTAGCCTTATATGTTGGCAGCTGGTGTTCTGTCGTCCATCCTTGTAAACCATTGTCAGTGTTGGGTTTGAGTGTCATTGCCTGTTTGTTTTTTTGTCTATCTGTGTCGGGTTGTGCGTAGCGTTTTTTATTTTTTTGAGGGGTTGAAAAATTTTTTAAAAACAATTTTTTCTGCGTTGGCTTTGCAAGCTCTTTGACAAAGCTTTGGTCTGAGCGTGGCTTGCGGGGCTTTGGCAATGTGCTTGCAAATAGGGTAGGGAACTATAATTTCTTGAAAAAACCATAATCTTTGTCTATTAGTAATGCTCTATCAAGAAATGAATTGAACTCCTCACAGGCGTTTTCTGGAACCAAAGTACAAGAGTAGCAAGCAGCCATATTTAAGCCACCGATTCCCTGTCCGTCATCAGTATTATAACAAATAGGATCAGAAGCACAATCCGAGGCTCTATTTAATGCAGATTTTAAAATTCGAGTTATTTGTTGTTCTGTTGCTTGGGAAACTAACCCTCCAAAACTGCCTTCCGCACCTGCTACGGTATAAATTAAAAGACCTTGCATATTTTGCTCATCAATAAAAAGTCTTTCATTTAATGAAGTTGCAGGATAGCCACATAAAAATTCCAATTCTTTAATTAGGATATGTGAAATCGTATGAATTAATACAAATCTTGCCAAGTGTCTTTCTGAAAGAAATTTTTCTCGAACACTTTTATATTCGTGATTTATTGCGTTCTGAAAAAGGGTATTTATCCTCATTAAAAAAGATTGACTACCGAGTGAGCTATCAATCCATTTTTCTATTTGTTCATTTGAGAACGATATAAAAATACCTTCTCCAAAGCTTTCTACTGCTGGTAAATATTTGGTGTCTAATTTCCATTTAGAAGTAAATTTCCCTTTAATAGTTGTGAAAGTTTCTCCTGTATCTGACATAAAAACATCGCTTGTCATAGGCTCCTGCCTAGTGAAACCTGTCTGGACAGATGTAATCTTTAGTTTTTTTATGCCGATAAGTTGTTCAATGCCCAGTTTTGAGAGTTTTGAATTTTCTACTTTATTGAAAATTAGATTCCTAGAGGGGTCTTCATATTTTGAACCAACAGACTTGGTTAAAAAATTATATTCAGTTAAGCGATATTCTAATTCAGGTGCGTACTGGTTTACTTGCTTATTATCAATATATTTTTTTATGACCTCAATTGGGTATTTCTTTTTAAGTGCACGGTAAATAAAATCTGCATCTTCATTCTCATTAATCCATTCATCAATGCTTTCTTGATCCTCAATTGTTATTCCTTTGTCTGTTGGCAGGAAAATACTCGAAACCATTATCGGGTAATAAACACTATTACTTGTTCTGATAACGGGTTTAAAAAACACTCTTACATCTTTACCATCCCTTTGTATTTTGTTTCCTTCATCATCTTTCAAGTATTTCTTAAATACTCTTAGTCCAAACAAACCTGCTAAATTAATTTCACGCCCTTTTGTTTCGCAATCTTCATTGACGCATTTAATTCTTATACCTGCTAAATCAGAGAACTTGTTTGATTTTAGATAGCGTAAATCTTGCTTATCGCAACAAGGGTTTCCATAGTCAAGTAAAATAGAGCCGTTTTCCGAATCTTCGTCTTTTATTGCTTTTTGGGCTGTAGTCCATAGTTCCCAAGGAATATCCTTTATTTCACCATCAGGAGAAGTCATTACAAATCTTAATTGCTCTAATTCAGGAGCGTACTTTTTCTCGCTTTTTTCATAACAAATGCCGCATTTAGGAGGAGCAAAGTCCTTTTTAGTAGCTGTTCTCCCTTTTACATTTTTCCAAATATCCCACCATTGGTTAATAGGCTTAAAACATTCACACTTATTACAATAAAACCATTTAGGAAAGAATATCGCACTAATAGTTTCATCTTCATTTTCTGGTATGTCTGCACGTTTACTTGATGAAACATTGTCGGGCACGTGAACAAAAGCTTCAAGTTTTGAAAACCCGCTTTTATGATTTAGTCTTTGTAGTAGTCTTTCATCATTAATATGAAAGGCACTTGGGATATTAATAACCCATTGACCATCTTTATAATCGCCTTTAAAGAACGGCCATCTATCAAAATCCTCAATCATTAAAGCACCATACGGAGTTTCAATTAGAGAGCCTGAACCACCATAAGCACTAATTACCTTTCTAGTTTGAATTTTTACAAACTTTTTGTCTGAACTTGTATTTCTATTTTGTAGTGCCATTAGTAAACTGATTTTATTTCTACAAAAGTATCTGTGTCAATTTCCCTCATAGATTGCATAGTTGCCCAATCCACACCATCGTCTTGTTTTTCTGTTGGTCGTTTTAGAAGTGACTTATACGTTAACTTACTACCTAAACTTGCTCGATTTTGCCAGTCTTCAATTAAATCGTTTATGGAACTAATAAAATATGAGATTATATCCGGGTTATCACCAAATCTAATTTTTATGAAATCAATAAACTCGTCTGCTTTTTTCTTTTTCAAAATATCTTGCTTCATCATCTTTAGCCATTGCAGGAATTTTATTTCTTATGTATGTCACAAAGGCTGTTGTGAGCATTTTATCAATTGTGTTTTCAGTAAACGGTGTAATACTTATTGGTTCAACACATTTGTAAAAAGCACTATGAAAATTTATGAAATGCTCGAAATATGATTTTTCTCGTGCTCTATTCGGGTCTAGAAGTGTTATAGCTAAACCTTTGGTTTTTCTGCCAACACGACTGGAAGCTTGAATGTATTCTGCAATATTTTTCGGCATTCCGTTTAATACCATAATATTTAGTCGGCTAATATCAATACCCACGGAAATCATATTTGTAGCAAGGACAAAGTCAACAACATCAGTCAGGTATTTCAGTCCCTTTTCTCTTGTAACTAATTTACTTTCGTCAAAAGGTTTCTCTATTTCTTTAAGCACTGATTTGATTTTCGCACTTTCAACACGACTTGTCAATTCTTCTGTTCTGCTAGGAATACCATAGAAGTTAAATGAATATTCATCAAATGGCTGAAACAGTTGACTCAAACGATATTGCAAAGTAGATGTGAAGTTTGAAACTTCATCACCCACCTTGTTATAAATCTTTCCTACGTCCTTAAGGCTGTTATAATAAGATACAATTGTCCAATAGTTGTCGGTTCGTGATTTTGTTTCTAAATTTTTAAAGACCTCAAGGCGTGAAACCAATAAGTGGGCAAGTAATTGTAATTGTGTATCAATCGCTGTTTTGCCTGTGGGCATAAAACCGATATATCTTCTTTTGCTTTCCTTACTTTCTTTTGCAAAGAAACTATCATCATAATTTATCCCCGATGGTGGAAACACATTGACTTTCCGATTTCCATAAAGTCTCTTTATTTGTAAATCGGTATTTCGTGTTGTTGCAGTTGATGAAATGATTTTTGGGCCGATTCCATTCTTTGTACATAATAATTCAATTGTACTTTCGAATAAACCTGTTACTGAACCCAAAGGGCCGTTTAAAAGGTGTAACTCATCTTGTATTATCAAATCTGGTGGAAGCCCTTCATCTGTATTTGCTTTAAAAAAATTGTGTGCATTATCTTGCCAAGCCAACATTGCAAACTTATCAACTGTGCCGAATAGGAGTGTTGGAGGGTTTTGATATAAAACTTCATCAACGACTTGAATCGGCAGCCGTTTATGAAAAGTGCACTTTTGATTCAAACAATGTATTATGAAGTCACTTCTTTTTGATTTGAATCCATATTTCCAAACTTCCTTGCCATTAGTGTTTTTAAACTTTGAAATTGACTTTGTACCACACCAAGGGCAACTACTTATTTGAAACTCATTGTATTTATGAGGGTCTCCATTATTACCTTTTTGTGCTTCCGCCTCCATACCATACTTTTCACCATCAAGCAGTTTATTAGCTTCTTGAATTGTATTTGGCGTAGATGCTTGCCCTACCCAAAGACCAATAGTAATTTCATTCCCCTCACCATCTTTCAGGTCGTTTTTAAATTCTTTCTGCTTTCGTAAAAATTCAAGTGAGGTAATTAATCTTGATGCTCTTTCAAATTGTTGAGCAGTTAATAACCTGAGAGTATATCTCATTATTACAGAAGTACCTCCAAAATTTAAATCGTTTTTTATTCTCCTGTAAGCTATCGTAAAGGCAGTAACTGCCAAATAAGCTTCGGTTTTTCCACCACCTGTAGGAAACCAAATTAAGTCAACAGTATTTTTTTGTTGTCTTTTCTCGGGATCAACCATTTCTTCTAGGCTCAATATGAAAAAAGCTAATTGAAATGGTCTGTATTTAGGAATAAAACCTAATTGTTTTTTTGAATCATAGGTTTTAAAGAATTCAAGATTGTCAAAGTCTAATTCGGTATCAAATTCGCTAATTTCCTTTTCTACTTTTCCCAATCTTTTGTCATTAGAAACAATCAATTGTATTAGCATTGCAGTATTCGCAATCTGAAAAGCCCTAAATACTTTATCATCATTTAATAAATCAACATTTGAATTTAATCTGTTGAAATTTTCCTTTTGCCTATCCACTAATCGATTAGCTATTTCGCTTTCTGCTCTAGTAAGTTTATTAACTTCAGTTTCTTGTTTTTCAATCCACTCTTTGTAGCTCTTAACGAAGCGTTTTAAATTGGAAATGATAGTTTCTTTTGGTAAACCCCAATTTGATAGATTTTTTATATCAAGACAATCATCAAGACTATTGTCATCAAATTCATTAATGACATCTTTTATGTTTTGTTCTGGCAAAAACGTGGTTTGTATAACCGAGTGATTTTCATTCCATTTTGCGGAACAATTGTGTCCTACAGCATAGCTGTTTACGTTTCTGTATATGAATTCTATTTCTTCTGCTTCTTTATCTTCAAGTTCAGCATCTGGATAATATGTAGATAAAGTATGGTCCTTGTATTCAGTAATTCCAGTTGATTTTATGGAGATTTCTGTTTGAAACAGGCATTTTTTATTTAATAGTTCTGATTTATTTGAGAATCTATTTGAAGGATGTTTCTCAGATAAGTTTACTACTTGGACTTTTACGTAATTTGAATTTGAAGCGGGATAAACCTTGATATTATATCCAACTTTTGTGTCTTTGTAAATTCCATCACCAAGGTTTAGTATAATTGGTTTGCTAGTATTTTCAATTGCTATCTTTTCGGTAATCTGAAAATCTTTTCGTTTCCAAACACGACTGACTAGTTTCTCTAAATAGTTTATGTAATAGTATGCAGAGAAATATCCACCTTCTTCAGTTTGGCGTTTTAGATTACTGAAATGTTTGAATTTATCAAACTGACCATATTCTCCATTTTCCCTTTCAGGTTTTGATTGTTCTCCTTTTAAATCTCTCTCAAGAAACATATATCCTTCTTCATATTTCAATATGTCCCTCCAAGCCAATGGAGTAGGAATGCCTTCTTCGAAAAATGAATCGTAGCCCGCCTGGTTTATTTTAATTTTAATTTTTGATTGTTTTGGTTGATAATAAAGTCCGAAAGAAAAGGTAACATCTATTGTCTTGATATCTTTTTGTAAAGCAACTGACAAACCTATGTTTGTTGGGAAGAAGTTGTTTTGGCTTATTTTAATTACATCATCATTTGGGTTTGCTATGCCTGATAATTTTGTATCTTCTTCTTTTTGCTTTTCGATGACCTCTTCATTTGTCTCTTCAGATTCGATAGAAGCTTCACTTTCTGAATCTGCATTTTCTTTTTCATCAATTGTCTTACAAATAGTTTTGTCAGGAAAAATAATGCCGCTGAAATACCTTTGTAATGGATAATCGGAAATAATTTCCTCTTTATCCTCAACTCCCCAAGTATCAGAACCTGGGCCAATCATTCCTTTAAGAATTCTGCTCTGTATTATTTCTCTGGCTTTTTTCGTCTAAAATATCAAATTGACTCATCTTCTTCTGTAATTGAAATGTTTTTAATAGTTCTTTCGGGTGCTGCTTTTTGAATGAATATTTCTATTTCATCCTTGGTGAAATTTGAAAGTATCTTTCCAATGCTTTTTCCACCACTAACAATGTACTCCATAACGTCATCACTTAGGTCTCTACCAAGTGAGATCATAATGCCTCTATAAAACCTTTTACTTCTTTTTATGGATTCAAAATTATCATTGAGGATTGGGTCGTTTAATGTTGATTTAATTGCAATTAAATTATTTGCTGAATTAGGAAATCTTTCTTTATCGTCCTTTGTCAACCATTTTTTGATAGTCATTGGATTGGAAATAGTCAAGCCTGATTTTTGAAGTGTCTTCATCAAATCAGTTTCGGTATAAAAAGGATTTGAGTGAGTTTTTTGATTGTAATATTTAATTAATGCTTCTTTCCATATTTTAGAATCGGAATCAACTTTGTTAAATCGGCCTTTTGCATCTTGTTGTGCAGCTATCTCAAATAGTTTTACTTTGGAAAGATTATTATATATTCTTACCCTATCCTTTTGGATTAAATTTGAAACCTTGCTTTTAGTCCAGTTATTATGGCTTAATAGTAGTACATTTTTTGAACCATCTGAAATGATTTTTTCGCACTTTTCTTCGAATTCAATTTCATAGTTTATTTGCTCAGTATCTTCATAGTTGTACTCCTTTTTATCTTTTAATGACTTGTCGTGTAGGTTCTCTATTAAGTCTGAAACCTTAATTTCAATAGGCGTAATTTCATATTTAAGCCTGTTATCTTTTCTCTATCGCTAGAAGTGTATTCACCGATTATTTCATTGAAATATCTATTTTTAGGTTTTCTAGTATTTTGATTCCTCTTGTATTATGCACAAGAATTTAATTAATTATGTTTGTGTTTTAGAAAGTTTTCACACAACATTCAAATGGTTGCATTCCAATTTCCAAAAAGGCTTAACA
>NZ_AJYA01000079.1 GCF_000265075.1 Nitritalea halalkaliphila LW7 | reverse complement strand
AAAGAAAAATTAAGCTAAGTGAAAAACCATGGAGCAAGACCAGAAAAAATGTCCTTTTTATGCAGAAACTATCAAGATAGAAGCTATCAAATGTGTGTTCTGCGGAGAATTTTTAGAAAGCGGATTAAGGGAGGCCAGAAAAAGTGAAAGTCAAGTCATCGTTAACGCTCCTCGTAAACGAAAATGGAGTCCTGGAACAGCCTGTCTTTTAAGTTTTATTATACTGGGCGCAGGCCAAATGTATAAAAGTAATATACTTGCTGGCCTCTTCTGACTTGCGGCAGTACTTATAGGGTATTTCTTACTCATTTTACCGGGGATCATACTTCACCTGGTATGCATTTTTTCTGCATCATCACGTGATCCTTATCGGGAAGCTAGCTAAAAACCAATAAAAACAAAAAAGTTTTATGGAAACATATCAGGTATTCATTGGCGCAGGGTTTATAACTTGGACTTTTTTCTCAATTCGTTTTATCAATACCTTATACAAAACCAAGAGAACCACTTCTGTTAATCCTTATATTTATGATGCCATACCCAGTGTATTTACAACACTAGGGGTTCTCGGAACCTTTTTAGGTATTTACATTGGATTAAGGAGCTTTGATGTAGAAGATATTAATACAAGTATCCCTATTTTACTTGACGGTTAAAAACAGCATTTTTAACCTCTATTTTAGGAATTATTCTATCCATCTTTTTCGGAAAGATCTCTAAAATCATACTTGGCTCAGTTGAGGCGAAAGAACCAGCTAAACCATCCGATGAAATAACAGCATTAAACGAAATACTAATTATTTTAAAAGAAGGAAATAAGGCAAACAAGGAGTCATTTGCAGCCTTAAAAGATGCTATCAATGGGGAAGGGGACGAGTCCATAGCGACCCATCTCGTTAAAATTAGAAATCAAAATACAGAACTTTTGAAAGAAAACGGAGCGACAGAAAGAGGCTAATGAAAAAATGCTGAAAGCAATAGGAAAGGACGAGGAAACTAGCCTCTTAACACAGCTTCAAAAATTACGCGCGGAACAGAATGAGCATGCGAAAGCACATGATGAACATATTAAATGGATCATTGTATCCATGGCGAATAATAGAGAAATCGTTGAGAAAAAGTTTAATGAGTTTTCACAGCTACTTGCTAAAAATAATACCGAGGCATTAGTTGATGTCATGAAAAAAGCTACTGAGGAGTTTAATAATCAGATGTCTGCTTTAATAAACAAATTGGTGCAAGAAAATTTCGCAGAGTTGAACAACAGCGTAAAGATGCTAAATATATGGCAGGCAGAAAATAAAGAAATGATTCAAGAGCTTACCCATCAATTTAAGGTAGTCTCAAATAATTTCTCCATTTCCTCAATAGCTTTAAAAGAAATCACACACAATACGAGCACATTAACAGACAAAAATAGCCAGCTGGCGCAAATTGTAGAATCCCTTAAAAAAGTAATGGTAGATGATTCCAAATTCTCTGAAATCACGAATAGTTTAGCAACTACAGTTGAAACGTTAAAAACTAACACAGAAGCCTTCGATGAAACAACCCAAAAACTTAATCAATGGGTTAAAAAACAAAGGGACTTTTCGGACAGTGTAGCCAAGTTGCTTGTCCGATTGGAGGATGTAGAAAAAATCAAAGACATCAATGAGATATTCTGGAAAAATCTAAAGTCACAACTTCATGACGCCATTAGCATTATTGAAAAATCAATAAAAGATTTAGACAATGAGGTCCAGACCATACATGGCCATTTCTACACCAAACTCAATGACACATTCCAGAATCTAGATAATCTTATCCAGAGAATTATGGCCAAGCATAAATGAAAACTATGTCCCTATCAAAGAGAAGTACCAAAACAGAGGAAAGCAACTGGGTATCATTTTCTGATATCATGACCGGCTTGATGGTTATCTTTATGTTTATCGCCATCTCCTACATTTTAGAGGTTCAGAAAAGACAGGAAGAACGAAATGAATTATTTGAAGAATTTCAAGCCACGAAAGAAAGTCTATACTTTGCTTTGGATAGTGCCTTCCGAGATGATTTTAAGAAATGGAAAGTAGAGCTAGACAAGGATCTATCCATCAAATTCACTAATCCAGAAGTCTTATTTGCTTCGGGGCAAACAGATATCAGACCCTATTTTAGAGAAATACTTGATGAGTTTTTACCACGATATTTTGATATTATTCTGCAAAAAAAATATGTCGACAGGATTTCCGAAGTCAGGATTGAAGGTCATACCGACCAAGTCCCAGCATTTAACTTTGATGCGGATCCTTACATAGGGAATATTAAGTTGTCCCAACTTCGATCTGCTCAAGTCTTAAAGCATTTTAGAAATATGCCCTATTTTAAGACACTGCCAGACGAGTCGGTCAGTCTCTTACAGTACTGGTTAACCGCTAACGGACTATCCTATGGAAGAACACTGGACGATAATAAGCGCTTGACAAGTGAATCAGGAATGCCTGCCAATAATGAGTTTTCTAGAAGGGTGGAGTTCAGAATCGTCACGACAAGTGATAAACTCGTGGAAAAAGTTATTCAAGAGTTAAGAGAGAAATGAGAAAAGACCTCAAAGATATCGATCTGTATAAGTTTGAAAAGCTTTCGAAAGCCTTAGATGAATGGGGCTTTCCCAAGATAGACTTCGAAAGTGGATTTGAAGTAGTCAAGGGAGTAGACTTTGAGCGTGCCTATAAGGCAAACAATATACGGTTTGAGGAAGATGGTATTTACCTAGACTATAACGGCTACTCCATTAAAGGATACATGTTCATTCAGGAACCATATTTAGAAAAGTATCATATGCGCTTACCTAAATTTCATGTGGTCAAGTGTAAGGTGATTTCAGACTTTCTTGATAAAGGGCAGTTCAAAGAGCGATACCATTTCTCAAATTCTGAAAAAAATGACCTCACTGACATCCTGAGTAAAAAGGTGTACCCTGATCAAGAACTTACACTTTGCGGGTACTGTAAAAAAATAATCACACAGGATATCCAGACAACTAAGGATTTTTATGATTTACTGGGGGATTTTGAGCGACCAAAAGATCTAGAAGTAGATATTTTCGGGTATCCAAAAGGTTGGGATCAATTAAGTTACGCCTACCGCCAGAAACACGATTTCACCTGTCAGGAGTGTGGGTTTAAGCCCAAGTCCGCACTGGATCGCCGTTTTATCCACACTCATCATATTGATGGATCTAAGACCAACAATGCAGAACACAACTTAAAGTGTCTGTGTATTAAATGCCATTCGAATCAAGATGAGAAACACATGCAGAACTTCGGATCGGGAAGTAGAGCACTGGACTTAAAGGAGTTTGAAAGGAAATATCATATTTAAGATATTTATAATTACAAAAACTATATTTAAATATCAATTAATTTAAATAAATAATAATTAAACCTACGCAATGCCACACACTTCAATTTTTACAAGCTTGTACGACTTTTGTAA
>NZ_AJYA01000078.1 GCF_000265075.1 Nitritalea halalkaliphila LW7 | reverse complement strand
AAGCTTCTATACAGCTGCATGGCGACATGGAAATCGATAATAATTTAGTCGAAAATGCTGCCATGTACTCCTTTATGGCAAGCTGTAAGCGAAATGGTGTCGATGAAAGAGAGTGGCTAAGTGATATTTTTGATCGCGTACAGGGAATCAAGCATAAGGACCTCTTCAAGCTACTGCCTTCTAACTGGGCCAAGTACAGAGGCCAATTATAAATCCAATACGTAGTTCGTCGAACGGATACGAAAAAATTGACCCCCATTCCGGAATTCATCATTTTTCGGAATGGGGGTCGGATAATCCTTTAAACGAACACGAAGTGAATAGCGATTCGATACACGCACTAATTTCAGCTAGCACCGTCACTACCGACGGCTTACCGTAAAATGACTTTGCTGCAGGGTGGTAGGCTCTAACGTGTAACCTAATGCCCGAAGCTGGTCGATAGGATCCTGACTCATGTACAAATCGATTTTTTTAGGTAGTATTTTGTCCGATTTGGAAATGAACTTCCCTCCGAAATAACGCTCCAGCGTAGTCGCTAGCTGGCTGTCCTTTGGATATTCGATGGTGATTCTATCCCCCGCAACCTTCTCGCGGTGAATTTCGGGGCTTTTTACCTGGTCTTTCCCTGCCTGTGCCGACGAAAACGCTACATACCTGACGTCCTTCTGACTGGTATCCACGTGCAGATCCAAGTGCTTCATGAGATCCAAAAACACCTTTTCTTTATCCAGCATCCTACCATCCTTATAAAAATATCGGATAGAATATGTAGAACGCATCGCCTGTAGGTTAACCAAATTGTAACTAAAAGCACCCCTCGATAACTCTTGAATGATATCCGATAAAGGAAAACAGTTATATTGAACCATCGATGGCCCAAAAGCACTGGAAGACGCGGTACAAGAAAATTCTTGTATAATGGAAATCTCCTTTTCTTTATCTCCAACTTGATAAATAACCTTTTTCTCTTCAGTAGTATGCTGATAGTGGCCAACTTCCACAGGAACCAAGCAGGAATCAGAACTGATGGCGGGTAGGCACAGCAAAAGGCCTAAAGCGGTTAGCATGTAAGTTTTCATGGTTTTATACGATTAAGGTTTATAGATAAGCGTTTAAATGGATACCTTAAACTTGAATAGCATCGGGTTAAACTCTTTCTCGAAATGACGAATAAGCTGCCGCACTATGGAGTTTTCAGGGACATCCTTGAGGGTCTTCAGCGTCTCAGCAAACTCATCATCGATCATGGAGTAAAAATATTCACCATCATAGTAATGCGGAAAGGGAATAAAATCGCCATTAACCAACGTGTACTCAGGATCTAAAATAAGTGTGCGCTCCTTTTCGAAGTCCTGAAATACGGCATAGGAAATTTCATTATAAGTGAACTTGAAATAGAGTTTTCCTGATCCAAAGCGTACAGGAGTTATAGGGTTATGCATAATTCCCCTTTCTAAAACATCTGAGGTAGTAATATACAGTTCGTCTGGATACTTATCTCTGTTTAATTTTTTACTTCCGAAATCTATCAAGTACCTGGGTCGTCCGCCGTCCGGCGTGATTTCATACAGGGTATCATTTAAATATTCCGTATATAAAATACCCTCTGCAAAAGGAAGTATGTTTCCGTGAATAAAAACATTCCGCCTGCTCATGTTTTCTTCTACCACAAAAGGCTTAAAACCTGATACCAAGTTCAATCTCTTATCAAAGACCAACACACTAAAGAAAGTACTTTCGTCTTGAAAATTTACCACATTGTTATTCGTAAATGCATAAATATATTCTCCGCGAGAAAATACATTTTCAATGGCTACGCCATGTGGTTTGTGATCTAAATAGTTTAAAAATTGGTCCGTAATTACCATGTGCCGATTAGTACCTATCAAGACAGAATCCTCACTCAGGACCGAGATCCCCACTATTCGATCAAATGCCAAGTCAATCTGCGGAAAATCACGCAGCGTTTTTATAAAATTGCCCGATTTGTCGAACATTTGGATAAACTTATTTTGTATCTGCGAATAACTGACGATGTATATGTATTCCTCCGAAACATCCATACTAAAGTAGTTCGCTACCAAACTTTCATCCGTATCATACTTAAGGGGTATGAGTTCTAATTCATCTGCAAGCTTTACGAGGCTTTGTTTTGAAAAGTCCTTGGTAGATATACGGATGCCCTCCATGCCTTCTGGTAGCACCATTTCTTTCGATCCAGCAGTGCAGGACCAGATAACTACAGCAAATACAAATAGATAGATATGTTTCATGTACGATTTCAATTGAAAAACCTTACGCTCTCGCTGTCAGATGCGTACATCCTCCCAACGACTCCATAGGACCGATTCCACATTTTTTATAAACAAACGCTGATATCAACTCTAATCGTTACAAAGTAAGAAAGAAAAAAAAAACAACAGAAAAATTTTAAACTCACCTGTTACTCATCCCTAAACATCATAAAAAAGAGAAAATTAAAAAATATTATTTTTTTCAACAACTAAAAAATCGTGAAAAATTTCAAAAAGACGACTTTAGGACATAAATACAAAAGAATATTTTTTCAGGAAAAAATTACAATTTACCCACGCCCCGACGCACACCATGAGACATAAGAACACCGACCTGAATCCCTTATGCCAAGCCTAATACGCAGCCTCAACTATAAGGCAAGCCCGTTCCCTGTCTTTCGACGTATTCAGTAGCGCTGAACAAGGACCTGCTACAACCGAAAACCTGCTAATAGGCGCGAATAGCCTTGCCCTCCATGTAATTCGCAAAAGCTCTATTCACCACGCGCATCCCACCCGTCGTCGGAAAATCTCCCGTAAAATACCAATCCCCCAAGTGTTCCGGGCAAGCGCGGTTAAGGTTTTCGACCGTTTGATAAATAACCTTCACCTCCGCCTGAATAGAAGTGGACGTGATGATCTCAGCGATCTTATCCGAAATTTCCTGATCCGTGAAAGGTTCATACAGCGCCTTCACATAATTCTGCGTAGGTGCGGGATGGGCGATGCACTTCTCGTACACCTCATCCATCAGCGAAGTCATCCCACGCTCCTTAAGCAGCGCTACCGTGGCACGGAAAGCGATGAACTCCCGCATTTTCGACATATCTATGCCATAACAGTCAGGAAAACGAATCTGCGGTGCCGAAGAAACGATGATGATACGACGAGGCTCTAACTTGTCCAACGTCGTCAAAATACTTTTCTCTAAAGTAGTTCCACGCACGATAGAGTCATCGATAACCACTAAAGTATCCACATGCGAACGGACCACCTCATAGGTAGTATCGTACACATTCGCCACCATCACATCTCGATCCGAATCATTCGTGATAAACGTCCTCAGCTTCACGTCTTTGCTGACCAGCTTCTCCACCCGCGGACGGAAATGCAAGAGATCCTCTAAATCCTCTAAATGTGGCTTCCCCTCTAACAATACCTCTTTGCGCTTCGCGCTCAAGTAATCCTCTAAGCCCTCGATCATGCCTAAAAAGGCCGTCTCCGCGGTATTCGGAATGTAAGAGAAAACAGTGTTTTTCAGATCAAAATCTATGGCCTCTAAAATCTGTGGAATTAAAGCCCTGCCCAGCTGCTTGCGCTCCCGGTAAATGTCTGGATCTGTGCCCCTGGAAAAATAAATCCGCTCGAAACTGCATGACTTGCGCTCACGCGCAGGCAATATGCTGTGCTCTCCATACGAACCATCCTTATTGATGATCAAGGCATGCCCCGGCTGAATTTCCCGAATGGCTTTATAATCTATATTAAAGGCTGTCTTTATGGCAGGTTTTTCAGAGGCTACCACCACGATTTCTTCATCGGCATAATAATAGGCCGGGCGAATGCCGGAAGGATCCCGCACCACGAAAGAAGAACCATTTCCGATCAAGCCGGCCATCGCATAGCCTCCATCAAAATCGCGGCAAGAACGGCGTAAAATACGCGCTACATCTAACTCCTCCTCGATCACACCCGTAATCTGCTCGTTCGTGTACTGATGCTTATACTTATCGAAAATCCGTTGATTTTCCTCATCTAAAAAGTGCCCGATCTTCTCCATCACCGTCACCGTGTCCGTCTTTTCCTTTGGATGCTGACCTAGCTGAACCAGTTTACCGAAAAGCTCTTCCACATTCGTCATGTTGAAATTACCCGCCATCACCAGATTCCGACTGCGCCAGTTGTTCTGCTTTAAAAAAGGATGACAGGTCTCGATACTATTCTCGCCATGCGTGCCATAGCGCAGATGCCCTAACCAGACCTCCCCTGAAAAGGCGATTTGCTCCTTCAGGTACTCAGCATCCATCAGGGCCCGATTTCCACCATGCTTCTTGGCTTTTTTGTACTTTTTATGGATTTTATCAAAAATATAATTTACCGCATTGGGCTCCACCGAACGGTACCGGCTGATGTAACGCGTCCCCGGCGAGGTATTGATCTTGATATTCGCTACCCCCGCACCATCTTGACCGCGATTCAACTGCTTCTGCATCAGCACATACAGGCGATTGGGTGCATATAAAGGGGAGCCGTATTTATCGATGTAATATTGGAGCGGTTTCCGTAAGCGGAGCATGGCGATACCACACTCATGTTTGATTTGATCACTCATGATAGAGGGGGAGAATTATGCGTTTCTAGCACAAAGGTAACATAATATTTCCGGGATTTGTGCACCCCTCCTCTCCTTTTCGCCCAGCTCAGCCCCTGACCTCAGTAGCGGCGCCGCAGCTCCGTGAGTACGCGCACCATTTCCTCCCGCACCTCTGCCGTCTCCCGCGTAAAATTATTATGCATAAAGACGAATCGCAGCTTTTTCCCCTTTCGGGTCTCCAGGAGGCCGCTTTGCAGGTGCGCGTGGCGCAAAGTCCCCGTCTTGGCCCACACGAATACCTCCCCCTCATCTAATGCGTAAGCATTTTTTAAGGTGCCACTTTGGCCCCCGGCCGGCAGAAACACTTTTAACGCCTCCCAGCCCCCCGCAGCATTTTCCAGCTGCTCCAGCACGCGAAGGATGCTCTCGGGCGTCATCAAATTAAACCGAGACAAGCCCGAGCCATCTACCCAAACCGGGGGTTCGGGGTAGCCGCCATAATGGTGCTGCAGGCCGAATAGGATCGCCTGCTCCGGCTGCAGCTCCTCCCCTAAACCATGGGACACCAGCAGCAGGAGCTGTTCGGCCAGGAAATTATCACTCGGAAGCATCATGGCCCGAAACAGGCTGTCACTCGGAATGCTGTAAAGTGTCTTGCGCTCAGCGGGCCTCGTTTCCTGTAGCAGGCCGACAGAACGTCCGAGGGTATCTGCCAGCAGGCGCGCGGTCAATGCGGGGCTATCCGGAAAAGGCAGGCGCTGACGAAAATCGCTTTGCGGCTCGCCCGCAGCCGGTAGGACGATTCGGAGACCATCTAAAGAGCGGCGCAGACGAAATTCCTGCGGCACATAGGTGCTGTCTCGCGCTAGAAAGGGGCTCAGCGCATCGGGGAAAAGCTGTAAGCGCCTTCCCGGTAGGAGGCCTCGGCCATCTGCCCGTAGAGGGGAAAAGGGCTTAAATCCGCGCGCCAAGGACTCGGCTCCAGCCCCTGAAAAGGTGCATGGGCATACACGAGCGTGTACGGACTATCCTTTAAAAAACGGAAAACACGGCCATTATCCAGCTCAGGGTGCAGAAAGCTCGGATCTCCGGTGCCCCAAAACACCAAGCTATCCCCCCGAACCTGGTAATCCAATCCCGGGATGCTATCGCCCAGCACGGCCATACTGGTATATAGGGTAAACAACTTGGTGTTACTGGCAGGGATAAAGTGACGATGGCGGTTTTGGGCATAGTACACGCGCCCATTTTCATCAGCCAGGATAAAGCCGACAAAGTGCTCTTGGAGAAGTTCGGAGCCTGTGATCAGGCGGGCGACGCGTTTTTCGGTGAGCCTCTGGGCACTTAGTGCCAAAGGGAGCGTCAGCAGCAGGCAAAAGAGGATCCGCGAGAAGAAGATTCCTGTGGCGGAAATGCCGAATGAAAGGCGGTAAAGACGTGGAGCGCGTGGGTGTGGCATGGGGAGGCGTTAAAAAGTCTTAAACGGGATTAAGGTTGATACAAACCCAAGAAATGAAAAAGCAAAGGCAAACGCAAATTTACGGAAGAAAAAAGCTTTTGCCCCCGGTGGCGACGCCTCAGACAGGGATAAAGTTTCTCTTTCCATCGAAAAAGTAGTAACTTCGGGGGCTATTTGAACGGTACGCTTTTTGTCCTACCCCGAAAAAAACCAAAGCATGAACTACATTGCGCTGCTTGCTTTCCTCCTGCTATCCGGCGGCACCCTTCAGGCCCAAGATGCCCTCAAAGCCTATCGAGAGGCGAAGCAAGCGATTTTAGACGAAGACTATAAAGCAGGTATGGAGGGACTCCGCCCCTACCTGGATAAAAACACCTATGGACAGCTGAGTGCCTATGCGCACATGCATTTTGCGCTAGCCGCCTTCCGAAACGAACAGTTTAATCTGGCATCCAGCACCTTACAAGCGCTCGGGCAGCCGCCTGCAGGTAAGGAAAGCGAGTGGCATTACCTACAGGCGCTCCTAAAATTCCAGCAAAAAGACTATATCGGCGGCTTGACAGCGGTGGAGCTAATCCGGGATGAACAGGTGTATGCCCGAGCTGAGGAAGCCACATTTACCTATCTGCGGCAGGCTCCGCTGAGTAGTTTAGTGGGAAATATGCGCGCTTTTCAGCGCAATAAAGGCTTTTTAGCTGCCACATCAGCGCTTTTACAGGAAAAGTCTGTCATGAGCACAGAGGAAGCGCAGGCGCTTAGTCAGATCCAAGCGAATGTCGTGGGCGAGACCGGAGCTGCATCGGTGAAGCCTACGCTGAATCGGGAGCAGTTAGACATCGCCGTGGTGCTGCCCTTTAGCTTTGGAGAGGAAAAAGGCAAGGCCGCCCTGGAGGGCAATAATTTTCTTTTTGAACTGCAGCAGGGCATGCAGCTGGCCGTAGAAGAACAGCAAAAGCGTGGGCGCAAGCTACAGATGCAGAGCTTCGACACGGAGCGCGACCCGGCGAAGGTGCTCAGCATCCTACAAGAGCCCTACTTGCGGACGGCAGATGTGATGATCGGCCCGCTCTATCCGGAGGAAACGCGCCTGATCGGGGATTTTGCGCGGCAGCGCGCCCTTCCGTTTATCAATCCACTCTCCAATCTCGATGACCTGGTGCAGGATAACCCACAGGCTTACCTGTTCCGCCCTGCGGTAGGGACCATCGCTGCCAGAATCGTGGATCACCTCAGTGGCGCACTGCAGGCGAAGCGTATCGCTCTGGCTTACAGCCCTTCCAGCCGTGATCAACTTTTAGCCGAGTCGATCAAGCAGCAAGCTGCAAGAAAAGGAATCAGGATCACTCAGGAAGAAGAAATTCGCGGGAACGGGATGCGTAGTTTCCTGGAGCGGCTGGGAATCGAGTCGCGTGAGGTACAGGTAGACGCCATCCTTATCTTGAGTGATAACCCGAGCATCGCGCAGCCCACGCTGGCGCAGGTAGAAGCCATCGATTTCGAAACGCCCATTATCGTGCCGGATAGCTGGTTGTTTTTCCCTTTTGCGAACTATGAAATGAAGGCCGAGAGTCAATTCCTATTTTTCGGCAACAACACCATCCCGCAGACGGGCAGGAAGTTGCGCCACTTCAGGGAGCAGTTTTTCGAGCGGTATCAGGCCTACCCGAGTGTCAATGCCCAACTGGGGTATGAGATGATCCTGTGGCTCTCCGAAACTTTAAGCCCTGCGAAAGGGTTAGATTTGCATCAAAACCTCAGCAAGCAGGGACTTTTCCAAAATGGCATTAGTCTCGGGCTGGACTTTCAAAAGGGCGGCAGAAGTAATGCCTATGTGCCCCTGGTGCGGCTGGTGAGGGGTGAACTTGTCATTCAATAATAGTTATAGCATTCATGCAGATTACGAAAAGTAAGGCCTTATTTGAACAGGCCCAGCACAGCATTCCTGGGGGAGTAAATTCTCCTGTCCGTGCCTTCCGCGCTGTCGGGGGCAATCCGATTTTCATCAAGCGGGCCGATGGCGCCTATATTTACGATGAGGACGATAATGCTTACATAGAATTAATCAACTCCTGGGGGCCGATGCTGCTCGGGCATAACCATCCGCTGATCCGAGAGGCTGTTATTAAAGCGATGGAAAACGGTACTTCCTTTGGAGCTCCGACCGCGCGTGAGGTGGAAATAGCTGAGCTTATCATCGCGATGGTTCCTTCGGTGGAAAAGGTGCGCATGGTAAATTCAGGAACGGAGGCGACCATGTCCGCCATTCGCGTGGCGCGTGGATTTACAGGTCGCGATAAGTTTATCAAAATGGAGGGACACTACCATGGGCATGGGGACTCCTTTTTAATAGCGGCCGGTTCGGGCGCGATTACGATGGGCAATCCTGATTCACCAGGTGTCACGAAAGGCACAGCGAAAGATACACTCTTGGCTCCTTATAATGACTTAGCAGCCATCGAACGACTCGTGGAAGCCAATAAAGGGGAGATCGCGGCTTTGATTCTAGAGCCCGTTCCCGGAAATATGGGCTTGACTTTACCTCGTGCGGGATATTTAGAAGGGCTTCGGGCGATTTGTGACCGGGAGGGTATCGTACTTATCTTCGATGAGGTGATGACCGGTTTCCGACTGGCTCCAGGAGGGGCACAGGAGCGCTTTGGGGTGACTCCAGACATGTGTACGCTGGCAAAATTATCGGAGGAGGTATGCCGGTAGGAGCTTATGGAGGACGAAAAGAGATCATGGATCATGTCTCTCCTGCAGGCCCTGTGTATCAGGCAGGTACACTTTCGGGGAATCCGATAGCGATGGCTGCTGGCTTGACCATGCTGCGCCACTTGCATGAAAATCCGAGCGTGTATACGCGACTGGAGGAAGTCGGTACGGGTGTGGTGCGGGAGATCCGCAAAGGACTGGACGCCTTAAACTTACCCTTCACCATCAACCATATCGGAAGTATGTACAGTCTTTTCTTTACTTCTGAGGAGGTCTATGACTTTGAAAGCGCGAAGAAGTCGGATACGGCCATGTTCGGCCGCTATTTTCAGGAAATGTTGCAGCGTGGGGTTTATCTGGCTCCCTCGCAGTTTGAGAGTCTATTCCTCTCGACTGCCCTTACAGAGGAGCATATCGCGCATATCGGAAGGACGAATCAGGAAGCCCTCGCCGCCCTCCAAGGCTAAGTTCAGGTTATTAGGTTTTACAACAGGCAGCGCTAAAAGCGCTGCCTGTTTTTTCTTCGGGCGGAAAATTCACAGATACGCTTATATCAAAGCCTCCCGATAACGGTCCACCGTTTCCTGAAACTCAGAACAAGCACGAAGTAAGGCCGCGATCCGGGCATCTTCCTCCTCGGTAGCGCCCGCCTTTAACGATAGCTCCAAGGCCTTCGCCTCCTCCCCAAAGTAAAAATCCACCTGGCGGAAACGACTGGCCAACTGATGCGCTATCTCCCGAACCTTCCCGTAGGCTTTGGCCTGAAAGGCCTCCGCTAAACGCTCACGATCCGAAGCCGTCACCTCACTGAAGTCTGCCAAGGTTTCCGCAAGCATCTCCTCATCCCCCATGCAGAAATCGCGTAGGGTCTGAAGGTCCAGCTCCTGAACATCCCGCTGCTGTTCCTCCGCTGCGCCATCCTGCTCCTTAGCGCGAGCCGATCCCTCGGCGCCCTCTTCCTCGCTGACAGCACGTGCTGGGGCGGGTACATCCGGAGACGCTGCGCCCCCCTTAGCTTCTGGTGCTGGCGTCTCACCCTGCCCGACATAGCGCTGAATCATCTCCATTAAGGCCCGCTCCTTAAAAGGCTTGAGCAGCAGGGCATCAAAGCCCGAGGCCAGGAGCTTATGCTGCTCCTCAGCAAATACATTTGCCGTCATCGCAATAACCGGATACAAGGGTTCCCCTCGACGCTCAGCAGCCGAGGCCAAGAGTTCCCGAGCCTCCAGCCCATTTACCTCAGGCATCTGAATGTCTAAAAAAGCCATCGAAAATGTCTCCTCAGGTAGATTTTGACTCAGCGCCTGCCCCCCAGGAAAGGCCACCACCTCTGCCCCGCGACGAGTTAATAACATGCGGAGCAGTTTCAGCCCAGAAGCATCATCGTCTACCAGCAAAATCCGATGGCCTTTAAGCGAAACCACTTCTTGACTCGCCTCCTGCGCCTGCACTGGGGCTGGACAGACAGGCAGCGGCAAAACGATCTGCACCTGGGTGCCCACCCCTTCCGCGCTTGAAACCTGAATCGTCCCCCCTTGTAAATCCACCAGCCGCTTGACGATGGCTAAACCAAGGCCCGTGCCTCCATATTTTCGCGAAATGGAGGTGTCCGCCTGACTAAACTCATCGAAAAGCGCCGCGAGCTTCGCCTCAGGCATCCCCATACCAGAATCGCGCACCTCTAGCTCTAAATTGCCCTCCCGATACAGCACCTCCACACGCACCTCTCCCTCTGAAGTGAATTTTACCGCATTCGACAGGAGATTCGACACGATCTGACTGATACGTAACTCGTCACCGATGAGCCATTGCCCTTCGGGCAAATCCAACTTCCACGCATAGGCTAACCCTTTCTCATCCGCACGTAAGCGGTAGGTATGCTTGATCTGAAGGAACAGGCGAGAGGGATCGAAGGGCTCCTCTTCCAGGCGCAACTTCCCAGCTTCCAACTTAGAAAAATCTAAGATATCGTTCACGATGTCCATCAGCATCCCCGATGCAAAACCAATCATCTCCACCTGCTCTCGGTTTTCTGGACGCAGCGTGGGCTCCTGCACCAGCATGCTCTGGTAGCCCTGAATAGCATGAAGCGGATTACGAATCTCATGCGACATGTTGGCCAAGAAATCTTGTTTTGCACGCGCCAACTCATCCGAACGCTCCTTAGCACTTTCTAAAGTATTTCGGTATTTATTCGCCCGCCGGATTTCTTTTAATATGGTGTACACAAAACCCAGGGAGCCGATCACGCCCAGAAAAACCAGCAGCGCCAGCACCGTACTCACATTACTCGTGAGGTTATAGGCATAGCGGGTCTGGTCGCGGTACTCCAGCACCACCTGGGCCTGCAGGCTGGCGATCAGCTGCTGAATCGTAGCGAAAAGCTCTTGATTTTTAAGGCTTAGATCCATCTCCATGTCAACGAACTGCTCGCGCAATTTCTGCTCGTCTTCAAACAAATCGGCGATCAGCGTTTTGATGTTCCCCAAAATAGCGTCTGTGTCGGCCCGCTGACTGCCTTCCTGCTCTACAGACAGCTTCTCGAGCTCTTCCACGAAGCTCTTGAGCTCCTCTTCCTGCTCCTTGGATTCCTCGCTAAAAATTCTCCCGCGCTTCAGGCTATCTAAGCTTGATTTATCGCGGATACGCCCTAAAAACTCTAATTCCTTTCGCTCCTGCTGCCTGCGGATGCGGCGCTCGATATCCCCTAATGCCTTTTCTGAAAAGTTCCTACTGGTTAAGTTAAACCGCACCTCCTCCAGCCTGCATACCCTACTAAAAGCTCCCGCACGGCTAAATTAATCTGCTCGTATTTTTCTTTCTCATCGGGAGTATTGGCCTGCTCGATTAGGCGCTTATGCCGCTCTTTGATGCTTTCTAAAGCAGCCGTTAGCACAGAATCCTTGTCAGAGGTCCTGTTGAGACGGGACATATCCATCAAATAAATGTCCCCTAAAAGGCCGTTTAGCTCCTGCAGCTTCTCATTCGGTTCGCTCAGCTCCTCTACCGTGTCCAGCAGATTACGGATGCTGATGTAGGTTACTGAGGCCACGGCCAAAACCAAAATAAGCGCCAGCACAAAGCCCAGGATCACCTTGGCCCCCACTTTAAAGCGTTCCCGTTTTTGTGTATCTTCCGCCATCATTTATACCCTTTACTACTCCCTCCCTCAGGAGCTTATTTTTCATCTATTTTAGGAGAGCTCAGGGCAAAAACCTCGCCAAGCTCAGCCCACGGGTTTGACTTCCAAAAAAGGGAGCCATTCCATCGCGTGCCGCTCTGCATAATCGGCTAAAAAATGGGAAAGTGTGGGTTTATAAGGGGCATAAGGCAGCCGAAACCCCACCTCCTCGGGTTTTTTATCTCCCTTATAGGTGTTACAGCGATTACACGCTGTGATGAGATTTGTCCACGATGTTTTGCCACCCTTAGAGCGCGGAATGACATGATCTACGGTGAGATTTTTTACCGAACCACAGTACTGGCACTGCCCTTTATCGCGGCGAAAAACATTATTCCGCGTAAGCAGCACCCCTCGGTAGGGAATATTTTTATAGGCATCAAGCCGCACCACCGCCGGATACCTAAAACTCCTGCTCACGGTACGAATTTCGAGTGATTCGTAGTGGGAAAGCGATGTCGCTTTATTGAGAAATAGTAATACCAACGCTTTCTGGGCCGAAACCACCGCGATCGGCGTGTGATCTAAGTTTAAAATCAACACCCTTTTTTCCATACTGTACTTGTTTACTATGCATAAAAACAAGGCCTTATGGGATTTTGTTTAGTAGGATAGTCGGCTCATTTCGCGCTTCACGTCGCGTTCTTTTATCCCTTGGCGCTTGTCATGCAGTTTTTTTCCTCTTGCCAGGGCGATTTCCACCTTTGCTAAGCCCTTATCATTCACAAACAAGCGCACCGGCACGATCGAAAGCCCCTTTTCTTCAAATTTGGTCTCTAATTTATCTAATTCCTTACGATTCAGCAAGAGTTTTCGCTCACGCGTAGCATCGTGGTTGTACACCGTCGCCATACTGTACGGCGTAATGTGCATCTGCTTGATGTACAACTCATTTCGTCTAAAGTAGCAGTAGGCCTCCGTCAGGGAAACCTTTCCCTCCCGAATAGACTTGATTTCCGTTCCTTTCAGCGTAATCCCTGCCACATAGGTGTCGATAAACTCATACTCGAAGCGGGCCTTCTTATTCTTGATATTGATGATTTTTTCAAATCGATTGTCTTTCTTCATCTTTTTTTCGACTTCAGTCCTTAAAACTTCATGCGCGCTTCCGGCACCACATCCATGCCTACAAAATCTCCTTCCAGATACTTGTAATGCGCCGCCATCGCGATCATGGCAGCATTATCGGTGCAGTATTCAAACTTCGGGATGAATAAACTCCAGCCGCGCTTTTCTGCCTCCTGCTCCAGCGCTGCACGCAGCCCCGAATTAGCACTCACCCCACCGGCGATGGCCACTTGCCGCAGCCCTAGCTCACGCGCCGCCTTACGCACCTTGCGCAGCAGCATTTCCACTAAGGTATACTGCACGCTGGCGCAAATGTTTGCCAGCTCCCGAGAGATAAACGTGGCATCCGCCTGCATCTGATCGCGAAGAAAATAGAGTACCGCGGTTTTAATTCCCGAAAAACTAAAATCATAGCCAGGCATCTCCGTGATCGGAAAGGCGTAGGCATGTGGGTTGCCAGCGGCAGCATGCCGATCGATCAGTGGCCCCCCGGGATAGGGTAAACCGAGCAGCTTGGCCGTCTTATCGAAGGCCTCACCCACAGCATCGTCCTGGGTCTGCCCGATAATCTCCATATCAAAATACCCCCGCACATGCACCAGCTGCGTATGACCTCCACTCACTGTCAAACATAAAAAAGGAAAGGCTGGCCGCGGCTCCTCGATAAAATGTGCTAAAATATGTGCCTGCATGTGGTTCACCTCGATCAGCGGCAGGTCTAGGGCATAGGCCATCGCTTTCGCAAAGGACACCCCCACCAGCAAACTGCCCAGTAGGCCCGGCCCCTTCGTGAAGGCGATCGCGTTCAAATCCTTTGGGCGGAGCCCCTGCTCCTCTAAGGCGGCATGCACCGTAGGAATCAGATGCTGCTGATGCGCCCGCGAGGCCAGCTCCGGCACCACTCCCCCATATTTTTCGTGCACAGATTGTGTCGCGATGATATTATTAAGTACTTTGCCATTAGAAATGAGTGCAGCAGAGGTTTCATCACAGCTAGACTCGATCGCCAGAATGTTAATCGCCATTGAATAGAGTTCCTTGGAAAATAAAGCGAAAGTTACGAAGAAATTATGGAACGGCCTGAATGCCTTCCTTCGCTTCCTTCTGAAGGGGACCCTCTACTTGCTGCTTTTTCTTCTCCTCCTGCTGGTGGCGCTGCAGCTGCCCACCGTCCAGACCTTTCTGAGCACACAGCTGACAGCCTTACTTTCAGAACGTACGGGGTTCCGCACAGAAATCGACCGGGTGAAAATACGCTGGTGGGATGCCGTGACCTTAGAACGGGTCCGCATCTATGACCCGCAGGATAGCCTTATGGTGAACATGCGGGAGATTTACCTGGACTTCTCCCCACGGGTGCTCTTCGACGCCGAACAGCCTGGCATCGATGAAATTCGCTTTAAATCCGGACAGGTGCGCCTGCTCCAGCATGAAGGTGTGGAGGGCATTAATCTGGCTAACTTTATCTTCCGCATCCAAGAGCTCTTCGCCTCTGAAAAGGAACGAACGGAACAGAAACAGCAGCGGTTTTACATCGGCCGTGTACACTTCGAGGAAGGCAGCGTAGACATACTCAATTATGGCGCTGAACCTTTAGCCAGAGGCTTCGATTACAACAGGCTGCGCTTCCGGGAGCTGCTGACTGAAGCGGAAAAAATCTCCCTGGAAGGCTCGACCCTGAGCTTCCAGCTGAACTACTTGCGCGGCCAGGAAGCTACCGCGGGAGTCCCGATTCAACAGTTGCAGACCCACTTCACCTACACCCCGACGGCGATCGAGCTGGACGCCCTCTACCTGCGATCGAACCGAACAGAAATTCGCGACTACCTGCGTTTCGAATATGCCAAGCTCTCCGCGCTCTCCTCCTTCACCCGGGAGGTGCAGCTTTTCGCGAAGCTCAGCGAAGCGAACCTAGACATAAAAGATTTACGCTATTTCAGTGAACAGCTTCCAGCCATCGAAGACCGCCTGGTGCTCAGTGGTGAAATTACCGGCACCATCGAAGACCTGCGCTCCGAGCAACTACTCATCCGCTTCGGCGAGCGCAGCGCCCTTTTCGGAGAGTTTAGCATCCGCGGACTCCCCAGTCTGTCCACCACCTACTTCGAGCTTGCCCTACGTAATTCGGTCATGTACAGCAGCGACCTGCGCCCCTATGTCCAGGAAGGCACCTACCCCGAAGTGGCCAAGCTCCGCGACATCCGCTTTGACACCTTTTTTAGCGGATACACCCGCGACTTTCAGGCGAATGGCAGCTTCCGAACCGGTATCGGGCAGGCCAGTGGCTCCATTCGCTACACCCACAGCGGTGCCGAGCCCACCTACCAGGGACGAGTTCAGGTGCGGGACCTAGACCTAGGACGCCTACTGGAAAACCCCCTGCTCCAAAAAACCAGCTTTAATGGACGCATCCGCGGGGAAGGCCTCAGCATCGAAAAAGCCCTACTTTCCGTAGATGCCGACATCCAGCGCCTGGGAATTAAAGGCTACACCTACACCAACATTCGGACGAATGCCACCTATGGTTTAGACCTCTTCAGCGGCGAACTGCAAGTGGCCGACCCGAATCTGAAAGCCGCTTTTTCGGGAACCCTGGACCTCCGAAATGGCCGCGACTCGGTAAATCTCTACGCCAGCATCGACACCGCCTTCCTCGACCGCCTAAACTTGCTCGAAAAAGAAAGCTTCCTCAGCGGTGAAGTGGATGTGGACGTGCAGGGACTCAGCCTGGATGCGATCGAAGGGATCGCCCGCTTTAAAAACATCCGCCTCGGCTATGAGGGACGTGAACTTAGCGTGGACAACTTTTTCTTCCAGTCCCTTTTCACCGGAGAGGGGCGTACCATCAGCCTTAACTCAGACCTACTGGTAGCCGCCATAAATGGCAATTTCAAAGTGGAAAGTCTGGTGCAGGATGTGGTGGCCCTCGGCCAAAACTACTGGGCGCAGCTGACGAATGACCGCGAAAAACTCCGTAATCTCTCCCAGGCCAGAGAGGCAGAAACCTACGCCATCGACCTTTCGGTGAATCTAATCGAAATCAACCCCCTGATGCAGCTGTTTGTGCCGGATCTGGGGCTCTCGCCCAATACTTCTATCCTCGGACGCTTCCGCCAAGAAGCCGGCACTCGGCAGTTTGAGCTCAAAACGGACATCGACACGCTCCGCTATGGCACGAATCAGCTGCTTAAAAATGACCTGCAGTTTATCACCACCAAGCGCATGGCAGATAATCGGGTAGAAGCCCACCTCTTGCTGCGCTCCGCAGAACAAAGTCTCTCGAATGGGCTAATCTTCTCCGATGCCTCCTTTCTGGCAGACTGGCAGGGAGACACCATCGATCTGCGCTACCAGCAGGTACAGGAGAGCACGGCCAGCTACATCGACCTTTCCGCTGACCTGCAGCTCTTTCCCCGCTACAGCTCCCTGCGGCTGGCCCCCTCCACCTTTCAAGTCATGGAGCGCATCTGGCGCTTCGAAGAGGAAAATGAGATCATCATCCAGCCAGAAGGCATCTTCTTCGATAATGTACGGCTACAGCAGGAGCAGCAGTTCATCGCCTTAAATGGCGCCCTCCGCAGCGATTCCGATGAAGTACTCGAGCTGCAGATCGAAAACTTTAACTTAGATTTTTTTAACACCCTCAGCCTAAAAACCTTCACAGGCACAGCGAACGGCATCTTCTCTCTGAACCGCAGCGAGGGTAGAAATGACATCAACGGTAACCTACGCCTGAACCGCATCACGATCAATGATTTCCTGCTGGGAGATGTGGAGCTGGCCACCTACTTCGCCGAAAATACGCTGAATGTTAACCTGGAAAACTACCGCGAGGGACAGGAAGTACTGGCGCTGAGCGGCACGCTCGCCGGCGAGGAAAATTTTCTTAACCTGCGGGCACGCCTACAGGGAGCACGTCTGGATATTTTAGAACCCTTTCTGGAAGACTATGTGCGGGAGGTGGACGGAACGGTGAGCGGAGACCTGCTCGTCGGCGGCAGCCTCGGACAGCCGCTGGTGCGAGGAGATGCACGCCTCGAAGAAGGCAGCTTTCTCCTAGACTATACCCAGACCCGCTACGCACTAAACGGCACCATCCGCTTTACGGACTCAAGTATAAACCTGAGCGGACTGACCCTTCGCGATACCTTTGGGCGGAACGCCCGCATCCAAGGAGCCATCCGCCACCGCTTCTTTAGCGATCTGCTGCTCGACCTTAATGCAGACCTACGAAATGTGCAGCTTCTAAATACCGATGTGCGGGATAATGAACTCTTTTATGGGACGGCCTTCGCGACAGGAAACATTCGTATCGATGGCCCACTGAGCGACATCGTCTTCGAGGCACGCCTGCGCTCGGAACCGAATACCGCCATCTACATCCCCCTCGGCAGCTCGAACGTGCAAGCCCAGGAGGACTTTATCCGCATTTTCGAGGTGGGGGATACCCTCGCGCGAGAAAGTGCCGCCGATCAGCGCCGCGAACGTAAAAACTATCGGCTGAACTTCTCCTTAGACATCACCCCAGACGCGTATGCGGAAATCCAGGTGGACCCACGAACAGGTGAGCATATCCAAGGGCGCGGACGCGGCGTGCTGGACCTGGGTATCGATAACCTGGGAAATTTTACCATGAATGGCACCTACGAAATCACCGAGGCCAAGTACAATTTCTCCCTGTATAATGTCATCCGTCGCGAATTCAGCGTGGAGCCAGGCGGGCGCATCTCTTGGTTCGGAGATCCCTATGAGGGGGTGATGGACCTGCGCGCCTTCTACCAAGAAAGCGTCTCCCTCCTCTCCCTACAGGCGAATGCTCAGGGGCTGGAATCGGAAGATGCCCAGCTCCGCCGCCGCTGGCCCCTACGCGTGCTGATGCGCCTAAATGGCAATATCCTCTCCCCTGACATCGATTTTGACTTCGATTTTAGTGAATTCCCCGAGGGAAATATCCAAACCTACATCTCCGCCTTTAAAAACCGCATCCAAAACGACGAGCAAGAAAAAAACCGCCAGGTATTTTCGGTCATCATGATGCGCTCCTTTTCGCCCGAAGGGCAATTTTCTGGCGTCACCAACTTGGCCTCCTCTAACCTCAGCCAGCTGCTCAGCTCCCAGCTAAACAGCTTTATCGCCCAGGTGGACCAAAACCTCGAGGTGGACATCGATTTAGCCACCATCGACCAGACTGCCCTGGAAACCTTTCAGTTGCGCGTGGCTTACACCTTCCTGGACGGGCGCCTGCGCGTCACTCGGGATGGGGGCTTCACAGACCTGCAGGGAAATGCGGACATTAACAGCATCGCCGGAGACTGGCAGGCCGAATACCTGCTCACTCAGGACGGGCGCTACCGCATGCGCATTTATAACCGAAATAATTTTAATACCTTCACCTCGCTTTCGCTGGCGCAAAATGTGGCCACCTATGGGGTCTCCCTCTCGCAGACCTTGGCCTTCAACAGTTTCCGGGAGCTCTTTAACCGCATCCGAAACCGCATCACCGAAGATGGACCCACAGCCCCGGAGCGCCCGAACCCCTTCGATGCCGACCTGCTATTCCGATCGGAAGAAGAGGGATGGATCCCGATCGACCTGCAGCAGCTCCCGCGTCCGAAAGACTAAGCAGCTGGGAGAACGAAGGTTCTGCACTAGCGCAAACAATTTGCCCGCAAGGGCTATTTGTATGACAAGAGCATATGTATGGAAAATATCACGCTATTTTGGTTCCGAAGGGACCTACGACTAGAAGACAATACCGGCCTGGCAGCAGCCTGCCGGGAGAAAAAGAATGTTTTGCCCCTATTTATCTTCGACCGGCATATCCTGGATGAGCTAGAAGACCGCTCCGATGCCCGTGTCCAGTTTATCCACGAACAGGTGGCGGCGCTGCGGGAGGCCTTCCAAGCCAAAGGAAGCAGCATGGAGGTGCACTACGGGCTTCCTGAAAAAATTTTCCCCGAGCTGCTGAAGCGCTACCGGGTGGAGGCCGTATTTACGAACCGCGACTATGAGCCCTACGCACGCTCCCGCGATGCCCAAATCGAGGAGCTGCTCGAAGAGGCCGATATCCCTTTTCGAACCTTTAAAGACCAGGTGATCTTAGAAGAAGGCGAAGTGCTGAATGGCTCCGGAGAGTTTTATAAGGTCTTCACCCCCTACAGCAAAGCCTGGCGCGCCAAATTCAAGGAGCTGAGCTTAGAGGAACAGAAGCTGGACGAAAAGGCCTTTTTTCAAACCGAACCCTTGCCCTTTCCAAGCTTGGAGGATATGAACTTTACGCGCAGCTCCATCCAGATTCCACCGATGGACCTGAACGAAACCATCGTAAAAAAAAATACGACGAGCTGCGTAATTTCCCCGCACGGGCGGGCACCACACGGATCGGAATCCACCTGCGCTTCGGGACGGTGTCCATCCGCCAGCTGGCAAAAAAAGCACAGGAACTTAATGACACCTACCTGAATGAGCTCATCTGGCGCGAGTTTTACATGATGATTTTAGCCCATAACCCGCAGGTGGTGGACGCTGCCTTCAAGCCAGCCTATGATCAAATCCCCTGGCGCCACGATGAAGCGGATTTTGAAAAATGGTGCCAAGGCCAGACGGGATACCCCATCGTAGATGCGGGCATGCGGGAACTAAATGCCACCGGCTACATGCACAATAGGGTGCGCATGATCGTAGCCAGCTTCCTGACGAAGCATTTATTAATTGACTGGCGTTGGGGAGAAGCGTATTTTGCGAAAAAATTACTTGATTTCGAGCTCTCCTCGAATAATGGGGGCTGGCAGTGGGCCGCAGGGACCGGTACGGACGCCCAGCCTTACTTCCGTGTGTTTAATCCCAGCGCACAGGCAGACAAATTTGATAAGGAGGGAGCATACATTAAAAAATGGGTGCCCGAGTACGGGACATCCAAGTATCCCAAGCCCATGGTGGAGCATAAATTTGCGCGGGAGCGCGCCATACAAACGTATAAAGAAGCATTAGGATGAATATAGGAGATCGGGTACGGCTGCTACACGGCCAAGAGGAAGGTGTGATCACGAAAATCTCGGGCAGTGGCCGCGTGGAAGTGGAAATCGAGGATGGTTTCCGCATCCCCGCCATGCGCAATGAGGTGGTGGTGATCGCACAAGCGGAGACCGCGTTTTTTGGTAAAAAAGAGGAGCAAGTACCGGATTTTGTACCGGGGAAGAAGGAGAAAGTTACCTCTCGGGAGGGCTTGGTGCTGGCCTACCTGCCCATAAACGATGACCTGCTCGCAGTGTACCTCTGTAATGCCACCTCTAAGTCGTACCTCTGCTACCTTTCGGAGCAGTATGGGGAAAATGCCATCACCCTGCTCGCCGAGCGCCTGGATGCAGGAAAAAGCCTAAAGATCGGTGAAAAAAGCATCAAAGCCTTTCAAGAGTGGCCCCCGATGAAGGCGCAGTTTATTCCGATCAACTACAAAATCGAGCGTGCACTGCCTCCCTTTGAACGTAGTTTTAAATTTAAGGCAACCACCTTTTTCAAGCAGAAAGGTACTGCGCCGCTGCTCCAGAAAAAGGGATACGTCTTCGAACTGCTGCAGCATACCCGCGAGCTGGACGTGCTGGCCCTGAATGAAAGCTTGCAGGCCCTCTCCCCGACCGCTCAGGCCCCTGCAGTTCCGAAGGTAAAGCGACCACCTGCCGCTGTGGACCTGCACATCGAGCAGCTGGTCACCGACTCCGCAGGCATGAGTAACGGAGAAATGCTTCGACTCCAGCTGCGTACCTTCGAGGAGCAGCTAAATGCGGCCATTCTTTCGGGTATGGATGAAATCACCTTTATCCATGGGATCGGAAATGGGGTGCTGCGCAAAGAAATTCACAAGCAGCTCGGGCAGTGGAAGGGCATCGCCTACTTTAAAGACAGCCAAAAAAGCCGTTTTGGCTATGGTGCCACCCTGGTAAAAATCACCCACTCATGAACACGAAGTCCCTATGAGTCAGACGCTACCCTCCATATTCGCGATTTGTGATAAGCAGTACCAGCGGCTGGAAGAGGCGCTGCTGGCAGTAGGTAAATTATACAAAAGCAAGCGCGCCGCAGAAGCTGAGGAGGCGCTTCTATTCTTAGAGATCTATGCCGCCCTCGTGGGACGCTTGCGCCAGAGGGAGGAGCTGCACCTACCCGATGCATTTAAACGCTTGCAGCGCTACTTTCGTCGGACGCGCCACCTGAAGGCCATCGAAAACCAGTACGCCCATTTCGGAAAGGCTCTGGCCCTGCGCCTACCCAGTTATGCCCAGGCCTTGGAAAAGGAAAAGCTCAGCTTGTACGCCGAAGCGTTCGAGGAGGTGCACACCCTCACCCCTGCCGCCCATGCGGCTTTTTACAAGGCCCTGCATAAGGGCAGCAAGGCGGTGGAGCCCTTGACCCTGCATCAGACCAGCCAGGCCCTGGTAGAGGAAGAGCTGGCCTTTATTCGTTTCTGTGATGGTGACCTCTTGGACGCCCCACAGTGGAGACAGGTGTATGAGGCCCTGCAGCGGGTGGTGGTTCTGGAAAATATCCGGCTCTCAGTAGGTTTGGAAAGCATTTTTCTGCCCGAGATGCATCAGCGCTTTACGGAACTGCTTGTAGCGATTCGCCACTGGTTTGAGGTGCAGCTTTTCCTGCAGCACTTGTCCTATTTCGTGTCCATGGAAGAGCAGACACAGGAGGCCTATCGCACGTTTTTGGCAAAGGTGCGCGCACGGCGCAAAGCACAGGTAGCCCACTCTGCCAGCCTCTTAAAGGCCATCACCAAGTGCCTGTAAAACCTGCAGCCAAGGCCTCGCTCATCGGGCTAATGCGCACCCGCTAAGGCCTGTTCTAAATCGGCGATCAAGTCCTCGGCATCTTCGATGCCTACGCTTAATCGGATGAGGCTATCGGTAATACCCACCGCCTCGCGCGCTGCTTTCGGGATGCTGCCATGGGTCATGGTAACGGGGTGTCCGATCAGAGACTCGACACCCCCTAAAGATTCCGCCAGCGCGAACAAGCGACAGCGCCGCATCAGCGCTAATGCACGTTCTACGCGATCATCCACTAAACGAAAGGAGAGCATACCACCGAAGTCACGCATTTGTGCTTTGGCCACCACGTGGCCCGGGTGATCTTCCAAACCAGGCCAGTAGACATGCTGTACAGCTGGATGTGCCGCTAAAAACTCGGCTACGGCTCGGCCATTTTCACAGTGGCGCTGCATGCGTAGCGCCAGCGTTTTGATCCCACGTAGCGTCAGAAAACAATCTTGAGGGCCAGGAATCGCACCACAGGTATTTTGAATAAACGCCAGACGCTCCGCCAGTTCCGGATCACGGACGATCACCGCCCCCATCAGCAAGTCTGAATGCCCCGCGATGTATTTGGTGAGCGCATGCATCACGATATCGGCACCTAATTCTAAGGGGTTTTGAAGATAGGGACTTGCAAACGTATTGTCCACAGCAACCCAAATGTGCTGTCCGCAAACCTGTTCCACGACAGCTCGAATGTCTAAGATTTTCAAGGTCGGGTTAGTGGGTGTTTCCATCCATATCATCCGAGTTCTTGCATTTAACTTTTGGCGAATGGCAGCTGAATCGGATAGGTCGACAAAATGAAAATGAATACCATAGGCTGCGACAACTTGAGTAAACAGGCGATACGCTCCACCATAAAGGTCATGGGTAGCGATAACCTCATCACCAGGGCGGAGTAAGCGCATCAGGCATCGATGGCGGCCATTCCTGAACCAAAACAGTAGGCGGCACGACCTCCTTCTAAGGCTGCCAAATTCGCTTGCAGGGCTGCCCGAGTCGGGTTATCTGCTCTGCCATAGGCGAAACCTTGATGCTCACCGGGGGAGGACTGCTTATAGGTGGAACTTTGATAGATGGGCGTCATCAGTGCCCCGTGGCAGGATCAGGCTGTAGTCCTGCATGAATGACTTTGGTACCAAATTTCATATGCGTGCTGCTCTTTACATTCAAAGATGCCGTATTTGCGCTAAACCATAAAGTTTCTCCCTTATTTTTTTCAACTAATCCCCATACCCCTTAATCGAGGGCAAAAGACACTGCCCTGGACAGCGCTATACCAGCGTTAGACAGCTGGCCAGTACACCAAAATACAAGAGGCGTTACCCTTATTTCCCTTACTTCCCAGCCACCCACCTAGTCCATTCTTCCCTCGGCGTGTATGTCAGGCGCGCCAGCGTCTTTAGGTTGACAACTTAAAATCCTGAAAATAACGTACCACTTCGGTAAAAGTAAAAGTATCCAGAAGAGCTCATGTTTAAACCACGCGATATAAGACCACGAAGAAAAAGGGTTCAGCCAAATAGAGATGTTTATTGGAAAAAAATTGAGAAAACTATAATTTATAAAATGCCAAAATACTATAAAAAAATAGCATTGCAAGGCTTTTTATACCCCTGTCAAAAAACCAATAAATCACAAAAGAAAAACAGGTTAAAAATAAATAATGCTCGATGATAGACAGTATCAGCTGCATATCAAAACCTGCACTAAGCCAAATAAATAAAATAGAGGATGAAATAAAAAGGAGATTTTCAAACGTTAAAGAATATCCTTTTACCAGTGCAACTAACGGAAGGTTTGAACTGGAATCCTCGAAATGTCCCCTAATAAATAAATAGTAAAAGGGGGCTGATAAAAAAAATATCCCAAACCCGTTAGTAACTAAAAGCAGCTCCTCCGCTAGAAACTCGTCCCAAAAGTTAAAATAAATTAACAGAGAGAAAAGCAAAGCTGTAGCAATAAACAGGAACCTCACGATATTTAATTCTATAAAATAACGCATAAATTATTAGTTTAGTAAAGACATAATATACAAATAAACAGCTAACTATATTATTTTATTCATTTTCAACTCAAACCACCGTAAATAATATGCGGTAAATATACAAAATAGATTCCATTTTGTATTCAATCAGCTGAATGTCGCCTAAGATGTTATATTATAATTCTGAAATAATCATCTTTGCTCCTTTTGTAATTTATTCAACATGAAATCTAACACCTCCATTATAATTAATGCTGAAAAAATAAAATATCAAGCTAAATTTTTATCATAAAACAGTAGACCTATAGTAATAAAAACTACCATTAAACGTGGCACCGATTTTATTTTACTTTTTTTATAATTAATAATTAATGTTATAGTCACTAAGACAGCTTAGATGGTCCTCCTGTCTTCTTCTTTTCGATCAACTCTAACAAGAGTTTGGTTCGCTCATAATACTTCAATCCCACCACGGTATTCCTCTACATAGCCCAAACCATATACTTTTAAACGCATAACACTCCTTAAACTCCAAATATAATAATTAGGTTTTAAAATAGTATTCTGAATTAAGCAGAAAAAAAGGGGCACCAGAAGCTATCAAAACCATTAAACCCAAATAAAATAATAAAATAGTAAAAAAACGAAATAGCAATGCACTAGCCCCCACTAAGTAATCGAACACAAAATATTTAATTCTGTAAATTTACGTTGACAATAAAGAGGGAATTTTTCAAGAAAAGAAGCTGAAGGTTCGTAAAGAGGCCGAATCGAGCGGAGTTCAGGCTACTTTGAATAAGCACAGTGTCTTTCCTGCTACCTTTACTAAGGAAAAAGAAATAGGAAACCCTGGCACCTACTGGCCATACAGCTACCTTAGCCACTAAAGACCAAGCTCCTCCGTTGATGGTATTTAATGCATCATTTCTCAACTCAATAAAATTATTATTTTTCATTCTTGTAAAGCTAGCATACACTTAAATGAACAATCTCGATGAGGTCTTTAAAACCTTTAGTTAAAGATTAAACACTTATCGGTATGGTGGTCGTCTTTTGAATTCAAATGATCCTATTTTTTACCATAAATTATTTTTTTATTGACAAGAATAGAATACATCACAAGTAAGATGACCCAAACGTATAAGATTTTGTTAAAGATATTGCCATATTCAGAGAATGTCCCAATAATCACAACCATAGTTATTATCGAAAGGATAATTAATTTTAATTTCTTCATAACATAAATTATTTAAGATAGTTCATAAAAAAGATTTTTGAACTATCTTGTGATCTTTCAATATGCAACACATGCTAAAGCAACAGCCGAGATAGCAATTGTTCCTCCCCACCCCATAGGGTTCCATAAATTAGCGACAGCTCCTAGCGAATAAACTCCTGCTGCTGCAGCAAATCCATTACAAAATGCAGTGACTCTATCACCACCAGATACTTCTTCTAATCGTAATTCTTGTAACTCTTTCATTTTTTTGTGATTTTAAATATCTAACAACGCTTCCCTAAATAGGTAATTGCTAAACCTCCAAAAGCTCCGACTCCTAAACCAACAACAAATCCAATTCCACCACCTGCTATTGTACCAGCAAGAGTTGCCCCCGCTAAAAAAGAAACAGAATCACTTTGACAGTACTGATTCAACAACCCACCACTCAGCATCTCCATTCTGTTGTCAATACTTAACTCTTTCATAACAAATTTAATTTATTTGAAAATTTATTTAACTATTCAAATATAATTTCATGTCGGTGACATTTCTTGTCACCTATTTATTTTTTTTTCTAAAAAAATGTAACCGCCTGATTCCTTACAATAGATGATTTCATAAGGAGAAGAAAGACGTAAATCATCCAAAATCCTATAAACCGTTCTCTTGTGAACTTGAAGCTTTTTTGCCAGCTCAGATGGTCCTCCTGTCTTCTTCTTTTCGATCAACTCTATCAAGAGTTTGGTTCGCTCATAATACTTCAATCCTGCCACGGTATTCCCCTACATAGCCAAAACCATATACTTTTAAACGCATAACACTACTTAAACTCCAAATATAATAATTAGGTTATAAAATAGTATTCTGAATTAAGCAGAAAAAATGGGCACCAGGAGCTATCAAAATCATTTAACCCAAATAAAATAATAAAATAGTAAAAAAAAAACGAAATAGCAATGCACTAGCCCCCACTAAGTAATCGAACACAAAATATTTAATTCTGTAAATTTACGTTGACAATAAAGAGGGAATTTTTCAAGAAAAGAAGCTGAAGGTTCGTAAAGAGGCCGAATCGAGCGGAGTTCAGGCTACTTTGGAAAAGTACGTTGCTCTAGAGCGGAATCAATGTTCTGCCTTGAGGCACGCCCATTTTACTAGTTTTAAAGTTAACATCTATCCCCACTCCTGCATTGAGGTATTTGTGTATCAAAGATACAACCCGTCCGTCTTTAATAGTGCGTGAGACCTTCCGTGGGAAGCTAACACACTTTCACTCCATGTCCCCGCCTCATCTACATGCGAACGTCCGTGTAATCTTTGGACTTTGTCTTGTATGGCAGACTCATCCCGTTGGATATGCCTGATGAGATTCGTGTTCATCGGGGCGGAGTTTTGCCGCCAGCTTCCTTCAGATTCCACCTCGCCGTGGACACCCTTGCTTTTGGCTAGTGGTTGGCGATTACCCCTCCCAGAGTGGACTTTTACCAACTAGTTGATTGCCATGCACGGCAGACAAATAAGAGGGTGGAATTGCAAATTCCACCTAGGGTCTAATTGAACTTCAGATCTGCAGAGAATAAATTACGCCTAGAAGGGAAGAAAATTTGAGTCTCAATTTGAATTAAAATCATATCAATTTCTTTCCTAGTTTTAGGATTTTAATTTGGATTTCATTTCTGAAATCAAATTTTCCGGATATCCAAGGTCCTTCAAGACAATTACAGCATTTGTAGTGGTTAAAATTCCCTTTTTTATTTTATAATCATAATTGTATTGAAAATCACCTTCAGTACCTGAAAAATAAAAATAGATAAATCCATTTAGCAAAAGAGGTAACTGTAAGTCATGGGTGGTACAAATAACCTGAGATTTATTTCTAATTAAATAGTTTAAAATTACAGAAGCAATTACCTGTCTTTCTTGAGGATTGGTACCACTAAAAATCTCATCTATCAAAAAAATATTATATTCAGGATCACCAACTTTATCACACATTAACTTAATCAATTCAGCTTCTCGATAAAATAAGCTTTTATTTTCAATAACACTATCACTCTTGGAAATTGAAGTATAAACCTTAGTTTTAGGTAAAGAAAGATATTTCCCGAAGAAGCAATTGATAGTCATTGCCAAAATGGTATTGATCCCCAAAGTCCTTAGGAAGGTACTTTTTCCTGACATATTTGCTCCGGTAATTAATATCCCTTTTTCGTAAAAATCAAAATCATTTTTAACCCCGTCTGGAATTAAAGGGTGAAAAATCTCTCTTCCGACAAAATGAAAATCATCGGTTTCTGTGGGAATATTTACATTGAGAAATTTTTTTCTTATTTTGTGAATTGAAATAACCAAGTCTATATGAGAAATAAAAACAAAATTATTTTTTATCATGTCTAATTTTTCCCCTACTCCATTCCTAGCAATTTGAATGAAAATAATCTCCAAAAGAAACATGGACTTAACCAATTCAAAGAAATAATCTATCATTTGAGACAGTTCTCCCAATGAACTGATATTTATTTTAAACAAACTACATTTTCTAATAAGAAAGTTAAGCCCATTTTTATCTGGGGTAATACCCATGTTTAATCCATTTCTTTCTAATAAACCTGAAATGGATCTTACCACAATCAATAAGGTGCCAAGTTCTGCATATTTGACTGAATCTGATAAAGTATTAAGTTTTTCTCGATAATGAAAGTAGAAATTGATAATCATATTTATGATTAAGGGAATAATCAAATTCGAATTAAAGAAGATTAATATCGTAAGTGAAATCGAAGAAATGGACAATAGGATGTAAAATAAAAAAATACTACTTTCGGACTTTTTTGGGTTTAGAAACAGATCGCAAAAATGGTAGGAATCATTTTTTGAAATATATTCTAACTTCTTTGTTATTTTTAGTTCAATTAAAGGATTGTCTTTTATTTCATTTACCCCGATCTCAATTTTAGAGTCTATTAAGGATCCTTTCTTTATATTTCTTAAACTTTCATATAAATATTGCTGTCCGTATTTTGTTGTTGTGTAATCAATAGTCTCAAAAACTTGGTCCATATTTAGATCATTCCACGTAGACTCCGATATTTGGTGAAAATAATCTTTTTGTTGGTCTTGATCAAAAAACCTTTTGATATATTTCATGTGCGTTTAAATAATTTTAACATAGGCTGAATATAAAATTCTTTTAGATACAAGGAGATTAATTATTATTGAAAATAATAACAGAGAAGGCGAAAAGAGAAATAAGTAAAAAATTATAAGAAAAAAAAGAAATCACATAGATAAGCAGCAGTGTAATTAAATGATATCTAGGTAATTCGAAATTTATAATAAAGTCACCTTGGTCTTCAAAGTAAAGCGTTCTGTCAACGAAGAAAAAGGTCAATTTCAATTCTTGTGTATTTAAGAATATTTTTTTGATTTTCTTCAAATTTGTTTGTTCTAATTTTTTTGAAAAATAAAATCGACCAATGAGGAGATTATGGATATTTTCATATTTAAAATAAGATTTATAGGCTTTCTTTTAAGAAAGCCTGTTAATAATTAAATATCGAAAGTTGTAAGCAAAAGCCAAACCGCAAGTAATGTATGCCAAGGGAGCMACTCAAACCTACTGA
>NZ_AJYA01000077.1 GCF_000265075.1 Nitritalea halalkaliphila LW7 | reverse complement strand
GACGATTATTATCCACTGGCGTCTCGTCTGGATCAGACTCCTTCGGTGTTTCTGGATCTGTAGGACTATTCACAATCGCGATATTCGAAATCACTGTACCGTCTGCCAAGTCTGCATCTACCAGCACCACTAAGCTTAAGGTCACCGTCTCGCCCGCTGGGAGGGTACCCACATTCCAAGTCACAATGCCATTCTCCAACATGCCACCCATGTCCGCACTTACAAAAGTAGTTCCCATCGGAATCGGATCCGTTACTACTACCTCTTGTGCATCACTTGGTCCATTATTCGTCACCGTAATCGTGTAGGCCAAGTTCTCGCCCGCTACCGCTCGCGCCGTAGTCGATTGCTTCGAAATGGCCAGATTCGCGAGAGTTTCTACCGTCACTTCATTTGGATCACTATTAACAGGGCCATTCGGTTCGTTATCACTGTCGGCATTTGCAATATTAGTAATTACAGTACCCATTGGAACATTAGCTGGCACCCCTACAGTAAGCGTCAAGACACGCTCAGCCGCTGGCGCCAGTTCACCAAGATTCCATACCACTTCACCATTCTGGAAGACACCCCCTTCAGAGGCCTCTTGGAAAATTAGCCCTTCGGCAAAACATCACGAACGACTGTATTGACAGAAGGAGCTAGTCCATTATTTCGGACGGTTAATGTATAAACCAGGCTTTCGCCTGCAATGACCGTAGGCGCTGACTCCTTCACGAGCATCAACATGGCATCATCACAATCATCCCTAAAAAGTATCGGAACCATAAACAGGTCACCCGCAGGGTTTTCACACATGAACTCATTCGTCACACTTACAAAGAGTGCCGGAATACCCGAGTTAGGTCCCAAGTTCATGACCGTCAAGATACCATTCGCATCAATAGCGAAATTAGCCCCATTAATCACATCGCCATCTAGAATCTCACGATTCTTATTCTCATCTAAATACCAGCGGAATTTAGCGACAGCTGGATCGATCGTACTAGAAGGAGAAAGTGCTGGAGTGAGTACAAGCGCATCGGTAGGACAAATTTCTATGTCATTTCCAGTCACTACTATATCATCCGCCCTTGGAGCAGGGTTTACCGTTACTTCAATAGGCACGCGCAGAGACTCTACATTACATAAAGGATCAAAGGCGGCAACAAAGAACGTAGTGTTTTCTGTCAATACCGGAGTGGTAAACGGCTCATTAAAAGCAGTTTCCGCTAAAGGAGCACCCCCTTCTGCTACGTTGTACCAGCGTAATACTGTTCCCTGTGGTGCTGTGGCAGTTAAGATAGCCGATTCACCTTCACAAATTTCTACATTGGCAGCATCAGCATCCACCTCTGGTGCGCAATACCCGGGAAAACTCCAGCAAAATCAAGCGATTGTGCCACAGATAAATTAACTAGCGAATTATAGCGTACAAAAATGCGATCTACGGGCACACCAGGCGTAACGGGGAAATCAAAAAATTGACCCGGCTGCAATAGCCCTAATAAATCCACATTCAAGAGATTACTCAACGGTTGATTGGTAACTACCTGACCATTTCGAGTAGTTACGATATTCACATTATTCAATACCCCCGCAGTAAGCAAGCTCTGTGTTAAGCGCAAGCGTACGTTAAAGGTAGCATCTGGCCTTGATGGGGCGCCAAGAACTACAAATTGCTCAATAACGCCTGCTACTCCTAATACACCGAAAGATAAGCTCGAGAAAGTATTAGGATTTCCATCTATTGCATTTTGAGGATTCCGAACAGGAGGATTCAAATTCAATGCATCCAATGTAAGCCCTGAGGTATTAAACCCTGTAAATACAGGATCAGGACAGTCTTCCTGTCCGTCTAAGGTAAAAGCACCAAAGACTTGAACGGTGTTTGTTGTATTAAAACCTAATAATCCACTTGTAGAGGAACCAACTCTTATTTGATTATAAGTACCCGTCGGTGTAATAGCAAGAAACACCCTACCTTCTGGATCCACTAATACCCGAAATCTATCACTTGTTAGCGTTTCAGGGTCTCCAGTAGAAGCACTATTAACCAATGTGCCATTATTTAAGGCAGCCACACTTACGGTATGATTACCAAAAAGTAAGGCTCCACCTATGTTAGCTACTAAATTACCTAATCCCCCATTCAGCAAACTACCAAGGATATCGTCGTTAAAATTCAAGCGAACGAATGTCGTTTGATTAGCAGGAATAGGCTGGTCAAATTGAATCGTCACAAAACCAGTAAAAGAACCTAATCCTGCTGCTACACCAGCGCCTGATCTAACAGTAGCGAATGTGTTCAAATTCCCATCTACCGCATTATTTTGGTTGTTGGTATTGTTTGAGTTTTGAATGGTCGTAGCGAAGCGCCGGTTCACTTGGGCTTCTGCGAGGCTACTCCACAGGAAAAGCCCCATCAAAAAGAAGAGGCTGTACCTAAGGCTTGAGTTGAAGTGTTTCATATACTATGATTTGCTGGTTCTAAGAAAAATTTACTGTGGCGGACTCTGGCAGCTGTTTTTTCCACATGCCGGCATAAGCCCCATCCTTTTCGATCAAATCAAAGTGGTTACCTTCTTCCACCACTTTCCCCTTGTCCATGACTACTATCTTATCCGCTCGGACGACCGTGCTGAGGCGATGGGCAATCAAAATGACAGTCTTGCGCTCTTTTTTTAATGTATATAGGGTATTTAAGATGTATTCTTCCGATGTGCTGTCTAAGGCTGAGGTAGCCTCATCAAAAATTAAAATTTCAGGGTTTTTATACAGTGCTCGCGCAATAGCCAATCGCTGACGCTGCCCCCCAGACAGGCTCACACCGTTTTCACCTATATAGGTTTGGAAACCCTGGGGAAGCTCTTCGATAAAATCGAGTATCCCTAATTGCTTGGAAATACTGATTACGCGGTTCATATCAGGCGTGAAATCCCCTATCGCGATATTTTCTAACACATTACCTGCAAACAAATGAATGTTCTGAGGCACCACACCCACTAATTCCTTAAGCGAATCCGCTTTAACATAAGAGATGTCATGCTCACCTATAAAAATTTTACCGCCATTCAGTGGATATAATTTCTGCAGCAGCGATAACAGGGTAGATTTCCCAGAGCCTGACTGTCCTACGATCGCTGTCACCTCACCATGAGGGATCACCAAATTTAGATTCTCAAAAACTGTAGCACGAGAACCGTATCGGAATTTCACATCCTTAAATGTTATGGGCCCGAGCTTCTCTTTAGACATCGGCATAAGGCCTTCTTCCTCATCGGTATGCACGTCCATGATTTCAAAAAGACGATCTGCTGCGATTAAAGAATCTTGAATGGATTTATTCATGCCGATGAAGCTGGCCACCGGCCCTGTAAAATAGCCCATGATCGCATAAAATGAGAGTAACTCCCCTGGAGTCAGCTCATTACGAAGCACAAAAGAGGTACCTATCCACAACAGGACAATCGTAAAAAGGGAGGTAACGGAGCCACTGAGGTTTCCTATCCAAATGCCATTTCTACCAGAGTCATAAACTGCTTTCAACATATTGACGAAGCGCGACTCCGTCTTGATGTTGGTATAGGTTTCCATCCCAAAGCGCTTGATTGTGCTCACGGCATTTATAGATTCCACCAGCTGAGCCTCGAGATCAGCGGAAGCTTCCATAAGTTCACGCTGAGTCTTCTTGTTGATTTTATTCGAATAAGCGTAAATGACCAGATACATCGGAATGACAAAAAGCATCATCAGCGCTAGCTTCCAGTAAAAAATGAACATGAGCGTAAACGAAAAAACAAGAACAAACACGTTGACCACAAAACCGACGATCACATCATTAATAAAGGTCCTGATTTTAACCGCATCATTAATCCGAGAAATGATCTCCCCCGTTCGCATGGTATCGAAAAAGCTTTGCGGTAGCTTCAACAGATGCTTATAGTATCCCAAAATCAATCGAGCATCGATTCTTTGTCCTGTTTGCAGCACAAGAATGCCTTTAAAATGATTGATGACGGCTGAGAACAGAATAATGGAAATCATGATGACTCCCATTAGATTTAAAAGATTCATATTGCCATTCGGCAATACATTATCTATGATTTTTTGGATATACAAAGAAGTGCCTAGTCCTAAGACCACCGCGAAAACGGAACCTACCAGGACTTGGGTGAGGATAAACTTATAGGGTGAGAGCAAAAACCAAAAGCGCTCAGGAATCGAATACGTTTGCTTTGTCTTTTCGAAGGAGCTATTCGGCTCTACCAATAGAATAATTTTAGTCCAAACCTTTAGAAACTCTTCTTTAGGCAAGACGACGAGATCACCGATAGCAGGATCCATCACGGTAACCTGCTTGTCCGTAACCTCTAAAACGACCACATAATGATGCAGCACACCTTTCACGACCACATGGGCCACGGACGGAACGGGCAGGAGAGGTAACTGCTCTTCTTTTAAGCGCACCGCCTTCGCATCAAAGCCAATCACTTTCGCCGCCTCGATCATGCCCAATAAATTGGTGCCTTTCTGATCCGTAGAAGCTAATTGCCGGATGCGTGCGATAGGAATGTCGGCGTCGTAATAATTCGCAATAGCCGAAAGACAGGCTGCTCCGCAGTCTGTCATATCGTGCTGTTTTACTCGAGTCTTCTTAAAACGCTTCTTTTTGAAAAAGTCAAACTTCAACATAAGCTATCGGTTGGCTACGAGGTTAGGGTTAATCCAGTCATCCACTTTATCGAAAAGAAGATTAGCTACGCGACGACGTGTAAAGCTGAAGCGAGCCTGCACAGTCATCCCTTTCATCAAATTACCTTGGTAGCCATTTTTAAGCTCCATGTAATCCCTATCAAGCGCACAGCGCACACGGAAATAAGGCTGTCCATCTGCTTCTACAAAAACATCGTTACTGATTTCTACTAAAGTGCCTTCTAAGAATCCCCACTCGTTATAATTAAAGGCATCTACCTGCATCTTCACCTTGGAGTCCTTACGCAGAAAACCAATATCCTTAGGACTCACGAGTACTTCAGCCAACAAGGCTCCCTCAGGTGAGATATCACCCAACGATTCACCTGCCGCGACATTTGCCCCTGGAAAGAGTTGCCGGATATCCTGAACAAATCCATCCACCGGCGCAGTAATGGTATAAAAATCCTGCTCTTCCTTCAGCTGCTTGGTGCGAGAACTTAAATCCTGAATTAAGATGCGTATCTGATTTAGATTACTTTGCCAGATAGCGGCCTGCTGGGAATAGGCAGTTAAAAGGGTATTTTTAGCATTCTCATAGTACAGCGAAACTTGATCGAACTCAGCATCCGAAATAGCACCCGCTTGATGCAGGCCTTCATTTCGCTTAAAATCTCTTTTGGTAATTTCAAATTGGTTTTTTAACTCTTTTAATCGAGCATAGAAAAAATTAGCCTCCTGCTGATAATCTGGGCTTTGTAGGGTTGGAACTTTATCCCAATCATAGGCGGCAGTGAGCTTTATTAGCTTTTCTAAATCTCGCTGTTGATTGTTGTATTCACGTAAAAGCTGCCGGCTATTATCGCTTTGTTCTGCGATAACATTTGCACGGACTGTAAATATCTTATCCCCCTTTTGAACACGCGCGTTTTCCGTCACAAATACAGAATCCACCGTACCTGAGACTAGGGAAGCGAATAGCATTTTTTATTGTCTGTGGTTTTTAACATCCCCACACCTTGTACAGAGACATCTACCTGTATAAAAAATATAGCGGTTAAACTTCCTGCTATAAGTAATAGAATGAGCTGATATAAGACTATAGAATAACCATCATACTTCCTGAAAAGAAAATTTGAAGTATTGTGTAAAATCTCAGGAGGAAATATTTTATTCTTATCCATGATAAAAGGAAAAAACTGAGAGGTTACTACCTCTCAGTCTTAATTGAGAGTATTAACCTCTATTTCTGATGCTTTCGAAAGCGCCTAAGTTGCTAAGACCTAAGTCAATGCCAAAAGTAGATCTGTTACCTGAAGCAGATACTTCCTCAGAAAGGATAGTTAAACCTAAACCACCTAGAAGAGATCCACCGCTTGCGCTTTGGCCAAAGTTATTTCCACCAAGTAGCCCACCTAATAGACCACCTAAGATACCGCCATTAACTTCAACTAATTCTTCGTTTTTTAATTCTTCGAATTTCATAATGTTTTTTGTTTAGTTTTTTTTCCCTACTCTTTATGGATTTTCGGGATACTCCAGAACGTTCATTTGCAAATACGACCGTTAATGCGAAACTGGATTGAGCTGATCCAAAAAAAGAAGAAATTAAAAAGAATTGGGATTGAAAAATGGTCTTAGCACCATATCTCAACCCCAATGAAATTCAAAAGAAAATCAATTAAAATGAGTTTCTCAAAGAATCGAATCTTCCTAGGTTATCTAAACCTAAAGAAATACCGAAGGTGCTTCTGTTTCCAGCGCTATCCACGTTCTCAGAAAGAATAGTCAAGTTAAGACCTCCTAAAAGAGCACCTGAAGAAGCACTTTGTCCGAAATTGTTACCACCTAGTAGTCCGCCTAATAGACCACCTAAAATACCGCCGTTTACTTCGGCTAATTCGTTGTTGTTTAGTTCTTCGAACTGCATAATGAAAAGATTTTGTTTGACCCCTACTCGATTAAGGATTTTCAGGAACCTCCTGCCTTTCACCTTTCGGATTCCTTACGTGTTGGTTTCGATAAGGAAAAACAAGGGTGAAAAACATTCGCATTTACGAACTGTGATAAGCTCTTGGATTTCCTACACTAAGAAAAATTTCAGAAGTTGATACCTGTCATCTCATAAAAAGCGTAATCTTAGATGCAAAAAGCATTTCTAAACAGATGAAACTAACAGTATAGCCGTGCAAAAAAAATTTTTCGCCTAATTAATTAATTAATTTACAGTCGTTTATACCATTTGACGGCGTCATCGAGAAAAAAAAAATTGCTACCCCTTGAAAAGCTTCTCCAAAAGTCAAGCAAAACTAAAATACGGCAAAGCCTACCATGCCCCAGCGCCCTCTCAGCCACTGTCGGTATTCGCCCTGAACCGCTGAAAGATGTTCCCCCGGTATTTGCCTTCGAAATACCCCCGTAAGGTTGATTCCCCCCTAGCATAAGCAGCGCAAAAAAGGCACCTCCCCTGTCGTAGACTCCTGAAAAACTGACGTACTAAAATCCCTTTGAAATGATTGAGGACGGCAATCGTCATACTTCCCGGAAACAACAATTAAAGTATTACAAAAATCTCAGGAGGAAATACTTTACTATTGACCAAACAAAAGAAAAAAACTGAGAGGTTAAAAACCTCCCAGTCTAATTGAGAGAATTAACCTCAGTTACCAAAGCTTCCGAAACCACCTGAGTTGTTTCCACCAAGTAATCCACCTAAAAATCCACCTAATAAACCACCGCTAGCATTTTGGCCAGAATTGTTTCCACCAAGTACTCCACCTAATAGACCACCTAATAGACCGCCGTTTACCTCGGCTAACTCGTTGTTGTTTAGTTCTTCGAACTGCATAATAAATAGATTTTGTTTGACCCCTACTCGATTAAGGATTTTCAGGAACCTCCCGCCCTTCACCTTTCGGTTTCCCCACGAGTTAGTTTCGATAAGGAAAAACTAAAGCAAAAAACATTTGAACAAACGAACTGGAGCAAGCTCTTGGATTTCCCGCAAATTGAAAATTTCGTAACTAAACGGCAATAAAATTACAAAAAGCATAATCTTTACTACAAAAAGCAATTCCAAACAGATAAAACTAACAGTATAGCCATGCTTAAAAATATTTCACCTAATTAATTTATTAAATTACAGCCGTTTATACCATACAACGGCGTCATCGAGAAAAAAATTTTTGCTGCCCCCTAAAAAGCCTCTCCAAAAGTCAAGTAAAACTGAAATCCATCCCCTGGTGCATGCGCTACATCCAAGCGTAAATTTAGCTTCTCCTTTTGGCTTAAGCGAAAGCGCAAGCCGGTCCCATAGGCAAATCGCAGGTCGGAAAGCCCACTCCAAGCGGCATCTTGGCCATACACCGCACCTAATCCGGCAAAGCCTACCATGCCCAGCGCCCCTCAGCCACTGCCGA
>NZ_AJYA01000076.1 GCF_000265075.1 Nitritalea halalkaliphila LW7 | reverse complement strand
GGAGTGCGTTTGTGTTCTTTAAAGATTGAAAATGAGGCATCGCTGCGAAATTAGATCCTAATTAATCCAAATGCAGAGGATTTTCTTGCTATCAAGTATTTAAGCGGTAGAAATGTAGCGTGCAAATTACTGTATTGGAATGGGAAATGGCTGCGGGCGGCTGCTGGGGAGCGCGTTCATTGTATTATGGCAAAAGTTGCGCCTTCTGGTATAACTGGATACACTTCCTTTGGTCGTTTGCTGAATGAACCCCACTTGGTAGAACTTGCTGAAAAAGCGCTATCTCGAGTATTTGATTCAACGGTAGCTAAGCCGCACGGTTTTGTTACTGCTGATTTTAAAGAAGTTGCAGATAGAACTCCTTATAGCGCTGAAATTAATGTACGCCATGTAGCCTTTACCCCATGTTCTGCAGCAGGAGGGGCTTATTTCCCCGCGGATACCATTCAGCTGCTTCACGGTCCTGGAACTTTCGAGCACAGCTATTTAATGTATCAGTTTCCTACGGAAACCATTTCTCTAAGAGATGTAGATGAGCGTCCCGTCCTAACGAAAGACTCTGATTTACTAAAAAAAATTGTCGGCCTTGCGTTTTATCGTGTATAACTTTGTTTTGAACCCCTTCATTTGGTTGTTGGGGTTTTCTTTTTTTCTGTGGAGAGGGAAGTCTTAGTGGGGGAGAGGTCTGCTCCTTGGGGTTTTGTATCTGCTTTTACTTCCAGGGCCCGTGCAGTGGGTGATCGAGCGGCAGGAAGATGCGTTTCCAGGGATGGAGTTGCAGCCGGTTCCAGCTAAGGTGGAGGGCATCATGGTGCTGGGTTCCGAAGGGATTCCTGATTCGCGTACCGATATTTTGGGACAGATCGGGCGTGCGGGTGTTTTGCCTCGTTTATTATGGGGCAGGGATTTGGCTTTAGCCTATCCTAATCTTCCCCTGGTGCTTTCTTCTGCCGGGCGACCCGGAGGCCCGAGTCAAGCTAGTCTCTACCGCGAATTTCTTTTGCGTGTAGGATGGCAAGAACCTGAACGCCTAGTGCTTCTCGAAACACCGCGTACTACCCGAGAGGAAGCCCAAACGCTGCGCGCCGCTTTTCCTGAATGGAGGGCCGTTGTTATCGTCAGCCATGCGAATCATTTGCCACGGGTAAAAAGGATTTTTGAAAAGGAGGGCTTTGAGGTGCATGCTGTTCCTGCGACGTACACGGTGTTACGTCATCCGGCAGGGGAGAAGCTTGATTGGATGCCTGATTTGCGTCATTTACACCTTTGGGCTGGGGTGGTGAAGGAATGGATAGAGGGGGTGATGGTGAATTATTAATGTTTGATGGTAAATGGTTAATGGTGAAGGTGGGTATTTGGGTCTGACCATGCCAGAAGAGGTGGAAGAAGAGAATTTAACGCCCTTAACGGCGGAAGTAGAAAGTGTAGCTGAAGCGCGCCCATCAGGATGGTTCGAGATTTAATTTAGACCCTTTCTATCCTTTCAGCATTTTGAGAATTTATAGCAGGTTGTCTTCGTTGAAATCTACTGAAGCTGTAGTTTTCGTAGATATTGTTAGAATCATTAGCGATTAATCAACTCATTTAGAGTAGATTTCCGTGTAAAAAGAGTTTGTAAACGATTAGGAGAAGGACAAAGATTTAAGTAATTTTGTATGAACAACAAACTTTTATCGTATTATGACGCAAATTAAACTTTTAAATGGCGTTAGAATTATGCCCAGGTGGCTCATTATCCTCATTGATACGTTTTTACTGGGTGTCGCCACGATTTTAGCTTACCTGCTTCGTTTTAATTTCGACATCCTACGTATCAGTGAGCTACACATGTTTTCTGGGGTAGCAGTCTTTATAGGGCTGAGCCTGCCTGCTATGTACGTGTGTAAATCCTATGGGGGGATCGTGCGACATACTGGCTTGCGTGACTTGACACGCATCGGCTGCATGCTGATCGGAACCTTACTAACCTTAGCGGTGACTGCTGAGTTTATGCTGCGCACGGGACTGATGGGGAAAAATTTGTTTTTGCCCTATTCCGTCGCTTTGATCGCTAGCTTTATCAGTCTGTCCTTACTCGTAGGCTATCGCCTGCTGATTCGAAATGCCTTTCATTATGCGAAAAAAAGTGCGAGTCTAAGTAATCGAGACATTCCTGTCCTGTTGTATGGTGCAGGAGATGCAGCGATGATTACCTGCCAAACCATTACGAGAGACTCTTTTTCTCCTTATCAGATCGTCGGCTTCTTAGATGACGAGCCAGATAAGCAGGGTAAAATTCTTTTGGGCTACCCGATCTTTAAAGGGGGTACCGAAGCGCTTCCCCAGCTCGTAGAGAAAAAAGGAGTCAAAGAATTGATTATAGCGATCACCGCACTGCCCGTAGAACGTCTGCGGGAATTGACAGATGCGGCCCTGGCACTGAACTTAAAGGTAAAGAAAATTCCTAGCTCGGTTTCCTGGTTTGAGCAAAAGCCCTTAAAAACTTCAGACATCAAGTCGGTCCGTATAGAAGATCTTTTACCGCGAAAAAGTATTCAGCTAAACGAAGGAAATGTAGCTTCCTTTGTAAAAGGAAAGCGCATTTTAGTGACCGGAGCTGCTGGGTCCATCGGCAGTGAAATCTGTCGGCAGTTGATGCGGTTTGGTTTCTCAGAGCTCCTGCTGCTAGATCAAGCGGAGTCTCCTCTTTACGATGTGCAGCAGGAGTTAAAGTTAGCGGCTCCCGATAAAACGTGCCGGTATGTGGTAGCAGACATTCGCAACAGGCAGGTGATGCAGCGTCATTTCAAAGATTTTCGTCCAGAGGTTGTGTTCCATGCGGCCGCCTATAAGCACGTTCCGCTGATGGAGGAATATCCCCATCAGGCGATTCAGACGAATGTGAAAGGGACGCAGATACTGGCTGATCTTTCGCTTGAGTATGCGGTGGAGAAATTTGTGATGATAAGCACCGATAAAGCTGTAAATCCCACGAATGTCATGGGGGCAAGTAAGCGACTTGCAGAAATGTATGTGCAGGCTTTAGGACAGCGTGTGCGAGCAGATGCTGCCGTGCATACCCGCTTTATTACCACGCGTTTCGGAAATGTACTTGGAAGTAATGGGTCCGTAATTCCCCTGTTCCGCCGGCAGTTAGAGCAGGGCGGACCGCTTACGGTCACCCATCCCGACATTACACGCTATTTTATGACGATTCCAGAAGCCTGTCAGCTCGTCTTAGAAGCGGGGGCCATGGGCCAGGGAGGCGAAATTTTTGTCTTCGACATGGGGCAGCCTGTTAAAATCGCCGATCTAGCTAAAAAGATGATTCGTCTAAGTGGGAAGACGGTGGAAGAAGTAGGCATCGTGTTCAGCGGGCTACGTCCTGGTGAGAAGTTATACGAAGAGCTTCTGAATGATTCAGAGGCCACGCTGCCTACACATCATCAGAAAATCAAAATAGCGCGTGTGAAAACATTAGACTATCGTATCCTCAGAGAGGGGCTACTGCTGCTTTACGGTACCGTACAGAAAGGAGACGATTTCGATCAGGTGATGCAGATGAAGGTACTCGTTCCTGAATTTATTAGTAATAGCTCCAGGTTTTCTCGCTTAGACGCTAAGGTGCTTAATTAAGAGGTTGTCTGTCATTATAACGTGTCATCCGTGTAAAAATGAAAAGCGACTCCATGGGAGTCGCTTTTTTTTCGGGTCAGATTTAAGTAGGTGCTTAAGCTGCGAATTACCGCGCTTGTGTTTTATTAATTTGTATTACAAGAGAGTACTCGAACGTCTGACCCTTTATGCCATCTCTTCTTCCTTCACCCACTTTAGTAGGGTAGGATAAGAGACTTCATTACGGTTCGCAAATTCAAATTTGGAAACCCCCGCACGAGCAGCTTTCTCATACTCACGCAATATACGCTTTTTATCAGAGTCGGTAAAGTTTTTTCTTCTTTTTCTTCCAGTTGGGGTGATATTTTGGCCGAAAAGCCCATTAAATATCTTCGTCAGCATGTTTGCCTCATGCTCCGACGTGATGCCGATGGCCGCTAAGTCCTGCATGGCGATGTCTTTCGCCTTCAAAATGCGCACCTCAACGCCCTTTTCATAGGCCTCTTCGATGCTGCTGTATTGATTTCCTGCTGCATCGTAATATAAAAAGGCAGAAGTAGAAAAGTTTACATGCTGATACTTGTCAACAAATTCCTGTAACGTCATAAGATAAATTGTTTTGGGTGTAAGAGATAATTTGTGATTTAACTTTTTAAGACAGCGCTAAGTTAACAAAAAATTCAAATAATAAATAGTGAAGTTAATTTATTTTACTTAAACTACTGTTATTTGTATCTAATAGCCCACTTTTTCTTCCTCTAACCGCCACTTTTAAACAAGTACCTAATTATTTTAGTTTGTATTCGAACCTAATGAAAGCCGGTTTAATTATGAAGGTCGATTTACGTTCATGCATTCTCCTTATTTTTCTAAGTGGTATTTTTATGAAGTAATAAAATAGTGCTAGTGGCTTCATTCACAGCATTTTGCTTCACCGACGAGCTTGCCTGTACTATCCAGGGTATATTGACAGCACTCGGTAAATTGTTGTTTTAAGATCGCTTTGGCCCGGCGGCCCGCGCTTTTACATTTTCTAAACTTATCCCCAGGCGATCGGCCACCTGCTGCTGCTTCTCTCCACGGATGTAGAGCCCTTCGATCACCACGCGATAGGGTTCCGGTAGTTGCCCTACGAATTTATCGAAGCAACAGACACTCTGTATGCCTTCACGGGCCTGCTCAGCCGGCACTTCCTGCTCCTCCTCTGCGACAAAACGCTGCTCTTTTTCTCGATAGCGATGCACCTCATTCCGGGCGATCTGGTACACCCAGGCACGCAGTTTCGTGGGGTCCTGCAGCTGCTCTAGCCCTGGTGAATGTTGATAAAGGTATTTTGAAAAATATCCGAGGCGGCCTGCTCGTTTTTAATGCGTTTTAAAATAAAGAAGTACAGCCCTTCGCGATATTTCTCCCAAACTTCTTGTGTCGTGCTCATAGCTACAAAACTAAAAAAAGGCCAACATGGTGCCAGCCTTTTTTAAAATTGATTTAACTCCGTTTTATGCGCAGCAGGTGTCATTACATGTCGCGCACTCACATTTTTCACATGGACAGTTACTCTCTTTGCAGTTGACACAGTTGCACTTGGTGCACTCACATGTCGTACAGGTACATTCGTTCATAAGGTTATGGTTTTTTATCTATTCATAACGTAGACCGCCAAGACCCCAAAAAGATACGCGTCCACTGCATTTTTTTTTAATTTTTTTTTCAAGCCAGCCTTCCGCGAAGGTTTACTTACCTGCTTTTTGGCTCCGATGACCGAAGAGTGTCTGAGCGCGGTAGGTAAACCAGCGCGCTACTTTGCCGGCTGAAGCCAGTGCTGCCTGTTATAAAATAATATGCTCCGGCTCCCGCACGCTTACCGTACCATCCGCCTCGATGCTGTCCAGGGTAAGCACCTTCAGCTCATTCACCAGCACAGGATCGTATTTGGCGGACACGCGCACATAATTTTCAGTAAAGCCGAACATGCGGCCCTCCTGCACCTCTTCCTCGAAGAGCACAGTAAAGGTCTTGTTCAGCTGCTGCTCGTAGAAGTAGCGGCGTTTTTTCTCCGAAAGTCCGCGTAGTGCTTTCGAGCGTTCATGGCGTACGGCCAGGGGCACGACCTCCTCCATCTCTGCGGCCCGGGTATTGGCCCGCTCGGAGTAGGTGAAGACATGCAGGTAGGAAATGTCCAGCTCATTCAGGAACTGGTAGGTCTCCAGAAACAGCTCCTCCGTTTCCCCCGGGAAGCCCACGATCACATCCACGCCGATGCAGCAGTCCGGCATCTGCCGCTTGATGCGCGCCACCCGGTCGGCATAGAGCTCGCGGAGGTAGCGGCGCCCCATGCGGCGCAAAATCGTATTGCTACCCGACTGCAGCGGAATATGGAAGTGCGGCACGAAGCGCTTCGAACGCGCCACATAGTCGATGATTTCATTGGTGAGCAGGTTCGGTTCGATAGAAGAAATGCGGAAGCGCTCGATGCCCTCCACTTGGTCCAGCGCCTCCACCAGGTCTGCAAAACGCTCCACGCGCTTGCCGTCTTGGATTCCGAAGTCGCCGATGTTCACCCCGGTGAGCACCACCTCCTTTACGCCCGTCTCGCCGATGCTTTGCGCCCCGCGCAAAATCTCCTCGATGCTATCACTCCGGCTCTTTCCACGTGCCAGCGGGATGGTACAGAAGGCGCAACCGTAATTACAGCCATCCTGCACCTTCAGGAAGGTCCGGGTGCGGTCGTGGAGGGAATAGGCATGGTTAAAGCGCTTGGCCTCCTGGATCTCAGAGGCCAGCACCTGCGGCTGTGCGGGCTTGACAAAACCGTCGAGCAGCTCGATAAGGCGAAATTTTTCCGCCGCTCCGAGCACGGCATCCACGCCGGCGATCTCCGAAATCTCCTGGGGTTTCAGCTGGGCATAGCAGCCGATAATGGCCACATAGCTGTCGGGAGAGATCTTTTTCGCCTCTTTCACGATCTTCTTACACTTCTTGTCCGCGTTTTCGGTGACCGAGCAGGTATTGATAATATAGATGTCGGGGGTATCGATGAAATCCACTTTACGGTAGCCCTTCTCCTCGAACATGCGCGAGATCGTAGAGGTCTCCGAGTAGTTTAGTTTACACCCCAGCGTATAGAAAGCAACTTTTTTCACATTAGACTCCTTATATTCAGCCACAAAGGTACACATTCTCCGGATTTTTTCCTTTTTCTATTTTTCCGCGCCTCCCGGCGCAAAAATCGGTTGTCGGTGCGTTTTTACGCCATATTTTTTCAAAATCACATAAATTTTTCGAAAAACGGGCTAAATTTTCAGCAGAACTGGTTTTAGTTCGCATATTTTCATATTTTTGTTGGTATAATTTTAAACCACTTATAGTAAAGTATGGCAACTTTAAGACATCAGGCGCTATTAAAAGTGCAAGACAGACCGCGTGTTACCGTCACCCCTCCGGCTCCGAAAATTTCTGATTATTTCGGCAGTTTGGTTTTTGGCTCAGAGGAGATGAAGGAGACGCTGGCTCCGAGTGTGTATAAGAAGGTAATGGAAGCCATCGAGAAGGGGGCTAAGATCGAGCCGCTTATCGCGGAAGAGGTGGCCTCTGCGGTGCGCATCTGGGCACTCTCGAAGGGCGTGACGCATTATACGCACTGGTTCCAGCCGCTGACAGGCTCTACGGCGGAGAAGCACGATGCTTTCTTCGACGCGCATGCCGGCATCGAAAAATTTAAGGGCTCTGCGCTCGTGCAGCAGGAGCCGGATGCCTCTTCCTTCCCGAATGGAGGTATCCGTACGACTTTTGAGGCGCGTGGCTACACCGCCTGGGATCCTTCCTCCCCGATTTTTATCTTTGGTAACACACTCTGTATCCCGACCATCTTCGTATCCTACACAGGCGAGGCGCTCGATTACAAAACCCCTCTTCTTAAGTCTATCGAGGCTGTCAATGCTGCGGCGGTGAAAGTGTGCCAGTTGTTCGACAGAAATGTCCGCAAGGTGACGCCTTCCCTGGGGGTGGAGCAGGAGTACTTTGTCGTAGACAAGGCCCTCTTTAACATCCGCCCCGACTTGGTGATGGCCGGCCGCTCTGTTTTCGGTCATAATCCAGCCCGCGGGCAGCAGCTCGAGGATCACTACTTCGGCTCTATCCCGACGCGCGTGAAGGACTTCATGATGGATTTCGAGATCGAGGCCTTAAAATTAGGCATCCCGGTGTCTACGCGTCATAATGAGGTGGCCCCTGGCCAATTTGAGGTGGCGCCGCTATTCGAAGAGATCAACAAAGCCACGGATCACAACCAGCTCCTCATGGACTTGATGGACAAGGTGGCCGATCGTCATAACTTAAAGGTGCTTTTCCATGAGAAGCCATTTGCCGGCGTAAACGGTTCGGGTAAGCACAACAACTGGTCCCTGATCACCGATACGGGCATCAACTTGTTTCAGCCCAGTAATTCGGCGCGGGAGAACTTGCAGTTCCTATGCTTCTTGGTGGCCACGATCAAAGCGGTGTATGACAATGCCGACTTACTACGTGCCAGCATCGCTTCTGCCGGAAATGATCACCGCTTAGGTGCCAATGAGGCCCCTCCGGCGATTATTTCCGTGTTCTTAGGTTCGACCTTGACGGGTGTTTTAGATGAATTAGAGAAAAACGGTAACATTTCTATCGAGAAGGGCGACAACATGTACATGAAGTTGGGCATCTCCAAGATCCCGGAAATCATCCTGGACAATACCGATCGTAACCGTACTTCGCCTTTTGCTTTTACGGGTAATAAGTTTGAGTTCCGTGCGGTAGGTTCACAAGCCAATGTGGCAGGACCGATGACGGCCTTGAATGTGATCGTGGCGGACGTTTTAAATGCGCTGCATGCAGAAGTAGAAGCTTAATGGAGGCCGGTAAAGAGAAGAAAATCGCCATCGTGGAGGTACTACGCAAGTACATCACTGCGTCCAAGAAGGTGCGTTTCGAGGGAGACGGTTATTCGGAAGAGTGGGCACAGGAAGCCGAGCGTCGGGGCCTATCGAACTTGAAGAGCACGCCATTCGCTTTAGATGTGTATACGCGTGAGGAGGTAAAAGCCCTTTTCGACAAGCACAGCGTCATGTCGCCGATCGAGCTACATGCCCGTCATGAGATTATGTGTGAAAACTACATCATGAAGGTGCAGATCGAGTCGCGCGTGATGGGAGATTTAGCCCTAAACCACATCATTCCTACAGCGATGCAGTACCAGAATGTATTGATCCAAAACGCCCAGGGTTTGGCTGCTTTAGGTTTAGACAATAAAGCCGCAGTGGAGACCATCAAGCAGATCAGCAAGCATTTGGAAAACCTCAAAACCGATGTGCATGCGATGATCGAGGCCCGCAAGCGCCTAAACAAGATCGAAGATCCTGCTGAGCGTGCGAAGGGCTACAGCACTGACGTAAAAGACGCCTTCTTTGATAAAATCCGCTACGCGGTAGACAAGTTAGAACTTCTCGTCGATGACGAATATTGGCCGCTGGTGAAATATCGTGAGTTGTTGTTTTTAAAAATAGTAAAAAAAGCGAGAGGGGCTTTTTTAATTGTTAATGGTTWATTGTTAATTGTTAATGCTTGGGTTTAWGCTGGGWWTGGTTGGGTATAGCGATTCGGGCTTGCAT
>NZ_AJYA01000075.1 GCF_000265075.1 Nitritalea halalkaliphila LW7 | reverse complement strand
CCTATGGAAGAGGCGCGCAAGCCTGGAAATTTGGCAGGAGGATGCTGACCTACGCCGTTTTATTTTCACACGCGGCCTGCTGATGGCCATTCCGCTGGCTCAGCCCTTCTTCGTTTTGCTGGGCAAGGACACCTTAGGCGGTGGCGTGGCGGATTTGGGCCTTTTGGTGGTAGCCGCGGGCATCGCCGGGATCATCAGCAGCCCCTTTTGGGGACGCTTTGCAGACCGTAACGCCAAGGCCCTGATTCGCAGCATCAGCCTGCTGGGCATCGCCTGCATCCTGCTGATGCTCAGCTTCCCCTTTTGGCCGGAGGCCTCCAGAACCGCTACACGTTTAGCGCCCTCTTTTTGAGCTTGGTGATGACCCATGGGGGTGCGCGGCTGAGCCGCAAAACCTATTTGGTGGATTTCGCCCCAGAGCAGGAGCGTCCCTCGTATGTGGCCCTTTCGAATACGCTGATCGGCGCCTTCACCTTAGTGGCGGCTGCCTTGGGGACTTTGGCCTCGGTGTTTTCGATTTCGGTGATGTTAGGCATTTACGCTTTGCTTTTAGGGGTAGCCTATTTTCTGGCCGGAAAACTGCGGGAAGTATAAAACAAGAAAACGATTCCTACGTTTTTCAGATACTTGGACAAGTCAAAAATTCCCTGTACCTTTTCTCCATGAAAATCAGTTGCTTCGCCCTACTTGCTTTCGGATTCCTCCTGCTTTTTGGCCTTCCGGCCAAAGGCTACGCCGTATCCGGCCCTTCGGATCCCGGGACCAGCACGGTAAGTAAGCGTCCCGCTGGGGAGGGCAAGCGCTTCATGATTTTGCTAAATGAAGAATTATTAAAGGCCTATAAGAGCAGTCCTACCTACGTGGAGTTAAGCCTGACGAATTTATTTAAGACCAAGGCCTACAAGGGCAATTCTGCGCCAGTTATTTTCGTCGACATCCCGCACAGCAGTGTGACGGCGGAGCAGCTGCAGCACTTCATCATCCGTGTTAATGCCCGCACAGTGCTTCCTTTGCAGGACATCGCGGAGGCCATCATCGACTTGAGCGAAAACAGTCAGCAGTTTGAGGCCATCCGCCGGCAGGTTTTGGCGCCGGGAGCAGGGAAAGGGAAGTGAGCGTTTTTTAATGGTTAATTGTTAATGGTTAATGGTTAATGGTTGATGGTTAATGGTGGTGTCCGTTCGACGAAGCTCATATTTCCGTGGGCGTGGGATTAGGTTGTCTTGTTGATTTCCGAGCCATGCAGAATCGACTTTTGGAAATAGGACAGAAATCTATAGCCACATAAGAGCGGATTTAGACTCCTGTCCATTATCGCCCTGAGGGATTTATCGATGCTGATGAAAGATACGCCCTACACGCGACGACCCTGCTGCGCCTGCGCCATTAACAATTCACCATTAACAATTAACAATTAAATTCACACCAAAACCTCTATCAGTTTGGGCTTAAAGGAAGGTTGGAAGAAAAGCGTTAAGGCCTCTTCTAAGGCCTCCTTATCGTGAACGAGTAAATACTGGAAGCCAAATTCCTCGCATAATAGCCGCGCATTCAGGCGCTGCTTGGTGACAAAATATTCTTCCAGCTCCGGCTGCTCGCTTGGCCCCTTGATCTTGCGGAAAATCTCACCTCCATGGTTGTTAAGGAGCAAAATCCGTAAATTCGGCATGGGGTAGTTGTGCCAAAAGGCATTGCGATCGTAAAAAAAGGCCAAATCCCCCGTCACCAAAAGCACCGTGTCCTTCGTTGAAAATGCCGCTCCCACAGCTGTACTGGAACTCCCATCGATGCCGCTGGTGCCTCGATTGCAGTAGACTTCTGCTGCAATGCGCCCGCACATGTTCACGTAGCGCACGGCCATGCTATTCGCCGCATGCACCTTCGCTCCACGCGGGAGGCGCTGCAGGGTGCGCTGAATGGCCGTCCACTCTCCAAAGGGCCTTTGGACGAAGTCCGCCTGGATTTTTTCCAGATAATGCGCCTCTAAGGCACGCCAAGCAGAGAAGGTCTCCTCGGGCTGCGGCGAACGCTGGGCGGAAAAGAACCGCAAAAAGGCGGCAGGATGACAAGGAACATGCATCTGCAAAGCCTGAAAGGTGTCTGGCACATAGCCGGCTTCTTGCACATGCCAGTGCGGACAGGCGGCGGCACGTAGAAAGAGCTTCAACTTCTTCGAAATGAGCGACTTGCCAAAGGTTATCAAAAGATCTGGCGCCTCCTCAGCAGGCAGTTCGCCCATAAAATGGTCTTGCAGCGTGAGCGCATGGGGCACTTGCATGTTAGAAATGCTGTCCGCCACGACGAGGGCTTTGCGGCTCGCCGCAATCTCCTCCAGCAGCCCCGCCAAAACCGGGCTTGGAGACTGCTGTCCGGGGACGATCAAAACCCGCTTTGCGTCCTGCAGGGTTCCTTTCAGGCGTTCCCGATCTTCCGCACAGAGGTCCAGCTGCCCACGCAGGCTTTGGGCCGGCACTTTAGGGGCCTGAAAATGAAAAGGGTGAGCTGCATCGGGATAAAAGGGCTCCCGAAGCGGCACGTTAATATGTACAGGACCAGGGGGAAATGCCTTCGCCAGCGTCAGGGCCTCCGTCACCTGCCGGCGCCCATACCAGTGCTGGTCGGGGTGCGAAAAGGAGTCCGGAAACTGAAAAGCCGCCTTCACATGGCTGCCGTAGAGGTTTTGCTGGTGGATCGTCTGCCCATCCCACTGATCAATCCACTCCGGAGGCCGATCGGCAGTTAAAATCAGTAAGGGGAGCTGTTGGAAGTACGCCTCTGCCACTGCCGGGGCATAGTTATAGGCTGCGGAGCCTGAGGTACAGACCAGCACCACGGGGCGGCGGGTTTCCAGGGCGATGCCCAAAGCCACAAATGCGGCGCTCCGCTCATCGGAAAGGGTACGCGTGTGGATATCAGGATGGCGTACAAAGGCCAGACTCAGGGGCGCACAGCGGCTACCCGGGGAGAGGATGGCATCTTTCACACCTTTGGCGGCACAGAGGCTGACCAGATCAGCGATGGGCTGTAAATTCATGAGGATAGCGTTCTGGGGGGCTTAATCTTGTGGATCGGGATGCAGGTGGCGGGCGATGGTGGCACACTTCAATTCTGTTTCTCGCCACTCTTTTTCAGGATCGGAATCCTCAGTGACGCCAGCACCCGCGAAGAGCAGAGCACCCTCCGGCGTCAGGCGCGCGGTGCGCAAATTCACATAGATGCTGCACATCCCCTGCACCTGAACAGGTCCCATATAGCCGGCAAAAAGGCTGCGATCGAGCTGCTCATGCTGGCGCAAGAAGCGATGCGCTGCCTCCCGGGGCATGCCGCAAACGGCCGAGGTGGGGTGCAGGAGCCGCAGCATCACCGAGCCCAATTGCGGAAAATTAGTGGCCTCCATGTCCACGAAAAAGTCCGAGCGCAGGTGCAGGAGATGCCCTGCCACTACGGTTTTCGGTCCGATTTCCTCATATTCGCGGAGGCGAATTTTTTTAAAGCAGTCCACAATATAGCGGCTGACGAGTGCCTGCTCTTCAATTTCCTTTTGTGTCCAAGCGGCATGTTTTAGCGGGTCTTTTACGGAGGCCACCTGTGTACCGGCTAGGGACATGGTATAAAATTGCGCCCCCCGCGTACGCACCAACGTCTCCGGGGAAGCCCCCATCCAGGTGCCCACTTGCGGGAGGTGAAAGAAATTCACAAAGGCATTTGGGTAGGCATTGGCTAGGGCCAAAAGTGCTCTTGCAGGGCTAAAATGCTCCTGGAGGGGCACGTGCTTGGTTCGGGCGGGCACCACTTTGCGCAGCTCACCCCGCTGAATCGCCGCGATAGCCTCCTGCACGGTCTGGATAAAATGGCTGTACTGATGTTCCTCTCGCTGCTTCGGGGAGCGGTAGCCCCCCTTTTCCCGCTCCTGCATGCGCACAGGGGCGAGAAGAGGCGCTAGTTGGCTCCAAGGAAGTAGCTGCTTGGGTGGCTCAGCCGGTGCCCCTTGGTGTTCGGGCCAGGCACAGGTAGCCTGCTCTAAGGAGAAGGTTTCATGGACATCTGCTGCGATAAAATACGCTTTTTCATCTGCCTGATCGGCAAAAGGGTGTGCGATAAAGCCTGCGGGCAGCTGCTCTAAGTCCGCCTGCACACGCTTCAGCTCGCCAGAGTCGTCGGCCAGAAAATGGAGGGTACTCGTCTTCGGCTGTCGCCAAAGCGCAAATGCTTTTCCATGAAGAAGGGCGTTTTGGATCAAGCCGTCGAGGACCTGTTCTAAAGCCGTTTCCTGCGCGTAGAGGGTACTTTGCATACTATTTTTTATCGATAACCGCGAGGGTGATCCTGCTGATACAGGAGAGCTCACCATCAGGCGTAAAGATTTTAATTTCCCAGACCTGCGTCTTTTTTCCCAGATGGATGGGGCTGCAGACGCCAGTCACTTCACCTGATCGAACGGATTTCAGGTGGTTAGCGTTGATTTCGAGGCCTACACAATGCTGTTTTTTCGGGTCCACCATCAGGTTTCCTGCACGGAGCCTAGCGTTTCAGCCAGCACCACATTTGCCCCACCATGTAACAAGCCGAGCGGTTGTTTGGTTCTATGATCCACGGGCATCGTAGCCGTGAGCGTATCGCTTCCGATTTTGGTTATGCGGATGCCGAGGTGCTCGGTCATGGTGTTCGTGCCCCAGGTGTTCAGTTGGTCTAGGGTGATTCCTTCGCGAAAGGTCATGTATTTTGGGTAAAAGGCCTTACTTTTGATTTCGTTCAAAAATACAGAATTGTGAGCAGTAAAAAAATTTACTTGATCCGTCATGGTCAGACGGACTATAATTTGCGTGGTGTGGTTCAGGGCAGTGGGATCGATGCTCCTTTAAATGAGCGGGGTCGTGCCCAGGCGGCGGCATTTTTTCAGCGGCATCAGGCAGTGCCTTTTGATAAAATTTACGTGAGTGCACTTCAGCGCACGCGGCAGTCTGTGGAGCCTTTCTTGGAGCTAGGCATTCCTGTAGAGTCTTTGGCGGAGTTAAATGAAATTTCTTGGGGCGACTATGAGGGGCTGCCGATGACCCCTGAGCAGAACCAGTATTATTTTGACATGCTGGCGCGCTGGGCTTCTGGCGACTTAGACCATGCGATCGCGGGTGGGGAGAGTCCGAATCAGGTGGTGGCGCGCCTGCGCAAAGGCTTCGCCCGGATCTTATCTCCGGAACGGGAGGCGGAGCGCCTGATTTTGGTCTGCATGCATGGGCGGGCGATTCGAATGGCCTTGAGTATGCTTTGTGACACCCCCTTAGCAGAGATGGATCAGTATGCCCACCAAAATCTCGGCCTATACGTGTTAAGTCGCGCGAACGAGGAAGGTCCTTTTCATGTTGAAGTAGCGAATCAAGGGCCGGAGGAAAGGGATTTTTAATGGTTGATTGTTAATGGTTAATTGTTGATGGTTAATGGTTAATGGTTAATGGTTAATGGCGCAGGCGCGGCAGGTTTGTCTTGTGAAGAGCGCCTCTGTTTCCAGCTTGGATAAAACCGTCAAGTCGAAAAAAAATTAGGCCTCTATAATCCCGAGCCGCATAGCGGCGGACCTTATGCTAAGCGCGTGGCCTTAGCCCGCGGATCGAACGAACGCTACCGCCAAACCCCCGAGCTCCATAGA
>NZ_AJYA01000074.1 GCF_000265075.1 Nitritalea halalkaliphila LW7 | reverse complement strand
GTAGCCGGATTCATCTCCTATAAAGGGGGGTACGTGGTAGGAAAGTTCCTAGGCGAGCGGCAGCAGAATCGAAAACAGTAAATAGACAAAGGGTAAGCGCCATGAAGTTTCATGCGCTTTTTTTACTTATGAACTATTTTTATAAAGTTAGATTTTTCTTACAGAGTGCCTCTTTAACCGCGTCTCGCCCAGGCGCTCCAGCTGCTGCTGCCGACAGCGAATAAAATCTTCCGCTGACTGTGGCTTTCCTGCCATGCCCAGAAGCTCGGCTAAAAGCAGATAGACCCGCTCAGGGGTAGTGCCTGACTCCCGTAGCGCCTTTAGCGATGTGGCGCCTTCACGCTTGGCCAGTTTTTCTCCATTCACATCTCGCAGTAGATCATGGTGAAATACCGCCGTCTGCCGAAAAGCACTATAGTCTAAATCCTTCGCCAGCGCAAACTGAAAGTGAGAGGAGGCCTCCAGGTCCAAGCCCCGCACCCAAAGATCTACTCCGAAAAAGGCATCGTCTACGATAGAGCTCAACTGATACGCAGGCAGATCTTCCTTTCGCCAAACGATAGCATCACGGATACTCGGTGCTAGCGGCTTGGCATAGGGGCCTAGGCGCATGGCAGGAAGGTAAACCGGAAGCGCTGGCTCACTGCGGTGTCTCCAAGCCACAGGACCCGGCGCATAGGCGGGGGCTTTCTCCCGACAAGTGCCCGGATAACCGTCAGATTCGGTCTCTTTCGCCAGTTCTTTACGCGTGCAGGAGCAGGCATACACCTTGTTTTGGCGCCGAAGGCGCAAAAAAGCCTCCCGATACAGGGGCATCCGATAGGCCTGCTTAAAGTGACCCTCAAACTCCCGAACGGAACGTGGCCCAAAGTCATAGGGCAGCCCCAAATAGGTTAAGCTCTCAAAAATATCCGCTACATATTCGGGACGGCAGCGCTGCTCATCCGCATCGTCGATACGCAGTAGAATCCGCGCCTTGAAATAACGGGCCAGGCGAAGCGTCTCCAAGAAATTAAAGAGATTGCCCAGATGCAGATAGCCACTCGGGGTAGGCGCATAGCGCGTAAGTCGAAAATAGGGTGTCAGTGGAGTCAAGTTTGGTGTATAATTCCATACGAAATTTACAACATATCGGTTAGCGGGACAAGAAAAACGCGTATTCATGCGCGGTATTTTCTCCTTATTCAAGAAAGTCTCGCCTACAGGCAGCAACGACCGAAAGCGGGTACTAGCCTACGTAGCAGGGCGAACCTGAAATAAAGGGCTGCGAATAGATGGAGGAAAGGGCTGCGGATAGCATACAAGCAAAGGAACTTCTTGACCTTTTATGTAAAAAGTACGTTTGTAGCTGCGTTTTCGCGAAAAAATTGCGACCTTTTGCAAAGATTTACGAAATAAACCAGCAAAATGAAGCGTAATTCCTTTTTTCTACTCGCTTACCTCCTGCTGGGCGTGTGGCTCTTCACGGCCGCCTGCACGCCAGCTAAGGAAAAGGGGCAAGAAACTCCTAACACAGGTGTTTCCTGGTCGCCTCTCGAGCGTGCGATGCTCCTCGAACCTACCAGTCCCTTTTACCTGGACACGAAGTCTTACCGCCTTGATCCACGCCAAGCGATCGGCGTCTTCGATTCCGGTACGGGGGGGCTGACCATCTTGGACACCATCTTGGAATTCGATGGCTTTCAAAACGCCGATGGTAGCCCTGGCGCGGACGGTCTCCCGGATTTTGAGCGCGAGGCCTTTATTTATTTGGCCGATCAGGCCAATATGCCCTATGGCAACTACGCCTCGGAGGGGAAGAGTGAACTGCTGCTGGAACATATTCTGAAGGATGCTCACTTTCTGCTCGGCAGCAGCTATGTGGATGAGCAGGGACAGCTTCAGCAGGATAAGCCCGCCATTAAGGCGCTGGTGGTGGCCTGTAATACGGCGACGGCCTACGGAAAGGAAGCGCTCATGACCTTTATGGAGCGCGCCCAGCTGCCGGTGCATGTGATCGGCGTGATCGATGCGGGCGTGCGAGGTGCCTTAGCGCATCTCGATCCTACGGAGGATGCCAGCGTCGGTGTTTTCGCGACTGTGGGCACTGTAAAATCAAAAGGCTACGCGAATACGCTTCAGGCGCAGTGGCAGGAGCTTGGGGCTACGGGCACTCTACAGGTCTTTAACCAGGGCGGTCTAGGCGTGGCGGAGGCCGTGGATGGAGAGTCTGAGTACATTGCGCCAGGGCGCAAAGCACCCGTCCGGATTACCGGGGTCCCTCCTTTGAGCATAGCGATTACCCGATCGAACGGGCACTGTGGGAGGTGTACAACTTTAACTTTGAAGAGGCAGGCATGCTCTGCGATAGTCCCGACACAGATGCATGTGAGATTTTACAGTTGAACAGCACCGAAAACTATGTCCGTTTTCATCTGGTCTCGCTGCTGGAGCAGATGCGCCAAAGTCCGAATGCTGCGCCGCTCCGTGTGCTGCTGCTAGGCTGCACGCATTATCCCTATTTAAAAGAGGAAATTCGGCAAGTTCTCGCCGAATTATACGCTTTTCGGGAGGGCGAAACGTACCGCTATCGGCACGTAATGGCACCGGAAATCGCGCTAGTAGATCCCGCCGAGAATGTGGCCGAGGAGCTGTACGCCTTTTTGCATGCCGAGAACCTGCTGCATCCCGAGTCGGCGGCGAGCGAAACGGCGTTCTACATCAGTATTCCGAATACGACCCTGCCAGAGGTGCAGGTGGACGCGGCAGGGCGCTTTCCGTATGCCTATAAATATGGACGTGAGGCGGGTGAAAACAAAGCCTTCGTGCAGTACACGCCCTTTAGCCCCGCCCATATTTCTGCCGATACCTATGAGCGCTGGCGGAATCTACCCCTACCACAGCGGCCTTCATCCAACGTTTTCAGGAGCGCCGCAGTGCGCAAGTCCAAGCTCAGCCTTAACCCTTCTTTATCCCTATGCAGACGCACCATAACTTCCCAACTTCCTGTCCTGTCGGGGCGGCTTCTTTTATGTGTAAGAATTTGAAAAACCACCTTGTTTTTCGAGGTCAGCGCGCTGTTTTTGGCTTGCTGCTCCTCCTTTTGCTGGCGCAATGTGGTCCCAGTGAACCCTCTTTTCAGGAAGGTAAAACTGCCTTTGGAAAAGAGGCCATGGTGGTGACGGCACATCCGGAGGCCACCCGTGTGGGGCTGGCGATTTTACAGGAAGGTGGTAGCGCCATCGATGCGATGGTGGCTGTGCACTTTGCGCTCGCGGTGGTCTATCCTTCAGCCGGAAATATCGGAGGTGGAGGTTTTATGGTCTATCGGGAGCCTGAGGGGCGCTATCACACCCTTGATTTTCGTGAAAAAGCCTCTTTAGAAGCATTTGAGACCATGTATTTAGATGCGGAAGGAGAGGTGCTCGAGGGCAAAAGTCTCTACGGAGCGACCGCTGCGGGAGTGCCGGGCTCTGTGGATGGCATGCTGCGGGCGCATGCTAAATTTGGCACACTTCCCCTGAAAACGCTCTTGGCGCCAGCGGTTCGGCTAGCAGAAGAAGGCTTTCCGATTACCGCCAAGCAGGCGCGGAATTTCAACAATCTAAAGGAGCGCTTCATCGAAAACAATCGCTTTCCTGAGACTGCCAAGCTCTGATTAAGGAGGCCGAGTGGCAGGAGGGGGATATCCTCCGGCAGCCGGAGCTGGGGCAGACGCTGCGGCGCATTCAGACGGCTGGAAGGGAAGGCTTTTATGGGGGCGAAACGGCCGCCTTGCTCCTGGCTGAAATCGAGGCAGGAGGTGCCCGCATGCGGCAGGAAGACCTAGATGCCTATGCCGCTCAGTGGCGTGACCCCGTGATGAGCACCTACCTGGATTACCAAGTGGTCGGCATGGGGCCGAGCAGTTCCGGCGGCATCGCTTTAGCCCAACTTTTAGGAATGGCTGAGCAAGTAGATTTCAGCGAAATGGGTTGGCAGTCTGCCGAAACGGTTCACTGGATGACCGAGCTGATGCGCCGTGTGTATGCGGATCGGGCGGCCCACTTGGGAGATCCTGACTTTTGGCCTGTGCCCCAGCAGGCTTTATTAGATCCGGCGTATTTGCGCTCGCGCGTATCCCGCATTTCGGCAGAAAAAGCCACGCCCAGTGCGGAGGTAAAGGAAATGTTTTGGGTTTACCCTGAGTCTGAGGAGACGACCCACTACAGCATCATCGATGCAGCTGGGCATGCTGTCTCGGTGACGACCACCATTAATTCTTCTTATGGTTCCAAGACCTTCGTGCATGGAGCGGCTTCCTGCTGAATAATGAGATGGACGATTTCAGCATCAAGCCAGGTTTCCCGAACATGTACGGCTTACTCGGTGGGGCCGCTAATGCCATCGCACCTGGCAAGCGTATGCTGAGTGCCATGACCCCGACGATCATCGAGCGGGAGGGTAAACTCCTGATGGTGGTGGGCACGCCGGGTGGTTCCACGATCATCACCTCTGTTTTTCAGACGATTTTAAATGTGCTCGCACATGGTATGAGCATGTCCGAAGCAGTGGCGGCACCGCGTTTTCATCATCAGTGGTACCCAGAAGACATTCAGCATGAGCCGGGGGCTTTTTCAGATGCGGTGATAGAGGCCTTGCGGGCCAAAGGGCATCCGCTTCGTGAAAGAAGTGCTTATGGGCGTGTGGATGCGATTTTAGTCACCAAGGACGGTAGGCTGGAAGGAGCTGGCGATCCGAGGGGAGATGACTGGGCAGCAGGTTTTTAGGCCTGCTGCCGCAGTGTTTTTTTAGATTCATGTGCAGGGCACTGGCTCTTTCTTCCGCTTACCAGTGGTAGCTGATGCTCAAGGAGAAATTTCTGCCGGGCTCGAAAAGGGGGCGGTTTTCCCCCACACGTAAGGGACGGTTAAGGTGCTCGAAGTAGGCGGCATCCAGTAGGTTATGGACCATTAACTTTACCGGAAGCTTAGGTAAAATAGCGTAGCTGAGGTGCAGATCTAGGAGCGTGAACGCTGGGCTTTCGAATTCTCCGAAGCTTTGCGCCACGCGCTGCTGTCCCCGCACATGCCGCAGATGCAGCTGGGTGTGGAGGCGATCCTGCAGCCAGCGGGCATGCAGCTGGTAGCGCATATCTAAAGGCGCGATCTCCGGAAGTGCCTCCCCTGTTACGGTATTTTCGCCATACGTGTAGGCTGCGCGAAATTCCTGCGTCAGCTGCGGATGCCAAGCATGGATCAGGCTGAGCTCACCACCCGCCTTAAAGGCTGCGCCGATGTTAAGCATTTGGCGAACACCTGGTGCTTGTGGCAAGCGGGGGGCGATGTCCACGATTTCTCCCGTGATATAGTCAGTGATGTAAGCCGCAAAACCATTGACCTGAATGGAAAGGCTGCTGCCTTGTCTGCGGTAGACCAGATCGGCCTGATGATTGGTCTCAGGCTTCAGCAGTGGATTTCCCAAAACCTCGAAAGGGTCTAGGCCCACAGGGAAGAAGTTGATAAAGCGCTCGGTCAGACTTCCACTCCTGCTGACGCGTGCGAGCCAAAAGCCGATTTCGTCTTTTTCTGTCAGTGTGTACTGCATGCCGCTGCTCAGGCCGGGATTCCACTGTGTGACGCTGCTGGCCTCGAATAGCTCGAGAAAACGACCATCAGGCGCGCGGGTTTCGGCCTGATTGAGGTCGAGGCGCAGGCTGCTCGTCCAGCTTAGCCGTGTGCCGTGCCATTCGTAGGAGGTGAAGAGGCCCGCCTTGCGGATGCGGCTATCTTGCCAAGCGTTTTCTAAGCGGGTAGTACCCGCCTGTGGCCCTTGTAAAAACTCCCGCTCGCGCTGCCCGGAGGCTTCTTCCTGCCGCAGGTCGAATCCTGCATAAAGTTGGTGGTTTTTCCAGCGCCACTTTCCCTCTGTTCTTCCTCCGACCATGGAGGTGATGGCAGGTGTGCGGACATTTGCGGGACGCGGATCGAGTTCCCGAAGGCCATTATCCATCAGGTGATCTACATGGGAGTAGAAGATCTGTGTGCTTAGCTGCTGGAAGATGCCGCCTGTTCCGCTGAGTGTGTGTTTCAGGCTATTTATCCAGCTGTCATCGCTACGCAGATCCATCGGCAAGGAAGGGAAGTCCACATCACGGGCAAAATTACGCTGCACATTCCAAGACAGGAGCTGGCGCTCATTTAACTGGTAATTGCCGAAGGTGCTCAGGGTACCGCGGCGAAACTGTGCGGGGACGCTGGTTCCGGTGCCGTCACGGTAGTCGCTGCCCGTGGCATAGGCGGCGGTAATTCCTCCGGAGAAGCGTGCGTTCGAAAATCCGATCATGCCTTCCTGTCGGGTAATGCCCCCGTTCGTTTCGACCATAGAGGAGACTCTTCCGAAGGTACTCCACTGGGTACTGAAGCGCGGTGCGGCAGATTGATAATTAATGGTTCCGCCGATGCCGATGCCATAGCGCAAGGCATGGGGACCTTTTAGGATTTCCACCGACTGGATGCGGCTCAGGTTTACCTGTGAGGTGGGCGGGTCCATGCGGTTCGGACAGGCCGCCGCGGCGCTGGAGAAGCCATCGATGACCACGTTTAGCTGCTCGTATTTAAAGCCTCTCAGTACGGGGTCGAAGCCGAAGCTCCCGCTTTTTCGAATACCGCTGATAGCGGGATCTGCCTGGAGGATGGCCCCTGCATCTTGGTGAAGCCGTTCGCTGACCTGCAGCTGCTGCCTGCTGCGGATGCCATCTTCTGGGCGGAGGGCCAGCACACTAACGGGGGCCAGGTCACGGGTTTGGGCGCTGAGCGCCAATTTTCCCGTCTGAAAGGCCTCTTCTAAAGCATTTCCGCTGATGCGTAGGGTGCCGATAAGCAGGTGACGCAACTGCAGCACCTCGTCGGGGGTGTACTGTAGCTGTATGCTGCCCTGTTCAGAGCTAATGCCCTGCTGCTCGCCATAGCGATAGGTAGCTCCGATGAGGGGCACTTGGTCAGAAGTGCTGTAAAGGAAAATGGTTTTTGGGTTTTGCGCATGCGCAAAGGACCTGTCCAGAATAGGCAAAACAGGAGTATGCCCATCCCGAAAAGAGGGGATGTCTTCATTTTTTTCAGTGAATAGGTGAAAAGGTAAGCGTGCCGCTAGTGATCGGGCACGAGAAAAAGGGCCTAAAAGGAGGACTTAGGCGCGTGGCGGTTGAAAAATACCAAAAATAGGGGCCTGTGGAAGGGCCATTGGGGCTGGAATGGGGTGCGAGAGGTGCCCAGTTCCCTCCTGTGCGAAGAGAAGAATCGCTGCCTGCAGCACATACAGGGTAGGGGTTTTTTCGTCCACCTGCGGAAGGGAGGATTTTTCACCCTCACCTTTGGCTTCAGCTAAGCGCTTACCGAGCTCGCACGTGCCGTCACAGCCACTTTCAGGGATGTCCTTGTTGATGCAAAATAGTTCCGCTATCGCTTCCTGGTTCCAGTGAAAATGGACCTGAATGAGCGTCAGGCGGAACAGGGAGAGCATAAGGACGATTCCGATACAGAAGGAATAGACGCTGTGCATGTTCATGGAAGCAAAGTTAGCGGGTTGGACCTGATTTTTGGTGACCTTTGGCACAAAACGACAGGAAAGAGATAAGGCGAAGGCCGGCTTGACTGCACGTATTTTAGGTAGGAATGGTGTGCAGGTGAGGAGGACTTACCTTTGTGCTTTTTATTTAATTAGGAAAATGAATTTATTTCTTGTAATTTTAAGAAGACTTATGTGAATCCTATGAAAAAATATAGCCATCCTTTAGCGCTTAAGAAATCGGCCTTGCATTTTTCGCTATTTTTCATCGCGTATCTGGGGATGAGCTTGGTTTTAAATTTATCGGTAACGTTTTGGTCCTTGCTTTTCCAAAGCGCCTTTTTCACGCTCTGCATGCATTTTACGCTGCCGATGATTTTATTAAAAGCGCAGGTTTCCTGTACGTATGATGGGCACACGGTACATGGCAAGCTGGTGCTCACGCCTCAGCACTTGGTTTTTCGGGTCGATACGATGCGGGGTGAAACGATTCGGACCTACAAGTGGGAGAAGCTGGAGCTACTGCCCCTAAAAGAGGACTGCTTGTGTCTGCTTTGGGATGGCGTAAACCGCTTAATTTTTATATGAAGGAAGAGCAGCGCTGGTACCGGGCGCTGGCGTTTTTTTTGCCGGAGGCAAAACCTCCTATGCTACGGACACAGACGAAACATTTTCTTGATTTTTTTTACGTATCCTTGTCCTATAAGTAGGCATTTTCTGCACTAAGAGATAAATGAATATGTAAATGGACATTCCGGCACTTCTTCGAGAACTTCAGGCGCAGCATGGCCCCGCGTTTTACTGGGCGCGGCAGTGCTGCGACTTTGACGAAGAGCGTGCTCGGGAGGTGCTCCAGGAGGTCAATCTCAAGATTTTAGAGGGTAGGGCGCGGTTCGATGGGCGCGCGTCGGTAAAAACCTGGTTATTCAGCGTCATTCGGCTTACGGCTTTGGAGTGGCAGCGAACGTATCGAGTGCATTACAGCCTCGAGCAGGCCCCAGAGCAGGAAGAGGAACCGTATGTGGCGGAACGTAGCGTGGAAGAGCAGCTTCTAGGGCGCCTGTCTCCTCAGCAGCGGGAGGTGCTATTATTGGTGTTTTACCATGGACATACGCTGGAGGAAGCCGCCGCGGTGATGCAACTGGCCCTAGGCACTGTGCGGACGCATTATGCACGGGCCAAGGCGCGACTGAAAGCCTTAATCGAAAAACAAGAAAAGGATGAAGCATAGGGAGATGGACGATAAGGACCTTGGGCGGTTCTTTAGCACCTTAAAGGAGCAGGATGCAGCGCGTTTTGGTCTCCCACAGGAGCGGAGTGCGCTTCAGGAGGAGGGGATGATGCGGCCTTCGGCCAAAGGGCGAGCTGGTACGTCGCTTTCGAGCACCAAGCCAGTTTTCCGAAAGCTCTGGCACTGGGCGGCGGCAGCAGCGGCGGTTTTGCTCTTGGGTTTCGGGGTGAACGGATGGCTCTCTTTTCCTGAGGAGCCACGTGACGCGCAGAGCGCGGCGTTAGCGGGGAAGCGTACAGAGAGGCAGTGGGCCTGCCTGCTTCCGAGCTGGATTTATTCTCCGTAGGCCTGGATGAAGAAGGTCAGCTGGCAATTGAAATTTGGCAGTATGCCAATTATGAGATCTGGCAAGCAGACTCAGATATACTACTTTACGATTAAAGCTAAAACGATGAAACAGATTTGGATAGTACTTTTCCTGCTGGTAGCAGGAGCGGGGAACAGCTATGCCCAGCGCGTAGAGATTAAAGAGGTAAAGGACCAGCGTGTAGAGCTGGGTGAGCGCAATCCTTTTGCGGAGGTTTATTCGGTGGATGATGTGCTCAAGCGTCGGGAGCAGTTGAAGTTAGCAGATGCGCAGGTGAAAAAAATCCGTCAGCTGCATTTGGAGACGACCGAGCAGTTCGCGAAGCTGCGCTGGGAGCTTGAAGATGCGAATCGAGCGTATGCACAGCTAGCTGCGAAAAAGGAAACAGACAAGAAAACACTGAATGCACAGCTGAAAAAAGTGTTGGCGCTAGCAGTCTCAGCTAAAAGAAAAGCGCGTCATGTCCTATGTAGAGCTACGGGATATGCTAACAGATGCCCAGCATGAAGAGATGGAGCGGCTCGCCCTTTTGGATAATCTGAGCAGACAGAGTGGACTCAAGCCTGTGGTTCGAATCGGGAAAGTGGAGCCTTTATCTGGACGTGTATCGGGTGTTTCAGGTGTAGAAGGAATCCGGCAGAAGGCTGGCGATAGTCCTAAAACCGATGGAACTCCGAGTAATGCGCGCGTGGGTGTTTCTGGATACAGTACTCCTTTTCAGGTTACTACACGTGGTGATGTGAAAGTTGTGGAAAATGCGAATGTATATGTTAGAGATAAAGATGGGAGAGTTCAATTAGTAGATCCACAAATCCGAGAAGTGCGTGTTTCAGACGGGAGTACTATCCCTACTCGTTTATTCGAGTCTGCTGTACGCACCTCTGGTCCGGATGCCCCGATCTACTTTTTTATGGATAAAAATGGCAAAGAGCTTACGGACATCGAAGGTGTGGCGGAGATCAATCCAAATGAGATCAAGGCGATAGAAGTTTTAAAGGGAGAGGCTGCCGTCGAGCGTTTCGGTGCACGCGGGAAAAATGGGGCGATTATCATTACGCTAAAGTAAATGGGATAAACGGTTTTTTATGTTTGATTGATTAGGTAAGCTTTAGTAGGGGAGGTCCCTTGCTAAAGCTTTTTTTTAGGTCTGTTCTACGAAAAAATAGTAGAACTACGAAAATAAAATAATTTATTACGAAAAATTCGTAGGATTTTCAGATTTAATCCCTATCTTTGAAATGTGAATTAACCAAAGAACCTTTTAAACGGAATCAGATATGCCGAAGGAAACACTAACCCAGCAGGAGGAGGCCATCATGCAGTGTGTGTGGGAGCGTGAGGAGTGCACCGTTCGAGATGTGCTAAACGCACTTCCAGAACCTAAGCCTCCTTATACGACGCTAGCTTCCATCATGAAAGTAATCGAGAATAAGGGCTTCCTGCACCACAAGTTGTTCGGGAATGTTAAAGTCTACCGTCCAGCTATTAGCTTAGATCAGTATAAAAAGCGGTCTTTAAAGTCTTTATTAAAGAATTATTTCGGAGGTTCTATGGAGGAGGTGCTCTCTTATATGTTGAAAGACGAGCAGGTGCGTCCGCAGGAGCTAGAGGAGTTACGGGAACTGATTGCCAAACACGAAAACAACAAGAAAGATGGAACTGCTTCTTAAATTTCTTTGGCAGGGGACTGCCATCCTCCTCATCGGGGGGCTTTTTTACCGGCTATGGCTAGCGCGCTTGACTTTTTTCGAGTGGAATCGGGCCTATCTGTTGCTGGTAGGTGGTTTGGCGGTACTCGTCCCTTTTCTTTCTTGGAAGCTACCCGCCCTGATGCAGCCCGAGCAGCTACCCTATCTGAGCTTTCCGGAATTTGGGGTAGCCCCTGATGCCTTGGCCAGCGAAGAGGTGTCCAGGTATAGCATTTGGGAGCTGATGGGTTTTGTGTACCTGTCGGGGGTGGCGCTTGTTTGGCTTCGCTTGGGTGCGGGACTTTGGAAACTGCATCGGCAGCTGGGTCAGGCTAGTATTTATCGTCGTTTTGGAGTTACGCTGTATGTGTCGCCTCGTTTTCGCGCCAGTTCTTTTTTCGGTAAAATCATGTTGGCTCCCGAGGAGCTGGCGCATCCAGAGCTGCGTGCGATTATCAGTCATGAGTTAGAGCATGTACAGCGTTTTCACAGCATCGACCGGCTGTTTTGGTACCTGCTAAAAGGACTGTTTTGGTTTAATCCTTTTGTGTACACCTTGGAAAAAGAGCTGGTCACCCTGCATGAATATCAGGTAGATGAGGCCTTACAGGCCAAAGTAGACCGTGCGCAGTATGCACATCTTCTGCTGCAACAATTAGAGCTGGGATTAGCCCCTGTTCCTGTTAATACGTTCAATCAATTTCAACTTAAACAACGAATCATGATGATGTTTCAATCCAAATCCCCTGCAAATCTGAAAAAGCGTTTTGCGCAAGTTACCCCGCTCCTAGTAGCGATTGCCTTATTGTTTGCCTGTGAGACAGGTGATGAGGGCTCCAGTCCTTTAAATGAAAATCAGTTGGAGGAAGCAGGTCAAGTCGCTGCCTTATCTGAAAATGGCCGTGAAGATCTAGGAGAGGTGTTCGATGTCGTGGAACAACCTCCTATGCCAGCAGGAGGGATGGAAGGATGGGCGGACTATCTAAGCCAGAATCTAAAGTATCCAGAGGCTGCTAAAAAAGCGGGTATCGAAGGAACGGTATATGTGGTATTTGAGGTCAGCAAAACAGGTTCTATTCATAATGTTGAGATTTTACGTGGAATCGGCGGAGGCTGTGATGAGGAAGCGATTCGTGTGGTAAGTCAGGCACAAAACTGGAATCCAGGCAAGCAGCGCGATCGTGAGGTAAATGTGCGCATGCGCCTACCTGTAAAATTTAAATTAAGTTAAACACATTCCACCCAGCAGTATGCAGGCACTTGAGGTTTTCAGGTGCCTGTTTTTCTAAAATCAAGGCATAAGAGGGATTAAATGTTATTGACTTTTTAGTAAGTAGTAGTATTGCTTAATCACAAATGATTGGAGCACATCTTAAGTGCTGATAATATCTGTTTTCTATTAAAATCACAGCATCAAGGGGTGATAAAGTTAAAATTTTTTCTACAGTTTTAATGTGAAAAAATAGGCGAGTAAGCTCGTATGAATTCTGGAATTATGAAAAAACAAATCTTAGGTCTTTTAATCCTTGTTGTATTTGGGTGTAAGCCAAATATGACGGATGAATACTTTTTACAAAAAATAGTAGAAAATTTGAATGAGATTAGTTCTGTCTCATATTTTGAAGAAACAATTTCGAGTGCGCCCGGTGATACAATAGCATTCACTGAAGCAAAAAGAGTTTATCATAAAGTTATCGTTAATTCGTTGGATAGCCTGGTTGGTGCAAGCTCATTTACTTTTTTATCTGAAGATACAACAAAAATGACAGATTTTTATGATGGCCAAGTAAGAGGAAAGGTTAATTGGGCTAAACAGACTGTTAAAGTTGATAGTTTTGTAAATAATCCACATCCTTTCAGGCTTGTATATTATCCTTTTTATACGAAGATCAATTCCATTTTAAAATATGCTTTAACTACTGAGGATGATATTCAAGTGAATTTTGAAGACTATGGTGATTCTCTATATTTTAGATTAAAAATTATCGATAAGCATGTATATTTCCATATTAATCCAATTACGATTAAAAATGAATATATTCCAGAAGATGAAATTTCTCAATTTGATATTTGGTTTAATAAAAAAGATCTCCTGCCTTATCGGATGGAAAGTAAATGGCATCACGTGACCTTGTTTCAATCTGTTTATTCTCCAAATTTAAACTTTTCAAAGGCCGCGACCATGCATGCGAGGGAATACTTCCCTTCTTATTTTTCTCTTCAGTATTTCGATCGCGATGCCACGAGGGCTGAAGGTCAAGTTGGGAAAAAACAAATTCTTATTGGTGAAATTGCACCCGATTGGGTCTTACAAGATGTTGATTACAATATCGTGAAGTTAAGTGATTTGAAAAGTAAGGTGCTTTTAATACAGTTTACGGGTATTGGCTGTGGTCCATGCCACCTTTCAATTCCTTTCCTTAAGAGCCTTGCAAAAAAGTATGAGGATCAAGATTTTGAGCTTTTGAGTTTAGAAACATGGAGTAATAATTTAGAGGGTCTGAAAAGATATCAGCAGAAAAATGACTTAAATTTTAAATTTTTAAAATCGTCTCCAGAAGTCACTGCCTCTTATGGGGTTCCGTCTGTTCCTGTTTTTTTTGTCATTGATGAAAATAGAGTGATAAGAGAAGTAATCACTGGATATAGTAAAGGAGAAACTGACAAAGAAATTTTAGAAACTAATTCAAAAAGTATTGTAACATCTTGTGTTTGAACCAAGTGGTTACCGTAAGTGTAGCTGATCTTTAGTAAAACTTTTTACTCGTATAAAATAGTACTTTTCGTTTGGGGTTTGGGCGTAAATGCTTCGGGTTTGATGTATTTAAATGTATGTGAATAGTCTGATTACCTATTTCATAATAAAAGAAAAGCCCTCGCCAGAAGCGAGGGCTTTTTATCAAAAATTACCTTATGCGAAAATGGTATGTGTTTTTAGTCTTCCTGCGCGACGATGTTAAGCTCGAAGGTGATATCGAAGTCTACATCTCCATCTGTAGCAGTGGAAGTGGCTGATTTTACGCCAGGCTGATGTGCTAACCATACTCGGAATTCAGCTCCCATGACTGGTCCACCTGTCACCCAACGCGTTTTTAGGCCTAAAGGTAGCCCATTATCATCAAAGTCTAGATAGTTGATGGCGCCATCACGATCCTCGATGTTACCGATACCCATAGGGTCGCTGAAGACATCGCGTGTGAACTCGAAAAACATTTGATGCTCATCGTCTTCATCACGGATTTCCTTCTGTACGTCTTCCACAGGAGATACCAGTCGGTTAAGCAGCTCAAACGTCAAAATATACGCTGTATTCGGGCGAAGTGTAATCGGTTCTACAGTGAAGCGTGAATCGATGCCTAGTCCACCAGTAGGGTCTTCCGCTAAGGCACGAACCACATGCGAACCGTCTTCTGCTGTAAAGATTAGCTCTACGTCAGTGAAGATTTCCACCTCATTTTCTTCTTCTGGTGCTTCTGCTTCCGAGCATGCGAAACCAAGGCCGATCATAAAAACGGCGAGTAGTAGTGTGTGTAATTTGTTCATGTGAAACATGGTAATTAAAATTTATAGTGAATAGATAGAATAATGTTTCTTCCTAGGTCATCGGCGAAGAAGCGCATAGCATTCAGATAGTCGCGATAACGTGTGTTTAGTGCATTCGTTACCATCACACTACCTCCTATTCTGCCCTTTTCTGCGGATGCAAAGGCATTTAGTAGAAAGTAACCCGGAGGTGGCGCTAGGAAATCGAAGATTTCCGAGTCGATGGAAATAACCTCTGTCCCCTCTATTAAGCTCCGGATGGATACTTCTCTCGGTGCCTGAAATTGACGGAACGTATAGGAAGGCTGCAGACTAAATTCGACCCTGTCGAAAGGACCTACATTCGTATTTTTATAATTTAGTTCATAGTTGATGTGGATAGGGGGCTGATTGATGAGGGGCTCATCGCGCTCCACATTCCAGCTCCAGATGTAACTTCCACCGAATTTAGAGCTCCAGTTAGAGGTATGCTGCCACTCCACCTGTACATCTGCTCCTGTAAAAAAGGCATCAGCTTGGGTAAAGATATAGGTCGGCATCGGCCCACGTAAGGTACCCACGACACCTATAGGGCGCCAGTAGATGAAGTTACCGATGTAATTCGCATAAGCAGAGGCGCTAAACCGGAATTTTTCTCCTTTTACATCGATTTCATTCATCCACTTGTAACTCTGCTCCGCCTCTACGCCACTTTCGTTAAATGGAACGACCCGGTTATTTTGCAACCTACCTTCCTCGTCTTCGAAGTAGCGTAATAGGCCGAACGTCTGTCGTGCTTCATGCTGTCCAAAACTGTAGAGCTCGGCCATATTTGGTGGCCTCCAGCCTGTTCCTAAGTTGCTTCTGAACGTACTTCGTGGACTAAGTTCACGAACAAAGCCTAGGGCAGCGGTAAAGTTCGAGAATGTAAAATTATCCGCAAACTGCGCCTGTGTACGCTCTCTTCCAGCGACTGAGTTCTGCTCGAAATCATAGCGCAAGCCGAACTCCCATTCGCTATTTCCTTTGGTGTAGGTTTCGATCAGAAAGGCGCTGGCTCGAAAACTGTTGTAGTTCGGTATGAATGGAGTAATGCTGGTACCCGGGTTATTGCTGTTCTGCTGCGTGAGGATCTGCACGCCCGCGACACCACTCCAATTCGCTGCGAGGCGATGCGTCCAATCCGCTTGAATATCATTAGACACCAAGTTTAAATCGATAATGGGCAAGTCTGCATTACGCCGCACATCAAATTCTTCGCGCTGATTCGACTGAAACGCATAGCGTAAGCTGAAGAAGTTGGACTCATTTAGTGTATAATCTAATTTTAAAGAGGCAAGATGATGCCGCACAAATTGGTTCGGCTCGTTAATTTCATAAGAGAAATCACGGATAAAGGTGGGGCGCTCGGCCTCGAAATTCCGGATGAGTGCCGCACCACTACTTCCGATGGATGCACGCAGAATCCCTAGGTTTTGATTTACGAAGCTGTAATAGGCACGCGCATTTAAGCGATCAGTAATTTTATAGCGTGCTCCTGCATGGGCCGTAAATTCACGGGCGCCGGTATTGGTCAATACATAATCCGGGGCTTCTCTGTCCCCTACGATATTGACTTTGCCACCGGCATGCCAACTGAAACGTTCTTTACCTTCACTGATATCAAATGCGGTGTTAAAACCGCGCCCATTTGTTTGGTAACCTGTAACCACTTGCCCGCTAATTTCTTGGTTAAACGGCAGCGTGTTGGATTCAGTCAGTACCGCACCTCCAAGTGCGTCAGGGCCGTAGCGGACTGCGGCAGCACCTTTAATGACGGAAATACTTTCGGCACTGTTGATATCAATTTCCGGTGCATGGTCAGAACCCCAGTTTTGGAAGCCATGCTTAAAGCCATTATTTAGAATAAGAATTCTGTTTCCATACAGTCCATGGATAACGGGTAGTTGGATGTTCGAGCCGAAGGAGGCAAAGGTCACGCCCTGTACGCCAGACAGCACGGTCCCTAAGGAGGCGGTTCGGTTTCTTTCGATTAATTCACGGTCGACACTGCTAACGGATAAACTACGTGTTCCTTCCTCACGCATTTTTTCACCCCGTATTTCCACCGTGTTTAAGGTTTCATCTGAGGGGTCTAAGTAAATCATATTGTCTTTTGCAGGCTGTAAGGTCACTGCTTTTTCGGCATAGCCTAGAAAGCGCACGGAGACACGAGCGTCACTGGTGTAGGGCACAGTTATTTCGAAGTAGCCTTTTGCATTCGCCACGACGATACGCTGGTCTCCATCCAGGAGCTGGAGCGTAGCACCTGCAAGTGCTTCTTGGGTTCCGGTTTCGTAAATAAAGCCTGTAAAGGTGCGGTCTTGGGCCCGAGCCTCTAAACCGAAGAGACCGGAGCACAGGAGCATACAGGCACTGATAAGTAACTTATAAGCCATAGAGAAAGGGATACATGGTAGCGTACGCTTTGCGCCTCGGCGCAAATGAGTCAATAAACGGGAGCAAAATCAGCTGGAAAGGGGATGTATGGAATCCAAAAGGATGCACTTCACCCCAGTATGCAGCAGCGATTAGGAAATAAATGAAGATAGGGAAGGGGGGCCACGTAGGCTGTTCGCATCTTGTCCAGAGGGAAGTAGGGAGCAAGAGGCATAAAAAAGTGTGTTTTCGTAAAGTAAAGCGAAAGCGGTCTGGGTGGGATAGACGGGTGTGGAGTCGAAGGTATGCAGCGGATTCGAGATGATATCGAGAAGATGGTACTCTTCCTCGCTATGTTCGTGCTCGCCGTCTTGATCGGCCACAGGTGCGCATGGACAATGATATTCCCCTCTCCGTCCACGTGGTGGTGCGGTTTACCATACCGTTATAAAGCATCACAAAAAAGATGCTGAGGTAGAGGTAGGCGAGAAGAGCTTTAGCTTGTCCTTTTTTCACGATAAGGCAAATATACAGATGATTTTTTTAAGGAGGCAACTTTTACCTCAGGTAATTACTATATACTGCGCTTGTTTACACGAGCGGCAGTAGTTTAGGTTACACTGCTTATGGAATCTATTTGCCAGTTATCTAATTTTTTCGGGTTTTCGCTCGGTTTCGAGGGCTTGGCTATAGTAATTTACCGTAAAAACGAAGCGTTTCTGCGGTAGGACGTCCGAAATTCCCTTATATTCACAGATGAATTCCCAAAATAAAAAGTTATAACCATGACCTACCAGCATGATTTTAAGCAGTCAGTGCAGCATCCGGAAGAATTTTGGAGGGAGAAGGCGACTGCTATCAAATGGTTTCAAGAGCCGAAACAAATTTTAACCCAAAATGCCGCTGGTTTTTACCGCTGGTTTGAAGGGGGGCAGCTGAATACTGCCTACCTCTGTTTAGATTATCATATCGAGCAGGGGCGAGGAGATCAGGATGCCTTAATTTATGATTCTCCTGTGACGGATACGATCGAGAAATTCACCTATCGTGAGCTGCGTGATAAGGTCGCCAAGTTTGCGGGTGTTTTAGCAGCACAGGGTGTGGGCAGAGGAGATGCCGTCGTTATTTATATGCCGATGATACCTGAGGCGGTGATCGGGATGTTAGCTTGCGCGCGACTGGGTGCGATTCATTCTGTTGTTTTCGGAGGTTTTGCTCCTCATGAGTTAGCTGTACGTATCGATGATGCACGGCCTAAAGTGATTCTTTCTGCTTCTTGTGGGATAGAATTTGAGCGGATTTTGCCGTATAAGCCGTTAGTGGATAAAGCTTTGCGCGAAGCGCAACATCAGCCCAACGCGCATATTATGTTCGTGCGAAGTCAGCAGCCGGAGACCTTAGATGGTCCGGGTGAGGTGGATTGGGCGCAAGCGGTGGAGCATGCGGAGCCCGTGGATCCTGTTCCTGTGGATGCACATGATCCTTTGTATATTTTATATACGTCTGGCACGACAGGTAAGCCTAAGGGAATTATCCGAGATAATGGGGGCCATGCTGTGATGATGAAGTGGAGCTTAGGGGCCACCTATGACACACATCCTGGGGAAGTTTTCTGGGCTGCGTCTGATATCGGTTGGGCTGTAGGCCATTCTTATATTGTGTATGCCCCTTTGATTAATGGGTGCACGACGATTTTATTTGAGGGGAAGCCGATTCGTACGCCGGATGCCGGAACTTTTTGGCGTGTGATCGCTCAGCATAAGGTGAAAACGTTCTTTACAGCACCTACTGCTATTCGGGCGGTGAAGAAAGAGGATTTCGAAGGAAAGTTGTTTCGCAAGTATGACGTATCTTCATTAAAATACTTGTTCGTGGCGGGGGAACGCTGTGATCCTGCGACGTACGACTGGGCGAGTCAGCTGCTGGGTATTCCAGTGATCGATCACTGGTGGCAGACGGAGTCGGGAGCTCCTATGCTGGCGAATATGGCGGGTTATGGGCTTCAACCGATTAAGCGGGGTGCGGCAGCTACGCCTGTTCCGGGCTTCCAAATGGAGATTTTAGGGGAGGATGGTTCTATCTTGGGGCCAGGTGAAGAAGGGTATGTGACGATCAAGCTGCCTTTACCTCCGGGTTGTCTGCCTACCCTATGGGGAGATGATGCGCGTTTTCAGCAGTCGTATTTGAATCGTTTTCCAGGTTACTATTTAAGTGGTGACGGGGGCTATAAGGATGCCGATAATTATTTCTACATCATGGGCCGTGTCGATGATGTAATTAATGTGGCGGGACATCGTCTGTCCACGGGAGAAATGGAAGAAATGGTGGCTGCTCATCCAGCGGTGGCAGAGTGTGCAGTTGTAGGTATAGCGGATGAATTAAAGGGGCAGCGGCCTGTTGGCCTCGTCGTACTTAAAGATGGAGTGGAGATCGCATCGGATGTTTTAGAGGCAGAGCTGGTGGCGGATATTCGCGCTAAAATCGGTGCGGTAGCTTTCTTTAAGACCTGTATCGTGGTGAAGCGCTTACCGAAGACACGCTCGGGCAAGATTTTACGCAAGAATATCCGTATGCTGGCTGATGGTGTGCACTTCGAAACGCCTTCTACGATAGATGATCCTTCGATTTTACAAGAGATAAAAGAGACCCTTGCGCAAGAAAAGGTAGGTCTGGCCTTTGTTTGATGGCTTTTTATACGTTAAGCGGCCATTGAAAAATGAATCCCCTGAATCTAATGATTGAGGGGATTTTTATTGGATAACGAATCCTTTCGGATGTTAAATGTTTTAAATGAGGTGTGTATTACGTTATAAATTTTTATATTTATTGTTCAAATGCATCATTTATCTTTCCATTTAACGTAATCACTATGAAACATTTTGGGTTAGGGGTATTCACTTTAGTTCTGATTTTAGGCCTGGTTTCCTGTCAGGGCGGAGAAAAGCAGCAAGAGTCGGATCCATTTTTACATCTTAGCGGGCAGGTGCTGAACAGCAAGGAAGAGGCTGTTAAGATTTATTATGGGGAGGAGCAGCAAGAGTTAAAGCTGGATTCTGCGGGTAATTTTCAGGGAGAGATTCCAGTAAGCCGCTTAGGTATGGTTACCGTGGCACATGCACGTACGGGGATTAGTCTCTATTTAGGACCTGGCGATCGGTTTCAGGTGAATTTTGATGCGGAGGATTTCGATGCCACGCTGGCATTGGATGGGGATCGACTTGCTGAAAATGAGTATTTACTAGAAAAGAAGCATTCTTTTAAAGCTTCAGGTGTAGAAAACTGGATGGAGGTTTTAGCGCTGCCTTTTGAAGAAATGATTGCAAAGCGGGATGCGGCGTATGAGGAAGTGCGGGCGTCCTTTGAGGCGCAAGCGGCAGAGGGCAAGTTTTCTGAGTCCTTTGTGCAGATGGAGACTGCATTTTTTGCGTATGAGCCGCTTTTAATGGAGTTAAGCTATCCGGACTATTACAGCTACATTCATCAGATCCAAAAACGGGAGGATATTCCGTATCCTGCTAAAGAAGTAGAGAAACGATTAGCAGCTATTCCTACAGATGATCCTAGCCTCTTGGATTATGCCTTTTACAATACACTTTTAGAGCGGTTTTATGGTTCGGTGGCGCAGGAGCTGATGCGGGTGTATCCAGCAGACGAGCGTCCTTCTTATCAGGCCGTTCGCTGGAAGGTCATCGATTCATTAGCGCGTCATGCAGAGATTCGGGTAACATTAAAGTTTTCAGATGTTAAAGATCAGTTGTCTTATCGTGGCCCTGTTCACGCGCAGGAAATAATCTCCCTGTTCGAGGCGGAAAACCCATCTGAAAAAATGATGGCGAAACTTGCCGAAGAGAAAGCGCGCTGGGAGCCGATTAGCCAGGTGCGGAAGTGCCTAATTTCAGCTTTACGACAGTAGAGGGTGAGCAAGTGGATTTAGCTAGCTTGAAAGGGCAGTATGTGTATATTGATATTTGGGCGACTTGGTGTGGACCCTGTATCGGGGAGCATCCCCATTGGGATAAGTTGAAAGCAGACTACAGCCATCAGCCGATTGCTTTTTTAACCGTGTCTATCGATGATAACCGAGAGGACTGGGAAAAGATGGTCGCCAATAAGCAGATGGAAGGCTTGCAGTGGTTTGCCGATGGAGCTTGGTCTTCAGAACTCGCACAGCATTTTATGGTGCGCGCCATCCCACGTTTTCTGCTTTTAGACATGGAGGGTAAGGTTTTAGATCCTTCGGCAGACCGTCCTTCAGGTAAAATCCGCGAGGTGTTGGACGAATTATTAGCAGCCAAGAATTTGTTAGCTTCCGGAAAGTAAGCCAAGGAAATAGGTATGTAAAGGAATCACTCCCTTCAGGGAGGTTTTTCTTTTTACTTCTTTTGAAAGCCCTGCTAGAATTTGTTCTAACAGGCTTTTTCCATTCAAATAGCGTATCTATACTGTTTCTCCAGCTTAAAAGAGGCGGAACAAAGCATTTTGCGGAGTTAATTTGTTGCTTTTACTCTTTTCCGAGGAAGTGCGCCAACTTTTCTTTGCTAAGGGGTTTGGTCATGTATTCGATAACGGCGGGATAAGAAAAGGCCTTTTGGACATCCTCCTCGTCTTCAGAGGAGCTTAAGATGATGACCCGTGGCTGTATATCCTCCAGCATGCATGCGTCTAACAGCTCCCAGCCGCTCATTTCAGGCATATTAATGTCCAGAAAGAGTAGCGTTTCCTGTAGGTTATCTCGTTCACTCCGCAGATATGCCAAACCTTCTTTGGGGTTTAAAAAGGTGTGAATCGCTGTGGCATCGGGATCCACCAGCTTTAGTATTTGCCGATGGAGCAGGTGCATCATGTTATCGTCATCGATCAAGATATAACGTTTAACCGTCGCCCTCTTCGGAATACCCGTTACATCGCTTGGCGGGTGTGTCGTTTCGGATGCCGGTTGCTTTGTCGTATCCGGTGTCAGCATGGATTTACTGATCGTTATCTTTTTCGTAATTTCCCGAATGGCTTGGTCGAGTTCCATGCTAGCTAAGGTCAACTTATCCAGGGCATGTTCTTCTGTTAATATACTAAAGTCCTTCTGCCGGATGAGTTGGCTCAAGCTCAGGATCTTGGTTAGTGGTGCCCGCATCAGGTGTGATTGGGACCAAGTGATGTTTTTAAGCAGCTTGTTTTGAGCGGTGATGGTTTGGAGGTGCTGCTGCTCTTTCGTAACATCATAAATGGCCAGATGCAGCATTTCTTTTCCATTTACATGAATTAAGCTGCCAGAAAGTTCCACTGCGATGGGTTCTTTGGCAGCATTTTTATGCTGCGAGAACCAGGTTTTGGCCGTTTCACGGCCTATGTCCGCCTTCATTTCTTCTAAGGAGGCTTTTTTATCCCCTGTCAGCTCAGCATAGGTTAGGTTTTGTATAGCACTTGTTTGCGGTCCGTAAAGTTCCTTCGCTTTCTCGTTAATTTCTACGATACGTCCATTTTCTAGTGCAACCAGCAGCATGGGCAGTCCCGCTTTATTAAACACCTGTGCCAAGCGTGTTTCTTTTTCGGCGAGAGCAGCATCGATAGCCCGTCGATCACTAACATCTTTCGAGAATACAGCGATTCCTTCTACTACATCATCTTGAACGATGGGATAGAAGTTTAACTCCAAGTAGCGTACCCGCTTATTTGTTTGTATTTTTTCTTCGGTATAGAAAGGTTTTCCAGTTTCGAATACATGATCATAGGCGATTCGGTAGTAGGCGCGGTCTTTTTCTGGGAGTGCATCTAATAAAGAATCCCCAATAGCGATTTTTTGACCAAAGTCTACTTCCATATCCCACTTGATCACATCATTAAAGAAGATAAAGCGCATGTCGCGATCCACCGCCCAGACCCCTTCCTGCACACTGTTGAGAATGGCATTTTTGTTGGCCTCCTCCCGGATCAATTGGAGTTCTATCCGTTTTCGGTCGGTGATTTCTGTGGTGATGCCCCTGTGCCGATCATGGTCTGGACACCATCGTAAAGGGGGAATTTTATGGATATAAAGTAGCGCGTATCCTTGCTGTTTTCCTGTTCAAGAATTTCCTCCACTTCGAGGGTTTCGGCATGGGTCCGCACCCGTGTGTCGTAGTACATAAATTGCGCTGCGATCTCCTCAGGAAAGAGCTCGGCATCCGTTTTTTGATAAACATCTTGAGGGCTTAGTCCAGTAGTGGCTGTCCATTTCGGGTTGACCTCTTGATACCGCCCCTGGAGGTCCTTAATGTAAACGAGTGATCCACTATTTCGGAAAAGATTTTCTAAGAGTACCCGACTTTTAGCAAGTTCCTCTTCACTATTTACACGGAAGAATAATTGGCCAAGCATTTTCGCTAGGAGGTCGATGAGTTTTTCTTCTTCCTCTGTGATGGAGTGGTAATTTTGGACGAAGTCCAAGCCGATAAACCAAGGCATTTTTTACCATCTTGAATAGGTAGGGCCATGAGGCTTTTTATGCCTTGGGGTTCCAGGAGTTGGTAAAGACGGACATCCTCTTGAATGGCTTCGATACGGGGCACATGCATTTTTTCTCCAGCGAGGTGGGCTGTGGTCCAAGCGTGTAGCTCTTCTAAGGGGTAATTTTGAAGGTGCTCGAGCATCGGCTCCGTGCCTGGTGCACACCATTCATGTGTGTTATGGCAGACGAAAGCGTCCCAATCATAGCTAAAGATATAACTGCGGTCTGCGCCTGTGGCTTCTCCTACGCGTGCCAGCACCTCATTCAGCTGTATGTCTAGGTCTTCTTTGGTAGCACGAATCAGGGAGGTCGAGAGCCTTACCAAGGTGAGCTGCAACTCACTTTGGCGCTGTAGTTTTAGTTTATTTTGCTTTAAATCCGTGTAAGCGGTAAAGGTGCTAAACACCCCAGAGGGGGTAGTGCGAAGCCCTTCGAAAATGGGGGTAGCGCTCACTAAAATCCATACATAGGTCATTTTTTCAGGGTGGAAGACCCCCATTTCCACTTCGGTGACAGCCTCGCCTGTGCGAAGCGCTTGCATGGCGGGGTGCTCCTCTCCAGGGAAAGGACTTCCATCACCGCGGATGGCGTGCCACTCTTCTGAGGTGGAGGTTCTGCCCTGCATTTGCGCGAAGCTCAAACCCAACAGTTTCTCTGCTGCTGGGTTGGCTTTTACAATGAAGCCTTCTTGGTTTTGGTACACGACGCCCTGCTCCATCGTGGAGAAGAGGTAGCTGAATTCTTCTACCGCTTTTTTATTTTCCTGTAGGAGGACGCGGTTCCCGTAAGTGCCTTTTATGATTTTGGCGGCGGCCTGAAAGAGGGTACTGGTTTCGTAGTGGATCAGTTGTTTTTTACGTACGAAATCACAACCCAGTATCCCTGTCATTTTCCGGTTTTCGACGATGGGCACTAGAAAGAGTGCCTGAACTTGCTCTTCCAGAAGAAAGTGCTTAAAGTCAGATTCAGGCATGTCGTTTACATCAGGGATAAATAACTCTTCGCCCCGTTTTAGCCCCGGTAAAAAGTCCCCGAAGAGTTTGAGCGGGATGTCTTGTTCTGTTTGCTGGACGCTAGGAACAGAAGAAATGGTCCACTCGAACAGGTTAGAAATCACTTCTTCGCCCTCTAGGAAGGATACCTGAGAAAGGTAAACGCGGTCCGCCTCGGTAGTATTCCCGAGATCTTGCAGCATGGACTGAATTTGAGCGTTTACGTCCGCTTCATTAAAGTGGATAATTTCGTCAAGTAGGTTAATGATCTTGCTCTGGGTGGCATCTATTCGCTCTATCTGCTGAATATAGGCGGGCAGCGAGGAAAGGGTAACACTATGGCCATAGGTGTATAGCGGTTCTCCCGATAGCGAAAAGCGCGTATGTGCCCGAGAGAAGAGGGAGATTTTAGTGCCGCTGGGAAGGGCGATCGGCTGATAAACGGTGTACCCACTTTCACCTTTTAGATGCTGTATAAACTGTCTGCGGGTTTCCTCACGCGCTTCTTCGGCGACGAGCTCGAAAAACGCTTCGGAAGAAGGGGGGCCATCCGCTTCACTGCGTTCGAAAAGGGATAGCAGCTTTTTCGACCAATAGTTTTTTTTGTTCCTATGGTCTACGATCCAGATGCCACCCCGCACCGTGTTGCTTAGAGAGGAGGTGTAGGATGCAGTAGTCGACGCTGCAATGAAGTTCACAACAAGTGCCTGCATTTGGGTATGTGCTTTCAGTTTTTCCACTGTAAGCGTATCCCAGTCCAAGTCTTGAAAAAAACCTGCGCGCCCTAATTGAATAAAGTGTGTATATAAGGAGTCGGTGTACGACATGTGTAAGAAGGGCTTATATTTGTATGTTAAAGATACGGCTTAATCCCCTGACTCAAAATTTATTTACGGAAATGGTTATTTTTTATAGATGAAAAAACTAAAAACATATCAGATTGATGCTTTTGCCAGTGAGCAGTTTACAGGAAATCCGGCGGCGGTCTGTCTACTGGAAAACTGGCTGCCAGATGCGCAGTTACAGGCGATAGCGGCGGCGAACAACTTATCGGAAACGGCCTTTGTGCTGCCTATAGCACCCGAGGAGGGGCGTTTCGCACTGCGCTGGTTTACGCCTACTGCTGAGGTGAAGCTCTGTGGGCATGCCACCCTTTCTGCTGCGCATGTCTTGTTTATGCACGAACTGCCGCAGCTTCAGCAGGTGGTTTTCCAGACGCGTTTTTCAGGCTTACTCCATGTAACTCGCCAGGGGGATACGTATGTGATGGATTTTCCACTGGATGTGGGTAGCGAAATCTCTATAGACAGCCTTCCAAGAGAATTATTCGTTGGGGCACAGCCTCTTTCCGCATGGAAAGGGCAGGAAGATCTTATCGTACGTCTTCCCGATGCGGAGGCTGTGGCGGATTATCGTCCTCCCATGGAGCTGCTCGCCACGCTGCCCTATCGGGGGCTGATTACCACAGCGGAGGGGCAGGCCTACGGAGTCGATTTCGTCTCTCGGTTCTTCGGGCCTGCTGTGGGAGTGCCAGAGGATCCCGTTACGGGCTCAGCCCATACGAGTCTGGCGGCTTTCTGGGCGCCCATCTTGGGCAAAACCCATATGCAAGCCCGCCAGATTTCTTGGCGTCCGGGGACTTTGGGACTTGCTCTTACCGGTAAGCGCGTGGCACTGTCGGGGAAAGCGCTGACCTTTCTCGTTGGTGAGATTTGGCTGCAGGAAGAAGGGGGTTAAGCCGTTTTCATTGGCCGGTAGGCCAAAAGCTTCCGTGTACAGTCTAATCCGCGTGATGCACGTCGATATCCTCCGTTACTTTCGCGATTAGTTTATTATAAATGTAGGTTACCAGGAGCACCATTAATCCGGCGAGGATGGCCATAAGCACATTAAAGTAGGCGGGGGCCGAGAGGGTCAGGCGCAGAAAGATGGTGGCCAGCGCGAAGGAGGAGTAGCGGAAGAGGTTGTAGTACTTGGTTGTGTACCGTAGTGAAAAGAGGAGGATGAATATGTCGCTGAAAATTAATAGGTTATAAAACAGTTTCATGCTGTAGATGAACTTATGGGTCTGGTAGGCGGTCACGATGTCGTAGATGCCCAAGCCGATAAAGGAGAGTGCCAAGTAGATGGAAAGGAGTTTTTTTACCCGGATAAAGCCTTCTTGCTCCTCCTGATTTCGGGTGATGCGAATGTGCTTTTGGGCTTTATAAAAGAGTCCGGTAATGAGAAAGAGTAGGATGGCTCCGAAGGCATCAGAGACCACGGGTAGCATGTCGATGAGGAATTTAGTGTCCCAGCTGAGTTCGCCCACATAGTGGCCGAATTCCTTAAAGGCATCGCGGAGCAGCAGGAGGGAGATGATTTCGAATTGCTTTCCTACCGCATCGGCTACGGAGTGTGGGATGAGGAAAATGAGGCCAAGTGCTTCGAAGATCAGTAGCACGTTAAAGGCCAGCTCGATAGCGAAGAAGGCGTTATGGGCAGGCAAGTAGGGAATGACCAGGCCCATATTTTCTAATAAGACGATAAGTAACCCCGCGAAAAAGGCGAAGATTACGGTGTTACTGATGAATTTTATCACCCGCGGACCTTCCCAGCGATCGTGTAAGTAGTCGTAGGTGTTTAATTTGAGCTGGACAAGTTGATGTAACATACGGGTACGCGTTAAGTAATGGCAAGGAAGATAAAGAAAACAGAGCGAAATATAGGCTTTTTTCTTTTACAAATACAAGCGAAAATAAAAAACTCTGCGAATTTTCGCAGAGTTTTTTAAGCTTAAAAGCTCAAAAGGAGCTATATGATTTTATTTTCAGGCCGCAATTAGTCTTTTGGGAGGTCTTTTTTCGCCAAGTAGAAATCGACCATCTCATAGTCGCTCGCCTCGCGCTCCTGCATCTCAGCCACTGTTTTCGGTGGAGGAACGATGGCTTTTTCACCCGGAGTCCAGTTAAGGGGTAGGGCACACTTGTGCTTGTCGGCTGTCTGTAGTGCAATTAATACCCGCTTGATTTCGTCCATATTTCTTCCCACATTTAGCGGATAGTACATGATGAGACGGATTTTCGCGTTCGGGTCGATAAAGAACACTGCACGAACAGCCGCTGTCTCACTCTCTCCAGGCTGTAGCATGCCGTAAAGCTTAGAAACGCTCATGTCGATATCCGCGATAATCGGGAATTCGAAGAGCACGCCCGTATTTTTCTTCACGTTATTTACCCATGCGATGTGCGAATGGATGGAGTCGATGCTAAGGCCGATCAGCTTGGTCTGACGTCCGTCAAAGAAGGCTTGCTCCTGTGCAAAGCCGGACATTTCCGTGGTACACACGGGAGTGAAATCCGCGGGGTGGGAAAATAGAACCGTCCAAGAGTCTTTAATGTATTCCGAGAACTTTAATTTTCCGGTAGTTGTCATCGCCTCGAAATCAGGAGCTGTATCTCCGATGCGTGGCATACTAGGGGTGTTTTCAGCTGTAATCATGTTAGTTTATTTAAAGTGTATGTGTTGATTTGTTTAACTTGTTACAAAGGTACCGCATCCGGCAGAAGAGGACGTGACCTATGTCACTATGGAATTTTAAATTCGATAGAAAAAATCTATAGGTGTTAGATCTTGGCTATGTGTACCTGCAGTTCACTTATTTTTTTTAGAAGAGCCTCATTTATACGCTCTAAAGATAAAACGATAGGATTTTTAAAAGGTTTAGTGAAAAATAAAGCCCCAATTCGCTAGGAATTGAGGCTTTACAGGGAGCTGATTTTTGATCTGCTGCTTATGTTTTTTACTCCAGTTCTACCTCGAAGTAGAACTCTTGCCCATTCGGATATACCCCGAGGATAACAATTTCCTCACCTGGGTTTTCTTCGAATACGGCAGCCAAGTCGCTAGCAGAATTTATACGGTAGCGACCACCACTTCCGATCACACTCGTGATGATAAAGCCAGGCTTCGCACCCGCCTTTTTCCACTTGTCGCTCTCGACGCGAAGGATACCTGCACCGCCATTAATGCGTAGTTTCTGGCGAACAGATTCTTTAACATCTTCGAAGGTTACCTCCTCGAAGGTAAGTGTTTCCGGCACCTCGCGTTTGATGATTTTCGTGTCGCCTGCGATATTTTTCAGGGTGGCTTTTGTTTTCTTTTCTTTGCCATCGCGTAGATAGACCACTTCTACCTGATCACCAGGACGTTTTCTAGCTACCATTTCCTGTAGGCGTGCTACGGTATTGGTTTCTACGCCATCTACTGCGATGATAATATCTCCTTCCTGCAGCCCTGCCTCTTCGCCTCCGCTATTCGCATTTACGTCGATGACATAGACCCCTCTGGACACTTTCAGCTTTTTATTTAGGCGCTCTTCTAGCTCAGGGCTGACATCTTGGATTTGGACACCTAGAAGGCCCCTTTGCACCGCACCGAACTTCAGTAAGTCGTCCGCGACTTTCTTCACGATGGAGCTGGGAACCGCGAAGGCATACCCATTAAATGTACCTGTACGGGACGCGATAGCCGTGTTTATGCCGATAAGCTCTCCGGCCAGATTCACGAGTGCGCCCCCAGAATTTCCTGGATTTACCACCGCGTCTGTTTGAAGGAAAGACTCGATTTGCAAATTATTTTCTACACCTCTGAGGATGCCGATATTACGCGCTTTTGCGGAAATAATGCCTGCTGTGACCGTGGAGGTCAGGTCGAAGGGATTGCCTACGGCCAAAACCCATTCTCCTACGCGCGTTCTGTCGGAGTCACCGAAGCGCACGAAGGGCAAGTTATCTGCTTCTACCTTGATCAGCGCTAAGTCAGTGGTGGGGTCTGTTCCGATCACACGAGCGGTGTAGCGGTCGTTATTTTCCAGCGAAATCTCGATTTTCGTAGCGTTTTCGATTACGTGGTTATTTGTAACGATATAGCCATCCGGCGAAATGATCACCCCTGAGCCGGAGCTTCTTCCTTCGCGCTGCTGAGGAGGACCTTGGTCAGGGCGCCGGAAAAAGAATTCTTCGAAGGGATCCGAGCCTCGGCTTCTACCGCTGACGGTAACTGTGCTGCGGACATGCACCACTGCGGGAAGCACCATCTCCGCAGAAGCTACGAAGTTAATGCCCTCAGGTATGGTGAATTTTTCATCAGACAACCAGTTCACGAGGCTTGCGTCCTGCTTATCTGTAAAATTCGTCGCGGTGTTCTGTTTACTCAGGTAGTTTACCCCTGCCACGGCGATGATACCGCCAAAGAGGGAAGCGAGAAATATCCCCAAGAAAAACTGCTTTTTACTCATATTGGACTTATTTTATAGATTGATAGCTGTGAATTTCAGAAATTTCGGTAACAATTATCGTACATTTTTTTCTGCCTCCGCCTGCTTTAACATGCTTTAACGTCGAAAAGTCGGACACTGTCAAAATCTCTTTTATTAAACTGATAAAGCGGCATGCAGTTTCGCTATTTCACTTTTATTCTACAATTTACGTTGTTAGAAGCACTTTAAGTGCTGTCGCCATGCGATTTTCTCGTAAATTTGTTTTATGATGCGGAATACCTATCTCTTCTTTTTACTGCTTGGGCTGACATTTTTTCAGACAGGGGGGCTGTTGTCTGCACAGACCAGCGCCCGCGAGGATTCCATCGCACAGGCGGCCATTCCCTCTCTAGAGTCGGGTTTGCGCAGCATTCAAGAGTACACGATACGAATTAACCGCTTAAATTATACGCTGCGCAAAGAGCTGGACACGCTCTCCGCCTTAGAGGCTGTTCCGGAGCTGGAGGGCCTACTGGCGGTGGTCTCGGCACGCTTAGACTCCGCCTCTGGACGTGTGAATCTTCGGTACTTAGATGCGCTGGGAAATGTCCTAGTTTCGGTACGGAATCAGACTGGAGAGATCGAACGCCTAGTAGCGAATCGTGTGCAGGAGCTGCTGCAAGTTCGGGATGAGCTGGCAGGCATTAAAAAAGACCCCATATTTTCTGTTCGTATCTCTGAAGCGCGTGATGTACCCGAGTTCAAGCGCTCGCTCGATGAACTACGGCGGCGCACCGCGGAGTCAGAGCGGCTCCTTTCCAAGCAGCGGACGCTGGCGGCTAGTCAGCAGGCCCGAATTTCTGCGATCAGCATACAGCTCGAAGAGCTGACCGATCGCATTACGAGCTCACAGCGTCTGATGGAGCGCACCCTACTACGTAAGGAAAGCAGCTACCTCTGGGATGCTAACTTTTTCCCTGATGTCAGTCAGCTGCTGACAGTCCTGCGTGAGTCTGTTTATTTTAATCAATTTATTCTGAAGCGCTTCATACGGGAGCATTCGGGGGGCTTTGTGTTTTTACTGCTCTTTTTCACAGGTTTTTATCTGCTTAATCGCTGGAGTATCCGTAAGATTACCTCTGAAAAGGATTTCGCTCCCCTCATTTTAAAACGGGCAGGATTTCTGGGCAGACATCCGTTTATCGCCAGTCTGCTTATCGTGCTGCCGCTGATGCCGTTTTTTTTCACGAATGCCCCCATCGTTTTTTACTCGGTCAGCCTACTCCTCTCGGCCTCACTAAGTAGCCTACTCGTCAAAGCTGGAAACAGTTGGAAAGCCTTTACTTACTGGCTTGTTTTGCTCGTACTCTTTTTATTTTACACTATCAGTAATCTGTACTGGGAAATCGCTTATCAGGAGCGCTGGCATCTCATCCTGATGGGCATCCTGAGCATTTTTCTCGGCATTAAAATCCTTCAATACACGAAAACCTACCCTGGACGCCTTCCGGAGAAGATACCCTATTTGGTGTATAGTTTCATCGCCTTGCATGGCTTGGCGCTGCTCGCGCAAATTTTAGGGCGTTTTAGTCTCGGTAAATTACTGGGAGTAGCCGCCAGCATGAGCTTTATGCAAGCGGTATGTTTGTATATTTTCGTGCAGCTGATCATGGACATCGTCTATGTGCAGCTGGAGCTGGGGAAGAAAAATCAAAAGGATTTTACATCTTTTCTAGACTTTCACGGCATTCAGAAGCGGCTTAAAGCCATTTTCGCGGTAGTGGCGGGTCTCATCTGGTTTGGTTACTTCTTGGAGTATATCGCCCTGCGTGAGCTGATTCTTTCACAGGCTAGGGATTTCTTAGAAACTCCGCGTGAAATCCTTAAAGTGACCTTTACTTTTGGTAGTATTTTCCTGTTTGTATTGGTCAGTTACCTTTCCGTGTTTTTAGCGAATAATATCGCCTATTTCGCTACCATCAAAGACCAGCAGCAGGCAGATAAACGGGAAAAGCGCTTAGGATCCTCGATCTTGCTTATCCGATTAGCGGTGCTAACCGTGGGCTTTTTTATCGCGATTATCGTCTCCGGTATTTCTTTAGATAAAGCCGCTATTGTGTTGGGGGCGCTTTCCGTGGGTATCGGTTTTGGTCTCCAAACGATTGTAAATAACTTGGCCTCTGGTATCATACTTGCCTTCGAGCGCCCCATCCAAATCGGCGATACGATCGAAGTGGGGGGACGCATCGGTACGGTGAAGGAAGTCGGTGTGCGCTCCTCTAAGCTGCAGGGCTATGATGGCTCAGAGGTTATTATTCCAAATGGCGACATGCTCTCGCAGCATTTGATCAACTGGACCTTATCGGATAAAAAACGTCGTGTGGAGCTGTTTATAGGTGTAGCTTATGGCAGCGATATGGACCTGGTCACACGACTTATCAGTGAGCAGCTTAAAATGGAGGGCATTTTAAAGGAACCAGCGCCAAAGGTCTTTATGCAAACTTTTGCCAACAGTGCGGTAGAGTTTCGTGTACTTTTTTGGGTGGAGCATATCGATGTGTGGGTAGAGCGCCGCGATCAGGTCATGCGCGCGATTTTCCGTTCCTTTAAGGAGCACGACATCGAAATTCCATTTCCGCAGCAGGATATCTACATCAAAAAATTCCCTGGATTACTGCGGGAAGAAATTTCAAAAGCCCCTCAACTTCCCGGGGATCCGGAAAAGGAGAAGGGCTCTTAAATCTTATTTAGCATTTCAAGCAGTTTACTGACGCTGGCGCATCACCTCATAGATGACTACCCCAGCGGAAACAGAGACATTTAAGCTTTCGATCTGACCTTTCATCGGGATGCTGACTTTGCCATCGGCCAAGCTGAAGAGCTCGGAGCTAATCCCGTCCTCTTCAGAGCCTAAAATAAGCGCCGTGGGTACCGTGAAGTCCGTTGCGTACATGGGTGCGTCTGCCTTTTCGCTGACGCAAATGAGCTGCAAGCCACTTTTTTGTAACTCTTTTACAGCGAAGAACAGGTTCTTTGCCCGGGCTACGGGCAAGTGATGCAGCGCACCAGCAGAGGTCTTCACGGCATCCGAATTAATCTGGGCACTGCCCTTTTCTGGGATGAGTATGGCATGCACGCCAGCACATTCTGCTGTACGCGCGATAGCTCCGAAGTTCCGGACGTCTGTGATTCGATCGAGGACTAAAATGAGTGGCGCTTCACCCTTCGCATAGCAGCTGTCGATCACATGATCTAGAGAAGCGTAGGCGATGGCGGAGAGATGGGCCACTACGCCCTGGTGGTTTTTTCGTGTGATCCGGTTCAGCTTTGCCTCCGCACCCGAACCACGGGAACCTGCGCAGCCTTCGCATCTCGAATAAGCGTTTTGATCAGGTCGTTATTTAATTCCTTATCGATAAGGATTTTATCCACTTCGCGGTCGGACTGCAGGGCTTCGATGACTGCGCGTGTACCAAAAATAAAATCTTTCTCCTGCGGGCCTTTTTCGATTAAAAAGCCATCTTTCCGCTTCTCCATAGTGTGATGCTGTTAAACCATTCGGGCTGAAGTGCCCGGGATCGGTTAAGTACGTAATGATTCGGGGTTAATATATTTTTTACCCGCGCAAAGGTAAAGCTTATTTTTGAATTACTATTGACCGAGCCATAGGACCACACCTCTGCATTTTCGTAGAAGAGCACTTCGTTCGGTGGCCCCATCACGATGTAGACCATGCCGCGGTCGGTTTTCCAGCCTTCTTTAAAGTCGGTGAAGAGGATGTTCGCAAACTCCACCTGTCTAAAATATTCGGCGATGATTTTTTTCGCCTCTTCGGCATCGCGTGTGAGGTTAAACCAGTACTGGTCCAGGGCTTTTTTCTTGTCTTCAGCTTTTAGCAGGGCTTCGTGTTCGCGGCGGGTGCTGATATAGACGACCATTTCCACCATTTCCTCCCAGGTGGCCACACGCGGGAAGCTTCGTTTACGGTTTTCACCAGAAGCCCTTTGGTATCGTTCGTGTCGCGCTGCACGAAATAATACCCTTCCTCCTCGAAGGCACGGGTGGTGTTAATCAGAAACTCAGACTCGAGGCGCACTTCGATTTCTCGGGGTACCGGAGCCGGTTTGACCTCCATCGGCGGGAAGGGAGACTGAAACTCCTGAGGGTAAAAGAAGGGATAAAGTTCGAAGACAGAGCGTCCCCCTTTAAACAACAGGGCCTCGCCAGCCTTTAGGTATCCCTGATCGAAAGGAATATCGTTTCCGAAGTAGGCACCGAAGCTCGGGTGACCAAAAACATTCGGGCTTTTCAGGTCCATGTGGTAGAAATATTCATCCCCCTGTCGGTTATCCACGATCTTAAGCAGGGCACCTGCGTCATGGCGCCTTCCTCTAAGGTCACCTCCTCTTCGAAATAAAAATGATCACGTGTGTCTCGCTTCATCTGTTCAGGCCTCAGGGGGCGCAGCATATCATCGGTGTAGGGTACGTCGTAACCATTAATCACCCCATAAGAAAGGGTATAGTTCGATAAAGACGCGTTTTCCTCCAGCTTCTCGATGGGCATCTGAAGTAGCATGCGATTTTCCTCCAGACTGATGGGAATGATTTTCGGCGAGATACGGGAGTAGCGCGAGTAACGTAGCGCCTGGTTGGTTTCTCGGAGCGTTTGCTGGGCGATGACCGGCCAGGTGAGTAGCGCACATAGCAGCCCGAGGAGTCCTTTTCGGCAGGCGACACGTGCTAACATGGAAGTAGTTTTCATGAAGAACAAAAATTTGCCTAATTTTGCCTCAATATAAGCAATATTTTTCATGCGTACATACACGACAGAAATAGCATCCGATAAGTTAATCAGCGATAACCCGATTCACCAGCGCCTGCTCAGCGCCTATGTGCTGGCGCAGCCTTTTCTAAAAGGCAAGCTGCTGGAGGTGGGCTGCGGGGAAGGTAGGGGCGTGGAATGGCTCGCGCCAAAGGTCAGTGCCTACACGGGAATCGATAAGATCGGGCCTGTCGTGGATCAGCTGAAAGCGAGTTTTCCCCAGCATCATTTTCAGCAGGCACATATTCCACCACTGCCTTTTGATACGGCTTCCTTTGATACGGTAGTGTCCTTTCAGGTAATCGAACACATTTCTCTAGACAAGCTGTTTTTAGAAGAGATTTACAGGGTCCTCAAGCCGGGTGGCAAGGCCATCATCAGCACGCCGAATATCCGGCATACGCTATCCCGTAACCCCTGGCACGTGCGGGAATACACTCCCAAAGAGCTAGAGCGCCTCTGCCGCGCGGTTTTTCCGAAGGTGCAGGCCTTAGGTGTGGGAGGAAATGAAAAAGTCTGGGCCTACCATGAGGAGAACCGTAAGTCTGTGCAGCGCATCATGCGTTTTGATATTTTCAACCTGCAGTACCGGCTGCCCGCAGACTGGCTGAAGGTGCCCTACGAGTATTTAAATCGGCGTAACCGCAGCAAGCTGCAAAAGCGCGTGGCGCATGCTGTGGAGCTCAGCTATCAGGATTTTCATCTGGTCGAAAGCCCGGATCAGGGCCTTGATTTATATTACATCCTTGAAAAGTAAAGCCTAATCAGCATAAAAAAATCCCCTGATGGTAGCGTCAGG
>NZ_AJYA01000073.1 GCF_000265075.1 Nitritalea halalkaliphila LW7 | reverse complement strand
TTTAGTATTCTTTATATTGGGTTGTGCTTTTGTAACTGTTGTACTCCTTTTATAAAAGTTTTGAGAGTGCGCCAGATGGCTTCGGGTTATTATGGCTTATTCCACTTTTATATACTACATTAGTTGCGTTTACCAATATTCGACATGGGGTTTTTAAATATTTAGGATTGACAATTATTCAAATTATTCTTTTTTTTAGATATATTGTTACTATTTTTTATACTTTTTTATTATGAGATATTTTTTCATTCCAACTCTATTATTACAAATCGAGATTCTAATATAATCGCCACTATCTTGATCTTACTGGAAATGGCTGTAATTATTTTTACGTTGCATTATGGTTTAATTTATTTAGAAAAGATTAAATTTAAATATTCTGCATTGCCACGGTTGCTAAATAAAAACTACACATTTCTTTACATCGTTTTTTTTTATTGGGTTAATATCCTTTTTTATTTTTCAAGGAATAAGAGATCGCACAAATGTACTTGTAGTTTCCAGCTATGGTGAATCTGGATTAAATGCTATTGCTGGTATCGGATTCATTTTTACTCAAGTAGCTTTAAAAGCGTTAATGCTAGTCTTTGTTTATAAGTACTTCTTCAGGCATAAAAAATCTAACATCTATACAATTATTTTTTTGGCATTTCTTCAAGTTATTGTGTTTTGGACTGGAAGTAGACTTACTGTTTTATCTAATGCGGTGGCTACTTCTTATTTTTTATATAGTATCAATATGTTTACTCGATCTAAAGTGTTTGTTTTTTTAGTTTTTGCTACCTTGGTCATGACTTCAATTACATTTTATCGGTGGTTTGGCGATGGTGGAATTTCATCTGCTCAGAATGAATTTTTAGTGACTAGTTCTGAACAAAATACTATCGATTATCTCCAATCATATTTTGCTGGACACAGTCTTATTTCTAATGCGGTATTGTTAGCGGATCGGGTAAATGATATTCAGTTTTACATCTTTGTAAACGAAATAATTAGTTCTTGGTTGTTCGTAAGACAGGTTTTCCCTCCATCGCCGGATCAATCAACAGTCCTATTCAATAAGATATATGGTTTTGAAGAGGGTAACAGCATGATTCTTCCTACTCTAGGTCAAAGTTTTTTCTATTTTGATATTTTTGGATTCTTTGTTTTGCCTTTTTTCTTTTCTTTTCTACTTATTTATTTCGAAAGAGGTTATATTTTATCTTCTACTTTGTCTTTTAAATATGCTTACGTGGTATTGATTTCATGGTTCGCTTTTTTTCCTATGCAAAACATTAATATTATTTCTGCAACCTTATTTAATGTGGCAGGGCCTTTATTTCTATTTTCTTATTTAAATTCTAAAATAAGGTTTTGAATATTCTCATAAATTGCTCGAACATTATTATTGGAGGAGGTATTCAAGTTGCATCTTCCTTTTTGCACGAATTAGAAAATTATAGTGGTGAGCATCTATTCGTATTTGTGTCGTCATCAAAGCTAAGTCAAAAAGTTAGGTCTGCGCCTAATTCAAGGAATATTGTTAAGTTTATTACTTATTCTATTAGACCAAATATTCTAAAGGCTCTTTCAGGTCAGGACCCTTTTTTGGACCGTTTAGTAAAAGATAATTCTTGTGAAAAGGTGTTCACCTTATTTGGCCCTTCTTATTGGAAACCAAAAGTTCCACATTTAGTAGTTTGCAAAACCCCATTATGTCTATCCAGACTCTCCTTTTTTTGATCAAATTTCCATTCTTGAAAGATTAAAATTATTTCTAAAAGGCTTAATTCATTTGTATGACTTTAAGTACAACAATAATCAGTTGGTTACTGAAAATATTGACGTCTCCAAAAGAATAGGCTTACGATTGAACAAAACTGTGCATACTGTTAGTAATACTTATCATCAGGTTTTCGATAATAAAGATTTATGGAATACTCCTGTATTTCAATTTGATGAAAAATTTATTTATATACTTACAATTGCGGCGAATTATCCACATAAAAATCTATCTATTATTCCTAAAATTGTGGATGAACTTCTAAGTAGAAATGTTAAGAATGTAAAATTTGTTTTAAGCGTTAATCAGGGAGATATAATTTCGAATAAAAAATGCTGATCGGTATATTCATTATTTAGGACATGTTTCGATTGAAACATGTCCAACGTTATATGAAAAATCTAACTTTGTTTTTCTGCCTACGCTTTTAGAAAGTTTTTCAGCGACATATGCAGAGGCCATGAAGATGGGTAAGGTATTAATAACATCAGATTTACCTTTTGCCCGTGGTATTTGTGAAGATGCAGCCATTTATGTTGATCCTTTAAATCCAAAAGATATTGCTGACAAAATTCTTGAACTAGTTAAATATCCTGAAAAGTATGCTATTTATATAAATGCAGGTTTTTCTCGCTTAAAACATTTTAATAATGCTCAATCAAGAGCAGCAAAATACATTGAATTTATTGAAAATTTATGAAACAAATCATCCAATCCTTTAAAACGGGAGAAACTATATTAGAAGAAGTCCCGGCTCCTATTGTGTCTAGGGGGCAGGTATTGGTTCAAACTACCTATTCTTTGGTTAGTTTAGGTACAGAAAGGATGCTGGTAGAGTTTGGGAAATCTAACCTGATTTCCAAAGCGCGTCAACAACCCGATAAAGTAAAACAGGTACTAGATAAGATCAAAACGGAAGGTTTATTACCTACGTTAGATGCTGTATTTAATAAGTTAGGTGAACCCCTTCCTTTAGGATACTGTAATGTGGGTAAGGTCATTGCCGTTGGGGAGGGAGTAACGGAGTTTCAAATAGGAGATAGGGTGGCTTCTAACGGTCAACATGCCGAAGTGGTCAGTGTTCCTAAAAATTTGATAGCCAAAATACCGGAGCAAGTAAGCGATCAAGAAGCAGCTTTTACTGTAATCGGAAGTATTGGCCTCCAAGGCATACGCCTGATTAACCCAACGTTGGGAGAAACGGTAGTTGTCACAGGCTTGGGTCTTATAGGTCTTATTACTGCTCAATTACTCATCGCCAATGGTTGTAGAGTAATCGGCATAGACTTCGATGCAGTCAAATTAGAGCTTGCTAGAAAGTGGGGTGTAATTACCTGTAATCCCAAAAACGAAGATGTTGTAAAGTTTGTGGAGTCGCATACAGAGGGTATCGGTGCAGATGCTGTTTTGATTACTGCTTCTGCCAAATCTGATGAAATTATTAGTCAGGCAGCACGAATGAGTAGAAAGCGAGGTAGGATAGTATTGGTTGGTGTCATTGGGCTAAACATTAGTCGTGCTGATTTTTACGAAAAAGAGTTAAGTTTCCAAGTTTCTTGTTCCTATGGTCCTGGAAGATATGATGATAATTATGAGCAAAGAGGCATAGATTATCCCCTACCTTTTGTAAGGTGGACAGAAAAGAGAAATTTTGAAGCGATCCTACAAAGTATTGCATCTGGTAAATTACAAGTGCAGGAGCTTATTACTGAAGTAGTTCCCTTGCATGACTATCAAAAAATTTATGGCCACATTGGTCAGTCTTCTTCTATTGCTTCCATTCTTGAATATCCTAAAACCAATGAACCTAAAAGAAATACGGTTAGCCTCAGTTCCAAGAGTTTCCAAGGGCAGAAGGGGGTACTGGGTATAATTGGATCTGGTAACTTTACTAAAATGACCATGTTACCTGCTTTAAAAGATTCAGGCGCGTATTTTAAGTATATAGCGAGTAGGGGAGGGGTAACAGGTACGGCTATGGCGAAGAAATTCGGATTTAGCCACAGTACGACCGATTATCGAGAAATATTAAAAGATACGGAGGTGGATTTGGTGATGATTACCACGCGTCATCATTTACATGCCTCCATGGTAGTAGAGACTTTGAATGCTGGTAAGCATGTATTTGTAGAGAAGCCTTTGGCATTGAATATTGAGGAATTACAGCAGATCATGCATGCTGCTGAAAATTCAAAAGGCAGTATTACCGTAGGTTTCAATAGACGTTTTTCTCCGCATGCCATCAAAATAAAGCAAGAAGTTGGAAGTGGTCCAATGAATATTATTGCCACTATGAATGCGGGCTTTATACCGTCTAATGTATGGGTACATGACTTAAATGTGGGAGGCGGCAGAATTATTGGCGAAGCATGTCACTTCATTGATTTATGTAGTTATATAACAGGCTCCAAGGTGGTAGCTGTCTGTATGAATGCAATGGGTATGAATCCACAGGAAAACACTGATAATGCTTCTATATTATTGAAATATGAGGACGGTAGCAATGCAGTCATTAATTATTTTGCTAACGGAAGTAAGGCTTATTCTAAGGAAAGACTAGAAGTTTTTTCACAAGAGAGAACCATAATTATGGATAATTTTAGAAAAACGGAGGCTTTTGGATTTAAAGGTTTTAAAGGCTTAAAAACTTCTTTAGACAAAGGTCATAAAAATCAGTTTCATTCTTTGATACAAAGAATTCAAAAAGGCGGAGAGGCATTAATTCCATTTGACAGTCTTGTAAACACCACCCAAGCAAGTTTTGCAGCCATCGAAAGTTTAAGAACAAGGTCTTGGATTTCATTAGATTAATGTAATGAATCTGAAGTTAGCCATACAATTGTATCAAAACATGGGAACTCGGTATGTGATGTATCGTGTTTTTCATGAACTTGAGAAAAAGTTGGGTAGGTTAAAAAGGAAACATCCAGCTCATTTAAAGTTTCAAAATCCAATTTCACTTGATCAGTGGCGTCAAACAAAAAATGCTTTTGTAATTGATTCAAAGCAGCAATTAAGTTTTAAAAAGAATCCATCTGAAATTCTAAAACAAAAATTAGAGAAAATTTTAGTTGGCGAATTCCAGTATTTTAATGCCAAATGGATTCGTATTGGTAAAAATTATGATTGGGTGACAAACCCATCTAATGGTTATCGTTATGATGCAAAACAGCATTGGTCTGAGATCTGCAGATTTAACTGCAGAAGCTGGAGATATAAAATATGTTTGGGAGAAATCAAGGTTTTCATACATCTTGACTATTATCAGGTATGATTATCATTTTGAGCATGATTTATCAGAATTTGTTTTTGAAGAAATAGATTCTTGGATTCAAGCTAACCCAATCAATCAAGGTCCCAATTGGCGTTGTAGCCAAGAAATATCCTTACGTATTTTTAATTGGTGCTATGCCTTGTATTACTATCAAAATGCTCACGCTTTGACGGAAGAGCGTTGGCAGAAAATACAGCAAGTAATTTATGCCTCACTACATCATGTGTATCATCACATTGATTTTTCAAGAATTGCAGTAAGAAACAATCATGCTATTACGGAAACTTTGTTTCTTGCTTTGTCTAATATACTGTTTCCCTTTATTCCTGAAACAAAAAGATGGTCAAAAGATGGAGTAAAGTGGCTTGAAAAGGAAATCGACTATCAAATATATGACGATGGCACTTTTTTGCAGTTTTCTATGAACTACCATAGGGTAGTGGTACAATTGTTATCGTTAGGGATTTCAATTTTTGAGAAAAATAAGCGGCAATTTTCTGATGTAGTTTACCAAAAGGCATATAAGTCGGTAAATTTTTTATACCAATGCATGCAAGACCAAAACGGTTGGTTGCCTAATTATGGTTCTAATGATGGCGCTTTGTTTTTTCCATTAACTGATGCTGATTATAGGGATTATAGGCCTCAATTGAACACCTTGCATCAAATTTTAACAGGAAAGTCATTGTCTATGAATGATGAAATTCGGGAAGATTATCATTGGGTAGGTGGAGAGATAAAAAAAGAACATTTTCAACCCATTGTAAAAAAACAGGGGATTCAAAGTTTTGATATTGGGGGGTATTATTTATGCAGAGTAGGTGATTTATTTACATTTATTCGTTGTGGCAATCACAAAGATAGACCAGCCCAGGCTGACAATCTACATATAGATATTTGGTACAAAGGGGAAAATGTTTTAAGAGACTCAGGAACATACCAATACAATACTTCCCCTGAAAAATTAAATTATTTTATGGGAACTACTTCGCATAATACCGTGATGGTAGGAGAACATTCTCAAATGCAAAAAGGAGGTAGATTTATTTGGTATTTTTGGTCACAAAAAAGGGAAGCGAGTTGGAAGGAAACAGAAGATGCATTCGTTTTTACAGGAACTATAAGTGCGTTTCGACAGCTAAATCACCAGGCGTTGCATAAACGAATACTGAAAATTAATAAGCACAAACCTGTCTGGATGGTAAGGGATATAATAAATGGCTTAGATTCACACAGGAAAAAACAAATATGGCATCCGAATAATCTAAAATTAAAAATTAGTTGTAATGATCAGCAACCAACTTTTTTTGACTCCTTAAACTCTGATTACTATGGTCTGTTAGAGCTAAAACAATCCTTATCTTTTGAATTCGATAAATCTATTGAAACCAAAATAGAATTAATATTTAGATGAAAATACTTTTATTACACCAATATTTTTTGGAAGAAGATGACCCCGGAGGTTCACGTTGGAATGAAATGACCAAAACATGGACGGCTAATGGTCATGAGGTAATAGTTATAGCAGGGATGATGCATGCGAACGGTTTAGAAAAAAGAAAAGAATATAAGGGTAAATATTTTGTAAGAAAACAACAAGGTGAAGTTATCGTGCAAAGAACCCATGTTTCAGAATCATATAACAGTGGCTTTTTAGGTAGATTATGGGGTTATTTTTCTTTCATGTTTTCATCGCTATGGGCAGGGCTATTTAAAGTAAAAGGAAGATATGACGTAGTCATTGTAACTTCCCCTCCTTTGTTTGTCGGAATTTCAGGATATTTGATTTCGCGATTCAAAAAAGCCCCAATGGTTTTTGAAATTAGGGATTTGTGGCCTGAATCTGCTATTGACACTGGTGTATTAACTAACAAGTGGATAATTAAAATGGCTTATGCTGTTGAAAAATTTATCTACAAAAAAGCTGCTCTAATCAACGTGTTGACTCCTGCTTTTTATAACACGTTAAGAGATAAAAAGAATATTAGCGAATCAAAATTAATTATGATCCCTAATGCGGCTGATTTTAGTTTATCAGAAGATATACTCTCAAGTTTTGATAGAGATGCATTTAGAAAGAAACATCATTTGGATGAGTATTTTGTGGTAACTTATGTAGGAGCTCACGGAGTAGCCAATCATTTAGAACAAATTTTAGAAGCCGGTAAAGCTTTAGAAGACACGAACGTACTTTTTTTACTAATTGGCCAAGGAATGGAAAAGGTGAGACTACTTCACTTGGCTCAAAAAATGGAAGTTAAGAATGTGCGTTTTATTGACCCAGTTCCTAAAAAAGAAGTCTTTAAATACATTATAGCTTCTGAGATGGGGGCTTCCGTACTGAAAAAAGTGGAAACATTTAAAACGGTATACTCGAAACAAGACATTTGATTATTTTTCTTGTAAAAAACCTATTTTAATGGCCATTGATGGTGTCTCAAGAGAATTGGTGGAGGCCGCCAAAGCAGGCAGCTATGTAGAACCAGAAAACGTAACTGAATACAATCGTATTGTGCGAGACTATTTGAGTAATCCCAAGCGTTTAGAAGAGGAGGGGATGAACGGTTATCATTATGCAAAAGATAATTTTGATAGAGAATTATTGGCTAACAAATACCTGAATGAAATAAAGAAAGCTTTAAATTAGATACAGTAGATGAAGAATATTACACTAATTGCAGGAGCTAGACCAAACTTCATGAAAATAGCCCCAATTATTCATGCCATTCAAAAGGCACAAAAAGAAGGAAAAAAAATAAGTTACAGGTTAATTCATACTGGTCAACATTATGACAAAAAAATGTCTGGCGACTTTTTTTGAACAATTAGAAATACCTGAACCGCATGCTAATTTAGAATCGGGTGGAGGAACACAAGCCGAACAAACAGCAAATATTATGGTACGTTTTGAGAGTGAATTACTCGAAAACCCAACGGATCTAGTATTAGTTGTAGGAGACGTCACATCAACAATGGCCTGTGCGATTACAGCGCAAAAACTTCATACCAAGGTTGCTCATGTTGAAGCAGGAATTCGATCAAACGATTGGTCGATGCCAGAAGAAATTAACCGTTTGGTGACAGATGCTATCACCAACTATTTCTTTACGACTTCTGAAATTGCTAATGAAAACCTACTGATAAATGGTGTAAAAGAAGAACAAATCTATTATGTTGGTAACACAATGATTGATACTCTTCTGAAAAACCGAACTCGATTTCGAAAACCGGAAATTTGGGATCAAATTGGACTGAAAGAGAAAGAATATATAGTCATGACTTTACATCGTCCAGCCAATGTTGATGAAGAACATAAGTTAAAAGAATTATTAGACGAAATTATCCATCATTCTAATGATTTACCTTTAGTATTTCCAGTACACCCGAGAACAGCGAAAATTCTTGAAAACTTAGGTGTAAATCATCCAAGATTACATATGATTGAACCACAAGGATACTTAGAATTTAATTATTTAGTAGAAAGAGCTAAAGCTGTTGTTACAGATTCAGGAGGTATAACAGAAGAAACAACAGTTATGGGTGTTCCTTGTATGACTCTTAGAGACAACACAGAAAGGCCTGAAACGATAACAGAAGGAACAAATGAATTGATTGGAACAAATCCAAAAGCAATTAAGCCAGCGATGGATAAGCTGTTTTCAGGGAACTGGAAGCACGGTAAGATTCCATACTTATGGGATGGTAAAACATCAGAGAGAATCATTGAGTATGTTCTTTCGTTTTAGTTATGATTATCTAGATTCTGGATTTTAATTTCCTTCTTAAGATATTATAGTTGACTTTTCTGTAATATTTAATATTTATACTTTTTACAGTAAAAAATTCTGCTACATGAGTTATGGTATTTTCCCTTTTAAAGAGGTTTTCTCTTTCTAGAATAAAAACTTGAATTCTTGATTATTTGTTACAATTGAACCATGAACAGGTATGACTAAAATCAATATATTAGGCGCGAGTGGGCATGCGAAGGTCATCGTGGATATCATTCAGCGTAATGGCCAAGAAGTAGGCTATGTTTTTGATGACAATCCGGCTGTTTCCTCTTTTCTCGGTCATACCGTCCTTTCGCGACTGGAAAAGGAACAGCTGTATGCTTTTCCGCTGGTGCTTGCGATTGGTAAGAATTGTACCCGCAGGGCCGTATCGCTTTCGCTGGATGATGTGGCCTTTACTCAGCCATTGATTCATCCTTCTGCTATCGTTTCAGAGCTTGCTCATATCGGCAAAGGTACCGTTGTTATGCCTGGTGCAATTGTAAATGCGGGAGCTTTTATAGGGGAGCACTGTATTATTAACACGGGAGCTGTTATCGAACATGATTGCATTTTACACGATTTCGTGCATATCTCTCCGAATGCTATATTAGCTGGTGGAGTAGAAGTACTACCCGAAACTCAAATAGGCATGAATGCTTCCGTTATCCAAAATGTAACTATTGGTGCGCATTCGATAGTGGGGGCAGGGAGTGTCGTGATAGAGGACATCCCTGATCACTGTACGGCAGTAGGTGTTCCAGCTAAACCGATTAAACTGCACAAAAGCGTGTTCTAATCAAATTTGTCCAAGGTTCTTTTCTTATCAAACCCTGCAGTGCCTTGAAGGGGTTTGTTTAATTTAGATCCTTTCTATCCTTTCAGCATTTTGAGAATTTATAGCAGGTTGTCTTCGTTGAAATCTACTGAAGCTGTAGTTTTCGTAGATATTGTTAGAATCATTAGCGATTAATTAACTCATTCAGAGTAGATTTCCGTGTAAAAAGAGTTTGTAAACGATTAGGGGGCCAATACACTACTGCCTTTAGCTCTTCGGCAGATTGGGTATCGACCAGAGGAAGCTTTTACTGCTTGTCCTAATATTTTTGCTTTTGGTGGGGTAAAATTTGTAATTAGTCGTTTTTGTGAGAGAATTTTTGGGGGCATTTCCGCGATTCCATGGGAATCATTTATCTTTGTGGAAATTACGTTTTTACCCAGCACCACAACGAATACACAATTTTTAATCTCATTTGGCCAGTCTCAGGTCGGTCGTGTTTGGAATGTAGTAGGAGTAGCGGTATGTGTAAGGATCTCTACCCAGTCTGATCGCTACGTCACTATGCTTCCCTTCCTGTATGAGAAGTGGGCAGGCATGGGACCGAGAGGGCGAAGCTGTATCGGATGCTGTCTGGACTTTTTATTTTGTACAAAGCACCGTCATTGTCCTCCTAATCGTTTTGGTGAACGCTACTATCTTGATTACAGGTGGTGTTAGTTTTATCGGTTCTAATCTCTGTGCCTACTTCTTAAATGTGGATGCCAAAGTTACCTGCTTGGACTTGTGCAGGACGGCAAATGAATCATAACGCTTGTTCGAGGCTTACGATGTAGTGATTTTGGATTGTCCACCGGTGGGCTTTGTTTCCGAAACACGCGATCTTTTTCAGTATGCGGATGCCTCCACTTATGTCTTCCACCAAAATTACTCGAATAAAGTGGCTGTAGAACTACATCGATCCACTTCGATGATAAGTTGGGGCAGGAGTATCCAAGCTAAGAGGAGGAGCAGGCTCCTCTAATGTGAAGTTGATACATAGCAAAGCATAAGCTTTCAAAATGATAGAGCAAGCCTTTGGTGCAGGGATTGGTAACGACAATGCCAGAGATATCCTAAAAGAGCGGTTGTACAAACACCGCAAAGGAAAGGATAGCATGCTAGAACCGATCAAAGGACTATTGCGCTTTTATCAACCTCATCCCTTTGCCAAGGCATTTGGCTTGAAGCGCCATGTACGAGACGGGGATTTTCGCACTTTTATGCATGAGAGGAGTTTGACATGCGTGGTGTAGCACTGGCTTTTGAAGGCTCCTAAAAGTTAAAAACCCAATATGCGGCCTATGGTTGTGTATTTGATCTAAACAACCAACGACTCTTTGTGGAAATTAGCGATGGTTTTGTAAAGCAAATCAATGACCCATCTCCCGGTTATTGGGATGAAGGCCTGAATTGGCATGAAGGAAAATTCAACCCGCAAGGTGGATGGCGAATTTAATCTTAATTGAAAAATACAAATAATCAGGTTATAAATATGTGCGGTATTGCAGGTTTCATTCAAAAAAAAAGAAATTCGAGTTCATGCTAAAGAACATTTTTTAAAAATCAGCTAAGCTAATGAATCATAGGGGGCCAGATCATGTAGGTGTCTACGATAGAGGAAATTTATTATTGGTTCATTTTAGGTTAAGTATTCTAGACTTAGATCCTCGTTCAAACCAGCCTTTTACTTCTGCTTCAAGAAAAAACGTCTGTGTTTACAATGGAGAAATATATAATTATAAAAAGAATTCAAGATGAATTAAAAATTTCCTGCTCCACTACATCAGACACGGAAGTGATGATTGAAAGTTATGAGAAAATTGGCGATGAGATTGTTCCAAAATGGAATGGTATTTTTGCAGCTGCTATCTTAATATTGAAAATAATGAAATTTCATTGATTAGAGATCGTTTGGGCGTTAAACCTCTGTATTTTTATGAGGATGATGATGTTATTCTCTTTGCATCAGAAGCAAAAGTAGTCTTGTCTTACCTTTCTTCATTTACATTGAATTACAAAGCCTTAAATCAGTTTATTTGGTTTGGCAATACCACCGGTAATCAAACAGTAGTGAATAGATTGATAAAAATCGACCCGGGTACAATCACAAAAATAAATTTGAATAATTTCTCGTCCACCTCCTTAAAGTATTGGAATTATGATCAGGTTGAAAAAACAAAATTAGATGAGAAACAAATTATTGAAGAAATAAAAGATAAATTGAATAATGCAGTTAAAAGACAATTGATGTCAGATGTTCCACTAGGCGTTTTAATAAGCGGGGGAGTCGATTCAAGCGGATTGGTTGCCATGGCAGCTCAAAATACTCATGGTAGGTTAGATACCTATTCGGTAGATTATGATTATAACGTTGGTGGAGTAAGTGAGCTAAAAAATGCTGCAAAGGTAGCTTCCATGTATGATACAAATCATCATGAGCTGAGAGTTACAACTAATGATGCAGAAGATATTTTTTCCAAATTAGTATTCCAATATGATGAACCGTTTGCAGATCCTGCAAGTATTCCGCTTTATCAACTTTCTAAAGTTTGTAGTAATGATAAGAGGGTTATTTTACAAGGAGATGGGGGTGATGAGTTGTTTGCTGGCTATAGTCGATATAATGTCCTTGGATCTTATCATATATGGAAACTTGCGTCAAATCTATATCCCCTATTATTTTTCGATAATAGAAAACAAGAGCGACTGAAAAGACTAAACTTTATTCTGAGTCAAAAAAGTGATTATGATATTATATCTAATTATTTAACGGTTGAGACGCCATATAAAAATCCTATTCGTGTTTTTTCTAGGGATGTTCAAAATGAGCTTTTGAAAACTAAATGGAATAGCGATTATGAAGAACTAATTAAGCCCTTAGGGAATATTTCCAAATTAGATAAATTACTAATTGCCGACTTTAAAATTTTACTGACCAACAAGTACTTAGAGAAGGTAGATAAGGCTACTATGTTGTGCAGTATAGAGTCACGCGTACCCTATCTTGATAATGATTTGGTTGATTTTGCTCTTTCTATACCATCAGAATTGAAAATTAAGGGAAACGAAAAAAAATACCTGCTTAAAAAAGCGCTTAACGATTTGGTGCCAAATGAAATTTTATATGGAAAGAAGCGTGGATTTGATGTTCCCTACAGAGAATGGTTGAGAAAAGATTTGTATGGTTTTTTTAAGCAAAACATAAAAGAATCAAATCTAAGTTTTTTTGATAAAGAATCTGTCTTGAATATACTAGATATTCATAAAGACAAGAAGGCTGATTATGGCGATTTACTTTGGAAAGTACTAGTCTTAAGTAATTGGCTGTCGTTTTATTCAAATAAAATATTCAATGAATAAGTTAACCATTTGCATTGTTGTACCCTCTTTAAAAATGGGAGGCATGGAGCGTGTAGCTGCGACTTTAGTGAATGAGTTGGTTATCAAAGATAATGTAGAAGTTCATTTGATAATTCTTTCAAGAATACCAAAACAGTTTGATTTACATGAGAAGGTAATTTTGCACGAGCCTAGCTATTCTACTTCCAAATTAAATTTTTTTAATGCGTCATTAAAAACGATTAATTATTTAAGATATAAATTTAAAGTCATTAAACCATGCTCTATCTTAAGTTTCGGCGACAGATATAATTCCATCGTAATATTATCATCTTTATTTTTAAATATAAATGTCTTTGTTTCTAATAGGCAAAATCCTCATGTATCAAATGGTTTATTGGTTGATTTATTAAACAAGCTTTTGTATTCTTATTCCAAGGGTATTGTTGCTCAAACTAAATATGCCATGTCCGTATTTGCAAATAAATATAGTGTTAATAATATATCGGTGATTCCAAATCCAATAAAGCAGATTGAAACTCTTAATAAAATTAGGGACTTTACTGTTTTAAATGTTGGTAGGTTTGATAATGACAAAAATCAATTTGATTTAATTAATTTTTTCGATGCGGTAGATAATCCTTTTTGGAATTTGCTATTTATAGGTGAAGGACCTAAAATTAGTATAACTGAGTCGTATTTAAATAGAGCAAAACTAAAAGATAGGATTAAGATCATAGGCTTCACGAAGGAAATCGAGAAATATTATTTAAATTCTTCTATTTTTGCTTTTACCTCTATCTCCGAGGGCTTTCCTAATGCTTTAGCAGAAGCCATGGCGGCAGGGTGTGCCTGCATCGCATACGACTGTGTGGCCGGGCCATCTGACATCATCGATGATGGGGTGAATGGTTTTTTAATCCCAGTGGGAGACGAAAAACAATACATTAGAAAACTCAAGCTGCTGATGGAGGACGAGGCCTTACGTATCCGTTTTAGCAAAGCAGCTCAGGAAAAAATGAAGCAGTTTGAGGCATCGGTGATTGTGGAAAGATTTTATGAATTTATTACCTCAGGCATAGAAAACCATCATTATCACTAGCATACAATTATT
>NZ_AJYA01000072.1 GCF_000265075.1 Nitritalea halalkaliphila LW7 | reverse complement strand
AGAACAAGGTCAGGTGGTTGTAAATCTGATTTTCGGTTTCTACTGAAACGGTGGCTTCTGTGGCCTTGGCTTTGAGTTCTTTGTACTGATTGATTTTATCCTTCCCAAACTTCTCTAGCGTCTTCTTTTCATCTGCTTCAGCTTCCAACCAACCTTTGATGATGTCGTCCTTTTCGAGATCGGCAATTTGTTCTTTGATCTGCTTGGATTCATCAGCGGATAGTGTTTGGAGTTGTTCCTTTACCTTATCCACCAATAGCTGGTCAATGAAGTTGGCGATTTCCTTCCTTTTGTAGTGAAGGATTTTGTACACGCCAAAGTCCAGATCCTGAGAGTCGAACTGGAACAGTTGGTTTAAAAAGGCTTTTAGTTGGTCAAGCGGTGTAATATTAGTAGCCATTGTGCTCGTTTTTCTTAATTTCTATGAGTAAATCTTTGACTTCAACGTCCAGAATTCTTGCTATCTCGTATAGTACTTCAAGTCTCGGTTGCTGTCGGTTTTGAACATAAGCGTTCACCATGTTGTAGCTTTTGCCAAGCTGTTCAGCCAACCAAGTTTGTTTAATTCCTTTTTCTTCAAGTACTTCCTTTATTCTGTTCATGTCGTCAAAGAGTCAGGCTGCTAAAATAGGCTAAATTTTCCATTTATCTCATTTTACAATATAGTTTTCGTTGATTTACTTGATGGTTAATCTTAAGGTTGAAGAAAAATAGCTGTTACTTTTGCTTTTTACCTGTGGGTCAGTAAAAACTAAGTTTGTCTATTAGCGAATTGACTTTAACAGCAGGTTGCAAAACAAGTTTTACAACTAATAAACCCAGTTCTTATTAAGCACTTTACTGTCTACCTAAGAGAAAGATAGCTACGAAGTAAAAACCTTATGAATATCAGCGACCTGCCATGTTTTCTTAGTTGTAGTTATGTAAAACTCGTTAATCGCGGCTCTCTTCAATTCTAATAAAATCAAGGCTATCAGGAATTTTTAAGTCTGATATACCGTTAACGACATTATTAAATTCCTGTTTTTTACCTGGTCTATTCCGAAAGTAAGTTCTCAATTTATCTTGAAGAACATTTGGTATATACGGCCTGTTAAATGTTTTGCATATTGCCGTCACGATTGATTCATCCAAATCGAAGTTTTCAATGTAATGAATAATTTGTTGAGTTATTTGATTTGCAGCTGCATATGTAGGGATACCACTTTCTGGGAAAATTTTATCTTTCAACTTGTCATAGAATCCATTACATTCAAGCACAGTTTTTGAGTATGTATCGGGAGTTTGAGTTGTTAATCTACGAACTATCTTTTGATTAGCCTCTTCAATATCTTGTGGCCTAATTAGATTATTTTGAAGTAAACTTGTATAAACTTTAAAGTCATCAAAAGTATTTGAAAAAAGTTTAGTATACCACAAATCTCTTATGAATACCTCATCTAAATTTAAACACAGTATTTTATCTGGGTATTTTCGAATAAAATCTAATAAACGGGCATCGTCATATTTAATATATTCAATTAACTCATCAGCTATTTGATTTTTATAGTATCCTAGTATTTCATTATAAACTTTGAAATGATAGTGATCCAAAATATCATCAAGCTCTGACTCTATATCTGAGAAAAATAATTTTAGTTCACTAACATCTACAGCCGATTCCACCTCAATTATTAATGAATTAATTTCTTTATCTGGAGGGGTAATGGTAAAATCGAAATGGTCTTTGAATTTTCTGAGCAAAGAAGCTTTGCCCCCATTAACAGTAAATTTGCTTAGGTTAGTTTCAAGAAAGCTCCAAAAAGACTCAACGTGATGATAATCAATTTTTTCGTGTTTAAAGTGCGCGCAGTCATTTCTTCTGTCTTTCCAATAAACAACTTCTCGTCTTAACGTATCAGATATTGGGTAAATTTTTGATGGATCAATTCTTTGAGTAGAATCAAACACCTTCTTGTCCCATACTTCTGTGTTTTGAACATCAGTTTTTAGTTTATCCCATAATTTCTGTGGAAATCCAGGGGGTAATTGTGACTTTATTATTCTTTCTTTTAAAATTGTCATAAATCCCAAGTAGGAGAAGAGTAATGAAGCTTTATATGCCGATGCCTTATAAGACTTAATTGCCTCATCAAAAAGTGGAGTGATTTTCGCACTCAATTTTTGCTCAACGATCCATTTTTCAATTTTTAATTGCATAGTCGGCCTTTTGTATTATACACAATAATTTTCTTCACGTATACTATTGCACAATATCCCCCACTTGGCATTACAATTGCAATTTATTACTAATATATTCATGTATTATTTTTAACATCCCTTTCCTAATTTGAAAACTTTCGGAATCAAAATGCTTAGTTTGGTAGTAATTAGTTATTCGTCGAAGAGTGGAACATATAATCTTTTGGCACTCTTACTATGTTTCCTCTCCTTAAGTATGTGAACACATTCCCCCGGATACACTGCAATCAGGGATATAGTACTTTACTTGTTGTACCTTAGAAGATGCTTTTTCAAGATTTTCAAGTGCTAAACTCTTTTTAACACATTTATCCAAATATATTCAAAATCTTTCTAAACCGATACGACTTCTAGCAGAAATCTTTATTACTTAGTTCGGTTTTGCGCAGTATTGTGCTGCCTTGAAAAGCCAAAATGGTGAGATTGTGGGTCAACCCCTCATGAGGCTATTGAAAAATTAGGAACGGGACCTTAATTAAAAACATGTCTAAAAGAGTATTGTGCCAGCACCACAGGCGCAGACATAGCCAGTATGCTCCATCTGTTCTACTCGGAAGTGACTTCGGAAGAATTTTACACCACCTTCGTACCCATTTGAGTATTTGTGTATTTCCTCATTTGTTGGTATGTGGATATGAGCATAATATTCCTGGTCGCCATTTAAAGGGCTTTAAGAACTGCAGCAGAATGAGGCTGTTTTTGGCTTCGAAGCCTCTTTTCTCTAATTAAGGTCTCCCTTGATATTAGGATCTGTTTGTATCTGTATATGGAAGAATAACATACCTTGTTGTAATCGGTAAATACAACTGCACCAATTTCGGTAAATAAGACTGCACCATATTTGGCAACAAGAATGCACCACCAATAATCCCTTAGGGGCATGCCCCTAAGGATTATGGACTATTTTGCTAGCGTATCAAAACTAGCACTTTATGAATGTGTATTTAAACAAATTTATGGTTTATTTTGAGATTCACCGCCTCTACAGGGAAGGATTTTCCATTAGGCAGATAAGCGAAGAGTTAGTCCTCAACCGCCGTACGGTGAGTAAGTATCTTTCGATGACCGAACTGGAGTTCGAGCAGATGATGGTCCGGCACGCCGAACGGAGCAAGGTATTGTCACCCTATGABTTTGTCAAGTCCCGTTTGGAGAAATTCAGGGATACCCCAGCAGCTCAGATGCATGACTGGC
>NZ_AJYA01000071.1 GCF_000265075.1 Nitritalea halalkaliphila LW7 | reverse complement strand
TTAAAATAGTAAAAAAGCCCGAGAGGGGCTTTTTTAATTGTTAATGGTTAATTGTTAATTGTTAATGCTTGGGTTTTAGCTGGGATTTGTGCTGGGATTGGTGATGGTTGGGGGTTGTGCTGGGATTTTGATGGTGAGGTAGATATTTTGGTATTGGCTTGGATTTGTGGTGGGAATTTCTTATATTGTACTGGAATGTGGATAAGCTATTGGGATTGTTTTTTCGTTTTAGGGTAGGTGTTTTGTTAGGATTGAGCTAGATTTTTTCGTTTTAGGGTAGGTGTTTTGTTGGGATTGAGCTAGATTTTAGATTGTTGGAGTTGGTGTTTTTTTGTGGGGGTGAAGGGATGCTCCGACCCTGAGGGGGAAAAGGTATTTTTTTACATTGGAGATAAGCTATAGGATTTTTAGGAAATTTTTTTTTGGTCTGTTGTGAAAGAGAATATCGTTAAGGAAAAGAGTTTTTTATTTGCTGTAAGGATAGTAAAACTCTATCAGTATTTATGTGAGGATAAGAAAGAGTATATTTTATCTAAGCAACTTTTAAGGAGCGGTACAAGTGTTGGCGCCATGATTCGAGAGGCCGAACATGCGGAGTCATTACATGATTTTAGGCATAAAATAGCGATCGCTCAAAAGGAAATTAATGAAACGCTATATTGGCTTGAGCTACTCAGAGAAACTGGCTATCTTTCTTTAGCCGAATTTTTAAGTATCCATACTGATGCTACCATACTCATAAAAATTATCACAAGAATTTTAAAATCCTCAAAAAAAAACAACTAACCCCTTCCCATCAACAATTAACCATCAACAATTAACAATCAACCATCAACAATTAACAATTAACAATCAACCATCAACCATTAACAATTAACAATTAACAATTAACAATTAACCATCAAAAAACCCTCTTCTTCGGAAAATATTGACTTTCTCGCCCATTTTTCATACTTTCAACTAAAAAACAGCATCTATGTCGACCAGAACATATACCTTTCTAGGTGTCATTTTTCTACTCATTTGTTTGTCTTGTGGTACGGTGGAAAACCAGTACCAGGGTCAAAAGGCACATGCGCCACCACCTGAGACTGACCAAGAAAATGTAATACTTCCTCCCGCTTGGCTTTTGGTGTCCTGTATGGAGCCTATACCAATCAGGAGCAAAGTATCCAGCTCATCCAAGATATTGTGGCCCATGAGTATCCCATTGATGCTTTTTGGATCGATTCCTGGATCTGGGATTGGGAAAATGAGGGAAAAGGCCCTGCTAAATACATGGACTTTGTCGCGGACACAGTTTCTTATCCAGATATGGAAGCCATGTGGACCTTTATGGAGGAAAAAAATATCAAAGCAGGCATGTGGATGTGGGATGCGATTCAGCTCACCGGAAACGAGCAAGCGTATGCCGATTTTAAAGATAGAGGCTACTTTAAAGAAGAAATCATTCATACCAGCAGCTGGCATAATGGGAGTAGAACCACGATTATGGACGATCAAAGCCAGTCCGTTCAAGGAACTTGGATGGGAAACATTGATTTTGAAAACCCGGAAGCGGTAGCCTATTTTAAACAGCGTGTCCAGCATTTCTTCGATAAAGGGGTGGACTTTGTCAAATTAGACAAAACGGATGATCTACATGTAGTCAAGGCGATGTTTGAACTATCGCAGGAGCTCGGAAAGGAATCTGCCGGGCGCGGATTTGTGCTCTCGCATAGTGGAGGGGTGGAGGATGAGCGGTATAAACGTTATCCGGCCAAGTGGACAGACGACACACGATCGGACTGGACGGTGGCCGATCCGCAGCGCTCTTTTTCCCCCTGGCTGCCCCCTGTAGCATTTCGAGAAAACCTCGAAATGTACACCGATACCGCCCAGCATTTCCATAAAATTCCCTTTTTAGCGAACGATATGGGTGGATTTGCAGTCAGCGAAGATCGATTTCTGGATGAAGAGTTATACATACGCTGGGTGCAGATGGCCCACTGGCTACCACTGACTACCCCCTTTGCGCAGCCAGAAAATGAAACGGGAAATATCGCATTTAAAGTCTCCCCAAAAGCAGATAGCGTTTTTAGAAAATATGCGCAGCAGAAGATGAGGCTCTTCCCTTATATCTACTCGTATGCACATCGGACACGTTGGGAAGGAAAAAATGCGGTACGCACGGTGCCTGGACAGCTGCATACCTATCAGCTTGGGGAAGAGTTTCTTATTTCCCCCGTTTTAGCGCCTGACCTAACTTCTCAAGAGGTCTTTTTGCCCATAGGCAACTGGTGGAGTACCATACAGGAAAGCGCTATGCAGGAGGGAGGGTTGTAGAAGTGCCTGTAAGCCTCGAGGATATGCCAGTTTTCGTGAAGGAAGGCGCCATTATCCCACTACGCAACTATGCGCGAGCAGTGGAGTTAGGGTCTAATGACACCTTAGCCTTACAGGTCTATGTAGGAAGTTCGGGTCGATTTACCCTTTACGAGGATGACGGAAAATCCAATGATTACCTACAAGGTATTTACTTGAAGATAGACATGGACTATCAGGAAGAGGCAGATCAAAAGACCTTAACGCTGCATCCTGCTGAGGGCTTCTACACCGGGCTAGAGGAAACACGTCACTATGCCTTGACTTTTATAAGCGATGAACCGCTTCGCCGAATTCGGTTGGCAGATCGGGTAGTTGACCTGGAACGAGGGCCTGGCAACACGTACACGGCTCCTATGTTTTCAAATTCCATTTACACCGGATTTCAAGCCATTATCGAATAAGCTGCTAGGAACAGAAAAGCGCTACACTAGGGAGTGTAGCGCTTTCATACTGTAAGGCCGAGCGCTACAGGAGCGGATTTTAGGATAGTCGCGTGGATGCAGCCCACGGGCCTCGTTTTATTTTGGCCTTCAGGCCAAAACCCCAGAGGTGGCGCCAGGCAAAGAGCAGGGCGGCACCTTCCGTTTTTTGTACGATATGCAGCAGCTGCCGCCGCTCCTTCCATAGTAGCCAAGCAAAACGGATATTGAGGGCGTTTTCTAATCGCCTGGAGCTAGCAGAAAAAAGCGCCTGTGCCAAGCCAAATCGGCCTAAGCTGCGCTCATAATCGGCACAAATTTGTAGCCAGTGCTGCTCGCGCTCCATGCGCGCGCGGGTATGAGCGAGTCCGGACAGCCGTTTTTTCTTCCCCAGGAGGTCCGTACAGGTGGTGGCATGCTGACGGTATTCCACGAGGGCCTCAGCTAAAAAGCCGATTTCACCATGCATGCTCGCGACGTACGCGATCCAGTGGTCATAAAAGCCACGTTTTGGAAATGGCAGCACCGCCGGTAATAGCCGGCGATGCAGCAGCATACTGTGCCCGGAGACGCAGTTAAATAATAAAAAAGAGGCTGGCTGTGCACCCGAAACAAACCGTAATCTATCCGATATGTGCGTATGCAGTGGTTGGCCATCCGCATCGATAAAGGCGGAATCATGGTAGACAAGTACCTTACCTGCACTATGGGCGTAGCAGCGTGCTATTTTTTCGGGATGCCAGCGATCATCCTGGTCACAGAAAGCGATCCAGGTGCCCCGGCAGCGCCGAAGTGCCGATTCAAAATTCGCTTGAAAGCCGAGGTTTTTTTCGTTTTTATACGCACGCACTCGCGGGTCACGCGCTTTAAATGCTGTTATAAGTGCCCAGGTGCCATCCTGTGAGGCATCGTCCTGCACGATAATTTCCAAGTTAGGATAAGTTTGTGCTTCCAGACTGGCGAGCTGTTCCTCTAGATAACATTCGCCCTGAAAGGTGCATAAAGCAATGGAGATGAGCGGGTAGGTTTCCATTCTTACAGATTTAGTAGGGGGTAAACTGTTGCATTTCGATTAAGCGGCTGTACAAGCCATCTTCCGCCAGCAGGCTTTCATGAGTGCCTTGTGCCACGATACGTCCTTGATCGAGGACGACGATCAGGTCAGCACGCTGTATCGTGGACAAGCGATGTGCGATGACCAAGGTCGTGCGGTTGTGCATCAGATGATCAAGGGCATTTTGGACAAGGCGCTCGGACTCCGTATCTAAGGCTGAAGTGGCTTCGTCGAGGAGCAAAATGGAGGGGTTAGATAAAATGGCTCTGGCGATGCAAATGCGCTGCCGCTGCCCTCCTGAAAGCTGCACACCGCGATCACCTACAGGCGTAGCATACCCGTCCACTAATTGCGAAATAAACAGGTGGGCATGTGCGATTTTCGCCGCTACCTCGATCTCCTCTTGGCTGGCATCCGGCTTCCCAAAGGCTATGTTGTCCCGCACGCTGGCATGGAAAAGAAAAGAATCTTGGTTCACGATTCCAATATGTGCCCGTAGGGAAGCGGCCTGAATTTTATCGAGTGGAAGACCATCGATGTAGATTTTACCCGATTTGGCTGAGATAAAGCGTGGATAAGTCCATAAGTGTACTTTTTCCCCCTCCAGAAGGCCCAACCAGCGCCACCGTTTGCCCTTTGCGGATGCGGAGCTGTATGCCTTTAAGTACCGGTTTGCCGTAGGCAAAATAAACCTGATCAAAGTGGATCTCCCGCTCAAAGCGCTGCAAGCGAAAGGGAACCTCCTCCTCCTCTGCCGTAACGGTGGGCGTATCGAGTAGCTGCAGTACCCGCTCGCCCGCTGCCAGCCCACTGTGGATGGTAGAAAATGAGCTACTAATGGCTTTGGCAGGACGCATAAGCTGAGAAAAAACCGCTATATAGGTGATAAACTCCGCTGCGCTTAGCTCCGAGTTCTCCTGAATGACCAAATTGCCGCCGTAGAGGACCAACAAGGCCACCATGCATACGCCCAGAAACTCAGATACAGGCGAGCTTAGCTGCTGTCTTTTGGCCATTTTGCGCCCCAGGCGCGCAAAGTGCTGGTTTTCACGCTCGAAAGCAGCTTCCATCCGCTCGGCCGCCTGATGGCCCCGGATAATTTTTATGGCCGAAAGTGTCTCGTCGATTAAACTGATCATGCGGCTATAGCTTTCTTGTGCCGCTGTCGCCTGTGCCTTTAATTTTTTCACAATCTGGGCGATAACAAAGGCTGCCACAGGAAGTACAAGAAGGGAAAACAGGGTCAATTTATAGGAAAGGGCAAAAAGAACCACCAGATAGGCCAGAAGTTGGAAAGGTTCTTTAAAGAGCACCTGCAGCGTTCCGGTTACGGCGTACTGCACCACCTGCACATCGGAAGCAAGTCGAGCTAAAATGTCGCCTTTGCGCTGGGTGTTCAGGTAGGGGAGGGGCAGTGCCAAAACATGGGTGTAGATGGCTTTCCGCATCCGCACGAGCATGTGGATACGCAGGTTTTCCATGATGCGCTCGCTGCCATAACGAAAGAGGTTACTCAGCAGCACCGAAAGTACCAGGCCGATGCAAATAAACTGCAGCGCGGCATAGGCCCCATGTTCTGCCTTCAGTCGGGCGCTGTAGTAGGCAAACTGATCCATGAGGGCATACCAATGTTCCGGTCGGGAGAGGTGCTCCTCAGGGCTCGTTTCAGCAAAAAGGGTGCTCAGTAATGGAGCGAGCAGGGCCAAGTTGAGCGTAGTAAATACGACTGCGAACAGCGTAAGCAGCAGATAGGGCAGCGCATATCGGCCGATAGGTGAGGCAAAGCGCAGGAGGCGCCAGTAGGTTTCCATGGTTTTAGTGTTTGGCAGAAAGGTGGAGGTGTGACTCCCATTTGCGCGTGGAACCAGAATCGGTTGCTTGTCTTAGCTGCAGGAAGCTGCGGAAGCTTTTCCAGATCCAAAACTGCCCGATTAGCCACTTGGGAAGCACTTCCAAAAGGAAAATTCGTGCGGGAGCGGTGTATGCCGGCGCATCATGTAAATGACGCATCAGTAGCCTGTTACGAAAGTAAATGGTTTTAACGGTCCTTTTTTTATGGCAGCTCAGAATGGTTTCCGATCCTAAGTGATAGCAATGCACCCTGCTATCGACATAGCAGGACCAGCCTTTTGCTGCAGCGCGGAGGCCCATTTCCGCATCCTCGTAGTAGTAGGGGCTGAAAATGGGATTGAAGCCGTCTAGTTCTTTCAACTTTTTGCTTTGGTAGATGGCATTCGCTCCGGAGAGGAAGGCGGTGCTACTGATTTTATCAGGTACCTGCTTTTCGTCCCTGAAAACGATGCCTTTCGAGCCGTGTACGAGGCGCTTCCGCGCAAATTCCACTTGCCCATCCGCACGACGTAAGGTTCCCATGATGCCGAAAGTGCTAGGCTTGGCGAGTGTTTCGTTCAGTAGCGCACGGAAATAGCTTTTGGGGAGTTGAATATCAGAATTTAAAAGGCAGGTATACGTATAACGTGCCAGACGAATCCCCCGATTGCATGTGCGAGCAAAACCCAAATTGTCCTGATTTTCTATTAGTCGGATTTGAGGGTAGTGGCTACGTAAAAAGCCTATGGAGTCGTCTGTAGAGGCATCATCGATGACGATAAGCTCATAGGGAATGCCAGCCTCTTCAGCTGCCGTGAGCGTGTAGGGAAGAAAACGTTCGAGCAGTTCACGTCCGTTATAGTTCGGAATTAGAATAGAGAGGGATACATTGGGTGCTGGAGAGGGCATGTTTATATAAAAATAAATAGATTAGATATAAGGCTAAAAGCAATTAAATGTAAATATACGAAAATTTTTCTTTATATCTATGTAACGCATAAAACTGTGTATGTGCGACACTAAGAAGGTAAAATTTGTGCTGTAAGTATGCATCGTACGAGATTTTACACCCAATTCGCTAATACCCCGAGCTCCCTAGGAGCGGATCCTAAGGTAACCGCGTACCCTCAGCCCGCAGTTAACGAGCGTTACCGCTGCCCCCCCCGAGCTCCCTAGGAGCGGATTTTAGGATAACCGCGTGGCTTCAGCCCGCGGTTAACGAGCGATCCTACCTCATCTCTCTCCGCGCGGGGGACAAACGCCGCAGCACCTCCATCTCAAACCGCGCGGAATCAACAATCGCGAACCTGCATTTTCGCATTAAACGCATTGCATGGGGGATTTCGATTTAGGGTTCCGCTACGATTTTCGCCCCACGCTTATATGGATGCTTCGCCATTTTGCCTGGGGCTATCGCCCCCAGGCCACCAAAAAATCCGCCGCTAAGCGGCTCGGGATCTATGCATGCAAGCGTATGCCGCTAAATAGCCATTTCCAGTGTGTCTCAGTTCTTCCGCGCCTGCGCCATTAACCATTTACAATTAACCATTAATAATTCACAATTAACCATTAATAATTAGTCCGCGCCACCTAAACCCGAGCTCCCTAGGAGCGGATCTACGATTCATTGGCTTCGCATAAACCTAAGCTCACAAAGCGCGGATTTTAGGGTAGCCGCAACGAAACTTTTTTCATGCATCAGCCGGGATAGTCCTTAACCATTTCCTCTTTTTCCAGCAGGAAAGATAATCTTACCCCCTCTAAGCTTCATGATTTCCTAACCTGTCTGATCTCGAATATCCGCACCTTTGTGGCCATACCTTCGAGATTATCATGAAACAGCTTGTACTTTTGTTATGCGCACTTTTTACGTTCACTTTGGGCTATGCCCAAAACACGGGCCGCCTCACCGGCAAAATCTTCGATGAGAAAAAATCTCCTATACCAGGGCAACCGTCCGGATAAAAGAATTGGCGCAAGCCGGAACGACTACTTCCGCAAACGGGACCTTTTCGCTAACTGCTTTGCAGGCGGGCGCTTACACCTTGGAGGTGAGCTTTATCGGGTTCCGTACGCAAACCCTGGAGGTGAGTATTCGTGCCGGGGAGGTGAGCAGCGTGGAGGTGCAGCTTCAGGAAAGTGATGTGCTGCTTGAAGGAGCGGTCGTTACTGCCCAAAGGCGCGAACAGACCATCCAAAAGGTGCCAGTGGCCGTGACGGCCTATGAAAAAACATTTTTTAATGATTTTAACATCCGCGAGGTAGATGCCCTTTCCGAGTTCGTGCCGGGCCTACAGGTGCAGCTGCAAAGCCCCAATAATCCGGGCTTTGTCATTCGAGGGATCACCTCTGATGATGGCGACTCCCGCGTGGAGCCACGTGTATCCGTCTTTCAGGATGGGGTAGCCATCTCCAAGTCCCGAGGTTCTGTGGTGGAATTATTTGACATGGAGCGGGTGGAAGTACTGAAAGGGCCACAGGGGACGCTTTTCGGAAGAGGTGCCCAAATCGGAGCCGTTCACTTTATCCAAAATAAGGCGCAAAGAGACTTCGCGGGCGAGCTGACACTGGGCTATGGGAACTTTAATCAACAGTTAGCCTCTGGCTTTATCAATACCCCACTTTCGGATAAGGTCTTCTTCCGGGTGGCGGGACAGTTCAACCGAAGAGATGGTTTTATCGAGAATTTGGCTGGAGGCCGCCTAAATGGAAAAGAGACTGCGGCGGTGCGTGGCGCTCTGCGTTGGCTGGCTTCGCCCAAAACGGTGGTGGATGTGATTTATAATTATCAAAAAGATAATTTTCCAGGCACTGCCTTTATCAGTGGCACGATCGCGCCTCCTGGGCAGGAGCCGAGCCCTTTTGGACCCGCCACCCTCGAACGTGGCGAGGAGCTGGGCATCGACAGGAATGTCTGGGGCGGTACGGTGCTGGTGGATCATGAGCTAACGGGTAATCTGACACTGAATAGCATCACCGCTTACCGTGAGTTTTTCTCGGACGAGGCTTTCGATGCGGATGGAAGTGCACTGCCAGCGCTGTCTTTTTCAGAAATTGCCTTTGGACGTCAGTTTAGCCAAGAACTGCGTTTCACCTACGATAACAAAAGTAATTTTTCCGGCTTCTTCGGTGGCTCTTATTTCTATGAGCAAGGCTTCCAGCGCGTGCCCTTTGAAACGAATGAAAACAGTTTTGTGGCCCTGGTCAGCCCCGTGCTTAATGAACTTTCGGGGGGCGCCTTCCCTGTTTTGCCACGGTTTAATCCTGATGGAAGCCCCTTTTTAGCAGCTGGTGCTCTTCTCGGTATTCCGTTTAAAGACCGCCATACGGAAATGTTCCAAAACAATGGACAGGTACAGGCCTACGAGTCTTCGCAGACGGGACCTACACGACAGGGAACTGGGCCATGACGCTGGGACTTCGTGCTACCCATGAGCGGGTCAGCAATGGCTATGAGGCCTTCTTCGATGGTTCGCCAAGCGTCATCAGTGCGGCATTGGGGAATCCTCTTGGGGGTGGTCCCAACCTGATTTTTCGCCCCACGGATGGCCGTATACGCGGTGAAGGGACGTTTAATTCCATGGTGGGCCGTGGGGTGCTCGCCTATACCTTTAATGAAAATGTAAATGGTTACGCGAACATTTCCCGAGGTCGGCGTCCGAATGTGATCCAGGTGACGGCAGATGGTCCGGAAGAGCTAAATGCGGAGATCGTCTGGTCGTATGAGCTGGGGCTCAAAGGGCTCTACCGAAGACTTAGCTACGATTTTGCTGCTTATTATTACGATTACACAAATTTTCAGGTCACCATCATTGAAAATCAGGGAGGCACCTTGCAGGCCTTGACCCGGGATGCAGGAAATGCTTCGGCATTAGGGTTTGAAACGAGTTTCCGCTACGCATTCACACGCAACATCTCCCTTTTTGGGAATTACGGCTTTATCGATGCGCAGATAAACGAAACGGATCGGGATGGAAACGAGCAGGAGTTGGGTGGTAACCGCTTCCGATTGACGCCGCGGCATAGTTTTTCGATCGGGGTTTTGGCGGACCTGCCCTTGGGCAATGGGGGTATATTCTTCCGTCCTTCCTTTGACCTATAAGTCTCAGGTGTTCTTCGAAGAAGAAAATCAGCCCGGTATCGAGCAGGAAGGATATGGACTGCTTAATATGCGCGCGGGCTATTATACAGCAGGTAAAAAATGGGAGTTTGCCCTTTACGGCAGCAATCTCTTGGATGAGCAGTATCTGATCGATGCGGGCAACACAGGTCTGGCTTTCGGAACACCCACCTTTATCGCGGGTCCTCCTCGCTTCTTCGGACTTCAGGTGACGGGCAGGTTTTAATACCTGCCCCAAATTCCCTTTTTCCAAGGTCAAACCTTAGGGCTGGAGCCCTGCTTTAGCACGAGGATGACGATCATCACCACCGCAAATCCCCCGAGCTCCCCAGGAGCGGATTTTAGGATAACCGCGTGGCCTCTTCCCGCAGCCGACAGGTGAACCTCTCTCAATTTTTTATTTTGCTCATTTTTTGGCTAATTAGCGTTAAATCTTAGTATATTTGATTTTCATTAAACAATAAGTTATTGATGCAGAGACGTTTTAGAGAATTTTATAAAAGCTACTTAAGTTTTTCGTACAATGTGGCGAATAAAAATAATGCCTTAAGGATACTTAAAGACGTAGAATCAGTAAAAGGAAAGACAGATAAAAAGCTGCTGAAGTCCTGCGACGATTACGCAGGGGATGTATTAGGTTGGAAAGGATATGCGCCCTGGTTGTATATGTACACTGCTGTAAGTGGGGCTTTTCAAGAAGGCTGGATTCCAGATAACTATTATGGCAAGGTGGTGGTCCCTGCTTTAAAAGGAAATTATGGAGCAGTCGGCGATTATAATGCCTTAACCAGTCGTCTTTTGGACTCTTCTCTTTTTCCTGATTTGGGTTATTATACGAATGGCCTCTGGTTGTTACCTGACTACACAGTCCTATCGGAAAAGCAGTTTATACGTCACCTTCGTGAGCAATGTGAAAAAGTGGTTTTCAAGCTAGATAGTTCTAAGCAGGGAAGAGGGATCTATTTTTTCGACTCCAGTGCTATTAATGGGGAAGAAATTAAGAAATTAGGGAACGGGGTTTTTCAGAGCTATATCCAGCAGCATGATTTCTTTAATGAAATCATGGAGAACTCAGTAGCGACGATAAGGCTCACGAGCGTTACATCAGATACGGGAGAGGTTAGTGTGCGATCATGCTTCTTACGCGTGGGGCGTAGAGAGGATACGCATATACATACTACTTCTAATATAAAACTACCTGTTGATTTAGCTGATGGTAAGCTTGGAAAGTTTGGGTTCTCTCCGCGGTGGTTAGAGATTGAAAAGCACCCAGATACGGGATTTGTATTTGAAAATCAGTATATCCCTAATTTTCATTCTATGGTTTCCACTGTAATGGAGTTACATCGAAAAGTGCCATTTGTACGGATTATAGGTTGGGATCTCACAGTAGATCAGTCAGGTCAGCCGCAGGTAATGGAATGGAATGGAGGGCATAATGGTATATACTTTACAGAAGCTGTTCAAGGGCCCGGTTTTATTGGTTTGGGTCTAGAAGAGCTATGGAAAAAATAAAGTTTACGCATTTCCCCTAAAGCGCTTATGGATTTATTCCGTCTCCTCGATAACCTGAAGTACATGCATTTTTTTTAGAGTGTGTCTGACGCCATCAAGTTTTTCGTATTTTTGGTTTGAGTTATTACAGTATCCATGATTCAGAGACGTTTATGAGAATTTTATAAAAGCTACTTAGGGTTTTCGTATGATAGAGCAAATAAGGCAAATGCTATAAGAGCACTTAAAACCATAGAAGCAATTAAAGGAAAAACGGATGCTAAATTACTCAAATTATGTGACGAGTATGCAGTGGAAGTTTTGGGTTGGAAAGGGTACGCGTCCTGGTTACATGTGTACACGGCTATGCGCGGGACTTTTAATGAGGGCTGGATACCAGATAATTACTATGGTAAAGTAGTGGTTCCTATTTGGGCTTTGAGAACTTGTGGATATTTAATAGCACAGGATAAAAACTCAGCGTTCTGTCAGCTTTCCTTTTTTCTACAGCGGGTCAGCCGCTGGCAGCGCGAAGTATAACACGAAGAAAGATTTTTATAGTTACAGTTACGGCCTGCGCTTTGTTCTTCTTCATCCGTGTGGCTTTAGCTTACGGATGACGATCCTTATTACCGCTGCACCCCCGAGCTCTACAGGAGCGGATTTTAGGATAACCGCGTGGCTTCAGCCCGCGGTTAACGAACGATTCTACCTCATCTCTCTCCGCGCGGGGAAAAACGCCGCAGCACCTCCATCCCAAACCGCGCGGAATCAACAATCTCGAACCTGCATGTCCGCGATAAACGCATTGCATGGGGATTTCGATTTAGGGTTCCGCTACGATTTTCGCCCCACGCTTAAATAGATGCTTCGCCATTTTGCCTGGGGCTAGCGCCCTCAGGCCACCAAAAAATCCGCCGCTAAGCGGCTCGGGATCTATGCATGCAAGCGTATGCCGCTAAATAGCCATTTCCAGTGTGTCTCAGTTCTTCCGCGCCTGCGCCATTAACCATTTACAATTAACCATTAACCATTTACAATTAACCATTAATAATTAGTCCGCGCCACCTAAACCCGAGCTCCATAGGAGCGGATTTTAGGATACCCGCGTGGTTTCAGCCCGCGGTTAACGAGCGATCCTACCTCATCTCTCCCCGCGCGGGGGACAAACAGCGCAGCACTTCCATCGCAAACCGCGCGGAATCAACAATCGCGAACCTGCATTTTCGCATTAAACGCATTGCATGGGGGATTTCGATTTAGGGTTCCGCTGCGATTTTCGCCCCACGCTTATATGGATGCTTCGCCATTTTGCCTGGGGCTGGCGCCCCCAGCCACCAAAAAATCCGTCGCTAAGCGGCTCGGGATTTATGATTTTTGGAAAAAGAAAGTAAACGATCAAAAACGAACATGAAAAAGAAAGCAAACGAAAGCAAAAGAAACCAAACGATCACAAAACCCTCGAAAATAGAAAGAAAAACGAAAGTAAACGATCCCCAATCGATCATTCCTCCTCGAAAATAGAAAACAAACGAACATCCGCCTTACACACCATTCCGTCTTAAAAAATCGCCTCAAAAGCAGTCCACAACACCCCACGCCAACAACCCCATTAACCATTAACAATTAACCATTAACAATCAACCATTAAAAAAAAAGCCATGACAACCCAACCAAGTCCCACGCCCACAGCGCCATTAACAATTAACAATTAACCATTAACAATTAAAAAAGCCCTTCAGATTTCTCCAAAGGGCTTCAATGATGAGGCGGCGACCTACTCTCCCAGATGTAACTCCAGTACCATCGGCGCAGTAGGGCTTAACTTCTCTGTTCGGGATGGGAAGAGGTGGAACCCCTACGCTAGGCCGCCAGGCCTTTCTACTGTCTCTTGTCTGACCCTCATCTAGTCAAACCAGTAGCTACTTCACGTAGTCAATATTTTTTAGCGCTCCTAACTCACTCTCGTGACTCGCAGCGTATGCTTTTAACATGTTGGGAGAAAATGCAATAGGGTAATCTAACGTAAGTTTTCGGGTCATTAGTACTGCTCAGCTATGCCATTGCTGACTTTACACCTGCAGCCTATCAACGTCATCGTCTCTGACGTCCCTGTTTGGAAGTCTCATC
>NZ_AJYA01000070.1 GCF_000265075.1 Nitritalea halalkaliphila LW7 | reverse complement strand
ATACGTAAAACGAATGATTTTGTTATAAATTCCGCCCTACGGGCAAAGTTTTTTCACCTGAAAGGATTTCCCCGAAGAATGACGAAAGACAGCTTCTAAGATGTAATAGCCTGCACGAATTCGCTTGCCATCAGAATGGGTTCCTCCCCAAACCCAAAACCCGCTTTCTCCCAGTAAACACCCCGAACAGAGGGTCTCCATCACCCTACCCTCTACACTGCGCACCCGAACCTCCGCCGTATAACCGGGCGCATCCGTCTGATAACGAATAGTGAAAAACGTGGGCACCCCCGGAGCATCCGGCGCGATTAAATCAGGACTAACACTGATCCACTCTCCTGCCACATCCGCCTCCGTTAGTTGGGCAGAATTCGGCAGCGTAGGGCTAGCATACCCTACATGAGAGGCTGCACTATGCCAGACACCTTCCTTTGCGGCTCCCGCCGCAAAGTCGTCCGCTCCAAAGAGACTCCCCGCGAAAACTGTAGCATCGGATGATGAAGCGCCTCCGTATACGCCCAGCTTTCCAACTCATGCCCCTCCGCATGCATCACATATACACGTCCCCACTGCGGGAAAAACTCGGCAGCACAGCCTCTAGCACCGCAGCAGGCTGGGCATCGGGATGACAGCGACACAGGCCTTCAGCATCTGGCGTGAATACCAGTAGCCCCCCCGGAGAAAAAAGAAAAAACTGCTCTACCAATAACCGCGTGTTGCCCCGCTCTCCTGAACTGGAGGCTGTAGCCAACCCTAAACCAGCCAAATCTAAGAACTTATTGGAAGTGTTTTTCAACTCGATAAAAGGCGGACAGCCTGCCTCAGGATCGAACATCAGCTCACTGATGAGCACATCCCCCACAGCTATCTCTTCGGGCAAAAATAGCTCGAGGGAATGATAGGCATCGGCTAAAGGGGTGCCTGAACAGCTCACTAAGGATTCCAGAAGCAAGCGTTTGGGCATGCCCGGCAAGACAGGCTGTGGAAGCTGTATCCGAAGCGTAAACGGCTCCTCCCCCCTCTCCCAAGGGAGCAGCTCCGCATTTCCTGCCAGTTGGGGAGTTCCAGTCGCCTCATCCGGCCACTGATTGAAGCGCAGCAGCACCTCTTGGGCCCCGATTAACTCCCAGTGCTCAAGCTGAAAAGGCAGTGTCTCCATGGCGCCAAGCTGAGCCACACTATTCGCCTCACCCGGTGTACCGCCCCGCGGATCTTCACTTAAACGAATGTTTTCAAAAGAAGCACAAGGATAGGATAGGTCCACCAGCTCGATACTCCGACCAGAGCCTACAGCATCTGCATCACGCCAAATCGTCCCTGGATAAACTAATTCATCTACCATGATGCCTCCCGCATACAAGCGAACAGCATCGCCCCCTACGAGAAACGTGGGCCAGTTCGTCAACCCAAGGCGTGGGCCAAAACCATCAAAATCCGCTAACCGAGCACGTGGAACCAACAAATAATGACTTTCAGGAGCTACCAAAATGGCTGGGGCGGAGGTTTCTCTTCGGCTGCTTGCCAGCACGATTTCTTCCAGATACAACCAAGAACTAGAAGTATTATACACTTCCACATACTCGGATAAAGGCAGCGGATGATGTTCGCGTGGATTGGGCATGACCTCTTGGATCCGAAGGGCAGATGCAGCGATCACCGGCGCTTCCAGCGTAAGCTCCTGGGCAGGCAAGGCGCCCGTGTTATTCCCCTCCAGCGGTAGCGGCCCGTGAGAAAGCTGCACACGCCCATGGACGCGCCACACATCGAGCTGAGCACGAGGAAAGCTTAGAAGCACCACATCCGGATAAGCTTCAAAAACAGTCACTAAACTTGGTACTTGCCCATTCACAGCATAATGCGCACTATTTAATGCAAAAACAGGATCTAGCGCCTCCGAAAACTGCATTAAAAGTGTCTCAGCTCCCACCACTTGCAGCGCCCGGAGTGTAAGCGGGACGACATCAGGGGGTTCGGGGGCTTCGGGAAGCTCCTCTTCTGGCTCCGACGCTTCCGAACCTTCCTCCGGCTCCTCAGATCCAGGGCCTCCTCTGGCTCAGAAGCTCCCGGATCTACTTCCGGTCCTCGGGAGCTACCGGATCAGGCACGGCCCCTTCTTCTGGCTCTGCAGGCTTTTCTGGTTCCTCTGGCTCGTCTGGTTCCTCTGGCAAAGGGCCCTCTCCTGGTGTCTCAGGATCTACAATAGGCTCCTCAGCCCCCCCTGGCTCCTGCGGAATAACGGGAGCATCCGCTTCCAGCCCTTCCTCTAAACGTACCTCATCTAGAAAAAACCGCGCATTGGTCCCCGATCCAGCTCCCTGACCGGCTTGCAAATAAAAATAAACAGACTGCCCAGCCGTCCACTCAAAGGAAAATGCGTACCGCTGAAAGGGCGTATCGGCATTAGGAAAGTCTGTTTCCGCCGCGAGCGGCATAAGCACGGACGGCACCTCGCCCCCTTGGTGCACCACCCCGACACGTATCGCCACACCACGGGTGCCATTCCCATTACGGCCCGAGCGCGCGATGAGCACGAAGGTCCCTTTGCCGCTCTGCGGCGCCTGAAAATGCCCCCAAATTTCTCCATCAAAAGTACCTATCGGCTGTATCGCCAAAGCAGCACCGGCCGTCCCCTGGTCTGCGGCCTGAAACACCCGAGCACGCTCGCGCACCTCATTTGCCGTCCAGCCCGCGGTAAACGGTTGTGGATGTGACTGTACCTGAAAAGGCTCACGGAAATGCTGCACCTGCTGGGCTTCCAGCGAAAAATTAAGCAGCCCGAGAACTCCAATTAAAAAATATATGCGCTTTCTCATGCCCGAAAGATACATAGAGCGGGAGCGCGCAGACGGGATAGAAACGCATACAAGCACTTTTTTACACTTTGGCCCACTTAACTGGTCAAAAAAAACCCTTTCCGCGGAAAAGGAACATCCTCCGACACTTTTCCGCACACCCAGCTACTTTACCTGATGTGCAGACACTTTCTGGAACACCCTGCCACTTAACCCACCGTGCGGACACTTTCCCGCATATCCAGCCACTTTTACTACTGTACGGCCAATAGACTTATACAAGCAGACCTTAATTGGCACCCCGTAGATTGCCTTATGAAAATCACCTAAAACCCGCTAAAGCATAATGAAATCGGAAGAAAAAGCGCCAAAAAGCTAAAAAATACGTAAGAACCTTCCGCTTTCGCCATCAAAAGCACTACCTTTGTGGAAATTTAGCTCGGTATGCCGAGTAACAAGCATTTGATCCGCTTAGGCGCTCATTAAATTCAATCCTAAACATGAAATTAGCCGTCGTAGGAGCCACCGGTCTGGTCGGTTCCGAAATCCTCGAAGTGCTCGATGAGCATAACTTCGCCTTTGATGAGCTACTCCTAGTAGCCAGTGAACGATCTGTGGGAAAGGAAATTACCTATAAGGGAAAACCGTATCAGGTAATCGGATTAAAACAGGCTGTTTCTGAAAAACCAGATATCGCCATCTTCTCCGCAGGCGGCAGCACCTCCTTAGAATGGGCCCCGCAGTTTGCCGCAGCCGGCACCATCGTCATCGATAATTCTTCGGCCTGGCGTATGGACCCCACGAAAAAACTCGTCGTCCCAGAAATTAACGCCAAAGACCTGCGCATCGACGATCGCATCATCGCTAACCCGAACTGCTCCACGATCCAAATGGTCGTAGCCCTCAACCTGCTTCATGCACACTACCGCATCAAACGCATCGTGGTCGCTACCTACCAGTCCGTCACAGGAACAGGTAAGGATGCCGTGGACCAGATGATGGCGGAGCGCGAAGGGCGCGAGGCGCAAATGGTATATCCGTATAAAATCGACCTAAACGTCCTCCCCCACATCGATGTGTTCCAAGCAAATGGCTACACGAAGGAGGAAATGAAGATGATTCTGGAAACCAAAAAGATTTTTGGCGACGAAAGCATAGCGGTGACGGCCACCACAGTGCGCATCCCTACGATCGGAGGACACTCTGAAGCTGTAAACGTGGAATTCCACGAGGATTTTGACCTGGAAGAGGTCCGCAGCCTGCTGGCCAAAACCCCCGGCGTAATCCTGCAGGACGATCCTGCTACCAATACCTACCCGATGCCACTCACTGCGCATAAGAAAGACGCCGTTTTCGTGGGGCGTGTACGTCGCGATGAATCGCAGCCTAACACACTAAACCTCTGGGTAGTAGCCGATAACTTGCGCAAGGGAGCAGCTACCAATGCCGTGCAAATCGCCAGCTACCTCGTCGAACATAGCCTGGTGTAAATGCAGTTTCCCGACGCAGAAACACTGGCCGCTATCCAAAAATTCGTGCAGGAACATCAAAACGAGGTTCCTGCACAACTTTTATTGCGCTACCATGGAAAGGTGCCCTTCGACCTGCCTTTTGCCGTTCAGCAAATTCAGGCGCGTCAAAAAGCACGTCAAAAACTCCCTTCTTGGTGCACACATCCGGACATACTTTTCCCTCCAAACCTTTCTTTGGAGCAGGCCTCCTCGGAGGAAACGGCATTTTTTAAACGCAGCCTAGTGACGGAAGGTGCTCGCATGGCCGATCTGACAGCAGGCCTAGGAGTGGACTTTTGGGCCTTGACGGCCAAGTTTCAAGACGCCCATTACTGCGAACAAAACCCGACCCTGCTGCAGCTGGCAAAACATAATTTCCCACACCTGATTCCGGAAAAGGCACTGCACTTTCATGCAGGAGATAGCCTGGCCCATCTGAACACCCTGCCAGATAAACATTTCGACCTGATCTTCGTCGATCCAGCCAGAAGAGGAAGTCAGGCGGAGAAGGTCTTTCGCTTGGAAGAATGTAGCCCCGATGTAGCTAGCCACTGGCCACTGCTTCGACAAAAATCCAAACAGCTTCTGCTGAAACTCTCCCCCATGCTCGATATTCAGCAGCTCCTTCGGCAACTTCCCGAGCTACAGAAAATCTTCGTCATCAGCGTAAAAAATGAGGTAAAGGAACTCTTAGCCTACTTTTCGGATAGCACACACGGATCCGCTCCCCCCTCAGACCTCCTATTAGAGGCCGTGGAACTTCAGGGACAGCAGGCGCTCCGGTTCCAGTGCAGCGAAGCGGAATGGAAACAGGAAGCAGCCCTCACAGAAAATATCGGCCCTTACTTGGTGCTACCCGGTGCGGGGATCATGAAGTTAGGCGCCTTTGCGGCTTTCAGCCGCAAAACCGGTCTGAAGAAACTGCATGGAAATACCCACCTCTTTTCTGCTGAGGCCAGCGACCTAAAAAGCTTAGAGGGAATCCCATGCCGCATATTCGCCCTCCAAAGCGAAATCCTGCAGCCCAAAAAGGAGTTGAAAAGAATGTTCCCCTCCGGAAAAGTAAATATCATCGCAAAAAACCACCCATTAACCGCTGCCGGCTGGAAGGAAAAGTTCAAGCTGAAAGACGGTGGTGAGGAATACCTCATCGCAGCCAAAACCCTACACGGAGATCGTCTTTGGCATGCACGCCTACACCCCAAAAACGCGGACTAAAAAGTGTCTGGCGCTCCTTTACGAAAATGAGAGCGCTACATGAAAAGTCGGCGAAGTACGTTTAAAAAATCAGTCCTTCACTTCCTCGTAATCGATATAATCACCGGAATCGTCTTTGCGGTTACGCTTCTCTTTAAACTTGGGCGGAATATGATCCACCTGCACACCTCCCGAACCCGGCCGGCTTCCCGTCGTCTGCCGCCGCTGCTCTTCTTGGTATATGCCATTTGCCCGATCGATGAACTGCTTCAACTTGCTTCGCAGAAAAAACTGCAGCAGCTTGGAGAATATCCAGGACAGGGCGATGGTTATAATTAAAAACTTGAAAATAAATCCCATAAATGTTGCTGTTTTTTTACCTCCTCCTTGAGACGAGACGCCAAAAAGGTGGAAATCAAAAGGCCGGTCGCCCGGCCCTTCTTCATTAAAACTCAATATCCGGATCCCTCCGACTATCTCTTATTCAATAACTTATCTGCTTAAATAAAGGTTTCTTTCCGCGTAAATCTTTAAGAAGTAGTCATCCATAAGATCTTCGATGAAGTAAATCGCTTCACCGGTAGACTTCATTTCAGGACCTAACTCCTTATTGACATTCGGGAACTTGTGGAAAGAGAAGACCGGCTCCTTAATCGCATAGCCCTTCTTCACAGGAGTAAACGTGAAGTCTTTCACCTTTTTCTCTCCGAGCATCACCTTCGTCGCATAGTTCACATAAGGCTCCTGATAGGCCTTACATATAAACGGAACGGTTCGGGAAGCACGAGGGTTCGCCTCGATCACATAGACCATATCATTTTTGATCGCGAACTGAATATTAATCAGCCCTTTGGTTTTTAAGGCCAAAGCGATTTTTTTCGTGTAGGTCTCGATCTGCCGCATCAAATAGTCACCTAAGTTATAAGGAGGTAAGACCGCATAAGAATCCCCAGAGTGAATACCAGCTGGCTCGATATGCTGCATGATGCCGATGATATACACATCTTCACCATCACAAATCGCATCTGCTTCAGCCTCTATCGCTCCCTCTAAGAAGTGATCCAGCAAAATCTCGTTTTTCGGAATATCCCGAAGTACACGAACGACATGCTCCTCAAGCTCCTTCTCATTGATCACAATCTTCATGCCCTGTCCGCCTAACACGTAAGAGGGGCGCACCAAAAGCGGGAAGCCCAGACTTCTGCAAAGCTCCAGCGCTTCATTCGTATTATGAATCGTTCCGAATTCTGGATATGGCACTTCGTTTTCTTTCAGTAAAGTAGAGAATCGGCCTCTATCTTCCGCCAGATCTAATGCCTCGTAACTCGTCCCGATGATCGGAATCCCGTATTTATCTAATTTCTCTGCTAGTTTTAGCGCGGTCTGCCCTCCTAACTGCACGATCACCCCTACCGGCTTCTCCTGCAAGATAATTTCGTAGATATGCTCCCAGAATACAGGCTCGAAAAATAAGCGATCCGACACATCAAAGTCCGTAGACACCGTCTCAGGGTTGCAGTTGATCATGATCGTCTCATAACCACACTCTTTAGCTGCTAGCACGCCATGCACACAGGAATAATCGAACTCGATGCCCTGCCCGACGCGGTTCGGTCCAGACCCGAGCACCACTACCTTCTTTTTATCCGAAGGAATCGCCTCGTTTTCTTCTCCGAACGTAGAGTAATAATACGGCGTCTGCGCCTCAAATTCCGCCGCGCAGGTGTCCACGAGCTTGTACACCCGCTTAATATCCATCTCCTCATAGCGCTTTTTAAACACTTCGCTTTCTAAGCAACCCAGTAGATGCGCAAGCTGCCGGTCTGCATAACCCTTGCGCTTAGCCTCAAACATCAGCTCTTTGGGAATGCTCTCCAGCGTGTGCGCATCGATACGCTGCTCCAGCTCGATGAGCTCCTCGATTTGCTTAAGGAACCACTTGTCGATCTTCGTCAGGTCGTAGATGGTACGGAATGAAATGCCCAGTTTAAAGGCATCATACACATGAAACAGTCTGTCCCAGCTTGGATTCGCTAGGCTATATAAAATCTTCTCCTGATCTTGAAGCTCTTTGCCATCAGCACCTAAACCATTCCGCTTGATTTCCAGGGACTGACAGGCCTTCTGTAGCGCCTCCTGAAAGTTTCTCCCGATCCCCATCACCTCACCTACAGCCTTCATAGAAAGGCCAAGCTTGCGGTCTGAGCCACGGAACTTATCGAAGTTCCAGCGTGGGATTTTTACGATCACATAGTCAATCGCCGGCTCAAAAAAGGCCGAAGTACTCCCTGTAATCGAATTTTTCAGCTCATCTAAATTGTAGCCAATCGCTAGCTTAGCCGCCACCTTCGCGATCGGATAACCCGTCGCCTTCGAAGCGAGCGCCGAGGAACGCGAAGTACGCGGATTGATCTCGATTCCGATAATGTTTTTATTGTCCGGACTAACCGCAAACTGCACATTACAGCCTCCCGCAAAGTTCCCGATCCCATTCATCATCTTAATGGCCAGATTCCGAAGCTCCTGATACACCGTATCGGGGAGTGTCATGGCTGGAGCTACCGTGATGGAGTCCCCCGTGTGGACCCCACAGGGGTCAAAGTTCTCGATCGAACAAATCACTACCATATTCCCCTTAGAATCACGAAGTACTTCTAGCTCGTATTCCTTCCAACCTAAAATGCTTTGCTCCACCAAGACCTCATGCGTGGGAGAGGCCTTTAATCCTGTCATCAGTGCCTTTTCGAAATCTTCAGGCTTCTCTACGAAACCGCCCCCACTACCGCCCAGGGTATAGGAAGGCCGAATAACCAGCGGAAAGCCGATTTCCTGCGCGATTTCATTTCCCTGAAGAAAAGAAGTGGCCGTACGTCCCTCACAGACGCCTACACCTAACTTTTCCATCAGGGCTTTAAACTTCTCCCTGTTTTCTGCAGTTTCGATGGCATCGATATCCACACCGATCATACGCACACCGAACTTCTTCCAAATGCCCGCATTATCGCAGTCTATGGCCAGGTTCAGCGCAGACTGTCCCCCCATCGTGGGCAACACACAGTCGATATCAGGATGCTCCTGAAGAATTTTTACAATCGACTTCTTTTCGAGTGGCAGCAAGTACACATTGTCTGCTGTCACCGGATCCGTCATAATGGTGGCTGGGTTAGAGTTGATTAAGGTTACCTTAATACCCTCTTCCCTAAGTGATCGAGACGCCTGAGAACCGGCATAGTCAAACTCACAAGCTTGACCGATGATGATGGGACCTGATCCGATTAGGAGGACGTGCTTGATACTAGTATCCTTAGGCATTTTAGAGTGGGATTTAAAAGAGGTTAATTACTTATGGCTAAATTGGTGCAATATTAACAAATTATTTTTTAAGTCAGCCACGAGAAGGCAAGAATCCAAGGGTTTTTTTGAAAACCTTAAAACAAAGCCTCCAAACGGGCTCGCATAAAAAAACCGCCATCACTCGGAAGCGATAGCGGTTCTCCTTGACTTAACACATCGTACACAGGAATTAAATATGAAGTGCACGGTTGTCTGTGGCTGCCAGACAGGCCTCCTTAAAGGCCTCTGTATAGGTGGGATGCGCATGCGACATGCGTGAAATATCCTCCGCGGAAGCGCGGTACTCCATCGCTACCACCGCCTCAGCGATCATATCAGCCGTACGAGGACCGATCATATGCACACCTAAAATTTCATCGGTCTCCGCATCTGCCAGCACCTTCACGACACCATCCGTGTCCATGGAAGCACGTGCGCGGCCTGAAGCCATGAACGGAAACTTGCCCGTTTTATACTTACGCTTTTGCTCCTTCAGCTGCTCTTCCGTATAGCCTACAGAGGCGACTTCCGGCCAAGTGTACACTACTCCGGGGATCAAGAGATAGTTGATGTGCGGCTTCTGACCAGCGATTACCTCAGCTACGAAAGCACCTTCTTCTTCGGCTTTGTGCGCAAGCATCGCCCCTTTCACCACATCTCCGATAGCGAAGATATTGGGAACGTTCGTACGTAGGTGCTCATCCACCTCCACTTGTCCTCTATCCGTAAGCTTGACACCTGCCGCCTCGGCATTTAAGCCATCCGTGTAGGGACGACGACCGATAGAAACGAGCACATAATCGCCCTTCAAGCTAATCGTCTCGCCTTTCGCATTTTCTGCCTTCACTTCTACCTCGTCGCCTTGATTTTCTACTGCTACCACTTTATGCTTCAAGTAGAAATCGAAACCTAATTTTTTCAGCGACTTCTGCAGCTCTTTACCCATGGTGCGGTCCATGGAAGGGATGATCGCATCCAGGTACTCTACTACCGAGACTTTAGCCCCGAGACGGCCGTACACAGAGCCTAGCTCCATCCCGATAACACCACCGCCGATGATGATCATATGCTTAGGAATCTCCTTCAACTTCAAGGCCTCTGTAGAGGTGATCACACGCTGCTTGTCCAGCTTGATAAACGGAAGTGTGCTTGGCTTCGAACCTGTCGCGATGATGATATTTTTGCCCGTAATCTCTTCCGCGCTAGCATCCTCCTTGGTGATTTTCACCGTATTCTTGTCCACGAATGACCCTAAGCCATGAAAAACATCAATTTTATTTTTCTTCATTAAAAACTGAATGCCCTCCACATTCTGCTTGACCACATCATCCTTACGCGCGATCATCTGGGTGAGGTTAACCCCTAAGTTTTCCAGATCGATCCCATGCGTCTTAAAGGTATGCGCTGCATTATGGTAATGCTCTGAAGAGTCTAAAAGGGCCTTAGATGGAATACACCCTACATTCAAGCAAGTTCCCCCTAAGGTGCTGTATTTTTCGATTAATGCGGTTTTCATGCCCAGCTGGCTGCCCGAATCGCAGCCACATAGCCACCCGGACCTGATCCGATTACGATAACGTCGTATGTCATTTTAGAATATGTTTAAAGGTAAATGCGCGCTTTTGCGCAGTAAGAGCGACCTTTTTCGCTTAAGCCCTCCCCGTCGCCATGGGGAACCGAAAAAAAGGGGAGTGCCTCCAGCAGAGACAGCCCCCTCCTCACAAACCCACCTCTTTAGACGCCGAAAAGGAGTCTGGTTGGATCTTCAAGCAGCTGCTTCACGCGTACCAAGAAGCTGACAGACTCCCTGCCATCGATGATACGGTGATCGTAAGACAGCGCTAAATACATCATCGGACGAACGACCACCTGACCATTCTCTACCACTGCCCGCTCCACGATGTTATGCATACCGAGAATGGCAGACTGTGGCGCATTAATGATCGGCGTAGACATCATCGACCCGAAAATACCACCATTTGTGATCGTGAAGGTACCACCGGTCATCTCCTCGATCGTCAATTTATTATCCCGAGCGCGCGTAGCTAAACGCACCACCTCTTTCTCTATTTCATCGAAGCTCATCGACTCCGCATTTCGAATCACCGGAACCACGAGGCCTTTCGGTGCTGACACCGCGATGGAAATATCGCAGAAGTCATGGAAAACCATTTCATTTCCGTCGATCTGTGCATTCACCGCAGGCCACTCCTGAAGCGCCACACAAACCGCCTTCGTGAAGAAAGACATAAAGCCCAAGTTCACCCCATGCTTTTCCTTAAACTGCTCTTTATATTTTTTACGGATATCCATGATCGGCCCCATGTTCACCTCATTAAAGGTCGTGAGCATGGCCGTCTCATTCTTCACCGCCACGAGACGACGAGAAACCGTACGGCGTAGCGAAGACATCTTTTCCCGCTTCGAGTCACGGCTAAGCCCTGAGGAAGCCTTAGGAGCAGCGCTTTCTTGTGCCGCTGGCTGAGCAGACTCCTTCTTCGGAGCAGCCTGAGCAGCTGGTTTCTGCGCTTCCACTTTCGCCTGGAGCGCATCCTCCTTCGTGATACGGCCATCTTTACCTGTCCCCTTCACCTGTGCGGGATCGATACCCTTTTCTTGTAGAATTTTCGCCGCAGCAGGGGAAGCATGCCCCGTAGCATACGTCTCCGAGCCAGAGGAAGCCGGCGCCTCAGCCTGAGGGGCCTCCGAACCGCTCGAAGCCTCCGCAGGAGCACCACCAGAGGTCACCTCGATCTTACAAATTAAGCCACCGATTTCGATCGTATCGCCCTCTTGCGCCACATGGCGCAAAATCCCGCTCGCCTCAGCAGGAAGCTCAAAAGTCGCCTTATCCGAATCCACCTCCGCGATGATTTCGTCCAGCTCCACATAGTCGCCATCCTCCTTTAACCAGGTCGCTAAGGAAACCTCCGTGATGGATTCCCCCACCGTCGGAACTACCATTTCCTTCACCTCACCCGTCGCTTTCGCCTCAGAAGATGCTCCCGAATCCCCAGAAGACTTCTCCTCCGAAGATGCTTCCTGAGAAGCCTTTGGCGCAGCCCCATCACCGGAAGCCTCCGTGTCGATAACACAAATTACCGCACCGATTTCTAAGGTATCCCCCTCTCCCGCTTTGGTTTGAAGGACACCTGACGCTTCCGCCGTAAGCTCGAAAGTCGCCTTATCCGACTCCAGCTCACATATTACTTCGTCCATCTCTACGTAGTCGCCGTCTTGCTTAAACCACTGCCCGATCGTGACTTCAGAGATCGATTCTCCTACTGTAGGAACTTTAATTTCTAGGCTCATTGTATCTGTATGTTTTGAATTCCCTCCCCACCTACAGAAGGGGGGAAGGTGAATTTACGGATTAAAATTTAGATTAGGCCTGCCGGCCAAAGAATAGTGCGCCATAAAAGCGCTTAACTGATTTTAAGTGCTTTATTGACGATCGTCTCCTGCTCCTGTACATGGACTTTCATGTAACCCGTGGCCGGAGATGCGCTCGGCTTCCGTGCGATTACCTCCATCGGCATATCGCGGAAAGTGAGCCTCAAGATATAGTTCCAATAGCCCATATTTTCCGGCTCCTCCTGTACCCAAACGACCTCAGCATCGCCGTAGCTCGCTAATGCCTCTTGGATTTGCTTTTTCGGGAATGGATGCAGCTGCTCCACACGGATGATCGCCACATCCGTTACCTTCTCCTTCTCACGCGCCTCATCTAAGTCGTAGAAAATCTTTCCAGAACAAAGCACCACGCGCTTCACCGCGGCAGCCTCCACCTTATCATCTAAAATGATCTCGCGGAACTTGCCTTTCGTGAAATCTTCGATCGGAGACATCACCTTCGGATGACGTAAAAGCGATTTTGGAGACATCACGATACATGGTTTTCTAAACTCCCAAGTCAACTGACGGCGCAGCATGTGGAAGAAGTTAGCCGGCTCCGTGATATTCGCCACCACCATATTATTTTCGGCAGACAACTGTAAGAAACGCTCCGGGCGAGCATTCGAGTGCTCTGGACCCTGGCCTTCATAACCATGTGGCAGTAGCATCACGATGCCGTTCATTTTCTGCCACTTCGACTCACCCGAAGAGATAAACTGATCGATCATCGTCTGCGCACCATTCGCAAAATCCCCGAACTGTGCCTCCCAGATACTCAGCGAGTTCGGATTTGCCATGGCATAACCATATTCAAAACCCAGTACCGCATACTCCGAAAGCAGGGAGTTGTAAATATGAAACTGCCCTTTGCTGTCCTGAAGCTCGCGCAAGAAATTATAGGGTTTATTCGAGTTCGCATCATGCACCACCGCATGGCGATGAGAGAAAGTCCCCCGCTGGCAGTCTTGACCTGTAATACGAACAGTCTTACCATCTAAAAGAAGGGAACCATAGGCCAGAAGCTCCGCCGCCGCCCAGTTGAGCGACTTCGACTTATAAAACATCTCCTTACGCTGCTTAAGCTGTGCATCGATCTGCTTGATCGGCTTAAATCCTTTCGGTACCTCCGTCAGTGCAGCTGCTACTTTTTCGATCGCCTCTTCTGTGATAGCGGTCTCTGGAGAAGAGTCGAAATCTTCAGCCTTCGAGAACCGTAAGGACTGCCACTCCTGCTCGAACTTTGTAAACTGATACGGAAGGGGCTTTTCCTTCACCATATTTAAACGATCCTGAAGCAGCTGTCGGAACTCCTTGTCCATCTGCTTAGCGATCTTCGCATCGATATCCCCACGCTCCGTTAAACGCTTCACGTAGATTTCACGTGGATTCGGATGCTTCGAAATAATGTTATAAAGTCCCGGCTGAGTGAATTTCGGCTCATCAGACTCATTATGCCCATGACGACGGTAGCAGACCATGTCGATGAAAATGTCACGGGAGAATTTCTGGCGGAATTCGGCTGCCAGCTTCGCTGCAAAGACCACTGCCTCAGCATTATCTCCATTCACGTGGATAACAGGCGCATCGATGATCTTGGCTACATCTGTACAGTAAATAGAAGAACGTGCATCATCGAAATCCGTAGTAAAACCTACTTGATTGTTGATCACAAAATGCACAGTACCTCCCGTATTATAGCCCTTCAGCTGGGCCATCTGCGTCACCTCATAAACGATCCCCTGACCCGCCACAGCAGCATCACCATGGATAAGGATCGGAAGCGCCTTTTTACTGTCTCCTTTATGCTGAGAATCAATTTTAGCACGAATAAAACCCTCCACCACAGGATTTACCGCCTCTAAGTGAGAAGGATTCGGCGCTAATTTTAAATTGACCTTTTTCTCTTCTGGTGTAATTATATCACTGGAGTAGCCCATGTGGTACTTAACATCGCCATCTCCCATCGTGAGATCTGGCTTAGCAGTGCCCTCAAATTCAGAAAAAATCTGCTCGTAGGTTTTGCCCATAATATTCGAAAGCACGTTCAGACGGCCACGATGCGCCATTCCGATCATCACTTCCTCCACACCTAATTCCGCACCTTTATTAATGAGCGCATCTAAAAAAGGAATGGTAGACTCGCCTCCCTCCAGGGAAAAACGCTTCTGTCCGAGGTATTTGGTATGTAAAAAGTTTTCGAAAACGACAGCCTGGTTCAACTTGGACAGGATACGTTTTTTCTCCTCCACGGAAGGGTTAAAGGCCAGCGCCTCTTTCTCTATTTTGGTTTTCAACCAGTCCAGCATTTCCGGATCACGGATATACAGGTACTCGAAACCCATAGGGCCTTCGTAAATCGTCTTTAATGCATCTACGATTTTCTCTAGGGTACTTTCTCCGATACCGATTTCATTTCCCGCTTGGAAAACGGTTTTCAGGTCGCTTTGGCCAAGGCCAAAGTCCTCTAAGTCGATCAGGGCACGGCGATCTTTACGCTCCCTTACGGGGTTTGTTTTGGAACGCAAATGTGCACGAGAGCGATAGGCGTGAATAAGCGCACGCACTTTAATTTCTTTCGGCAGCTGCTCCATGTCCATAATGGTTCCTTTTGTGGCCAGGGCACCATTTGCAGGAGGAGGAGCTGTGGCTGATCCATTAGAGGCCACTGCAGCAGGGCGCTCTTCTTCGTCTCCATACCGCTCGATGGCAAAATCAAATCCATCGAAAAAGCTTTTCCAGCTTGGGTCTATTGAATTGGGGTCGGATTTGTACGCTTCATAGAGTTGATCTATGTAGTTTACATGAGCATTAGCGATGTACGAATGTTTATCCATGGTTATTATTTATCTTGCCTCAAAGATACATGAGTCTCAAATGATAGAAAAACCGCTTAACCGAATATACAAATATACTTGCTTTTCAATCGTATAAGTTGCTCCCTACCTGCTTCGCCTGCTTGAAGATTTGAAAAAAAAATAAAAGAAACTATTTGGAAGTTTACCAAAATGAAATTTGGTGCAGCTCCATACACCTGTACCGAAAAGCAAAAAACCAAAGATTTATCTATAGTATTTTAACGAAATTACCTATGATTTTATTAAAAATTAGGCCATAAATTCAATATTAAGGCTCATTAAGGAGAGAAAGGTCAGTAAAAATCTCATGAACGAAGCACAAAAAGACCTAACAACCAGGCGAACCCCGTAGGCATACATAAAAAAAGGTGCCTGAAACAGACACCCATTTTTTATGTATGAAGAAAGTTTACTGAATATGCTCTATTATCTCAAGTTGTCCGGGAAAGGCACACCTGGATTCGCAAACAAGGTAACCGTACCTGTTTCACCATATGTATTTACCCATACGAAGGTAATTTCCTCTGTACTTGTGGCGATAACTTCCATAGAATAGCTATCCCCGTACTTATCTGTTCCAGATAAAGACAGGACACCACAGGCATCCGAAAGACGCACATCACCATCGCCCCAAGTATCTCCAATACAAGCCCAGTACCCAAAAGTACCATCTGAAACACTGTAAGAGAAACCGTCGGCGCGTGCCGTTAAGGTTACAGTACCTTCTTGGGGGCCATCACAAGACCCTAAGGGACCAGTAGCTCCCTCGTTTACGTAAGCGTATTCGCCTGCCAAATCTGATGGACAGATAACGGATACATTATATAAGAAGGGGGACGCGTAGAAGAACCCACCTGCTACATCCGCACTACGGTTATCGGCAGAAAACACACGACCTGATGTCGTCGTAAGGACCAGTCGAAACTCGAAAGTATCACCTGCCTCGATGTCCGCCAAAGTAAGGCCCGCAGCCGCGATAGCATCTACAGCATCTATAGAAAAGGTAGTTCTTAAAAACCGGCTTTCCGTATTTGGCGTAAAATCAGAAGCATCTAATGTAGTCACTAAGTTATCTCCCGCTGCTGGCGTAAACTCCAAACCTACACCTGGGATAAGTCTTCGGTGACGTACTCTGATTTCTACAGTGGATACTGTACCACCGTCCTCTATGTCCACCGCTTCCAGCGTAAGGGCAAAACGAGAGCTTTCCAGATCAAAGAAATCAAACGAGTCGCTAATTCTCGAAATCGTTCTTAAATAAGTGCCTGTGTCAAATTCCGCATAAGGAACCCGCGGCTCGACGAAGTCCGTACATGAAGCCAGTGCCATAAGCGTGACAAGCATCAAGCGGACAGAATTTTTTATAAACTTCATAAGCTTTTCAAATTAATGTTAATAAACCCAATCGTTACCTTCAGGATTCGTATCCCAGAAAACCCGCTGACGCTGATTATCCTTCTGCTGCGCACGATTATTCGTCACAATGAAATTATTTGGGTAGAAGAATGAACGTGGGAAATCTCCAAAGTTCGCAAGTAGCCCAGGCTGCATGTTGTCTGGCTGCCCAGTTCTTCTGTATAGGTTATAAGCCTCTACGCCATTACCGTAAAGCGATAACCAGTATTCTCTCGCGATTAGATTCATCTTACGACCTGAAGGAGCTGCATCCCATTCGTCTAAAACAAAGCTTACATAGTTTTCTACATTAGCTGTCCATACGTCATCCGGACGGAAGGCTTGAATGACCCCACCTTCAGCACTAGAAAGCCCAAAATTACGTACATACGCCATGTGCTTACGAATAGCACTTTCTAAAAGCATTTTAGGATCCCTGTTGTGCCGATGGTTTGTGCAGCCTCTGCTAACATGAAGTCTAGGAAAGAAGACAGCATAATAGGCTGAATTCCAGCGCCACCGTTTCCTAAAGTTGGACTATCCACTGGCGAAGCAGAATCATCATCAAATCGCCCACCTGCTGGATAAAGGCCATAAACACTTTGCTCGAAATTATCTGGCGGAATACCTTCTGCATTAAGGTGATCACGTCCCCAGTAGCCACGTCCATCTATCATATTAGGCAAGCAAAACGGCCAGCCTCCTGCTAAATAGTGTGAAGGGGCGATTTCGGAGATACAGCGTAATTTATCCGGGTCAGTTGGATTTTCATTCACCTGACGGTAGATGTAAAAACGTGCTCTAGGATCATTAAAGCCTTTCGCTTCTGTTAAATGAAACATGTACCAGGTAGACTGATAGTCACCACCCCCTTGACCATACTGGCTGTAGCGTGGATGACGAGAGTCTGGGTTTGTCTGAGAAGTCCCGTAACGAAACACAAAATCATCTCCCTCTGCTAATAACTCTCCCGTCGCAATCAAACGATTAATCTCCGAACGCGCGCCATTAGGATCGACTAATTTACGATTCAAATGATACCTAACCTCTAGCGTGTTCAGTAGCTTCAACCACTTCTCTCGGCTATTACCGTAGAAAAAGTCGGTAGGCACAAAAGGAGAGCTCTGCGCAAAAGCGTCTCTGGCTTCCTGAATAGCCGTTAATGAAGCCGCATATACCTGCTCTCCTGGATCCACCAGAGGATTAAAGATAGCTGGGTTCAACGCCTCACTGAAAGGCACCTCGTCGAAATGATCCACTAAGTGCATCAAAACAAGTGCTTTAATGGTGCGTGCGATTCCTAAATGCTGCGGAATAGGAGTAGTCTCATTTAACTCCTCTAAGAACTGAATATCATTTAGAATATTCGCGTACGAATTCGTCCAAATCCCGTTAAAAGTAACAGGAACATACGCTTGCTCATACAAGTTATTTGGCTGACTCATAATACGCGTCAGACGCATACCGAAAGTGCTTGCCGTATTAAACAAAGCAGCGTAATCTGTTTGAATTCGATTAAGTACAAAGCTTGGATTCGCTGTATCACCAGTCACAGCATTCGGATCATCCAAAAGATCCAATTCACAAGAGCTCACAAAAAGTACACTGAGCGCCAGGAATATACTATATAATTTCCTTTTCATAATGCTACGTTTTCAGTTAGAAGGTTAAGGTTAAAGTACCACCAAATCTTCTGGAACTAGGACCGGTTACGAAATCAAATCCTAAACCGTTCCCTACACCAAGACCTAATACATCCGTATCAAAATTCATGTTTGGAGGGAAGTTAAGCGCTCTAAACCAAAGGTTTGTACCACTTATCGCAACTGAAGCACGCTTAAATGGAGTCTTCGTGATCAAATAAGGAGGAATATCGTACCCCAATGAAATTTCACGTAAACGGATAGTACTTCCATCAAAAATATTCGCCTCATCCGCACCTGTGTGATACTGGTTGAAGAAATAGTTCGAAGCCGTAACCTGAATATCATTCGGTCTACCATCCTGCGTAACACCTGGTAAAATAAAGGTTAACTCACGATCTACCACAGGATCCTTCGTCACACCACGCGCTAAGGTCGCAGTAACCGTGTTCGAGAATATCGCTCCTTTATGACGATACTCCATCATCACGTTTAGGCTAAATCCTTTATAACGGAAAGTGTTAATCCACGAACCGTCCACGCTGGGTTAGGGTCTCCTAATTCCACAGGCTCTGCCGCAGTCTGGTAGTCACCATTCGGAAGCACTATAGGCTGACCCGTCTGCTCATCACGAGCAAAACCAGTTCCTCTAATAATGTTAAATGGTCTTCCCGGAATAGCGAAGTTTCCTAAATCTGTAAAGCCCGCGATAAGTACCTCATCCAAATCACTTCCTAAATCCATCGTGATCGTTCGGTATAATCCGAAATTCACGATAGACTCCCAAGAAAATCCAGAAGGACGAATAACTGGCGTAGCAGTAGCCTGAAACTCGACCCCTCTATTTCGAATGCGACCCACGTTAATCACAGTGGAAGTAAAACCAGTTGCTGGATCGATGGGCGTCTGTGTAATTAAGTCGCGCGTGTTCTTCTGATAAAGAGAGAGATCGAAACGGATACGGTTGTTAAACATCTCTGCTTCCACACCAAATTCTACCTCTTCATGGAGCTCTGGCCTCAAGTTTGGATTTCCTAATACAGTGTTTACAGTGTGCGTCTGGAATATAGAACCATCACGTTCGAAAGCACGAGCATTCTGATTTAAAATATTACGCGTTCTGTAAGGACTCGGGAAACCTGCTGAGGTTCCGTAACCTAAGCGCAGCTTCATCGAGTTTAACGTGGCAGAATTCCAGCCGAAAGCATCTGTAGGTATAAAAGAAACAGAAGTTCCTGGATATAAAATTCTTCTATTCTCTGGCTCTACAGTAGATGTCCAGTCGTTTCGAGCCGAAATATTTAAGAATAAGTAATCATTATAGTCCAAAGTAAACGCTGCATAAACCCCCATTCTACGCTCTTCTTGCGTGAAGTTAAGATCACCCGCACCCAAAGGATCAATGTTGGCATTTACTTCGAAGTTAGAATGTCTGAATAGTCCGAATGCAAGCTGATTATTAGAAGCTAGGCCGAACTGAGAATAGCTATCGTAACGCGTGTTACCTCCAATCAAGGCGCTTAGCCCTACTTTATCAGAAATACGCTTGTTCCAGTTGATGATTAAATCTTGGTTCCAAATCGTATTGGTAATCGAAACAGAACGATAATAACCTTGACGAGTAATCAAATCTACCCCCGTACCACCACCACGATTGTACATCGCTTCCTGCTCCTCCGTGTAGGTATCTAAACCCAGTCGATAGGTCACGGAAAAATCATCCGAAATATCATAGTTTAATGACGTCGAATTAAAGAAACGGTTAACAACAGATGTATTTCGGAAATTCTTGGCAGCCCAGCGTGGGTTTACAATATCATTCCCAGATCGGAAATAAACAGAACTTCCATCCACAGGATTCTCAAAAGGCAAGCCTGCTAAATCAACAGAACGCGGCGTGTAAAGCACGTTAGCGAAAATAGACGGCACCCCACCCGATGGACCAGAACCAAAAGCAGCGTTAACGGGAGGAGACTCTAAATCGGTACGGTTAAACGTGAAAGAGGAGTTAACCGTGAATTTATCCGTAATCGCTGAGTTTACCCCTAAACCAAAATTAAATTTATTTAACTGGTTACCAGGCGTAAAGCCTTCATCCGAAGTATATCCGAAAGATGCATTAAAGCCTGTTCGATCGGAAGACCCTGATAACTGAACCGAAGTGTTCGACACCAAGCCCGTTCTAAAGAAGGCTGTACTTACATCTTCATAAGCGCGGAAATCATAAGGAATGGCTCCGTGAGGGTTCGTAGGACTTACTAATGAAGGATCTCTGAACTCCGGAAAAGCATTCCGAATAGCAGCTACACCTGAAGCACCGATAGGATGATTAATCGTAAGCCCCATGTCCATACGTGGACCGAAATTAGAAAAGAAAAATCCTGGCTGCTGCTGGAATCCATTACCGTAAATCTGACCGAAAGTAGGTAAAGAAGCTGCCGTATTCGTAAAAACAGACTGGTTTACAGTCACCTCCGCCGGTCTGCGCTTAGACGCTCCTGACTTCGTGGTAATTAAAATCACCCCATTTCTACCCTGATCCCCATAAAGAACCGTGGCAGAAAGCCCTTTTAACACATTAACATTTTCGATGTTATTCGGATCGATATCTAAAAAACGCGAGGAAGTAGTGGCGCCTCCACGATTAAATTCGGTCTGAGCATTTGTTCCCGTATTAAATGGAACACCATCCACTACGAATAAAGGCTGGTTAGAACCAGTCGCAGAAGAATAACCACGAATTACGATATTTGTACCCGAACCAGACATCCCGTTCGTAGCCGTGATGTTAACACCCGCTACCTTGCCTTGTAAAACGCGCGAAACATCCGCCTCTGGACGGTTCTGGATCAGCTCATCTCCCACCGTAGTCACAGCATAACCCAGCGCTTTTTTCTCCCGCTGAATACCGATCGCCGTTACCACCACTTCGGAAAGTTGCGCAGCATCAGTAGAAAGCGTAACATTGATCGTTGATCTATTGCCTATATTTTCCTCAACCGATTTAAGGCCTATAAAGGAAAAAATTAAGGTGTTAGAACCATCAGGTACAGATAGAGAATACTTCCCATCTAAATCAGTGGTAGTACCCACCGTCGTACCCTTCACTAGAACGGATGCCCCAGGTAAACCCAGGCCGTCCTCGTCAGAAATTACCTGTCCGGTAATTACCCGTTGTTGCGCGTAAACACGTTGACACAGCGATGCCAGCGTGAAAAGCGCCACTACAAAGAGTAAAGCTTTTCTCATAAGGTATTTAGTTTAGTTGATATGTAAAGGAAATTTATTTTCTCCTTTTTTCAAAATCAACAAACATTCAACCTATTGGACACGTTTTAGCCCATTTTTCGCTTATCGTTAAACTTGTAGGCATTCTACCTCCATATCTGACTAAACAATTCTTCTATAATACAACTTTTAAGATTAATGTATATACACATATATCCAACTAACCTAATAGATTAAAACAAAAGGATATTTTGCTTGAGCCAGATGAACTAACTAATTTGCTCGAAAAACTCAAAAGAAAACAGGTCTAAACAGAATAAAAAGTAACACATAAGTCATTACAAAAAATTTTGTGTAAATGTTAAAAAAATTTAACAACGCGAGCCACACAGCCTGACATTTCTTAAAACACAAATAACCGCAATAAAAACTACCAGTACCATAACACAAAGGCCTACTAGATACCAAATCCATAAAACATGCGCGCTAGTGCATGTAAACCCCTACACCCCTCACAAAAAAAGCGACACCTACTCAGTGCCGCTCATACTATCTTGTTTTGAAGATATCTAAAAAGTAAAACGCAAGGAAAGCGCCAACTCATCTCCTCGCCAGCCCTGATAGCCCGCTATCGCAAAGGCCGGCTTCCAGTCAATACTCAGGTTAATCGGAGCATTATCAAACTTGTAATCCAATCCGATAATCAAATCCAAACCAAATATCGTGTAACTCCGATCATCTCGCGCCCACCGTGGCCGAGAACGAGAATTCCATGTCCCTAAATGGGCACCACCGCCGTAAAACCAACGCAAACCCGGAGCCCCCCCTATAGGATTATGGATCTCATAAAGCCCCGTCAGTAACAAGCCCCCCATCGGCTATATAACAAGCCTCAATCGCCGCATCCTGACTCACAAAATGCTTGACTGTCAACCCATTCCCACCCCCTAGGCGTAGACCCGCAGCGGTAGAATAATCCTGAGCAGACACTTGCCCCACTCTTAAAAGGCCAAAAACAGCCAGCACAAGTAAAAATCGCTTATACATCGTTTGCTATCGTTTATCGTAAAACTTTTTTTAACAGACAGAACAAATACTTCCCTAAAAATGATGCCAAATCACTTGGTCTCCACTGGAATTCACCGCACAGAGTGCCGTCAATGCCACATCATGGGCCTCTTCCTCGAAAATTTCCGGCTCAGGAAAATAACTCAATCCGACCGCATAAACCCCTGACCGACAGCGCCGAAGGAGCCGATCATAGACCCCTTTGCCATAGCCCACACGAAAGCCACGAGCATTATACGCTAAAAGAGGGACAACTACCAGCTCTATTAGCTCCTCAGAAACAGGTCCACTGCGCTCAGGAGGCACCGGAATTCCCCAAGCATCCCGCTCTAATGCTTCTAAATCGTCTACCTGCACCGTGTGCACTTCCTCCCCCTTCATGCGCGAAGTATACACCTGACAACCAGCCGCTAACAGATCCGCTACCAGAGGAAAGGTATGAACCTCCTGAAGCCGACTAATCGGTAAAAACACATGCACATGCCGAATGCCCAGACTTTGGACGTAGTCCAAAACAGCGGTGCAAAGACGATTGTCCGCGACTGCTCTCCACTCCGCCGATAAGCCCCGCCGAAGTGCCCGATAGCGCGCACGAAGCGCCTGCTTGCTTTCAACCTCAGGACACATCCGGACAAAGGATAATAAATGAAAAGTCTAAAGGGTCAAAATGGGCGTACAATTCCCGAATAAATTGGGCATTTCCTAGATAAAACCCTTGCATATTCTGTACACGCTCCTGCGGACTGCCCCCCGGGAAAGCATGCGCCCGCACCGCCTCCATCCGCTTCAGCTGCACCGACATATCCCGCTCAGCGGCCTTACGTAATTTATCCCCCATGTGCGCTAACTGCCCACGCATCCGCTTCCGAAGCGCTTCTGAAGCAGGCACTAAGGTCTTATCGATCGCCCCTGCCAGTTGCCCCACAGCGTCCAGCGCCGCATCGAGTTGGCTTTGCGCTTCGCGCAAAGAGAAATCATGGGGACTATTCGCCGCCACAAAATCCTTTTTCCAAAGCGCAAAAGGCTTAAAGAGTGCCTCCCAAGGTTCTCCCAAACCGGACCACTGCCGAGCCGCGGGAACATCCAGCACCAAAGCAAAATTCCGAGGCATCACGATAGGAAAGGGACAGCCCACCTGCTCGAAAACGGCCTTCAACTGCAACCAATATACTACCTCAGCTGGACCACCCAAGTAGGCGATATTCGGAAGAATCCATTCCTGATACAGTGGACGCAGCACCACATTCGGGCTAAATCGCTCTGGGTGTGCCGCTAATTCCTCCGCTAGGGCTGTGCGCGAAAAGCGAATGGTCGTGCCTACCACCTGAAAGGACTGCCTTTCCTCATCTGCCTCCAGCCGCGCACGTAGGCCATCCCGCATGTAAAAGGAGTTAATCGGGCGTGGATAAATTTGACCCCCAAACCCTAAGTGCTCCAGCGCCTCCGTCTGGGAACGCGCCGCATCCACCAAGCGATCCGAAAACAAGTCCTGCTCGAAAACCGGCTGAAAACTGGCCTTCAACGCCGCATCATCTGCATCCAAAATCAATAAGCCATCCTCCGCGAACAAGCGATGAACCGAACGGAAAACCGCCTCCCCTAAGGTCTTACTCTGCGTATAAGTTTCGCGAAAATCCGCATGTAAAAAAGGCAGCTGCTGGAGGTACTCCTGAAAACTAGCGTCTAAATGAAAGCGACCCACAGGCCCCGCCTGCTCCGTCTCCCAGCGATACGCCTTTCCGTCCAGCTTGAAGAAATTAACCTCATCGAAATCATGGTCCTCAGAAGCCATCCAGTACAGCGGTAAAAACCGATGCTGAGGAAACGCCTTTTGAAGCCGTCGGGCCAGCTGCACGGTACTGACAATCTTATAGATAAAATAAAGCGGACCCGTAAACAGGTTGAGCTGATGCCCTGTCGTGACCGTAAAGGTGCGAGGATCCCGCAGCTGCTCCAGGGCCGCCTCACGCTCGGGGTCTAAGAGCCCAAAATCCGCATAACGCGCCCGCATCCTGTCAGCGAGAAGCTCGCGAGAAGTTTGGGAAAAGGCGCTCTTGTGGGCGAGCTGGTTTTCAAAACCCTGTAAATCAGGGAATTCACCATAAAAAGTATCCAACTCAGGCTGCCTCCCGAGGTAGGCGAGGAACAAGGGGGAAAACTGTCCGGTACAGGCGGGGTCCACCGTCGACTTTTGCATAAGCGATGCGATTCTATGTAGCTACATGAATAGGAACCTGCCACATAGGTGGAAAGTTCTAACAAGGGCATTTTTACAGGACAGGTGCTGTTCCCGTATAAAACACTTCAAAAATAGTATAAAGCTGCTCCCCCGCCAAGTCGTACCTTTGTAAGCATAAAGTCGCAAACCATGAAAAAAGAACTTCCCGTAGCTGGTCTCAGTTGTGCCGCCTGCGCTGTGGCCGTGGAACAGACGCTCGAAAAAGCCCCTGGCGTGAAGGCGGTGCGCGTGAATTTTGCTAATCATAGTGCCCTGCTGGAGTGGGACGAATCTGCCACCGACATCGCACGCCTCCAGGAAACCGTCCGCAAGAGTGGCTATGAACTCCTCGCCGAGACCCCTAGCCCAAGCGATAGTGCCTCCGAACAGCAGGCCCAGTACGCCGTCGTGAAGCAGAAAACGCGTTTTGCTGGACTGCTGGCCGCCCCCGTTTTCGTGCTCGGCATGTTTTTTATGGATTTGCCTTACGGCAATTACCTGCAGTGGGCACTGACCACCCCTATTTTACTCATCTTCGGGCGCCAGTTTTACACCCATGCTTGGAAACTCGCCCGCATCGGCAAGGCCAACATGGACACCCTCGTGGCGCTTAGCACGGGGATCGCATACCTATACAGTACCTTCACCACCTTTTTCCCCTCCCTGCTGCTATCCAGAGGGTTAGAGGCTCACGTGTACTTTGAGGCGGCAGCCGTCATCCTTTTTTTTATCCTGCTAGGAAAAACCCTCGAACTCCGCGCTAAAGCGGGGACCAGCGAGGCTCTGCGCCAACTCATGCAGCTGCAGCCGCGCGAGGTGCAGGTGCAGCATCCTGACGGGAGCCTAGAGCTCATGCCTGTGGAGGCGGTCGCGATCGGCACCTCTTTTCGGGTAAAGCCTGGAGAAAAAATCCCCCTAGACGGTGAAATCCTCTCGGGCGAAAGCTATGTGGAGGAGAGTATGCTCACCGGAGAGCCCCTTCCCGTAGCGAAGGCAAGCGGACAGACGGTCTTCGCCGGGACGCTGAATCAAAGTGGCAACTTGCTCATTCGCGCCACGAAAACGGATGCAGGCTCCACGCTGGCGCAAATCATCGCCCGTGTCCGCGAGGCGCAGGCTTCCAAAGCCCCCATCCAGCATCTGGTGGACCGCATTTCAGGTATTTTCGTGCCCGTAGTTTTAGTTATTGGGCTGCTGACACTCCTCATCTGGGGCTTTAGCGGCGTAGAAGATGCTTGGCTCCGGGGAATGCTGGCCCTGATTACCGTCTGGGTCATCGCCTGTCCCTGTGCCTTAGGCCTGGCCACCCCGACAGCCATTATGGCGGCCATGGGCAAAGGCGCCGAGCAGGGCATCCTCATCAAGCAGGCGGAGACATTAGAAAAAGGAAGCCGTATTCGGCACATTGTATTCGATAAAACCGGAACGCTCACCCTTGGCAAGCCTGCCCTAAAGGCGCTCATTCCCGCGGAACCGGCTTGGACTCAGGAAACGAAAATAGCCCTCCACGCACTGGAGCAGCTCAGCGAGCATCCACTCGGAAAGGCTATCGCTGAGGGCCTTAGGGTAAAGCAGCCTGCGCCGGAGGTGCAGGATTTCCGCAGCCACACGGGCCAGGGGATTTCCGGCATAGTGGCAGGCAAAAGGTACCTGATCGGCAAGCGGCAGTGGCTGCACTCCCAGTCGGTGGCACTTCCTCAGGGCTGGCTGACACGTGCAGATGAAGTAGGCAGTCTCAGGGGAATATCGTGGTTTTTGCGGCCTGCGAACAGCAGCCGCTCGCCCTACTGATCCTCCACGATCCTCTGAAAGCAGGTGCCGCCGAGGCCCTGGAGCGCTTATCGCGCAAAGGATACCGCCTACATCTCCTCACGGGGGACCAAGAAAAAACAGCGCAAGCCATCGCTCGCCAGCTGGGCATTCAGGAAGTAGCCGCAGAGCGACTCCCCGAAGAAAAAGGAGCCTACATCCGTACCCTGCAGCAGGAGGGGGCGCAGGTGGCCATGATCGGCGATGGCATTAATGACAGTGAGGCCCTCAGCCATGCGGACCTCAGCATCGCCATGGGCACTGGGACAGATATCGCCATGGAAGTGGCCGAGGTTACCTTTATGCGCCAGGACCTGGGGCTGATCGAAAAAACCTTAGCCCTGACCAATAAAAGTGTGCGGATCATCCGCCAAAACCTGTTTTGGGCCTTCATCTACAACAGTCTCGGCATCCCCATCGCAGCGGGAATCTTATACCCGGCCTTCGGCTTTCTGCTGAACCCCATGCTGGCGGGAGCAGCTATGGCCCTGTCTTCCGTCTCCGTCGTTATGAATAGTTTACGTTTAAAATAAATAGATATGGACAACTTAAAATTCAAAACCAATGTCAAGTGTGGCGCTTGTGTAGCCGCCATCCGCCCTGCTTTAGATGGCCTTCCGGTGCGCTGGGAGGTGGACCTACAGCATCCAGATCGTATCCTCAGCATTTCGGGTACTGCGGATGCCGATAAAATCGTCCATACCCTGAAGCAGGTAGGCTACCAGGCGGAGGAAATTCGCCATTAAGGAGGAAAAAGCCCACTCGTTTACAGCCGAGTAGAAAGTCGCGAAACTTTCCTGCTCGGCTGTTGTTGTTTTAAAGGCTCTTTTTGTTAATAATTTAGTAGCTTTGTTTAAACTACCCCCATGATCGACTACCACCGTTTCACCTTAGAAAATGGGCTGGATGTGCTTGTCCATGAAGACCACAGCAGCAAAATCGCCGTGGTTAACCTCCTCTATAAGGTGGGTTCCCGTAACGAGCGCCTCGGAAAAACCGGACTGGCGCACTATTTCGAACACCTCATGTTTGGCGGCAGCCAGCACATTCCCAACTTCGACACCGAGGTGGAGCGAGCTGGAGGCTCCTGTAATGCCTTCACCTCTCCGGACCTGACCAACTACTACATCACACTTCCTGCAGCAAATATAGAAACTGCCTTTTGGCTGGAATCCGACCGCATGTACTTTTTGAGCCTCGGCGAAAAAAGTATCGAAACGCAGCGCAAGGTTGTGGTCGAGGAGTTCAAGCAGCGCTACTTGAATCAGCCTTACGGAGACGCCATGCACCATCTGCGTGACGAGGCTTATGCACAGCATGCCTATAAGTGGCCCACGATCGGCGCACAAGTGGCGGACATCGAGGGCTATACACGGGAGGATGTGGCGCACTTTTATGCCATGCACTACCGACCAGATAATGCGGTCCTCGTGGTGGCAGGCGGCGTGACCGTGGAAGAGGTGCGTCGGCTGGCAGAAAAATGGTTCGACCGTAAGGCGGAAACACCTTTTATGCCGCAGGTACCCCTGCCCGAGGCCAACTGGTCTGGGAAAAAGACCAAAACCGTTTTTGCAGACGTCCCCACAGATGCACTTTATAAGGCCTATCGAATCGCTGAGCGCAGATCCACAGACTACCTAAAAGCGGACTTGCTGAGTGACATGTTGGCCTTCGGCAAATCTTCACTCCTAGAGCAACAGCTAGTGAAAAACGGCAAGCATTTCGCTTCGATCAGCGCCTATGTGACGGGCAGCATCGACCCAGGCTTTTAATTTTCAGTGGCAAAATGGAGGATGGAGTCAGCGCGGAGGAGGCGGAGCAGGCACTGGATGCTTGTCTCACCGACTTTTTGGCGCAGCCAATCGCCCCCGAATACCTGCAAAAAATCAAAAACCAAGCGGAAGCCATGCAGACGTATGAAGAAATCCAGCTGATCAACAGGGCCATGCGGCTGGCGATGAACACCTTTATGGGAGATCCAGAGTTCAGCCAGCGAGAGTACGAGCGGAAGATGGAGCTGACGGCGGAAGATGTGGCGCGCTACGGTCGGGACTTGCTGGCCCAGGACGCCTCGGTAAGTATATATTATAAAAAACAAAACGCTTAATAGAAGATGAATGCACCCCAGTTTCGCACAGGCTTCGGCTACGATGTGCATCAGTTGCAGGCCGGATATGAATTTTGGCTCGGTGGGATCAAGTTAGACTACGCACTCGGAGCGGTGGGGCACTCCGATGCCGATGTGCTGATTCATGTGATCTGTGATGCGCTTTTAGGTGCCGCGAATATGCGGGATATCGGCTACCACTTTTCCGACCAAGACCCCGCCTATAAGGGTATCGACAGTAAAATTTTATTAAAACGTGTAATGGAACTGATTCGCGGTGCGGGCTATGCGCTGGGTAATCTGGACAGCACGATTTGCTTACAAGCCTTTAAGGTGAATCCGCACATTCCGGCGATGAAGGCCTGTCTGGCCGAGGTGATGGAGGTGGAGGAGGACCAAATTTCGATTAAGGCCACGACCACCGAGCGCCTGGGTTTCGTAGGTAGATCGGAAGGCATTTCTGCTTACTGCACGGTATTGATTTATAAAAATAACTGAATCGGGTATGGAAGAACGGGAAAACCCAGAGGAGCGCGTAAAAATCATCGAAACTGAGGACGGCTCGCACTCTTTATATGTGCCAGAGCTGAAGGAAAGCTACCATTCTTTTCATGGTGCCTACCGGGAATCCGTGCACGTGTATATGTTGTACGGTCTAGAAACCTGGGCCATGCGCAATCCACAGACCTATCCGATTCGCATCTTCGAATTAGGTTTCGGGACAGGGCTAAACGCTTGGCTGGCATTAGTCTGGGCGGAGCAGCATAAGGTCCCTGTTCTTTACCACACGATCGAGCCCTATCCACTGGAGGAGTCCGTTTATACGGCTTTGAATTATGCGCAGATCGACTCCAGCATCAGTCATTATGCCCCTTATTTCGAAGCCCTGCATCGGGCCCCTTGGAATGAGGGAGTGGTGGTGAGCACCTATTTCAATATGAAAAAAGAAAAAACCACCCTCCAGGAGGTGCAGCTATACCCTGCGGATGTGGTCTTTTATGATGCTTTTGCGCCGAGCAAGCAGCCGGAACTTTGGGACTTAGAGGTCTTAGAAAAGGTAGTGGCGAGCATGAACTATGGAGCCTTGCTGACCACTTACTGCGCACAGGGAGCCTTTAAGCGGAGCCTGTCTGCCCTGCATTTACAGGTAGAAAGTCCGAAGGGCCCTCCGGGCAAAAAGGAAATGACGCGGGCTTGGAAGCAGATCGTATCGACCTAAAAAGGGGCCTTGTGCCCCTTTCGTTTGCTTTCTTTTTCTTTCGTTTCAATGTTCGTTTGCTTTCGTTTTAGGGATTTTAACTTTCTTTTTCTTTCGTTTCGATGTTCGTTTGCTTTCTTTTTATCGAAATCCCCTTTCTTTTTCTTTCTTTTCCTTTCCTTTATCGAAATCCCTCTTCTTTTCCTTTCTTTTGCCTTCTTTTTAGAAAATAAGAATCCCCAAGGCTCCAGAGGATCGGATTTTCAGGCAGCTCTAAAAGAACAAGCTCCAAAAATGCATATCCCCCGAAAACTGCGCGTTCCCGGGGGATATCCTTCTAAAATCCTGCACGCACCATCGGTGGCAGCGTAAAAGCAAGCACTACCTATTCTTGGATGGCGATCACCTTAAACTCGGTACGTCTGTTGACCTGATGCTCCTCCTCCGTACGTGCGTTCTGGATAAGCAGCTGGCGCTTTCCGTAACCCTTCGCCACTAGACGCTCGCGCTCGATACCCTGGGACGCGATGTAGGCCACCGCAGACTCTGCACGTCGCTGCGATAAGTCATCATTATAGGTATCAGAAGCACGATCATCCGTATGGGAGCTCAACTCGATGCGAATAGCCGGATTATCCTTTAAGATCTGTACCAATTTATCCAATTCTTCCGCCGCATCCGGACGAATTTCCGCTCGATCTAAATCGTAATAGATATTCTCCAAAACAATCGCACGGTCGAGCTCTAATTTTTCAAGAACGATCAGCGTATCCAAGGTAATCGTCGTCACATCCTGCACTAGCGTGGCAGGATCAGGCGTTTTCCCCACCGTACTGAAAGGTACACTCTTCGAGAAATACCCTCCCTTAGAGGCCATCAGTGTGAAATCAGCACCCGGCGTCAGCGTAAAGCGCAAGGTTCCTCTCTCAGAGCTGAAATCTCCGTCTTCCATTTTGTTATCCGGACCATAAAGTACCACCCTCGTATTCGGCAAGACCTGTTCCGTACCATCCGGCAGCCTTTCTTTCGTCGCCACATTTAGACGAACATTAATCACCTTCGGAGTCGGTGTATTGTCTCGGAAGATGTATATATCATCATCTCCTTTTCCTCCCTCGCGATCCGAAGAAAAGAACCCTTCCGTGGGATACTTGGTAAAAAACAAGGCAAAATCATCTGCCGAGGAGTTCATATTCTCCCCTAAGTTTTTGACCATCCAGCCGCCCTCCTCTTTTGCTCCGCCACAAAAAGATCTAACTTCCCAAAACCAGGATGTCCATCCGAGGAGAAATAGATTTTGCCATCCGGACTAATTCTTGGAAACAACTCATTACCGCTGGTATTAATCTCCGGCCCTAAGTTCACGGCATTTCCGAAATCGCCATTGGCCAGTCGCGTCGCCTTGTACAAGTCAATGCCCCCATAGCCCCCAGGCCGGTTCGAAGCAAAATAAAGCGTATTACCATCCGGACTAAATGCCGGCGTGCTGTTCCACCAAACTCATCTTCGTTTACTGGCATCCAAATCGGCTGTGTGAAACCTCCACCTCTAAAGTAGGAAGCAAAGAGCGCCGTCTCGGGCAAGTCCTTCGAAGACGTGCTGTTCGCGCGCGCATAAATAATGGTGTTTCCATCTGGGCTAATCGCGATACTCGCCTGATCAAGTCCCTCTTCGTTACGAAACTCTGGAAGCGCTTGAATATTATTGACATCTACTCGTAACCCTTCTGCACGTGCGCGAAATAATTTCGTGTAAGGCCTTCCTACAGCAGGATAAATCGAGGATGACTGCCGCGAACTGGTGAAGTAAAAATGCCCCTCGCTCACTAATGGCGCATAGTCAGGTCCCGCCGTGTTTAAGGCTTCGAAATTTTCGATTTCCACGAACTCCCAGTAATTGGTGATCGCCGCCACAGCCTTTAAATTCGTGATTCGCTCCGTGGCTGCTTTGATATTATTATCATTCAGTGTCATGGATTTTGCCTTCTCGAAGGCCTCTATCGCTTCATCACGCCGCCCTAGGGCCTGCAAGCCCTGTCCGTATCTGTAATAGTTTTCGAAGGTCTCCTCCTGCTCGATGAGCTTCTCATAGTAAGGCACAGCCTTTTCGATGCGGTTCGAAAGCCGGTATGCCTCCGCCACCTTAAGGTTCGCATCCTTATCCTCTGGATTCGTTTCGAGCACCTTACTATACGCATCGATCGCATACTGATACTCTCCGGACGTATAATATTTGTCGGCTTTCTGCTGCAGCGAACCACAGCCTAGGCCACCCACCAAGAGAACAAGCAGCGCCATCCGCGCTAAAATTACAGTATAAGGTTTCATATGCCCTTCTAAATACACGCTGTTACAAGGTTTAATTTGGAAAATATCGCTTGAGCCAGCTTTCCGCAGCTGGCTGTAACCAGGACTGCTCGAGCTCTCGCTTATGCGTCACCGTCGGGTTCAGGATGAAAGAATCTTTCTGAATACGCTCCTGAGCCACAGCTTCTTTTATCGCCGCCAAAGGCAGCACCTCCACTTCTTTTTCGGATTTAACGTAGCTGACCTTTCCTTTGTTTAGGAGGTCTAGACCGAAGCGCGCCTCGATTTCCCGCAGCACCGCCACAGAACTATCGATGGAGCAGCCGCTCACCTGTCCGGCTTTTTCTTCCGCCGCTAAGAGAATCACCTGCCCATAGCGCACCTGAAAACTGGTGGGCATAGCGTTCCATGTGTGTTCCAGTTCTGGCAGAAAGCATGGAGGCGCTCTTCGATTGCACTTTGCTCCTCCGGAGCAAAAGGCCTAGAGGCTTCATACACCCAAACACGGGCTTCATCAGAAAGGGTATCAAATGGAATAAACATGTTATGTACGACTTTAATAAACGAATATACGGGAAGGATATTTTCCTTCCAAAAGGATAACTTTCTTCCGCAGCTTTTGGCTCCCGAAAGGCGAAAAAATATTTTTTATCTCCTTAAGCTGAGAAATATACGAGAAATGATAGCGAAAAGCGAGGAAAAATCGTTTATATCGTGTGGAGAATGTACGATGGGTGCAGGATCCTCCGAAAAACTGTTGCTATGACCTTATTTCCTTCTTTTTCTACTTGGCTACGCCTGAGTCTACTGGGCGTCGCACTCCTTTTCCTATCTTTAGGGACAGCCTGTAATCGGGATGAGGAAAGCCCTGCCGCTGGGCGAGATGAGGAGGTCGTTTTTCTGAACGATAGCACGAACTTTCGTATTCAGCATGCACGCGCTTTCGATTACGGCTCATTTTTCAACTTCTACTCCATGGACTTTGTACTTAGCGATCAGGCCCTCATAGCACCCGATAACGAAGATCTAAATGATGTAAACTTCACCTTGCCCTTTGGTGCCTCTGCGGTACTGATTGAGCTACTGGTGCGGGCGGAAAATTTTGAAAACGGCCTATACACCTTTACCCCTATCTCCGAAGTCGGACCTTTTGGGCCTGATCGATTCTTTGAATTCGCCGAGATCGGTTTCTTTTTAGATGAGGAAACAGGAAATTTCGAACAATTCATAGAAGCTATCGGTGGCGAGGTAGAAGTAAACTATACCCCACAGAGTGAGCAGCTCACGATTCGTGCCGAACTGCTCTTTGCGCAGCAGCCCCCTATCCGTTTTCGCTTCTCAGGTGCTGCCCCCCTAACGGTAGTGCGCAGTCCTACAAACCCCGGTAATCGGCAGCATTTTTCCTGGGAGGATTTTCCTGCCTACCGGCAAAGCAAGGGAAAAGGGCTTCAACGTTTTTCCCGTCCTACGAAAGACTAAATACGGACTCAGTGTCTTCTCATCCTAAAGTAAGTTAACTACACCGGGAACCTCGCTGACTAGAGGGCTTTTGCACTTTTCTTCAACTGTCTAATTGCTCTCCTGCTCCAGTCTTTCCAAATAGCTTCTTCCTAAACAGTAAAACCCATGTCCTCAGGTAAGCTGATCTCTCGGTCCACCTGTTTGATTTTAGTAGCTATAGCACCATGGCCAGTCCATTCGGTATAGGTAATTTGTAAAATTAAACCAGGTAAACCCGTATATTTATTAGGACCAAGCTGCGCTTCAATTCCCGGTGTGAACCATGCTATAACATCTCCCATCTGATGATCAGCAAATCCATGTTCTTTTGGTAAAACGGCCTTTTGACACGTATAACCAAGGATTTCCTTTGTTTCGTTTGTTAATTGCCAAGGCATGGGTTTGGGGGTATAAGTAGCATTAAGGCGCGTGCCATCCTCTAATGTTCTGACGACATGACGCGAACCGTCCTCTTTAAAAAACATAGAGTAGTAGAAATGGTACCTTTCAGCCTGAAATCCTTGGGGTGTCACCCAAGTTCGCGCTTCTATCGGAAAAAAGAACTCAGATAGGTTATCGGAGATAAAGAGAAATATCTCATCTTGGTCATTTAAATGAGGAGCTCCCGTCATATAAGTAACCTGTAAAGTCTGCTGTGCCTGCACTAAGGAAAGAATCAGGCAAAGCGCTGCGGTAAATGTGATTTTTTTCATAAGATAAATAGTATTGTACGGGTAATAGGACAGTTTACTCGAAATTCCTTGTAAGAAAGTAAGAGTTGAGTCATACCACTTTCACCTTGTGCCGTGCATAGGGTGACGCATTTGCAACCAAACAGAAAATCACCCCCTCAAAATAAAGATTATTTTCTCATAATTTTAGTGTTAAATAGATAAGATAATGTAAGAGTTATAATCATTGGCCAAATAATTATGTCACCAAACTAAAAAAAAAAAGAACGAAACAATACTTTGATAAAAAAAATTCCATTATTTATCACAACAATCTGATATTCAGTAGATTAAAAAAATCATGTAGCCCCAAAATCCCACATAAAAGACTCATTATCAGCCAAGAAGAGTCGAACACTTCGTTCCTAGCTCATGAAGGCAAAAAAAACAGGTCACGTGGTGACCTGTTTACTTGCTCTGGTAAGGGGCTGGAAATTATATCCCCATGTCTTTAGCTACCATTTCAGCTAGATCGTACACCTGCACGGAGTCTTCCTTTTCTTTATTTTTAATGCCATCCGTCATCATCGTCAAACAAAACGGACAACCCACTGCCACTGCAGAAGCACCCGTCTGCAATGCTTCCTCAGTCCGCTCGACGTTAATGTCTTTATTACCCGGCTCCGGCTCCTTAAACATTTGGGCACCGCCCGCACCACAGCAGAGCCTTTCGTGCGGCAGCGCTTCATCTCTACCAGCTCTACATCCAGCGCCTTTATCACTTCACGAGGTGCTTCATAGACATCATTCGCGCGTCCGAGGTAACAGCTATCATGAAAAGTGATTTTTTTACCCTTAAAACTGCCACCGCCCTTCAGTACGACACGGCCTTCCTGAATCAGCTGCTGTAAAAACTGCGAGTGATGGATGACCTCATAATTCCCGCCGAGCTCGGGATATTCATTTTTAATCGTGTTAAAGCAGTGCGGGCAAGCCGTCACGACCTTTTTAATATTATAGCCATTTAAAACTTGGATATTCGCTACTGCCTGCATCTGAAAGAGAAATTCGTTGCCAGCACGGCGTGCAGGATCTCCTGTACAGGTCTCCTCATTCCCGAGGACAGCGAAATTTACCCCTACCTTATTTAAAATTTTCACGAAGGCCTGGGTTACAGCTTTGTAGCGATCATCGAAAGATCCCGCACAGCCTACCCAAAAGAGCACTTCCGGTTCTTGACCATTCGCGGCCATTCTCAGCCATTGTAGGTACTTTATATGTTGTCATCTTATTCGAGCTTATGTCTTACTTATTTTTCCATTTGTTCTTCCTTCACCTTCTCCGCCCAGTTAAATCGATCTGTAGGGGCGAATTTCCACGGTGAAAAGGAGGTTTCCATATTTTGGAAAACCGCATTCCACTGCGCAGGGGTGCCAGACTCCTCCATGGCCACATAGCGCCGCAGCTGAAGTATAATCGATAAGGGATCGATATTTACCGGACAAGCTTCCGTGCACGCGTTGCAAGTGGTACACGCATTGATCTCTTCTTTTGTGATGTAATCTCCCAGTAGGGACTTGCCGTCCTCGAGTCCTTTTCCACCCGCATCGATACTCTTGCCTACCTCTTCGGCACGGTCCCGAACATCCATCATGATCTTACGTGGCGAAAGCTTCTTCCCTGTTAGGTTCGCCGGGCACTCTGCCGTACAGCGCCCGCATTCCGTGCAGCTGTAGGCGTTCATAACATTTACCCAAGAAAGGTCATTGATATCTTTGGCGCCAAAGCGCCCAATCTCCGCTGGAGCAGCCTCGCTGGCACCTCCCTCCGGCTGAATACCCAGCATCATATTTACCTCATTGGTTACTTCTGGCATGTTACCGATTTCTCCTTTGGGCTTCAAGTTCGAGTACCAGGTGTTCGGGAATGCCAAGAAGATGTGCAGGTGTTTCGAGTACGTCACATAGATGGCGAAACCGAGAATACCGACGATGTGGAACCACCAGGCAAAACGCTCGGTAAAGATAAGGGCACTGTCAGACATCCCCACGAAGAGCGGCTGAATCAAGCCACTAAAAAACAGCCCATCCAGCAGCACGTATTTTTCTACTCCGCGCTCTGCTAAAATCTGATCCGTGGCATTCATGGTAAGAATGGCGAACATTAAGATCACCTCGATGATCAGAATCAAATTGGCATCCAGCGCCGGCCAGCCTTTCAGCTCCCCCATACGGAAACGCTT
>NZ_AJYA01000069.1 GCF_000265075.1 Nitritalea halalkaliphila LW7 | reverse complement strand
GTTAATGGCGCTGCAGGCGTGGGACTTGGTGGGGGGGGTATGGACTGCTTTTGAGGCGATTTTTTAGACGGAATGGTGTGTAAGGCGGATGTTCGTTTGTTTTCTATTTTCGAGGAGGAATGATCGATTGGGATCGTTTACTTTCGTTTTCTTTCTATTTTCGAGGGTTTTGCTTTCGTTTGGTTTCTTTTGCTTTCTTTTTTATGTTCGATTATGATCGTTTGCTTTCGGTTTTTACCCGTAGCCAAAAGCCTGTTCGAGCTCGTCGCACTAGGTCGCATCCTAGTAGGAAGCAGAAATCCTGAGCCGAGCCGCATAGCGGCGGATTTTGGGAAGGCCTGGCGGCTTCAGCCCCAGGCACGAGAGGCGTTCCCCATTTTTCAGCGTGGGGCGAGAAACGTCATGGAACCGATCATTAATATCCCCCACGTAATGCTTGTAATGGATATATGCATTTTCGATAAGCGCTGTTTCCGCGCGGTTTAGGCTGGGATGTGCTAGCATGATTTTCTCCCGCGCGGGATAGAGGATGTAGCGTCTTTCGATCCTCGGGCTAATGCCGCGCGGTTAGCATAAGGTCCGCCGCTATGCAGGATATGATCTTTGAATTTATAAGAATTACTATTTTTTCAGGGCTATGGAGCTGCTGTGCGTACTAGGAGTATGAAAATGAGAACCCATAAATGAAAAACGGGAAGTGCTTTAGACCACTCCCCGCTTTGGGTTTAATTTTCCTGAAAATAGTGCTTTAATTGAGTTAAAGAAGAACTACAAAATCCGCTGGATCTTACACATCACGCAGCTCTAATCGACCTAATGCTCGTAAGGCTTCATCGTCCGTGGAGTAAATGGCATCCATCAAGCCCGCTCGGAAGGTGCCAGGAAGATGACCGTTCTCTTTGGCGGCAGCCTGATCCCCAGCCACGCCCATCAGCAGGGTGCCCATGGTGCAGGCCTCAAATAGCTCCTTCGGGTGTGCACCACAAAATGCGGTCAACAGTGCCCCCAGCATGCAGCCAGCGCCGGTGATCCGCGTCATCACTTCATGCCCGTTTTGCACGTAGGCCACCCGCTTTCCATCTGTAATGATGTCCACCTTGCCTGTCGCTACGACGATGCAGTTCCAGTCACGGGCAAGGCGCATGCATGTTTCCGTGCCATCCTGACCATCGTCCAGGGCATCTACTCCGCGTACCTGAGCGGCTACGCCTGCTAGGCTATTGATTTCGCCCCTATTTCCCTTTACCACGCTCACTACACCTTCCGTGCGTAAGCGATCGATGAAAGGCTTGCGGCGCGGAATGGCAGCACAGCCCACAGGGTCTAAGACTACTGGAATGCCTACCTCCTTTGCGGCACGCGCACTTAGTAGCATCGCCTCTTCCTGCTCTCGAGTCAGGGTACCGATATTTATATAGGCTGCCGCGGCTAGCTTAGTGAAGGCATAGGCCTCTTCGGCGGACTCGCACATGGCGGGGGAGCTCCTGCGGCCAAAACGATGTTCGCGCAGTCTGTTACCGTGACATAATTGGTGATCGCTTCCACTAGGGGCGTGCAGGCACGAAGGCCCGCGAGATAGGTATATTTCATGCTAAAAAGGCGGTTTTAAAACGTGACTCTTCCAAGTTGGTGATGCCGATTTCATTAAAGAAATGCAGGATAGGGAGCTCTTTTTCGTAGCTGCTTTCAAACTCCGGATCGAAACAGCGCGCCGTATGGACTAAAATGTCATCTGTTAAGGCGCTAGGCGCTTCTTGCATGTAGCTGTAGTAGATACTGGCTGCTTCTTCCGGATTTTCGTGGATCCAATGGATGGCTTTTTTTACCGCTGCCACGAAGCCATGCACTAGCTCTGGCTGCTCCTTATAGAAGGTTTTCGAGGTAAACAGGTCTAGGCCGCAGAAATTAGCGAACCCGGCAGTGTCACAGTCCATAAATACTACATCCAGGTTTTTATGCTTGGCTTCCACTCCCTCGAAGTTATAAAAGTAGAGCCATCCCGCATCGAAGCCTGCCTCCATGTGGTGGATCAAGTAAAAATCCTTTGCGACGAACGTTACTTGCTCGCGCCCTACCTGAATGCCTTCCTTGGCGGCGTAGCGCTGAATGATTTCGAGTCCGATGCGGTTCGTCTTTTCATTCGAGACGGGTGTGGCAACGCGGATTTTTTCGCCCATGCGCAAGGCATCCAGCGAGGCAGATTTCATGATTACACCGCCTTTGGTCTGAAAGTAGGTACCCAGGGACAGAAATTCGTCGTCGTACTGCTCGATCAGGTGTAAAGGCTCGTTGGTGGCAAATTGGATTTTGCCTGGATCAGTTCCTCTAGCCCGTCATAGTGCGCCTCAGGCACGATCAGATCGAACGTGCTGACGCCGGCTTCTTTGAAAAAACCTTTTTGGTCGGCCACCAATAGAGGTAAGTGGTCAGGGTTTAAAAACCACTCGATGGCTAATGAAATCTTCATGTTATAAGTGGGTTTTGGATTTTAGTTCGTAGATCGCATCGGTGATGGAGTGTGCACCGAAAACAGCGCTGACAGTGGCGTACAGGTCGGCTCCGTAGGGTGCCAGTTCAGAGATGTTTTCTGTTGTGATACCTCCGATTACGCACACAGGTACCTGAAAGCGCTTTTTCGCTTCTGCGATAAGGGCTTTGTCGACTACAGCGGCTTTCGGCTTGGTGGGTGAGGGGAAAAATGCACCGAAGGCCACATAATCTGCTCCTGCTTCGATGCCTTTTTCTGCCCGATCCAGATCGCCGTAGCAAGAGATGCCAATGATTTTATCAGGACCGAGTAGGGTGCGGGCTTCCCGGATAGAGAGGTCATGGAAGCCGATGTGCACCCCGTCAGCGCCCATTTTTTGCGCCAGCTCCACCCGATCATTTATAATGAAGGTGGCCTTATGCCTGCGGCAAAGCTCCTGAAGCTGTTCGGCCAGAGGCAGTAGGTCGGCATCACTGCTTTCCTTATCGCGGAGCTGCACGATGGTGGCACCTGCTTCGAGGGCCTCTTCTACTTGTGTGTAGATACTGGATTTCGGAGTTAAAAACTCGTCGGTAATCACGTAAATTCCTTTAAACATAAGCGTATTCGAGTAGATGAAATGAAAAAGCCACTTTGCGCAGGAGCACAAAGTGGCTTTTTTCCCCACAAAAGGGAGTCAGCTTCGTTTTCCTACGCTGTCATGACACAGATCAGGTTCGAGGGTATTTCTCAGGCCAGAAGCATCTAGCCACCCCTAACGAGTTATAGGTGTAACGCCGGAGCGGGAAAAATGTTCCCCTAGGCTATTTTTCTTCGTAGAATAGGTGTTTTAAGGGTCAAACCAACGATTTTTAGCCACTAGGGCCACGAGATCTAGGCTGCTTTTCACACACAGCTTTTTGCGTAGGCTTTTCGTATGCGTGGCGATTGTTTGGTAGCTATTACTGAGCTCATCCGCTATTTCCTGAGGGCTTTTCCCCCGATAAAGAAGTTCGAGAACTTGAATTTCCTTTGGGGACAGGAGTTGGCGCAGCGCCTGCTCCTTCGGCCTGTGCTGCTCGATCGCCATCTGCAGGGTCACGCGAAGCTGCGGTTCCTGAAAGGGCTTGACGATGTAATTACTTAAGCCCACTTCCATCGCACGTGCTAAGGTGGCGTTATCGTGGAATGCGGTCAAGAAGATTACGATAAAGGTATACTGTTTACGCAGCTCGGACATCAGTGTTATGCCATCGATGGCGTCGTTTAAGTTGACATCACAAAGGACCAAATCGGGACGCTTTTCTGACAAAAGTTTTTTTGCAAGGGCCACATTATGCGCCGCGCCCACTACCTGATAGCCTAATCTCAGGAGGGTTTCTTCTAAGTCCATAGCGACGAGCAGCTCATCCTCTATAATCAGTATCTTTATTCCTTCCTTCATTTACGTTCAAATTCTAATTGATAGCTAGTTCCGCCTTCTCGCATGAGGGAGAGGGTGCTGTCGAGCTGTCGGCTGAGGGTGTTTACCAGTCGGAGTCCAAATGAACTACTCTGTTCGGGTACGAGATGTTCAGGAAGGCCTTTGCCATTATCTTTAATGCGCAAAGAGACTTTATTACTTGCTGTCTCGAAGAGTTCAAGTTCCAGTCGTGCGGCCTCTGTCGGGAGCGTGTCGAAGGCGTATTTAAAGGCATTCGAAGCCAGCTCGTTCACGATAAGCCTAAAGGAATAGCCTGATCGAGGTTGAACATCGGCTCCTTCAGCTCCACGCGCGTGTGTACAGCTTCTACGGGAAAACCATAAGAGATCGCCAAGCTTTTGGTCAGAAAATCAAGATAATCCTTCATGTTAATGCCCGAAAAATCTTCATGCATGTACAGGTTTTTATGAATGAGTGTCATCGCTTCCAGGCGGCTTTGGCCCTCCCGAATGGCTTCCTTCGTGCTCGGGTCGGCGGTGCGCTGGTACTGTAAGTTCAGGAGTGAGCTGACGATCTGCAAGTTGTTCTTTACGCGGTGGTGAAGCTCGCGAATCAGCGTCTCGATCTTTTTATTTTTCACTTCCAGCACTTGGGCCACTTTTTTCTTTTCTGCGAAGAGGTAGTACACGATGCCGAGCACGGCTACAGTCAGCAGGAGTAGTGCCGTGAAAAGGTAGATTTGGTTTTGTCTTTTATCCAAGAGCGCGGCCTGAAGGGTCTCTTTCTCTTTTAAATAGTTGATATCCTGCTCTTGCCTTTCGAAATCGAATGTTTCCTGAAGCTCCATCAGCTCCGAATCGTACATTTCTTTCTTGTAAGCCAGAATGCGCTCGCTGTACGTTTGAAGTGCGCTGAAGGCTTCTGCATAGCGGCGAAGTCCCTGCAGAGCGTCAGCAGCAAGTTGGTAGGCTAGGGCCTCTTCCTCCTTGTAGGCTTCCTCTTCGGCGATGCTGATGGCCAGTTCACTTTGCGCCAGCGCCTCCTGATACCGTCGTAGTTCCAGTAAGACACGGCCCATGTTTAGATGATTTAGCAGCTGCTGATAGCGATTCTCCACAGACAAGTTTAGGGGAAGGGCCTCCTGAAGCAGCTGGAGTGCCGTCTGTGGGTCTCCTCCATCTAAATGCCAGATGGCTAGGTTATTCAGTGCATTCGCTTCCCGGGTAGTAGCTCCTGATTCTTTCGCGATGCGGATAATTTCGGTATATGCCTGATAAGCACCCTCTCGATTTCCCTCTCTATTCGCGATAATGCCCTTGTTATTCAGTGTGTTTAGGTAGGTGTCCTGCTGCGTGTCTTTGTCGATTAACTCAAAGACTTTTTGGTTGTAATAACGAGCACGGCTAATTTGATTTTTATTCAGGTGAATGCTCGACAGGTTCCCTAAAATATTAATGTGGTTCGAGGTGTCTTTAACGGATTCGGTATATTCCAGCGCCTTTAAGGAAGCTTTTCAATGCCTGATCAGGGCGGCCACTGATGTTATGAATAACCCCTTGATTGTTATAAAATCGTCCGAGAGAGCGGATGGCATTTTCCGCTTCTGCGATTTGAATACATGTGTCTAAGTGCGCCAGCGCGCGTGCATTATCCTGAAATGCCAGTTCCATAAAAATACCGAGGTGCACTTCCCTCCGCACGCTATCTACTAAGGGATCATGTAGGCGCAGCAGTAGGCTGTCTAGACGAGAGGGTGCATCTGGTGCCTGTGCGGCACAAAGGGTGGGATAAGCTTGTAGGAGCAGATACAGGGACAAGCTAACTATGGCGTGTATGCGGGGATTTAGCGTCATCAGTTAGGTACTTAAATGAATATTGGGGCTGGGTAGGTGTTTTCTTACCGCAAAGTAATAAAAAAGTAGGAATAAGTGTTTTTTTCCCGACTCTGTCCGCGTAAAAGTCCGAACTTTTTGGCGTTTTGTATTTTTATCGAAAGGTTTATGTTGTTTAAGGAAGATTTTTTACACTTTGTTTGGCGATTTTTGTACTTTGATAGCGAGGAGCTGTGTCTGGTGGACGGGCAGCGGCTACAGATTCAGCGTGTAGGTTTTTATAATCAGCACGATGGGCCTGATTTTTTAGAGGGGCATGTCTGCATCGATGGGCTTCTAGAGGTAGGCCACATTGAGATCCACACGCGCTCTTCGGACTGGTTTCGACATGGCCATCAGGGAGATGCGCGCTATGAGCAGGTAGTGCTGCATGTGGTTTGGGAGGCGGACCGGGTAGTTCCGCGGATGAATGGCACCCCTCTGCCGACACTTGTTTTAAAAGACAAGGTGAAGACTGAGGTTTTAGCGAAATATGAGGCCTTCAAGCGGGAGCAGGGATTTTTACTGTGTAAGGCGTTTTTGCCGCAGCTTTCTGAGATCGTTTTACATTCGGCTATGGAGGTAGCGCTTCATGCGCGCTATGCATCTAAAATTAGCTTTATTCTGACCTTGTTAGCGCGTAGCAAAGGGGACTGGGAGCAGGTGAGCTACTGGTGGCTGTTTTACTGTTTCGGCTTTAAGCTGAATCAGCTGCCTATGTTAGAGCTGGCGCAGATCGTACCTCTGGCAGACGTACGGCGGCTAGGAAAAAATCGTGGGCTAAGTATTTATGCATTATATTTCGGTAGTGCGGGGCTCTTACCTGTTTCAGGGCATGCCACGGATGCTACGTGCATGGACTGCAGCAGGAGTACCTGTATTTGGCAAAAAAGCATCGTTTGCGCTATGCGCACCCGGCCATACTTTGGCGCCGAAAAGGGGTGCGTCCTCCTAATTTTCCGGGGAGAAGGCTGGCACAGGCGATCGCCTATTTACTTTCGCTCCCCAATCTGTGGGATGGGATTAATCAAGAAGAGGAGACGTTTATCGCTCATTTATCTGCGAGCTTAGAGCAGGTGCCGGACTACTGGAAGAGCCATTTTGACCTCGGTCGGCAAGCTGAAAAGCCGGTGGCGACAGGCTTGAGTAAGGATAGTCTGGAGCGCTTGAGTTTGAATATTCGGGTGCCCCTTTGGTTGGCTTATGCCCGTTACATGCAGCTGGATCAGTACCGAGAGCGGGCGATCGACCTACTCTTACAGTATCCTGCAGAGCGGAATAAAGTTACGCGCATCTATAAGGAAGCCGGATTTCCGCTGTCTAGTGCTTTTGATGCACAGGGGGTGATGGGTCTGTATCAGCATTTTTGTAGTGCGAAGGGATGCCTGCAGTGTAAAGTAGGGCAGGCGGCGCTTCGGCCAAAAGGCCCTCTACCCAAAGTCCGTTTGATGTGAGTGGGAGAGTGGGTGCTAAGTCTGTCTTCGCTGCGTCGGAAGGAAGCTGTGTTTCAGCGGGATTTTGTACACTAAAGGAGAAAGCTGTATCTTTGGGCTCGTTTAAAGAGCATTATGGAAAAACCAGTTATCATATTAGGGGCCAGCGGCATCGCTCGCCCTGCTTTGTCTATTTTTACTCAAAACAATATCGTCGTGTACGGCTTCCTGGAGGAGGATAAGGAGCAGCACGGAGTAGAAATAGGCGAGGTGTCGGTTTTAGGGCATACAGAAGATGATGGTTTTTAAAGTTGATCGGCAAGAAATGCGAGGCTTTCGTAGCAGTGGACGAGCTGAAGTACCGTAAGTTTTTAGTGAAGATGCTTCAGGAGAGGCGAAAAATGCAACCGGTGAATGCGATTCATCCTGCCGCACATATCGCGCCGGATGCGGCGATCGGCCATGGTAATTTTATTAATGCAGGGGTCGTCATCGGTCAAGGGGCCGAGCTGGGGAGTCACTGTATGCTGCACAGCCGTGCCGTGGTGGAGCATGCCTGTGTGATCGGTGATTTCGTGCAGCTGGGCGTGGGCGCACTCATTAATGCGGGTGTTCGCATAGAAGAAGATGCATTTATCGGCTCTGGGGTTATCGTCGTGTCAGGTGTCACGATAGGGAAGGGGGCGCGAGTAGGTGCTGGATCTGTGGTGATTTCTGATGTAAAGGCTGGTCAGACTGTTTTCGGGAATCCCGCTATGCCCGTAAAAGCTTGACGGTATCGACTGAATTTAGTTTATTTATTTATATTAGTAGCGTTTAGTTGATCACAAATAACACCCTGCTGGAATCAGGGCTTAGGTTATGGAAAACAAACAAGATTACGCGATTTTACTCTATTACTGCTATGCCAAGATAGAGGATGCGGAAGCGTACCGCGATGAACACCATCTTTTCTGCGTGGAACATAATATTCGGGGCAGAATTATCATTTCGGATGAAGGGCTGAACGGAACCGTGTCCGGTCTTCTGTCAGACTGCGAAGCGTATATGGCCTATGTGAAGGCGGATCCTCGCTTTGCGTCTACCATATTTAAGGTGGAGCGTCATCATGCGCATGCTTTTAGCAAGATCCATGTGCGGTATAAGCCGGAGATCGTGCATAGTAGCTTACGTCACTTGGATCCGAATGTGCGTACGGGTAAGCATTTAAGCCCAAAGGAGTTTAAGGAGCTAAAGGATCAGGAAGATGTGGTGATTTTAGATGTCCGTTCTAACTATGAGCATAAGTTAGGTCGTTTTAAAAATGCGCTGACGCTGGATATCGATAATTTTCGAGATTTTCGGAAAAAGTAAAGGAGTTAGCCCATCTAAAAGGCAAGAAGGTGCTTACCTACTGTACGGGTGGCATTAAATGCGAGAAGGCCTCAGCATTTCTTTTAGAGCAGGGTTTCGAAGATGTCTACCAGCTGCATGGTGGCATCATCCAGTATGGGATGGATGTAGGAGGTGAAGATTTCGAGGGGAAGTGTTATGTTTTCGATAATCGACTGGCCGTAGATGTGAATAAGGTAAATCCTAAGGTAGTCTCTACCTGCCATGTATGTGGCACGGTTTCCGATCGGATGGTAAACTGTGCGAATCCAACCTGCAACATACACGTGCCTATCTGTGAAAATTGCGGCTGGGAATTAGAGGGTGCTTGTTCTACAAGCTGCCAAGCGCATCCTGAAAAGCGTCCGTACGACGGGACGGGGTATTATGTGAAAAAAAGTAATGGGTATAATCCCTATTTAGGTTTGCAGCGCAAACCGAATAAAGAAAAGATAAAAAATTTACAACATGAGCAAGATAATACCTGCGTCTGAGCTTATTCTAAACGCGGACGGTAGTATCTATCATTTGAACTTGAAGCCAGAAAATCTGGCTTCAACTGTTCTTACGGTAGGGGATCCGGAGCGTGTGGAGAAGGTGAGCCAGTACTTTGACACGCTAACGTTTAAGACATCGAAGCGTGAGTTTAACATTCATTCTGGAACCTATAAGGGGACTCCACTTACGGTCATGTCCACAGGCATGGGAACGGATAATATCGAGATCGTCATGAATGAGTTAGATGCTCTTGTAAATATCGATCTGAAAACGCGTCGTGAAAAGGAAGAGAAAAAGAGTCTTTCGATTATTCGTATCGGAACCTCGGGAAGTATGCAGTCTGATGTGCCTGTGGATGCCCACCTAGCCAGCGCTTTCGCTGTGGGCTTAGACACGCTGATGCACTTTTATACGCCTGCCTATACGGAGCAAGAGGAAAACTTACGTCAGCGCGTGGCGGATACGCTTCAAATTGGTTTCACACCGTATGCGGTAGGTGCATCCAGACGTTTGCTTCAAAAAATAGGCGCAAATATGCTGACGGGCGTCACGGCTACTTGCCCGGGATTTTATGGGCCTCAGGGACGGAGCTTGCGTTTGGTGCCGGCTATTCCCACCATTATCGAAAAGCTATCCCAAACAGAAACAGGTATCGCGGGATTACGCCTGACTAATTTTGAAATGGAGACGGCGGGCTATTACGCGATGGGTCGCTTACTGGGGCATGAGATGTTAAGTGTGAATGCGATCGTAGCGAATCGTGTGGAGCAGGTATTCTCCCAGGATAGTGAAAAAGTGGTAGATAGTTTGATTCGAGAAGTACTAAAAAAAGTGGCGGAATAACATCCCGCCATTTTTTAATATAGTCACCCGTATACAATGCTTCGAAGATAGTGAAAAAAATTGTTTGTCGTACAAAAAACCGCCTTTAAGCTGCATTTTTTTACGTTTCGCTCACAAATCTTAACTCCCCAACGTAGAAAGCCTTCAAGAAGTTTTCTATAGGACTAAATTTTTTTTCGGTGTGATATTAACTTTATACCACCCCTATTTTCTCATTAAACTTAGGAGAGTTTTTATTAGTTCCCGAGCTAACTTGTATTTTTTTTGCCATTCATACCCATATAGCGCAGTTCATAAGCTTTAAAGTTATTCCATGTAGATACATGTATTTCAGGAACATTGCGCGCAGCGCCTTGTTTCTATAACAAGGCCATGTGTGCGGTAAATATTGTGTATATAATTGAAATAATTATAAAATCGGGATGGAAAGCGAAAAATGGAGTTACGTATTGGTTTGGCGAGTGCGCGTTCTTGTAGGACTACTTTTTTTTTATCAGCAGTTTTGCTGTGGCACAAGAAGAGCTTCGGCTCAGGGGTAAAGTGGTAGATGCGGGGTCCGGTGATCCGCTAGAGTTTGCGAATGTGGCGCTACTTTCTCCTTCCGACTCTACCTTAATTACGGGATCCATGACGGACTTAGACGGGACCTTTGATTTTAGTGTGCCAGCAGAGGGCTACATTCTGCGTGTAGGCTTTATCGGTTATGATGATTTTTTTCGTTCACTTAGGCCAAATGACCGCAAGGAGATAAATCTGGGTACACTTCGTCTTGAAAACACGGCCAAAAACTTAGATGAGGTGGTCGTTCAGGGAGTTGCTTCCATGTTTGAAAGCGATATCGATAAGCGTAGGTATAATGTAGAAAATAGTATCGTGGCGGAAGGTGCCACCGCTTCTGAACTTTTAAGTACACTGCCCTCGATCCAGGTGGATGATGAGGGTGGAATTAGCATGCGTGGAAGTGGAAATATTTTGATTTACATTAATGGACGTCCGTCCAATTTATCCGGGGATGATGCCGAAAGCATATTGGAGCAGTTTCCTGCGAACAGCATTCAGTCGGTAGAGCTTATCACGAATCCCTCTAGTCGTTATGATGCCGCTGGTGTAGGTGGGATCATTAACATCATTTTAAAGAAAAACCAGCGGACAGGTTTGAATGGGCAGGTGAACGTATCAGCGGGGACTCGAGACAAGTACAATGCGGGCCTTAACCTGAATTATGGAACGGAAAAGATTAACTACTACGCTTCGTATAACTATCAGTATAGGAGACTTTTTCGTTTATCTGAAGGTTTTCGGGAGGCTTCTTTGGCGAACGCCAGCCCCATCTTAGACCAAGATTCCTTTCAGGAGAGTGTCGATATTTCTCATCTCTTCAGAGGGGGGTTCGACTGGAATGTGAGGGATAATCAGGTGATCGGTTTCTATGCACAAGGGAATTTTCGGCAGCGGGATCGCTTTGAGATCTTGAATCAGCGGTCGCAGCGCCTAGATCGCTCGCTGGATAGCCTTTTTATCCGAAATAATGACGAGGTTCGAGAGAGTAATAATTTCGAGACGGGACTGAGTTACACCTATGACATCGATACGCTCGGGCAGCGGCTCTTCGCTTCGGCTTCTTTTTCTCGGGATGAGCGCTTTCAGGTAGATTTTTTTGATCAGCTGTTTTTTAATGAGGATATGGTCGAGGTGCCCGGGAATCGGCTGATTCAGGAAAATGAAAGGCCACAGACCAGTAACCTGACAGTGCTGCAGTTGGATTATGAAAAGCCTTTTCGAAATGGAAGCCGATTTGAAACGGGTTTAAAGGGAACCTTAGGAACTTGGGATCGCGCCCAGGAATTTTCTCAGGGAGATGAAAACACGGAGTTTGTTCCGATTTTCGATGACTTCTTCTCTGATGCGTTTTCTTTTACGGAAAATGTGTACGCGGCCTATGCGAGCTTTCGGCATAAGGTGGGAAAACTTGGCTATCAGGCAGGTTTACGTGGGGAGTATACCGAAACTAGCTCGGTCCTGGAGAGTGATCCCGAGCCTTTCGTGAACAACTATTTTAATCTTTTTCCTTCTGCCTATCTGTCGTATAACTTGGGCGACGAAGAAGAGTTAACAGCTAATTTTTCGAGAAGGATATCTCGACCGAATATTTGGGCCCTGGCCCCCATTTTCCGGGTAAACGATCTCTTTAACTTGAGTATCGGGAATCAGGAGCTGCAGCCAGAGTTCACGAATAGTTATGAATTCGGTTATATGAAGGGTGGACAAGTACCTGCTAAATGCTGTGGTGTATCATCGTTTTACGACGGATGTGCAGACGCGGGTTATTCGCTTAAATGAGGATAATGTGTCTGT
>NZ_AJYA01000068.1 GCF_000265075.1 Nitritalea halalkaliphila LW7 | reverse complement strand
GGATGCTGATCGAATAGGGAATGATATACCCCATAGCCATCTGTCTGGATGACTCCCCTGAATTTAGCCAATAGCTCACTAGGACCTGACCGATCCCTATTTTTCCGGTAGTCAAACAGTACCAAGCGATCTACAGGGGCATGATATAACCACATGTATCCTTTATGCATGTTATTTTTATGCCCCCTGTCCTGCACTTTTATTGGGGTTTCGTCGACTTGCAGGTATTTTTGGCTAAGTACCACCTCCTTCAGCAACTCCCAGAGTGGCTCTATCGTTTTCCACCCCTGCATAAGCCAGTTAGATGCCGTCGAGGCAGGGATTCTAACTCCCATTTTACTGTATTTATCCAACTGCCTGTGTAGGGGTAAACCATATACATACTTGTCTACAGTCATTTGTGCCAGTGTAGAAGCTGCTGGGATGCCTTTTTCAATCGCCCTATCTGGAAGCGTGCCCATCAAGATGCCTTCACCGTTTGGTTTCGCGTATCGCTTGCGGATGTAGCGCGTAACGTAAAACTCTGCAGGCTTCATTTCCAGCACTTCAGTCACCTCTTCTCCGATAACGACACACCCTTCCGTAGACTCCGTAGGCTCGATATAGACATCTTCTTTGCGTAGTGTTTCGGGAAGCGTCATGCGGCCTTGTCCTTTCTCACGCTTTTTACGCTTGACAGTGACTGTTTCCTCGTCGCTATCCGCTTCACCATCACCCCCCATCTTAGCCTGGTCAGCTTCGGGCACACCTAGTGTAAATAGATTGAGCTGATCGGAGTCAATGGACGTTTTTAGCTTGTCCTTTTTGGGACCAAAAATGATTTTAAGCAGCTTGTCTAATTCAGAGCGGTATTTAAAAATGACCTGCTCTTTCTTCTCTATGAGCTCTTGCTTTTCAATTAAAAGGTTTTCTTTTTCGAGCAGAGAATTTTCTTTTTGAGATAAGGTCAACAGAGCCTGTTCGTATAGGGTTTTATAATCTATTTCTCTGTTTTCCATGACATAAATATAGGGTAAAAAAGTCGTTTTAAATAGCCTTAAAGCCACTTTTTAGACAAAAAATCACGCTTTATTTCACTGCCGCCCAGCTGCCATATAACGCTTTCTGTAGCGCACAGATTCTAGCCTTACCCCCTGTAAAAGCAAGCCTAATTCACGGCTAGAAAGCAGGCTTTTAGGGGATCTTGGACGTTCAAAAGTCCCCCTTTCTAGCCTTTTGATATAAAGAGCAAACCCATCTTGATCCCACTGCAAAAGCCGGATTTGATCTCCTCTTTTTCCTATAAAAATAAAGACGTCTCCACTCATGGGATCAAAGCCCAGTTTGTTGCGCACTATCCCTGCTAAAGCCTGAATGCCATAGCGCATATCTGTTGGCTGTTCGTACAGAAAATAGCGCGTAGCAGAGGAAAGCGCTAACATGCCAAGAGTCTTTTTAGATGTTCAATCGAAATCTCCTCATAAAAAGTAATGCTGGCACCATTCGGTAAGGTGACTTTCAAAAAAGGCTGCTGCTCTACCGCTGGAGCCAAAGCTGCAAGACGCTTAAAGCTTGTGAATGGCTCGGGAATCGGCTCACTTACTACTTCTAGCTTTTTGCACCAGTAGTAGAACGTAGCTCGATTAATCCCACGTTTGCAGCAAACACAGACTTCTTTAAACCAGAGCTAAGCCATTCCCGGTAAAGCTCCTGGTAAAACGCTTTATCTCTTCTTTCCATTCCGCAAGACTACAAAATCCCTCGCCTACAGAAAATATGGGGTTCGTCGAACGGGTACGGCCAATTAGCATCAAATCATCCGATATGATCGAAATATCCTGTTCTATTATATCCTCAAGTTTATTTTCTGTCTCCAAAGTTGATAGCGTTATTTTACGCGTTTTCGACTCTGAGATGTTCCAAACTCCAATTTCTATTGGCATAAGCGATTACATTTTTTTAGGCTTCTTAGGTTCACGGTTATTCAATGATTCGGGAATAGTTAAAAATCAAAATCTGATAGTGCTTTCAACATCCAAAATAGTGATTTTCTAGCTATTAGAGGTCTCGTTTAAACTGAGCTAGTAAGCCTCATGCTCTTGTTCTGCTTTAGCTGATAGAAAATCGAACTTTCCTAAATGTAAGCACTATGAGTTTAATTATCAAGTAGGATTAATAAAACTCCACTAAATTGCAGATGCAGAAAGTAGTTCTCCTGAGGGCTTAGAGGTTTTATCTAAAGAAATAGTTAATGTTTCGAGACTGTTGAGACTGTCCATGGTGTCTTTTTCTTCCTCTCTTTAAAACGAAAGCAAACGAAACCAAACGAACATGGAAAAGAAAGCAAACGAAGCCAAACGATCACGGTTTTAGCGAAATCGAAAGCAAACGAAAGTAAAAAAGAAAGCAAACGAACAGCGGATAGGGGATGCACGCGCGAAGCCCGCCCTTTGCCCGAAGGGCGATGGGGACAAGACTTCGACCCCCAGCCTCAGTCCGCTGACTCTGGCGCCACTAGCTTTGGGCTACTGATGCCCCAGCCATAGTAGGCCGAGACGGCATGCAGGAGCTCCCGAATCAGGCCATTCCCCCTGTCGGCATTTGTCATCACGATGACCGCATTTCCCTCATCCGCAAAGGCAATGAGCTGATTCGTAAAGCCGGCATTCTTCCCGCCATGTTTGAACAACAGGCGCCCCTCACGCTGCTCTAAGGCGGGACCCAAGCCCCAACTCCCATCCTGCTCCGTCAGCATCTGCTCCACCAGCTCCGGACGGAGGAGGCCATCTTCCTTTCCACCGCGGATCTCCTGTATCGCGATACAGTACTTAGCCAGCTCCGTCGGCGTGGTCCAAAGCCCCGCAGCGGCCTTTTCGGGGTAGTTATGCCAGAAGCCTTCGAGGATTTCACCCTGACGATCGTAGGCCGCACTGCTATTTTTTTGCCAACGGCCGCCTATAGGTTGTTCGTAGCTGCTGTTCCGCATGCCCAGCGGCAGCAGGATTTCCTCTTCCATATACCGTTCAAAGGCCCTTCCGGTCACCTCTTCTACCACTTTTTCGAAAATCGTGTAGCCGCCACCCGAGTAGCGCCAGCCTGAGCCCGGTAGCTTATCGACTTCGATGGGGGGCGTATTGCCCGAACCATTTAGAACCTCGACGAGGCTGGGGAAGGGATCCGTCTGCTTATAGCCCGGGAAGCCATGCACATTCACCCCGGCGGTATGACTTAAGAGCCCACGCAGAGTCACCTTTTCCTTTGCCGTAAAGGCATTTTCCGGCACCTGCCACTCCTTTAGGTACTGATTCACGTCCACATCCAGATCGAGCAGCCCCTCTTGGACCAACTTGAGCACGGCCAGTGCCGCCACGGGCTTGCTGATGGAGCCCGCCTGAAAGAGGGTCTCCGTATCCACTGCTTGCCCCGTCCCCGTGTGGGCGATGCCGTAGCCCTTTGCCCATTTCAACTTGCCTTTTTCCACCACTGCGATGCTCAGGCCAGGCACCTGATAGTGCTCCATGCGCTCGGCTAGGGAAAAGGTCTGCACGGGGCTCCCCTCGGGCTGCTGGTCCAGGAGGAGGCCGTTTTCGATGGCGTGGATGTCGGGAAGCTCCTTTTTTTGGCAGGCCATGCCCAGCAGGAGGAACAGAAAAGGAAGGAGAAGGTGCTGTCTCATCATCAGGTAGGTAAGGAAATGTGAAATCGTTTTTGCCCAGGGGGCAAAGGCCAAGGCCCGGCCCTTGCTGCCGCCTATGGCATTTACCGGGCTTCGGCAACTTTAACTTTTATTTTCTTTACTTTTTCACCGTGGAGGTTTTGGACGAGTTGGGGGGCTTTCTTGCTCCGCACCGCCACATAGGTTGCAAAATCCAGGAGGGTGATCGTGCCGATGTCTTCTGGCGTGGCTTGGCCCACTTTAATCAGGAAGCCCACGATGTCGCCCTTGCTGATTTTATTTTTCTTTCCGGCGCTGAGGTAGAGCAGGGTCCAGGCGCTGCGCTGCGCGGAGAGGGTCTCTGTGAGCTGCAGCGCTTCCATGTGCCTGTCGTCCACATAGTCGGGGAGCTCCTCCTCTTCGGCGAGCAGCAGGTAGCCCTGTCCGGAGGCATGCATGCGGGCGGTGCGGCCATTTCGGTGGATAAAGGCATCTTCCTGTGGCGGAACCTGGTAGTGGACCACATGGCGGATTTCCGGAATGTCTAGGCCACGGGCAGCCAAGTCCGTAGCGATCAGGAGATGCACCACCCCACTGCGAAAGGTGATGAGGTTCTTTTCCCGGTCCAGCTGCTCCATGCCACCGTGCAAGACAGCGTGGGCATAGCCATGAGCACTGAGCAGCAAGCTGATGCGATCTACCGCCTCCCGATGGTTGCAGAAAACCAAGCAGGCCTCTCCCTGGAAGTGGGAAATAAGGCGCATGAGAGTGGGAATCTTTTCTTTGGTCGGCGTGTGGACCAGCTTGAGTTCTAATTTGGCTTTCTTTTCCTCCTGCAGGAAGTCTAGCACGGGGGGAGCAGTAAAGGGGAGGAAGTCAGGCAGGCGCTCCAGGGGGGTGGCGGAGGTGAGCAAGTGGCGGCGCACCTGGGGCAGCTGGCTAAAAATATCCCGCAGCTGCTCGTGGAAGCCAGCTGCAGGGACTTGTCGAACTCATCTAGGACCAGCGTGTGGATCGCCTCAGTCTGAAGGGAGCCTTGATTGACATGGTCGGAAAGCCTGCCGGGCGTACCGATCACCACTTCGGGCAGCTCGCCGAGGCTGTTTTTTTCGAGTTTCATGGCATGTCCGCCGTAGCAGGTGCTCACGCGAAAGCCTGTTTTCAATGCTTTAAACACCTGCTCGATCTGCAGGGCTAGTTCTCGCGAGGGGACGATGATCAGTGCTTGTGTACTGCGGGAGTTAGGGTCCAGCTGCTGGATGAGGGGAAATAAAAAGGCCAGGGTCTTGCCCGAGCCGGTGGGAGCCAGCAGCATGAGGTTGGGCTGCTCCTGAGCGGCCTGTATAAATGCCTGCTGCATGGTATTAAAAGTTGCTATCCCCAGGGGGCTTAAAAAGCGCTGTTCTTGTAGGCGAATATCCTGTTCCATGGGGCTAAAATACAGGAAATAATGCGGAAATCCTGCCAGCATGCTCCAGAGATATCCTCCGAAGTACCTAATATGCTCCGCTTACTTTTGGGCTAGGAATGGCTGCTGCTTGTGGGGGTGCAGGTCGAGCAGGCTGGGGAGGGGGGCTGTCGGCCCAAAGGCCTAAGGGCATAAAAAAAGCGGTCTGGGGACCGCTTCTTCTTTTTTGCCGCCAGGCAAAACCGTTTACCTAACTGCGTATCTAAACGTTTATAGCCTTAAAATGCTGCTTTAAAGCTTTCCATTTTTTGGTCCACCTGCGTGTCCACCGGGAAGGTCACGCGGACATTTTCCCAAGTCATGTGCACGTGTGCCACCTTATTATCTTCTGCGGAGATGCTGTACTGCAGGCGCTCCTGAGRCGTGCCAGAGCTTGTCCACCTTTACGGTGAAGGCCACCGCATCGTCCTTGGCGAGGGCTTCCTCATCGATGACGCCATCCTTCCAGTAGGCGAAAACAGAGTTGCCTTTCGCATTCAGACGTACAGTCCACTCGCCATTTTCTTTTGGCGTCATGAATAGGGAGTACTTGCCAGCGCGTAGGTTTTTACCTCCAACTTGCACGGGCGTGCTGAATTCGATGATTGTGGCGGCATTCGCGCCGGCTCTCCAGGTGACGCCATACTTTTCGATTTCCCCGAAAATTTTTCTGCCCTTCACGGCAGGGGAGGAGTAATCGATGCTGATTTTGGTGAAGCCCACATTTTGGCTTACATGCGCGGCAGGGCTGGGAACGGGCGCTGCATCTGAGCGATGGCTTGGCCTTGGAAGGCGAGCAAGAGCAAGAAGAGCACGCCGAGCGCGCCGAAAGCTGATTTTTTCATCATGTGTATCCGATATTTGGTGTTTATATCCGTTTTTAACCGTTTTTTCGTCGGCTTGTTGCGCTGAACTTTGCCAGGGGGCAAAAAAATAATCCCGAGCGGCTGCCTGCGGGTGCGCCGTCGGGATAAAAAGGCTTGAAAACCAAGTCAAATCTTGTCTTTGCCCTGCGTAAATTTCCGCCAATAATAAAGGAGTGGATTTTTATATTTTAATGCCTTCCAGGGGCGGCTGCTGTGGGGGAGGTGCTGCACGGGAGGGTCCATGAGCACCAAGTTTCGGAAGCCCTTTTCGCGGGAAGCCTTGGAGATCATGTTATCATGCCAGTCCTTTGCGCTGTCTAGCGCCTCGAAATCGAAGGCCGCCATAAAGTCTGGATGCAGCAGGGTGCAGCAAAAGCTCAGGCTTCGCTCCGTTTCAAAAAGTGTGCGCCGCTCGCCTTTAAATTTCTCATAGGGATAGTTGACCTGCCCGGCCTCATCCACGGTAACCGCTCCGACCATGCCCACGCGCTTCTCGGCCTTGGCTGTGGCACAAAGCCGCTGCAGGGTTTCCGGATGCACGAGCACATCGGATTCCACGATGATAAGCGGCAGTCCATCGGCTAAGCATTTCTGCCGCGCATCGATGAGCACCTCTCGGTAATTAGGGGAAGGCTTATCGGTGAGTGTGCCGGTATGCAGGAGGCTAAACTGAAAGCGCTCGGCGGCCTGCTGCAAGGCCTGATGGGTCTCCGGGCTACTTTTATCATCGTAGACGAGGTACTCGAAATGGCCTTTCGCTTCCTGAATGGCCTGAAAGGTGCGGAGGGCAGTCTGGAGCGACTCCTTCACCGGTGTGATGATGCGCGCTTGGGCGTGTGTCATGGAAGAAATTTATTGATGAACTTAGAAAGGCTTCTTTGCTGGCGCAAGGGGCCTCCGAGGTGCTGCTGAAAGAAGCGTTTATGCTTGGCATTCAGGTAGGCGATCGTTTTTCTTTTCTGCTCCTTGGAGAAGCGTTTTCTTCGGGAGCTGTTTTGGATGCGGTAGAAGAAGCCCACATGGTCGAGGCGGAGGACCTGCCCCCCCCCTTGACGCAGGTTGATCCAAAACTCCCAGTCTTCCCATCCCTGCCGCATTTTCGGGTCGAATCCCCCGGTGAGGAGATAGTCTTCCCGTTTAAAGACCGCTGAGACTGAAGATCATATTTTCTACGGCCAACTTATCCAAGGAGAAATCGGGTAGCTTCCAGGGGCCTTTCTTGGCTCCGAACTTTTCTGCTTGGCAGTAGACGAGCTTGAGTTTAGGGTTTTTTTGGAAAGCCGCCACAGCCAGGCGCAGGTAGTCTTCGCTGATACAGTCATCGGCGTCCAGGGGCAGTATATAGGTTCCTTTCGCGTGGAGGATACCTGTATGCCGCGCCACACTGGGCCCACTGTTGGGCTGCTGGAGCAATTTAAAGTCCTGTCTTTCCTGCTGGAGCTGGCGGAGGTAGGCTGCATGCTTGGGCTCGCTGCCGTCGTCGATAACGATAATTTCGATCGTTGGTTCTTGGAAGGTCTGTAGGCAGTCGAGGGTTTCTTGGAAAATCTTTCCTGTATTATAATAAGGAATTATAACGGAGAGCTGTGGACTTGGTTTGGTGGCGTACATGGGCATTGGGGGGGCTTTTATCTTAGACAAGGACGCTAGTTAGGCGATTTTCGTCTCGATGAGGCCAGGATTTAACTCCCGTAAAGGTACGTTTTATTTGCGCGGGGCGCAAAGTTCAGGTAGTGGAGGGGAATTTTTCACTTTTTCGTTCGAGCTGTAAGTGGCTGAAAGCGTGTATGCTAAGGGTATTTGGTATTCGGCTTCATGTTTTTTTTACAGGGATATTTTTTGATTTCGTGCTTTTTTTACAAACTTAGTGCGCTGAAAACGTTTTGCGGGAAAAAGTTCCCGAAATTCCTGAAAACAGGAGCGTTTTTAGACAGAATTCAGGGTTTATGCCGTTTTTTCGAAAGCATGCAAGACTCGGGACAAACGAAAAGCTTCCACTTATTACCCAAATAGCCCCACTCAAATAAATCCGAGTAAGAAATCGCCAGGCTTGTCTTAGCTTGCTGAAAGGTTATGGAGGGAGTCAGCAGAGGCGAGAAATAAAAATAGTGCCGTTTGTTTTGCATTTTGACCCGAAAAAATCATAACTTTAAAATCTGATTAGAAATTAAGAAAACCGTTTAACCTTTATTTAAAGTCTATTAAAATCTACATTATGAAAAAGTTAATCGCTTTGTTCATGCTTTCCGGAATCCTTTTAAATCCGGTGATAACAAAAGCTCAAGACGCAGATGCTGACGCTGCAGATCAGGATACCGAAATGGTAGAAGATCAGGATGAAATGGAAGAGGAAGAGGAGCAAGCAGCTGCTGAGCCCGCCACTCCGGCCATCGTAGATGATGAAATCATCGATGAGGACAAAGGCTTCCACCAAATCATCAAGGAGAAGTTTATCGAAGGTGATCCTACGTTTATGACTCCTGTATTGATCTGTCTTATTTTAGGTATGGCAGTAGCATTAGAGCGTATCATTACCCTTAACCTATCTACTACGAACACGAAGAAGCTATTAGCGAAAGTAGAAGAGGCTTTAGAGCAAGGTGGTGTAGAAGCTGCGAAAGATGTGACGAAAAGCACGAAAGGTCCAGTGGCCTCTATCTTTACGCAGGGTCTGATGCGTTACTCTGAAGGCATCGAGATGGTGGAGAAGTCGATTATTTCTTACGGTTCCGTAGAAATGGGTCGTCTAGAAAAAGGTCTCGTATGGATCTCTCTATTTATCTCATTAGCACCGATGTTAGGGTTCATGGGTACAGTAATCGGTATGATTGGTGCCTTCGACTCCATCGAAGCAGCAGGTGATATCTCTCCTTCACTCGTGGCAGGTGGTATTAAAATCGCCTTTTAACTACAGTAGCGGGTCTTATCGTAGCGATTATCCTACAGTTATTCTACAACTACTGTGTGGCGAAAATCGACTCTTTAGTGAATGACATGGAAGATGCATCTATCTCTTTAGTCGATATCTTAGTGAAGCATAAGCTTACGAAGTAATCCTAAAAGGATGCCAGAACCTAATTTTCACATTAAAGAATAAACCAGATGGATTCTATAGATATTTTCCTCTACACGGCTGATTTACTCATCATAGTGGGTGCCTTGTTAGCGGTTGTGATGCCTCTCATCAAATCGCTAGACAATCCCCAGAGCTTGGTGAAGACCTTAGTCGGTGTGGTAGCCCTACTTGTGGTGTTCTTTATTTCCTATTCCATTTCTGACGGTGAGGTATTACCGAAGTATCAGGCGGAGCCTTTTAATGTAACGGAAGGCATAGCGAAATTTGTGGGCGGAACACTTTATACCGTTTATGCGCTATTTATCGTAGCGATAGCTGGTATCGTAGTAACTGAAATCACCAAAGCAGTAAAATAATGGCAGGTAAGAGAGGTAGAATGAGTCAGGAGGTAAATGCAGGATCGATGGCAGACATCGCCTTCTTGCTACTTATCTTCTTCCTCGTAACGACGACGATCGCTTCTGACAAAGGACTTTTGACAGTTCTTCCTCCGAAGCAGGATCCGAATACTCCGCCACCTGAAGTGCCTCTTAACGAAAGAAACATCTTTAACATCCTGGTTAATGCGAATGACCAGTTACTTGTAGAAGGTGAACCGATGAATAATACGGAGAACCTATCTGCAGAAGTTAAAGCGTTTATCTTAAATTTCGGAAGACCGAATGAAGAAGCGACTGCTTTATACAATTCACTTCCAGAGTCACTAAAGGCGCAGGTTAACCGTGATCCGAAATCTTCTGATCACCCGATGGCGGGTGGTGCGGTAGTATCGATTAAAACGAACCGTGGAACTTCCTATGAGAAATACTTGGAAGTATATGATCAGGTAAAGCGTGCATACTTCGAGATTTATGCGGAGCGTGTGGGACTTACAGCCGATCAGTATCGTGCACTTTCTGGCAGAACAGCTGCTGAGAAAGAACTAACAGATAGAGGTAAAGAAGGTATTCCGATGGCGATTTCCATCGCGGAGCCGGATAAAATTGGAGGGAATTAATCATGTCAAAGTTTAAGAAAAAGAACAAGACGAAAGAGAATATCCCAACATCAGCACTTCCGGATATTATCTTCATGCTACTTTTCTTCTTCATGGTGACGACAGTACTCCGTGAGAATGAAATGTTAGTGGAGCAAAAGCTTCCGCAAGCGACACAGCTACAGAAATTAGAGAAGAAATCGCTTATTTCTTATCTGTATGTCGGAAAGCCGAAGAACACGGCACTTTATGGTACAGAGCCTCGTATTCAGGCGAATGATGTGCTAATTGGAACGAAAGATATCGTACTTTGGGTCAACCAAGAAAAGGATAAGCTTTCAGAAGTGGAAAGAGACCAGATCACCATCTCCATGAAATCGGATATCGAGGTGAAAATGGGACCGATCGCAGACATCCAGTTGGAACTTCGTGAAGCAGATGCGCGTAAATTGATGTATGCAGCCGTAGGTAAAGTGGATTAATCCCTTTTTATACGTATAAACAAAAAGAGCTATCCTTCGGGTGGCTCTTTGTTTTATATCCGTTTACCTGTTGAAAAGGCTATGTTGCCATTAATTTTCTTATCACGTTCATGCAGATGAATACTCCCTTTCTTCCGATTCTTTCAGGTGCCACGATTCAGGCTCTGGATCAACATGTATGTACGACGGAGCAGATTAGTTCTTGGCAACTGATGGAGTGGGCAGCACTACAGGCTTTTGATGCCTTGCAGGTGCGCTGTGGTGTGCGGCCCGAAGATCATCTACTTTTTTTAGTGGGTCCGGGTAATAATGGAGGGGATGCAGTGGCATTAGCACGTATATGCCAGCAGCAGGGCTTCCAGCGGGTGGAAATTGCTCGGCTGTCAGAGCGTGCCAGTCCTGATCAGGAGGAAAATTGGCGCTTTTTACCTGCGGGTATTCCTGTGCATAAGGAAATCGAATCGGCACTGCCTGCCGAAGATGCGAATGGTGCCCGGCGTCTTGTACTCATCGATGGGCTGTTCGGCGTAGGCCTTTCACGTCCACTCGAAGGTAAAGCAAAGGCTTGGGTGGAGGCCTGCCAGCAGGTCACTGCACGTAAGATTAGCTTGGATATCCCCAGTGGGCTTCCTGCAGACACCTTGGGCCATGGCTCCTGTTTTCAGGCACAGCATACGCTGACCTTCGCCTGTCCGAAGCGCAGTCTTCTCTATCCCGAGCATGCGCGTTTTGTGGGGAGGCTGCACGTGTTGGACCTGCCCTTTCGTGCTTCTTGCTGGGATCCTTTTCGGGGAGATTGCTTTTATGTGACGCGAGCCGCAGTTCGTGGGCTCCATCGGTATTTTGATCGTTTTGCACATAAAGGGAGCTATGGAAAGGTGCTGGCCATAGGAGGAAATGAGGGAATGGAGGGAGCGCTGAAGTTGACGAGCGTTGGCAGCTTTACGTGACGGGCTAGTGGCTTGGTGTATGCGGCCTCACCTGTGCAGGGATGGGCGCC
>NZ_AJYA01000067.1 GCF_000265075.1 Nitritalea halalkaliphila LW7 | reverse complement strand
CCACCACATAAAAATGCGTTAGGATACTTCAAAGGTCATGCATCGCGCCGATTTATCCAAGGTTTTTCCCTATTTTTTTTCAAATCCTCTATTTTGGCTCTCAGGCCTGTAACAATCCCTAAAAATTTTAGTCTATAAAAAGGATGAAACAGCTCCTTGTTCTCTTTCTCGCCCTCAGCCTAAGCAGTCCACTGCACCCATTACAGGCGCAGGTACGTCACCCGAAACGCATCAGTGCAGAAGGCAGCACTGGATTTATTATTGCCCATGCCCGAGATCTGGTGGAGGTGGCGCAGACGCGGCCATTTGGTGGTTCCCTTTCCCTGGACTGGGCGCAGACGAGCCTGAGGCAGTGGGAGCGCTGCCAGTGCCACCATTATCTGGGGCTTCGGCTGCATTACCATAATTTTAACAATCCAGAAGTTTTAGGTGCGGCCCTGAGTTTGACAGCGGATTTCGAGCCCATTCTTTGGCAAAGCCCGATGCCCGCTGGCAGTTGAGCTTGCGTAGTGGCATCGGCCCCGCCTATTTGAATCGCCTATTTGATCCGGAAACGAATCCTGACAATACTTTTTTTTCGGCTCCGGTAAGTTTTTTACTGTACACCAGTCCGACACTCAGCTATCAGCTCGGTGCGCAGTGGGGGCTCTCCGCGGCCTTTAATTACCATCACATATCGAATGGCGGGCAGCGGCAGCCGAATCGGGGCATGAACTATCCGATGTGGGGCCTGGGGCTGCGCTACTTTCCTTCCGGCCATCCGACATGGGAGCGGCATCAGGCAGTCGATGCTCCGCGCACTTGGCTTTGGGCGGTAGAAACTGGCCTGACGAACCGTAGCGTGCCCGATCAAGACCGCCGCGGCCTCACGGCAGGGCTGGCAGTAGGGGCCACACGCCGCATCAATAATCTACAATCCTTGGGTTTCGGCTTGGAGTTTATTCAGGATGAGGCATTTCGGGCGCGCCTGAGGCGCAAAGTGGCAGTATTGTAGCCCCTTTTCTGTCTCATACCCTTTGGGTCGGGCGGGTGCAGTTCGAGCAGCGCATGGCTTGGTATGCCCTCAAGCCAGCGGGCTACCAGGAGGCCGCCTTCTATCAGCGCTATCTCCTGTTTTATGAGCTGTTCCCCGGATTTGCCGTTGGCGCCTCCTTAAAAGCCCATGCGCAGGTGGCCCAAAACCTGGACCTTCGTCTCCGCTACCAGCGTTCCTTCCGCAGGTAATCAAATAATCCCTGTTATCCTGTGATTTTTTATGTATTTTCGGCCGCAACAATTTCAATTTTATGCAGCGGATTATACGATTAGTCAAGCGGTGTAGCCTGGTGGCTACCCTTTTTTTGGCCGGAGGCCTGAGTCTGGCGGCGAGTCCCCAGTGGCTCCGCTATCCGGCGATTTCTCCTGATGGCCAAAAAATCGCCTTCACCTATAAAGGAGATATTTTTATCGTCCCCAGCGCCGGAGGTTCCGCAGAGCAGTGGACCAGCCATGAGGGACATGATTTTATGCCCGTCTGGTCGCCAGATGGCAAGCAGCTCGCCTATGCATCGGATCGCTATGGGAATTTTGACGTCTTCGTCCTCAGCCTCGAAGGCGGAGAGGAGCGTAGGCTGACGTTTCACTCGAACGATGAATTTCCGTACACCTTTACTCCGGATGGCAAGCAGGTGCTTTTCAGTACGACGCGCTTGGATGATGCTGCACACCGGCAGTACCCCACAGGTTCACAGCCCGAGCTCTATCAGGTAGCTGCTGTGGGGGGGCGCGTGGATCAGGTGTGGACGCTCCCGGCGGAGGCGGTGGCCTTCAGCCGGATGGGCAGCGCATGCTGTATCAAGATAAAAAGGGCGGTGAAAATGAGTGGCGCAAGAAGCACACCTCGGCCATCACGCGCGACATTTGGATGTACGACAAGAACAGTGGCAAGCATCAGCAGCTGACCAGCTATGCAGGGGAGGACCGCAACCCGGTTTTCGATCCGAAAAATCCTGATTATTATTATTTCCTCAGCGAGCGTTCGGGCAGTTTTAATGTCTTTAAGGCGCCGATCGACCAGGAGCAAGAGGCGCGGGCGCTGACCCGTTTTACGGATTTTCCTGTGCGCTTTTTAAGTAGCTCGGCGGATGGGTTACTCAGCTTCAGCTACGATGGGGAGCTCTACACACTCCGCGAGGGCGAGGAGCCTAAGCGTGTGGAGGTCAGCATCCGGCATCAGGCGACGAAAAATGCCGATAGTTTCATTAACGTGTCGGGAGGGGTGAGTGAAATGGCCGTTTCGCCTGACGGCAAAGAGATCGCTTTTATCGCGCGCGGGGAGGTTTTCGTCACTGCTGTGGACGGTAGTATGACCAAGCGGCTGACGCAGACCCCTGAGCAGGAGCGCTTTGTGACCTTTAGTGAGGATGGCAAGGCAGTGCTTTATGCCAGCGAGCGGGAAGGCAAGTGGCGCATTTACAAGACCGAAAAGGTGCGTGCCTCCGAGGAGCCCTTTTTCTATGCCAGCACCTTATTAAAGGAGTCGGTAGTGGTAGAGGAGGAGCAAGACGTCTACCAGCCGCTTCCTTCTCCAGATGGCAAGTGGCTCGCCTATGTCAGTGGTCGTCGTAGCCTACGGGTGCGGCCGATGGCTGGAGGAGAGGCTAAAGAGCTTTTGGGTCCGGAATTTCTACTGCACATGCGCGATGGAGATCAGTACTTTACTTGGAGCCCGGACAGCAAGTGGCTGCTGGCAGAGTATAATACGACGCTAGCGAATGGAGAGATCGTTTTAGTGGACATCAGCGGTGCGCGCCAGCCGATAAACATCACAGAGAGTGGCTATAGCGATGGCCGTCCCAAGTGGGTAAATGGGGGTGAGCAGATGCTTTGGTTTACGAACCGCGATGGATTGAAGGGCTTCGCGACGAGTGGTGGCAGCCAGCGCGATGTGTACACGCTTTTCTTTACGCAGGAGGCTTTCGAAAAATTTAACCGTACGAAAGAGGAGGAGGACTTGTTAAAGGCTATTGAAGAGGCCCAGAAAAAGGACAAGAAAGACGAGAAAAAAGACGAAAAGAAGGAGGAAGATAAGAAAGGGGTGAAGGAGTTGAAGATAGATTTCGATGATTTGCGCGAGCGCAAAGCCCGTCTGACGATCCACTCTTCCAGCTTGGGTGATGCAGTATTAAATAAAGAGGGCACGATGCTCTTTTACCTGGCCCGATTTGAAAAGGGGCTGAACCTTTGGTCCACGGACCTGAAGACGAAGGAAACGAAAATGGTGCAGAAGTTGGATGCCGGGTCAGGGTCTTTGGTCTGGGATAAGGACATGAAAAACTTGTACCTGCTCAGTGGAGGCAGTATTTCGAAGCTGTCGGCGGATGCCTCTAAGAAGGAGTCGATTCGTATCGCTGGCGAGATGTCTGTGGATGCGGATGCGGAGCGGGCCTACCTGTTCGAGCATGTGGTGAATCGTACGAAAGGAGCCTTTTATACGCCGGACATGCATGGCGTGGACTGGGATGCGCTGGCGCAAAGTTATGAGAAGTACCTCCCGCATATTGGCAACAGCTATGAGTTTGCAGAGATGCTTTCGGAAATGATCGGTGAGTTAAACGTTTCCCATGCGGGTGCGCGCTATAGCCGTTCGATTCCGAATGCGGATGCTACGGCGGCCTTAGGGATTTTAATCGACTATGCACATACTGGGGATGGAGTGAAGATTACCGAGGTGCTTCCGCGTGGTCCACTGGATCGTGCAGGTTTGAATATTCAGGCTGGCCATGTGATAGAGCGTATCGACGGGGAGCTGTTGGCAGCGGATGCGGACTGGGCCAAGTTTTTAAACCGTAAGGCGGGTAAGTTTGTGCTGATCGATGTGCTCGATCCAGCGAGTGGCAAGCGGAGCCAGCACACGGTGAAACCGATTAGCTTAGGTCAGGAGAATGCGCTTTTATACCGCCGCTGGGTGAAGAAGAACCAAGAAGAAGTGGAGCGTTTGAGTGAGGGGAAGTTGGGCTATGTGCACATTCCGGGCATGTCGGACGGTCCTTATCGAACGATTTACGAGGAGATGATGGGCAAGTACCATGATAAAGAGGGTGTCATCGTGGACACACGCTTTAATGGTGGCGGAGACTTGGTAGCAGATTTAGCGATGTTTTTCACGGGGGAAAAGTTCATTACTTATGCGACGGAGGATCGTGTGGTGGGCTATGAGCCGACGTTTCGCTGGACGAAGCCTACGTTAGCACTCTTTAACGAGGCGAACTATTCAGATGGCCATTGTTTCGCTTGTGGGTATACGGATCTGAAGATCGGTAAGACTGTGGGCATGCCGACGCCTGGGACCTGTTCCTTTGCAGGTTGGGAAGGTCTTTCGGATGGTACGCGCTGGGGCATCGTTCCGATTTCAGCTAAGAACAAGGCAGGGGAGTGGATGGAGAATAACGAGACGGCTCCGATGTTCCAGGTGAAGAATATGCCTGGTCAGATCGATCGTGGTGTAGATCAGCAGCTGGAAAAGGCTGTGGAGGAGCTTTTGAAGGACGTGCAGTAGGAGGTTTGTATGGGTACTGCGCTGCGGTGCCTAATTTCCCGCCCCGGCTATGTTATGCTGGGGCGGGATTTTTTTCTAGTACGGGGGAACTTATTCATCTAGCAAAAAATGCATTAAAGGCCTGCCGTGCTTGGGCGCTTTCAAATAGGGCAATATGGCCTAGCCCGGGTAAGTTTAAGAAGGTGACCTCGGCACAGTCCGTACATGCTTGTACGCGCTCCTGAAAAATCGGCCAAGAGCGCATCTGTATGGGGCTATCATTTAATCCTTGAATAAATAAGATTTTGCTTTTAAAGCCCGAGCTAAAGGACAGAAGCGAGCGGGCGAGGTATTCATCCTCGTTTTGGGTGGTGGGTCCAAAGGTCGCGCGCAAAAGGCTGCATTCCATTTCAGCGGGCACCTGTCCATTTTCTTCGAGTGCACAGCGAAAAGCCAGATCCAATGGCCCGGGGGCATTGGCGATTACCCCGTCCGTTTCATGTAGCGTGTTTAGGCGGGTTACCAGATACCCTCCTTGGGAATGCCCAGCCAAAACTATTTTTCCAATTTGCACCCCTAATTCAGCGGCAGCCGAGGTTTTCGTCCAGAGTAAGGCAGCCTCTGCTTCTCGAATGTTATCACCGAACAACAAGTTTTCTTCGGGATAGGCCACGCTGATGAGCAAGAGGTCTTTTCTGTCTAATAGGCCCTTAAACCGCGTCAGCGCATTACGGGCCCCTTGCAGTAAGCGTGTATCGTCTCGGAGTGTGCCACGGAAGATAAGGAGAACATCTAAAACCTCCCCCGGTGGCTGCTCGATTAGTACATCCACCTGCACTCCTTCGTGGCTGATGGTTTTACGAAGGGTTCTGGTTCTGGGGCTGTGAGAAGAGGTGAATCAGGCTGCGTGTCCGTTGGGGCGCAGGCGCCAAAGAGCATGCAAAATAAGCCTATGGCTAGGGGATAGAGAAGGGGCATAGCAGGTTTCATTTCTGGTGTAATTTACAAAATAGAAAGGAAAAGAAACCAAAAGAAAGTCAAAACGAAAGCAAAAGAAAGCAAAAGAAAGTCGAAACGAAACAAAACGAAAGGAAACGAAAGTAAACGAACATTTTAGAGGGAATTCCCGAGCGGGGGTAAAGTAACGTAGAACAAATAGTCCAGACCGAGCGGAATCATCAAGTTTCGAAAATGCATTTCCGCGTTTATCGTATTGCGTGGGGGAATGTGGTAAAGGGTTCTGTAACGGGTTTTGCCCCATGCCTTTGCGGATTTTATGTTTTTCTATCCTGGGGCTGCCGCCACCAGGTTGCCATAAAATCGCCGCTAAGCGGCTCTAGATGTATGCTTTCGGGCGTTTATTGATAGGTATATGAAATCATGATTTTCGCTGAGTTAAAGCCGTTACAAAATCGGCACTCGTTGCATTTGCATAAATCGTGAGCTCCATAGGAGCGGATTATGTGGTGGCTGCGAGGCTTTAGCTCGCGGAGGACAAGGGGTTTTTTTATTGATCCCCGCGTTGGGGTAGCATAATATAGAACGACTAGTCCAAACCGAGCGGAATCATCAAGTTTCGAAAATGCATTTCCGCGTTTATCGTATTGCGTGGGGGAATGTGGTAAAGGGTTCTGTAACGGGTTTTGCCCCACGCCTTTGCGGATTTTATGTTTTTCTATCCTGGGGCTGCCGCCACCAGGTTGCCATAAAATCGCCGCTAAGCGGCTCTAGATGTATGGTTTCGGGCGTATTCCGACCGGATGGTTTCTTCGCTATGCGCTAGGTGCTTACGATGTCAATAATCTGATGTTGAGGTTTATAGACTGCCATGAAATCCACTGCTAAGCGGATGGAAAGAGGTTTTCAGGAGCTAAATGAGAGAAAACCTCCCTTTGCATCATTCGCTTTCGTACTTTTGGGCTGCATATAAACCCAAAATCTATGGCCAACACACAGACTTTTTATTACGGCGAGATGCACCTGTGCGCCGCTAGCGCTTTGCGGCTCAGCCGCAAAACCATCAAAGGAGAAATCTCCGCAAGCAGCAGGGCGAAAATCCGCTCCAGCGCGCAGGAGGTGGCTAAAATCGTGGAACGTGCCCCGCCCGTCTATGGTATCAATACCGGATTCGGGCCGCTCTGCACCCAACAGATTTCCGCTGACCAGGCCCGCAAGCTTCAGGAAAATCTCTTGAAAAGCCATGCCGTGGGAATGGGGGAGGCCATCTCCGAAGAAACGGCGCGCCTGATGCTGATTCTAAAGCTCCAAGCGCTGGCTAAAGGATATTCTGGCATTCAAGAAAGCACGCTGGACCGGATGCTTTGGCACCTGGAGGAGGATCTAATTCCGGTGGTTCCCCAACAGGGCTCAGTGGGAGCGTCTGGAGATTTAGCACCCCTTGCGCACCTCTTTTTGCCCTAATCGGGGAGGGGAAACTTCTAGTGGAAGGCCAGGTTCGCGCTTCGGCGGAGGTGCTGCGGGAAAGGGGGGTAGCGCCGCTCATCTTAGGTCCTAAAGAGGGGTTGGCTCTGATTAATGGTACCCAGTTTATCGCGGCTTTTGCCGTGCAGGTGCTCGAGCGCTTCCAAAAGTTACTGGATCATGCGGACCTCATCGGGGCCATGATGCTGGAGGGACTCATGGGTGCTGTGACGCCTTTCCGGTCGGAGTTGCATGCCCTGCGGCCTTTTAAGGGTACCCAGCATGTGGCACATCAGATTTACCAGTTTTTAGCCGATTCTGAAATAGTGGCTTCGCATCGGGATTGTGCGCGGGTCCAAGACCCGTATTCGCTACGCTGCATGCCGCAGGTTCATGGGGCCTCCCGAAATGCGTGGCTGCACTTAAAGGAGCTTTTGGAGGTGGAGCTGAATGCGGTGACGGATAATCCATTGTACTATCTGCTGAGGAAGCACTTAGTGGGGGGAATTTTCATGGGCAGCCGCTGGCGATGGCCTTAGATTATGCCTGTCTGGCGGCGGCAGAGTTGGGCAGCATTTCAGACCGCAGGATTTATTTGGCCCTTAGTGGAGACACCCCCGGCGTGCCGAAACTGCTTTTAAAGGAGACAGGCCTGAACTCAGGTTTTATGATCGTGCAGTACACGAGCGCAGCACTCGTGAGCGAAAATAAGGGGCTTTGTTTTCCTGCTTCTGCTGACAGTATTCCCACCTCCTTAGGCCAAGAGGACCATGTGAGTATGGGTAGTATAAGTGCCAGAAAAGCCCTGCAGGTGATCGAAAACGTCGAAAAAGTCTTGGCGATTGAGCTGTTTTGTGCCGCACAGGCCCTAGATTTTCATCAGCCGCTGCGGGCAGGCATGCCGATAGGATTGGCGCATCAGGCCTTTCGTGAGCAGGTGCCTGGTATTCAGTCGGATCAGATGCTGCATGGTTTCTTAGAGCAGTCTTTGGAGCTGCTGCGCAAAGGGCAGGTCTGGGCTCCCGTAGCCGCATTTTTGGCGGACCAAGACCCAGCTACGCGCAGCCCCTGGACTGAGGAGTTTAGTATGTAGTAGGTTTTGTAGGGTTTCGGCCATTAAAAGGTAGGGTACGGGGCGAAGTAGATAACTATCCCGTCACCTTAGCCCTCGATATGGATAAAATCGAAAAGCTCCATAAAATCCTGTCACTGTGTCAAGAAAAAGGAATGGAAGTCCTGCTCGTCACCTCGCCATTTTATGCCACCCAGCCTGTAGTGTAAAAGGTGTAGGTCATGACCTGCGCATGAGTGCCCGCCAGCTCCGCATTAAAGGCATTTTGCATGGGGATTCGGCTAAAATGCAGGAAAACTTCGTCTCTTTTACGCTCTGTGCTTTGGGCGTAGCCCAAAGTAAACGCCGCCGCCGCTCCTGAATAAACGAGCGGAGAATAGGCGAAATCCCTTTCCCAAGCCCGCTGAACTCCTGCGTTCCAGAATAGCGTACGCTCCATATTTTGCGCAGTAGCGCTTCCTAAAATCCAAAAAAGGCAAATCAGAAAGAGACCTGTTCTGCTCGTAAAAAGTGTGTGAAATGACATCTAACGTTCGTGGTTCATGTATTGTCTATTATCAGCATAAAAGTAGGTAGGAATTATTCTTTTTGGGTAACCAATAGTGTAAAAAATTAGCGATGGGCTTCTACCGATAGCGGGTAAGCTTAGCCTACACATGAGGGCTGGTAGCCAGCATGCGGAAAACATGGATGCTCCAGGGGGGAAGGAAATGGCCGGGATTTGCCCTAAGGAAAATGTTTTTTCGCAGAATTTATGGTATCTTAGACCAAAATAGCACCCTAAACCCGCGAATCCATGACACAAGCATTCTATTCTGGAAAATCTGTACTGATCACCGGTGCAGCCTCAGGTATCGGGGCACTCATGGCGGAAAAGCTGGCCCTGCTTGGCGCCCAGCTTTTCTTGCTCGATCGGGATGAGGAAGGACTTCGGGCGCTTTGCCACAGGCTAAAAAGTCCTCACCCTGTCCATACTGCCGTCGTGGATCTCAGTGATGCTGAGGCGATTCGGGTCTATGCGGAGTCGTTACGAGCGGAGGGGCATGCGCCCACGGTCCTGCTGCATAATGCGGGAATCGTGGCGAAAGGCCAGTTTCACGAGCAGGAGGCCTCAGGGATGGAGAAGGTGCTGCAAGTAAATGCTTTGGCACCGATCTTGCTCACGCGCCACCTGCTTCCCGCCATGCAAGCACGGCAGGAGGGAGCGATCGCCATCATCGCCAGTGCGGCCGGATTAGTGGCTAACCCTGGCATGGCCGTTTATGCTTCCAGTAAGTGGGCCGCCGTGGGCTGGGCGGATAGCTTGCACCTCGAACTCAAGCGGGCAGGCAGTCCCATCTCCGTCACCACGGTTATGCCTTATTACATCAGCACGGGCATGTTTGAAGGCGTGCGGTCTCCGATCTTGCCCATCCTGAAACCGGAACGTGTGGCAGAGCGTATCCTAAAAGCAGTGGCGCGGCGCCGTCGCTACCTCAGCATGCCACTCCCCATGCGGCTAATTCGGCTTTGCCAGGGGATTCTGCCACTCGCCCTTTATGACTGGCTGATGGGCAGCGTGCTCGGAATTTATAGTTCTATGGACCATTTTGTCGGTAGAAGTGAATCACAGAAATCGAAACAACATGCAAACTGAAGTACTGCAAACCCCCTTCGAGGCGATCGATGGACTCATCGCGAAACAACGTGCCTTTTTCCAGTCGGGAGCTACGCGCTCGGCGGATTTTAGGATAGAGGCCCTTAGCCGGCTGAAAGATGCCATCACTGGGCATGAGGCAGAAATCGTGGAGGCACTGAAGGCGGACCTGGGCAAGTCCCACGAGGAGGCTTACCTCACCGAAATCGCGATCGTACTACAGGAAATCGACTATCATCTCAAGCATTTGCGCACGTGGATGGCGCCAGAAAAGGTGTCCACCCCGCTGTACATGAAGCCTTCCAGCTCGAAGGTGCGCAAGGAGCCGCTGGGCTGTACGCTCATCATCGCCCCTTGGAACTACCCCTTCCAGTTGACGCTGAACCCACTCGTGGGGGCTATTTCTGCGGGCAACTGTGCGCTGCTGAAGCCCTCTGAATTTACGCCAAACACGGCTGCCTTACTGCAGCGTCTGGTGAAGGAGTATTTTATTTCCGCGCACGTGGCCGTGGTCTGTGGGGACCAAGAGGTGGGTGCTCATGTCCTGCGCCATAAATTTGATCTGATTTTTTTCACCGGAAGCACGAAGGTGGGCAAAATTGTCATGCGCGCGGCGGCTGAGCACCTGACTCCGGTCATCTTGGAGCTTGGCGGCAAGAGCCCCTGCATCGTGGATCTGGATGCCAACTTGGACATTGCCGCAAAACGGATCGCCTGGGGTAAGAGTCTGAACGCAGGTCAAACTTGCATTGCGCCCGATTATGTACTGGTTCACAGCCAGATCAAGGAAGCTTTTTTAGCGAAATTGGCAGCTGCTTTCAAGAAATTTTATGGAAAGGACCCTCAAAATAGCCCACATTATGGGCGTTTGGTTAGTGAGGCAGCCTTTGACCGTTTAGAGGCGCTGCTCGATGAGGGGCATATCTATTATGGGGGGCAGGTGGACCGAGAGGACCGCTACATCGCACCGACGATCATCGATCAGGTGCCGGTGCAGGGCAAGTTAATGGAGGCAGAGCTATTCGGGCCACTCTTGCCGGTGCTCACTTTTGACGCCTTAGAGGAGGCCACGGAGCTGATCAACTCCCGTGCGCGTCCGCTGGCGCTCTACTATTTCGGTAAGGCCGAGCAGGGAGAGCAGGTTTTGGATCGCTGCATCTCCGGGGGTGCCTGCCTGAACGATACCATCATGCATGTGGGGAACCATCACTTGCCCTTCGGCGGGGTGGGTGCCAGCGGTATGGGGAATTATCATGGCAAAAACTCTTTCGAGGCCTTTTCCCATCAGCGGGCGGTGGTCAGTACGCCGGCGGGCTTTGATTTACCAGCGAAGTATCCGCCTTATCGCTTCTTCGGCCTGATTAAGAAATTGCTTTAGGTGGTTTTGGCCCCTGGCCAAAGGCTGGGAAAATGTCCGCTTAAGAAGATGGCGAGTCCGATGAGGGGGCCGATGCTCAGCCAGGCGAAGGCGTAGGGCATGCCGATGCGTGTGATCAGACCTTCCATCCACTGTATGCTGCCGATGGTGAGTGCGAAGCCGATGCAGTTCACGATGGTTAGCGCCGTGGCTTTCTGCGCTGCGGGGGCGGTGCCGGCGACAAGGGTCGAAAAAAAGTGGGGAGTCGGCGATGACGAAGAAGCCCCAGAGGTGTAAAAAGCCGATAAAGAGCCAGCTATTCGGTTGAAGGAAGAAAAATGGGCTGCTCAGGCAGCAAAGTAAGGAGAGGCTTAGGGCCCAGGCGGCAGGTGCTGCGGGCCCTTTTTTTTATGCTAATGAGGCCAAAGACGATGCAGCCTCCCATGCCGATGGCGATGCAGCTGAAGGCGAGCAGGGAGAGGGGAAGTGGGTCCAGTGCGTGCTGTGCGCTGTAGGCGCTGAGCAGGAAGGGGACAAAAGCCCAGAAGGTGTACAGTTCCCACATGTGGCCGAAATACCCGAAGGCGGCGCTTCGAAATTTTGGCGCGCGAAAGACGTGCAGGAAGGCCCAGGGAGCGATTTTTTGTCCTGCTTTTCGGTGGGGGCCATCTTGTGTACCCAGTCCGAGCGTAAGGCCTCCGAGGAGTGCAAGCACGGAGGTACTAAGGATGACCAGGCGCCAGTCTGTTTGGCCGAGGAAGGCTTGGCTGAAATGAGGGAAGGCCGTTCCCAGCACCAGTGCGCCGACCAGGAAGCCGAGGGCTTTACCCAGTCCTTCGGGATGGTGGTCGGCGGCGATTTTCATGCCCACAGGATAAATTCCGGCGAGTGCAAATCCCGTGAGGAGGCGTAGGGAAAGCATGCCGCCATACTGCATGTTAGGAAGGAGCAGTGCGGCCGTGCTGCCTGCTGCGACTAGGGCGGCTGTTAGGAATACATAGCGTGGGCTAAAGCGATCGGCCACATTAAGGAGGGCAAAGGTGAAGGTGCCTAGGATGAAGCCGAGTTGTACGGCGCCGGTGAGGTAAGGGAGTGCATTTTCAGGTAGGAGGCCTGCGGTGATTAGGGTGGGCAGGACCGCGTTCGCGGCAAACCACACGGAGGTGCAGGCAAACTGAGAAAAAACAAGCAGGGCGATGAATCGATTCACGGAAAATGGGTTTTAGAGCGGCTAATATTCCCTATTTTTTTTCAAATCAAAAGGATTCTTATTTAAATGATGTATTTCAATGGAATCAGGCTAGTGAAGCGGCGGTCAGGATGGTAGATTGCCGTTTTTTCTTGTTTTTATAAAGTTGCGTTTTTATGGAAAAATTACATAAAAAGTAATTTGAGGCTTGTTATTTTTAAAATCTATCAAAAATTAGGATTTCATTTAAAAAATCAATCTTTTTATTAATTAGAATTAATCTAAATACGTATATATTTGTTGCAAATTCTTCCCTATGCGTCTGTTATTTACGTGTTTCTGCTGTCTTTTTCTCGGTTTTACGCCGGATCTTGCTGCTTTTTCATTCGAAGTGCGGGGCAAGGTGGTGGATAAGCACAGTGGTGCCCCACTTCCCTACGTGACACTTTCGGTAGGCTCAGGAGCTTATACACTGGCAGATGAAAGGGGGAGTTTTCGCATTCGTCTGCAGCAGCGCCCGGCAGAATTGCGCCTCGTGGCGCGCCTCGTGGGAAAAAAACCGGTGGAGGAGCGCTACGTGGTAGGGCCTGAGCAAGAGGTGCTCGAGGTGCTCATCCAGATGGAGGACAATGATCTTTTCATGCAGGAAGTCGTGGTGGCTGCTGAGCGAGATGATGAAAATGTGTCCGTTTCAGCATTTAAAATCGATCGCTCCACCATCGAACAGTCCCAGGCCAACAGTTTAAATGAGCTCCTGCAGCTTATTCCTGGTCAGGAAATTCGTAATCCACAGCTTCAGGGTGCACAGGCCATTAACTTTAGGTCTGCACTTGCTGGGCAGCAGTCCTTAAATAATGCCTTTGGTATCGGGATATTTATAAATGATAATCAGCTCGATAACAACAGTAACATGCAAGGGCTCAACCCACGAACAGCGGGGACTTTCCGTTCCATGGGCGCCACGAATTTTGGGGGACGTAATTTTGCTTCAGGAGATGCCCCGGCGGGAGGCTTTGACTTGCGTCAAATTCCTGTGGGTAACATCGAAAAGGTAGAAATTATTCAAGGGGTGGCCTCAGCCGAATACGGAGACATCGGGGCGGGCGCCATTATTATCGAAACTTCTGCCGGACAGTCGCCCCTACGCTTTACCTATCGGCAGGCAGGAGGAGATCGTAATTTTCAGTTGGACAAAGGGTTTCAACTTCAGGAGCGGCATGCCCTTCATGTTTCTTTCGATTATCTCAATTCTAATCCTGACTTGCGTGATAATGTCAAGTCCTTTAATCGACTGACGGGCAATGCGATTTTGACCAGCTTTTTTGGAGCGTCTAAGTCCATCAAAAATAATTTAAGCGTGAGCATGAATACCAATTTGGATGATTTTCGGATCGATCCAGATTTCGGTACTGAGCGGATTGTTTTTTATCAAAACCAAGGTATTTCTTTAAGCAATCGCCTGCAGGTGAATAAGGCGACGCCCATTTTCGATTCTTTTAAGTTCGTGGCTTCCTATAACCGTTCGCGCAGTTTATCGGTACTGGATCAATTCGTCAATCCAGGGGTGCTGCCGGTAACGGTGGCGACTGAGCCGGGCATCCATATAGGTACATTTCATCCCAGTTCCTATCGGGCACGGCGTGAAATCCACGGCTTACCTATTTCCAGCGGTGTTCAGGCCAATTTTTACAAAAATTTTAGCACCGGCAAGATAAGTCATGAGTTGGCCTATGGTGCCAGCTACCGTTTTAACGGTAATTTCGGGGAAGGCCGGCTATTTGACCCACTGCGCCCGATTCGTTTTGCGGGTGCTGCCACAAATGAGCGGCCGCTGAGTTTCCGGGAAATTAATCCGGTGGTACATCAGTGGGGCGCCTATGTGGAAAATCGAATGAAAGGCACTTTTTTCGGGAAGGCCGCCAATTTATCTACTGGCTTGCGAGCGGATCGGCAGTTTGGCCTCACCAGTTTCTCTCCTCGTATTAATGCTTCCTATGCCTTAAGCGATAAAATTCGTTTGACAGGAGCTTTCGGCGAGGCGGTCAAAGCGCCTGGCTTGATTCACCTATTTCCGGGGCCACAGTTTGAAGATTTTACCTTGCTTAACTTCTTTACGGGCAGGGAGGCTGAGAGCTTATTTTTAGCCTTTACCCATGTGATTCCGAATGATCCGTCCGGTTTGCGCAGCATGCGCACCAGTACACGAGAGCTTGGACTCCATCTAAAAGGGGACTGGATAACCGTAGGGCTTACGGGTTTTTACAACAGTACGCGTAATGGATTTAGCATCAACAGTGACCCTGTCCGGCTGGATCTTCCTCGCTTCGAGGTTATCGCACGTCCGGAGGGGCAGCAGCCGATTTTCCAGCAGACGGGGGAGACCCTGCCTGTGGTGGTAACGGAGCGGTCCATTCTGAATACTTCCTCGAATACGAATACGGGACTCGAGGCTACGCTGAGTACCAAGCGAATTCCTGCCATTAATACCAGTTTTAGCCTAAATCTTTCCTATTACCGCTCACGCTTCTTGGATACCCGTGAGCGCGTACAGCAGGTGCGTAACTTTCAGCCAGCGCAGGAGATTTGGTATGGCATTTATGGCAGTCAGGCCTCGGAGGCCGGCCGTTCCCTGGCCTTACTTACTGCGTCGCATCATGTGCCGCGGCTGGGGCTGGTATTCACGCTGCGCAATCAGCTTTTTATCACCAATTATACGCGTTCCTTTGATCGTTCGAATCGGCCGATCGGCTTTTTGGACAACAATTTAGAGCGGTTTACGCTGACTGAGGAGGAGTTTTTAAACGACCCCCGTTTTCAAATCTTAGATCAGACTGCGGTGGAGGGTAATTTCGTTCGTCGGCCAGATTTCGTGTACATGAACTTTCACTTAAACCTGTCTAAGAATCTGGGGAAGCATGTACGCTTCAGCTTCTTTGCTAACAATTTCTTGAATATCCGTCCCGAGGATGTGAATCCACAGGGCGATGTCGTGGGTGTGCTCAATGAAGAGCCCTATTTCGGTCTAGAATTAAATTTTAAATATTAATACCATGCATACATGTAGAAAGCTGGCCTTTTTTATGGTCCTTGTGCTCGCCGCGGTGGCGTGTGAAAATAGAGAAGATGGTCCTCGGGTAGCTCCGGTGGATGTGGCCGTGCAGGTCATTTTTGATGAGCAGTTCGATCGCGCGGGCGCATCGAGCACAGAGGTTACGCTTCGTAATGTCACCTCACAGCAGACATTTACGGGTACTACCGATGAAAGTGGGGCGCTTATTTTAGAAGCTATTCCAAGCGGCACCTATGATATAGCGGCGCGACGGGTGTTTTCGCGCGAGGCCTTTGCCACGTTCAGTGGCCTACAGGTGAATGAGGAGGAGGTGACTTTTAATGCCTCCCGTGCAGCAGTGGCCATCAACTCGCAAAATGCACAGGTGGAGCTCATGCTGCGCTCTGGGCCAGTGGGTGATCTTTTAATCAAGCAGATCTATTTTGCGGGTTCTGACCGTGTGGAGGGGGCCCTTTTCCGCGATCAGTTCGTGGAGCTTTATAACAATTCGAACGACACCATTTTTATGGATGGCTGGTACATCATGGGGGCATTAGGTAGGGCCGCCACGACGGTGCAGTCATTTACGCAGCCGGATGGACAGTGGGACTGGCAGCAGTCGATCGGCATGCCTGCTAATGTGCGTGCGAATGAAGACTTTCTGTATGGCAAGTGGATTTACCAGTTTCCAGGTACGGGGCAGCAGTACCCGGTAGCGCCCGGGAAGTCGATCGTGCTGGCGCAAACGGCCATCAACCATCAATCTCCTTTCGTGGGCAATGACGGCGAGGCGGTTACGGTCATTCGTCCAGAGTTGACAGTGGATCTCAGTGGTGCTGATTTTGAAGTCTTCTTAGGAGAGGAGTTTCCGAATCCTTTGGCCTCGGATATCGATAATCCTGCGGTTCCGAACATGAAAAATATCTTCATATTCGGACGTGATTTTATCTTAGATAATCCAGGCAGAGAGGCTGTGGCGATCTTCAAAAGTGATACTCCTGTGCGTAATTTCCCCCAGTACCCGACACCGAATGTTTCCGAGATTCGAGACAATACGAACTTATACTATCAAATTCCCGTAGCGCTGATCGTCGATGCGGTGGAGTGCCAGCCTAGCCCGACGAATCAGGTACCGACAAAACTGCCGACTATTTTAGATGCCGGCTACACGTTCGTTCCAGCGGGAAGTTTCTCTTCTCAGTCCGTGGTGCGTAAAACAGCCAGAACATTCGGAGACCGCGTCATTCTGCAAGACACCAATAATTCTGAAGACGATTTTACCTTCTTTCCGATCGCTTCCCCGCGTACGTTCGCAGGAAATTAACCTTCCTATTCATGCCCTATCGCGTCCTACTCCTGCTTATTAGCCTTTGTTTTTTATCCCATGTGGAGCCGTCTGCCGTATATGCGCAGACGGCTACTGCCTTTGATTTTCTGGATGAAGAGCAGCGTGTGCGCTGGTTCGAGGCCATCAAGCAGCCCCTGCGTGCCCAAGCCATGGAGCAGGAGCTTGGTTTCTCGGGGGCTTGGGCTGGTGAAAAGCGTGCACCCATGAGCCCTTCACAAGTGCCTGATCGCCAGCATGGCTATGGCTTCTTTTCCTATGGCAATCGACAGGTGGGCAGCTTGCGCATGGAAGGGCAGTTTCGCTACGAAAAGCAGCAGTTCGACTCACTGGGTTGGCAGCAAGTACGGGAGCTCGGTCCCAACCCGTATTATTTCGCAAATATACGGCGTGGCAACTGGAACAACGATCGCTTCTTCGCGGATTTGAATGTCACGAGATCCTTTTGGAAGGACAAAATCCATTTTGGGCTAGGTGCCGACTATGCCTTGGCGCAGCACAATAGAAGTAACGATCCCCGTCCGCGAATTTCCCATTATTACTTGCAGCTAAAGGCCCAGCTCGGCTTGCAGCTGCATGAGCGCTGGCTGCTGGCTTTTCATGGTGGGACTTTTTCCTCTACCGAAATCGGGCAGGTGACGAACTATAATGCTTCTAATGACAGTTTCGGGCGGCTTGATTATAACTTGTACACGATGATGGGCCTGGGCTCTTTTAATCTGCTGCGTCGCCCTAGATACGAGTTGAGCGGTGCCGGCCATCAGTATGGCGGTGCTATTTACCATCAGGGTCGCGCTGGTCTTTCCAAAATGAATTTACCTACCGTGTTTCTGATGAGCGTTTTTTGCGCAGAGGGTCAGCTTCCGGGCAGGTGGATGAGCAAGTTATTGGAGATTTTAACTTGGTCAGCCTGGAAAATCGGCTTGCCTTTGCCTATCAGGATGCAGAGCAGGTCTCTTGGTCTGGGCTTTTAGTGCTTCGGCAGGAGGACGGGCGCGATTTCAATCATTTGTTTGCGGGGTTCAACTACTTGTTTTCAGAGCAGATTGTTGATTTCCAGCTCTTTCATCGGCGTGGCGCTTGGCTGATGGGGCTGCATGCTGCGGCGCGTCAGCAGGAGCGCGAGGATTTTAATGCGAGTCATGCGCAGGATTTTCAGCGGCTGGAGGCGGGCATTTCCATCGCCTATCGCGTGCCACTTTCTGGCGGCTGGACCCTGCTCCCCGATGCTGCCCTCCACCATGTCATACATGCGCGGGGAAATTTGGCAGTTCCCGAGTTTCAGCGTAATATCGTGACGCGAGAGGTAGTGGCCCCGATGCTGGCATGGGATAGTCGTACGTTCACGCGGCTGGCTTTGCGCCTACAGGCGAAAAAAACATACGAAAAATTCGCGCTGGCCCCCTTCGTATCTGTGGGGCGAGAAGGCGCGACCCTCGGAGCAGTCAGTGGCTTTCAGGAGGCGACTTCCCTGCGCACTGATCAGGCACAAATAGGTATTCATTTCATTCATTAAGTTGTATGCAACAGTCTATTTTACGGCATGTGGCCCTTTGGGGTACTGTGTTACTGTTAAGCTTTAGCTTGCGTCAGGACCCTGTGGATTTCGCGCAGCTGCGGGCGTGGTATAGCCAGCCGAGTAGTGCTTGGCCTGCGCCGCACCTGTTAGAAGGAGGCACCTTTCGTGAGCTGGAGGCCTTACCAGAGAATCCTTTCCGGCAGGATCCTGCTTATGAGGCGCTCATTTCCTTAGGTAAGCAGCTTTTTTTTTGATCCGCGCCTGTCGGCTTCTAACCAGATATCCTGTGCCTCCTGTCATGATCCTGAGCTGAGCTGGAGCAACGGACGCTCCCTAGGCATCGGACATGATCATCAGCAGGGGCAGCGCAATACGCCCAGCATTCAGAATATGTGGGAGCAGGAAATTTTCTTTGGGATGGTAGGGTGGAGGGCTGGAGGCCCAAAGTCTCATGCCGATAGCGGATCACACGGAGATGAACCAAGAGCTGGGTCTTTTGCCTGAAAAACTGGGCAAGATTTCGGGTTATGCACCTCTATTTACGGCTGCTTTCGGTTCTGAGCTGATTACACCCGACCGGATCGGAGAGGCGCTGGCCATGTTTCAGCGTAGCCTTACAGGAAGGCGCAGCGATTTCGATTATTTTATGGCCGGCAAGCAGGAGCGAATGTCCGATGAGGCGCTTTGGGGCCTGCATCTGTTTCGAACGAAAGCCCACTGCATCAACTGTCACAATGGGCCTTTTTTTACAGATCAGAAGTTTCATAATTTAGGTTTACATTTTTATGGTCGCACGCATCAGGATTTAGGCCGCTATGCGGTTACAGGCGATCCAGCTGATGTGGGTGCCTTTAAGACACCTTCTCTTCGCGATGTGGCTTTTACGGCTCCTTACATGCATAATGGACTGTTTCCACATTTAGAAGGCGTGCTTAATATGTACGATGCAGGAATGGCACGGCCCAAGCCACGGCCTGAGTTTGCGGATGATCCTTTATTTCCGGAAACGTCCGAGCTGCTCGTCAAGCTTTCATTAACAGGTGCGGAGAAGCGCGCTTTAGAGGCCTTCTTGCGGAGCATCTCGCTCCTCCTTTTCGGATGGCCAGGCCGGAGCTGCTTGAGTGAAACTCGTGTAGCTGTTGGAGTGAAAATGACGTGTAGGTATATACCTGGGGTTTTGGGAAGCGCCTGTTTTAAGGCGCTTTTTCTGCTTCCAGTGCAGCGCCCAGCTCCGTTAGATTTTCCAAAAGGAAGTCAGGGCTATGGTGGAGGGGGAAAAAGGCGATGCCTTCTCGGAGGAGGTAGGCGGTTTTCCAGCCGACGGCATGGGCGCCTTCCAGGTCCCAGCTATGGGTGGAGATGAGGACGCTTTCTTCGGGGAGTTTTTTTGCTGCTCGCAGCGCACCGGTGTACACTTCAGCGTGGGGTTTATAGCGTCGAAAGCGTTCAGCGCCGATGATATGGTCGAAAAATGACGCCACGTCGGCCTGCTGTAGCAGTTTATGAAGCCCTGTTTCTTCACTGTTGCTGAGCGCGATAAGCGTATAACCTTCCGTTTTTAGAGTTTCTAGGCTGTCGGCGACATCGGCATGTGCACGGCAGATGCGGAAGCTATCCATCACTTCCAGCAGCTCGATTTCTCCCAGTCCACGGTCTTCTTGGGTGTTCATGGCGCGGAGGGCGGCTAGGCCTAAGGAAGAAAAGTCATGGGATTGGCCCAGGGCACTTTGGACCAAGCTTTGATGGAGCAGGGAGGTGAACCACTGACTGTAGGCGCCCTCTCGGCCGAAGGCCAAATTTACAGAAAGGCGTACGGGGCTGAGATCGATCAGCGTCTCGTTTACGTCGAATACAAGCGTTTTAAGCATAGCGGTAAAAGTGTATAGTGACTCTAACGTTCAGGCTGACGAAAGGGTTATTTTGTCTATCCGATTCCGAGCAGAAGGCTGGTCATGTAGAGCCCATATAAGAAGAGGAGAAAGCCACCTTCTACGCGATCTATTTGGCGCCCTGCGCCCCTGAAAATGAGCACAAATAAGAGTGCTGCGGCCAGGAGGTGTACGTAGACATCGGTAAGTGCAGTGACGGGAATCGGGCGGATGGTAGCGGAAATGCCGAGCACGAGAAATCCGTTAAAAATATTAGACCCTACGATATTTCCGATCGCGATATCGGCTTGTTTTTTACGCACTGCTACGATGCCGGTGACAAGTTCGGGCAGGGAGGTGCCGATTGAGACGATGGTTAGCCCGATGAGGCGTTCGGACATGCCCAAGAGGCTGGCGATGGCTTTCGCGTTTTCGACTAAGAGGTGGCCTCCATAGAGGAGTAGGAGAAGTCCTGTGGGCAGCCAGATCCAGGCATAGGGCAAGAGCTCTGCGCCGGGCCCTGTGCAGTGTCTTTGCTTTTCAGTGCTACGGCTATGCTGTAGGCAAAAAAGACGAGAAAAAAGAGGAGCAGCATCCAGCCTTCGCTGGCTTGAATGGTATCGCTGCTCGCCCGATCGATTAGGCGGTCTTGGCTTGCAAAGAAGATCGCGAAAGCAGCGAGCAGACCGAGGGGAACTTCGATCCAGGTGGTGGTGCGCTGAACGCTAAGAGGGTAGATGAGGGCACAGGTGCCTCCTATGACCAAGATATTAAAGATATTACTTCCTAGAACATTTCCCATGACCATTTCCGAGGAGCCTTTGTACGAGGAAATGACATTAATGACAAGTTCAGGGGCTGAGGTGCCGAAGGCACGATCGTCAGGCCAATGATAAGGGCGAAACGCCCAGTTTTCCTGCGATGGAAGAGGCGGAAGCGACTAGTTTATCCGCTCCGAAAAGCAGGAGGGCAAAGCTAGCAGCAAAAGGAAAAGGTGCAGCAGCATGGAGTAGAAATTTCACGAAGTTAGTGGAAAATGCTTCGAAAAAACAGCCCCTCAGCTTTAAAAGTAGGGCTTCAAAATTAGACATAAAAAAACTCCGTAGGGAGGTGAAATGTTGACCCACTAGGCTCGAACCTAGACTCTTCTGAACCAAAATCAGACGTGTTGCCAGTTACACCATGGTCAATAAACTTTAGAAAACGCGTTTGCTTTCCGTAATTGTGGTACAAAAGTAGGCTTATGCCCTCAAATATCCAAGAGAGCTGCCTAAAAAAAAGAGGGTTTTTATTTAAGCGCTTTATATTCAGTTGAAAAAAATAGGATTTGGAGAAGAGGCGATTTTTGTTTCCCGATTCTTTTGTTAGGGTTAGATGGAGTACCTGAATGGGGGCTTGGAAGTGTTTTCTTATTATTTTTGGTTTAAAAAATAGGTGATTTATTTGCGATTTATGAAAAAATGGCGCACTTTAGTTTTGGGTTTATTTAAAAAATTGATGTTTTGATTAAAATCATGAAAGCTATGAACGAGGAAAAAATGGAAAAAACGGTCTTGCAAACGTTAGAAAAGCTGGAAAAGCTTGGTTTGGACGAAACCCTACCGGCGGAATTGTCTTGGTGCTGGAACAGTTTCGTGGCCGACAAGAATCCAGTGGGCCTAATCGAAAAGAGCCAAAAGGCGCATGCCTTACTGAGCGAAAAAAAGGCTGTACAGCCACGCGCTGTTTCGCAGAAGCTGCTTGACGATTTAGAAAAAGTGACGCGGGCTTTTTAAGCAAGAGCTGGATTTAAGGATTGTGGGGCAGTGCTGCAGCTTTCTGGCTTTTGCGAAGAGCCTGGCGCTAAAGGCTTTTCCGGCAGCCTGTTTTGGTCCTCATGTGTTTTTGTGAGGCGCCTGAAAGGGAATAAAAAAAGGGGCGAAGGCCCCTTTTGTTTCTATTGTTCGTGTGCTTACTCAGCTACCACAACAAATTTCACTTTTGTTTTCACTTCTCTATGAAGATCTACATCGGCCTCGAACTCACCTGCAGTACCTACTGGCATGGTGATTTCAATTTTCTTTCTGTCGATCTCGATTCCCTGAGACAGCTAAGGCATCAGAAATCTGAAGTGTCGTTACTTTACCGAAAATTTTACCAGAGTCACCGATTTTTGCTTTGATCTCTAGGGTAATGCCCTGAAGTTTCTCTGCTAGGTTAACCGCCTCTGTTTTGATTTTCTCTGCTTTATGCGCTGCTTGCTTGATGTTTTCAGCAAGGGCTTTCTTATTAGAAGCTGTCGCTAGTACTGCGAAGCCCTGTGGGATCAGGTAGTTTCTTCCATAACCTGGCTTTACATTTACCAAGTCATTTTTGTAACCCAACCCTTTAATATCTGTTCTTAAGATTACTTCCATTGTTGTGTTAATTTTTAACTATTAAAGAGAATCCTTGGCCTATTTTAAACCATCGGTTACGAACGGTAGAAGAGCTAAAATTCTAGCTTTCTTGATCGCATTAGCTACTTTTCTCTGATATTTAGCTGAGTTTCCGGTTAATCTTCTTGGAAGAATTTTACCCTGCTCGTTAACAAACTTCAATAAGAAGTTAGGATCTTTATAATCGATATACTTAATACCATGACGCTTGAAGCGGCAGTATTTTTTTCTATTCTCTACGCGGTTGATTGGTTCGTTTCTTAATGTCATGATGCTTGCTCCTCCTTAGCTTCTTTCTTGTTAAATTCGCCTTTTCTTCTTCTCTCCGCATACGCTAATGCATGCTTATCGAGAACAGTTGTTAGGAAGCGCATCACCGTTTCGTCACGTCTCAGCTCAACTTCAAACCTCTTGATTAAATCAGGAAGTGCCTTAAATTCTACCATTACATAGAATCCTGTGGTTTTCTTCTGAATAGGATAGGCTAATTTTTTCAGCCCCCAGTTTTCCACATTGACAATCTCTGCCCCCTCTTCTTTTAACAAGTTCACGAACTTGTCTACGGTATCCTTCATCTGAACATCAGACAAAACGGGAGTTAAAATGAATACCGTCTCGTAGTTTCTTTGGAACATAATAGATAATTGTTTTTTAAACAGTCCGCAAAAGTAGCTAAAAAAAGCGTCAAGTCCAAGACCTGACGCTTTCATAAATGTTCCTTACAGCCGAAAAGCTTTATTTTACTTCAAATTTACCCGTTCCGATCAAGTAACCATCAGCATAAATGCGCACCGTATGCTCTCCAGTGTCGTACTTGGTCTCTTTATCATAAAAGTTTTCCAGTGCCTGCTGGGTATTATCGAACATAATCGCTTGGCTCATGGTATAAAACTCTTCTCGGCCATCGATCATAAAGGTACCAGAGCCTTTCGCGATATCGAATATAGGCTGGCTATTCGGTGCCAAAATCTGAATGAAAATATCACGCGGTCCATGCGGTGCTACGGGGTTGTCAGCTAGTGTAAAACTGATTTTTAAGGTCTCTAACTGTCTGTTGCGGAAACCATCTGTACGCTCACGTCCTCTTCTATTAACAGCGGCGATCTCTATGTTTTCTGCTTTTAGACGGGCAGCCAAGTCCACTTTTTTCTCCAGTTCTTCTCTGCGCTGGTCCAGCTCCACGACGCGCTCTTCGATGCGTGCCTGATTGGTTTTCAGGTCTTGGTTTTCAGCGAAAAGCTGCTGATTTTCGTTGCGCAAAGCTATAATCTCATCGTCTTTTTCGTCTAAAAGTGCGATATAAGATTTTAAGCGCTGGTTTAGGCGCTCAATTTCCTGTGCCGAGCGGCGCTTCTCTGAATTTCGCTCGTTTATTAGTTGCGTACGAATCTCCTCCAAGGCGGCCACGTCACCGCCTAGGCGCTCGATTTCTTGGATGCGGAGATCCAACTGATAGGTAACAGAGTCCAAGCGCTGGTTGATTTCGTTATTTTCCTCCGAAAGGACGAGGATCTCCTGTGTTTTCTTATTTTTGTCTTGGTGGTCGAGAAAAAGTTTGATACCACTAATCAGCACTAAGATAGCCAAGGCGATGATCAGGATGTTTTTATTTCGATCAGATCGGGCCGGCGGCGGTGTAGGATTTGTCTGCATAAGCTCTGTACTATTACGTTAATCGCTCGTTTGTTCTATGGAAACAAAATTAAATGAAAATTACTGGACTTCCCGCTATTTGACTAAAAATACGGGCTGGGACCTGGGTCAAGTCTCTCCTCCGCTGAAGCAATATTTAGACCAAATCACGGACAAGTCTCTAAAAATATTAATCCCTGGCGCTGGGAATGCTTATGAGGCGGCTTATGCCTATCAGTCTGGCTTCTTGAACACGCATGTGCTGGATCTTTCCCACGCGCCTCTCGCTGATTTTCAGGCGCGCCATCCGAATTTCCCGTCTACGCACTTGCATCAGCACGATTTTTTTGCCCATCAGGCCAGTATGACCTTATTTTAGAGCAGACGTTCTTCTGTGCGCTACAGCCTGATCTGCGGCCAGCGTATGTGGCTAAGATGAAGGAGCTCTTAGCCCCGGGGGGGCAATTGGTGGGGGTATTGTTTAACCGATACTTCGAAAAGGAGGGGCCTCCCTTCGGAGGAGAGGCAGAAGAATATGAAAAGCTATTTTCGCCTCACTTCGGACGCTTTGTGCAGGAATCCTGTTACAATTCCATTGGCCCTAGGGCCGGAAGCGAACTCTTTTTCCGTGCTTACAAGTCAAAAATATAATGCCCGGGACTAAAGGCGCTGCCAGTGAAAAGCAGGCCTTCCCCTTGGATTTCGATAGCCAGAAGAGGGGCTTGCACGCAGTTTTGCCACTGCTGAAAACGCTTAGGTCGGCTGTAAAGCCCCTTCACCAGCCAGATGCCCGCAGGTTCGGTTTGGATAATCTGAGGCGGGATGCTTTCCTGCTCGTTTATACTATGGAGTGGATAGGAGGGAAGTAGCTTTCGAACAACCTGTTCCAGAGGGGGTATAGGATCTGCCTGGGCGATGGCATCGTATAGCTGCAGGAGCAGGGGGGACTGCAGGGAGTGCCGCCCCTCCGCCAGCCACCAGCGACGCCAATGCATGCGGAAATGGAAATAGGGAGTGGCCATACAGGCTTAATTTTGCAGGTCTTCCGCTAAAAGCTGGAATTCGGGAATGTTTACATCGAAAAGCTGTCCATCGACGATCCGCTCCATGGTGTAGGTGCCGAGCATCTTTCCAAGGCCCGATTTTAAGTTGCATCCCGACACATAGGCATGTTTTTCACCAGGCTCCAGCGTGGGCTGCTGTCCGACGACACCTTCGCCCTCCACGATTTTTTTGCTATCAGCGGCATCGAAAATTTCCCACTTGCGGCGCAGCAGCTGCACGGTATAGGGCGAATTATTTTCGATTTCTACGTGATAGGTGAAGACATAGTGCTGCTGCCAGGGACTCGAATGGGCCCGCTGATACTGGACACGCACGCTAACTTTTATTCCCTCTGTAATGGCACTTACCATGAAACGTTTAATTTTGTGTGAAGAACGATCAAAATTACATAAAGCGTTTCATTCTTTTACGAAAAGCCTACAAAATGGATGTAAAAATTGAGCCCTCTTGGAAGGCTGCCTTAGCCGCAGAGTTTACACAGCCGTACTTCCTAGCCCTGTCCGCCTTCGTTCGGGAGGCGTATCAGCAGACGCAGGTTTTTCCTAAGGGGAGTGCTATATTCAAAGCATTCGAGGCCTGCCCGCTCGAACAGGTGAAGGTGGTTATCTTAGGGCAAGACCCCTATCATGGTCCTAATCAGGCACATGGGCTTTCTTTTTCCGTGCAGCAGGGCGTGCCCTTTCCTCCTAGCTTGCAAAATATATTTAAGGAGATTCGTCGCGATCTGGGGACTCCCTTTCCCGAGCATGGCGATCTGACCCGCTGGGCGGAGCAGGGCGTACTCCTTCTAAATGCTACGCTTACCGTGCAGGCGCATCAGGCTGGCTCGCATCAGAAAAAGGGCTGGGAACAGTTTACAGATGCCGTCATTCGGGTATTAGCCGAACGGGAGGCGCCGATGGTCTTTTTGCTTTGGGGGGCTTACGCCCAAAAAAAGGCTGCCATCCTGCATCGGCCGGAACATCTTAAGCTGCACGCTCCGCACCCTAGCCCGCTTTCTGCTCATCGAGGATTTCACGGCTGCGGGCACTTTTCTCAGACGAATGCTTTTCTGCAGGAGCAGGGTTTGACACCCATAAAATGGTGATTTTTTTTGGTTTAGGTAGGTCATGTAGCCTGTCTTAGGTCTAGCGAGCCGCTGAGCAGGTATCGGTTTGGCTCTTGGAATCCAAAAAAAAAGAGACCACCGAAGTAGTCTCTTTTTTTGTGGTGGAGGCCTCTCTGAATTTTGCGCCAGCACCTTATCTGCTCGTATGATGGAATCGGCAGCAGCAGGCTCCCTTTACTCGATACCTTTAAAAATTCTGTTCCAGCGGATCTTAGAGAACATGCTCTTGTGCTTATCCAGGGACAACCATAGGAACCAGGCTTTTCCAACGACATGATCCTCAGGGACAAATCCCCAGTACCGCGAGTCTAAACTATCGTGCCGGTTATCACCCATCATGAAATAATAGTTTTGCCGGAAGGTGTAGGACTGTACCTCTTGACCGTCTATAAATAGTTTATTGCCCTCCACACGAACATCTTTCAGGCGCTCGTAATGCTGGATGGTGCGGGCGTATTTGGCCATCGTTTCTTCATTAATGGAAATGGTCCAACCCTTCGCGGGGATTTCTATCGGGCCCATATAATCTTTATTCCATCCGAAATAATCTCCATCCGGAAAAATCCGCGGATCCCCATAACCCTGTCGGTCGAGACGTAGGTTGACACGGTCTACCTCTGCGCTTTCCTGCAGCTGGCGTGCCACTTCCGGTGTAGTGGATACCATGTAGCCACTATTATCCCGAAAGGCGAAGAAGGAGTCTGGGTTGATACCGAATCGATCGAAAAAGGCTGCAGAGAGACTTTTATTCGTCATGACGTCGTAGGAAAACTGCATCAACTCGGGATCATCTGCTGGTTTCCCGTTAATCTGCACCTGTGTGCGTTCGATTTCGATGATATCACCGGGGACGCCCACGGCCCGTTTGATGTAATTCGTTCTTAGGTCGGCGGGATGCTCGAGCTCCTCAGGATAGTTAAAGACGACTACATCGTTTCTTTTAATGCTGCTAAAGCCGGGTAGTCTCCAGTAGGGGAGCTTTATCCACTCTACATAAGAGTCTGAATCGGTTCCCCAGATTTTCTGATGGGTAAGTGGCACCTGCAGTGGTGTCATGGGAAAACGGGCGCCATAGTGCATTTTACTCACGAAAAGGAAGTCACCTACCAGTAGGGATTTCTCCATGGAGCCTGTGGGGATCGTAAAGGGTTCTAATAGCAGCCAGCGAATGATACTGGCGGCTACCACCGCAAAGAGCAGGGCGTCCAGCCACTCTCTCAGGGCGGACTTTTTCTTTTTAGGTTCACTCATGAAGGAAAAATTTTTAGAAAGATAAGAAATCATCCATGGATAAGATACCTTTTTTATCTTTTATCCATTCTGCCACTAATACCGCGCCAAGGGCAAATCCCTGACGGCTATGGGCGGTGTGATTTATGCTAAGTGTATCTATTTCAGAGGTATAGGTGACCGTATGTGTGCCCGGTGCAGGGTCAATACGCTTGGCCGTAATCGGTAAACGTGTGTCGTTTTCGGACATATTTTCAGCAAGTGTCCACCCGCTGTAGGCAGGGAGTGAGGCCAATACACCTTCGGCTAGGGTCAGCGCTGTGCCGGATGGGGCGTCTTTTTTTTTCTGTATGGTGAATTTCTTCTATGGCCACCTGATAGGCAGACTGCTCCTGCATGAGCTTGGCCAGAAAGGCGTTCACCTTAAAGAATATGTTGACCCCGATACTAAAATTAGAAGCATAGAAGAAAGCGGTTTCTTGTGCGGAAGCCAGGGCATCTAAGCGTGGCTTCTCCGATAGCCAACCGGTGGTGCCGGAGACCACGCGGATACCTCGTTCTAGTGCCCAGCTGATGTTTGCTACCGCTGCTTCAGGGGCGCTAAATTCGATAGCCACATCGATAGCCGCAGGAGTTAAGGCATCCCGTTCTTCCTTATTTTCTTCTGAAATGCGGGCTATAATCTGATGACCACGGGAAAGGGCGATCTCTTCGATAATTTTCCCCATTTTGCCGTAGCCCAGTAAAAGGATATTCATGTCAATTTAAATTAATTTTTAAACGCAGGCCAAAGTGGGGCAGGCCCAAGGGGCTAATCTCCTGGTAGGGTTCCCAGCGAAAACTAAGGTCCTCCGAAACATCAAAGCCCGATAAGTGTGCATCCACGTTGGCATCTGCAATATTCAATACGTAAATAATCAAGTAAATCAGAAAGGTCGTATCGCGATTTCTCCGCCAAAAATTGACATTACGCACGAGTCCATCGCGGTTTAGGTTCGGAAACTGATTCGGTTCTTCAGCATCGAAAGCGATGAGGGCATCACGAAACAGAGCAAAGCGCCTGCCGTTAAAATCCACGAAGTAGGTATTCGTTAAAATACCACCATATAAGATAGGTACCTTCCAAGGTTTTTCATTGTAGATCTGTCCTGCACCTGGTAAAACAGCCGAAAGAATGGTGGCCACCCTTGGGTTTTTCGGTGTGCGAAAGGCCTCGTTGAGGCTGCTACAGCCTGCTGTTCTAAACGTGGGTCTAATCGCTGTACGGTATCCTGCCCATAAACAGCAGAAGCTGCCCCTAAAACCAGAAGCAGCATTCCTAAAAGGCGTCGTTGTAGAAAAGGCATGAATCGATTCATACGGGCAGCTTTGTCGCAGGCAAAAGGCCTGTTCGGGCGCATTAAATAACAGCTAAAAGTTCTAAAATGCGGTTTAAGTCGTCTGTGGAAGTAAAAGGAATTTTGATCTCGCCTTTGTCCTTCGCATCCGCCTTTACAGCCACCTTAGTGCCAAAATGACTGGCGAGGCGCTGCTGCAACTTGTTCAGCTCGTACTGTTTATAGGGATCTATGGCCTCCTTTTTCGTCTCTTCTGTGGGTTCTTTCGGTTCATGCAGGGCCTTTACCATCGCTTCCACTTTCCGAACACTTAAATCCTCAGCGATAATTTTTTTATACAGAGAAAGCTGCACATCGATGTCCTCGATATTCACCAGTGCCCGAGCATGGCCCATTGAAATCTGTTGGTCCCGAAGTCCTGCCTGAATGTCTGGCGGCAGGCGCAAAAGGCGCAGGTAGTTATTCACCGTGGTCCGCTTTTTACCCACACGGTCGCCGAGCTCTTCCTGCTTGAGGTCACATTCAGAGAGTAAGCGCTGATAGGAATGGGCGATTTCCAGAGCATTCAAATTCTCCCGCTGTATGTTCTCGATAAGTGCCATTTCCAGCATCTGCTGGTCGTTCGCGGTACGCACATAAGCGGGAACACGCTCTAAACCAGCGAGTTTAGAGGCTTGAAAACGACGTTCCCCTGAGATCAACTGATACGTGTCTTCCTCCAGGCGGCGGACGGTAATAGGTTGAATGATGCCCTGCACGCGGATGGACTCGGCCAGCTCCTCGAGTGCTATCTTGTCGAAATGTGTTCTCGGCTGGTAGGGATTGACCTGAATATCACTTAGGCGGATTTCATGGATTCCCGCAGCCGGTGGGGCAGGGGTGAGCGGTCTTTCCTCCTGCTTTTTCGCTGGCGAGTCCTGCAAGAGTGCCCCCAGGCCTCGGCCTAAAGCCGCTTTTTTCTGAAATTGTTTTTTATCCGCCATCGTATTAAAATCCTTTAAGCATTTAAGTTTGCGATTCCATTTTTCGCTGCGATTTCATTCGCTAAGTTGAGGTAAGCCACAGCGCCTTTTCCGTCAGCATCGAAAGCGATGGCGGGAAGGCCGAAACTGGGGGACTCACTTAATTTTACATTTCGAGGAATGATGGTCTCGAAAACCAGGTCAGCAAAATGCATTTTGACTTCTTCCACCACTTGGTTCGATAGACGTAAGCGCACATCGTACATCGTCAGCAGAATACCTTCGATTTCCAGCGCCGGATTCAGGCGGGTCTGGATGATCTTGATCGTATTCAGGAGCTTGCCCAGCCTTCCAGGCAAAATACTCGCACTGCACGGGGATAATGACACTGTCCGCAGCCGTCAGCGCATTAATGGTAATCAAACCAAGCGAGGGCGAGCAGTCGATGATGATGAAGTCATAATCGGCCTTTATGGGGGCGATGACCTCGCGCATCTTTTCCTCCCGGCTCTCCAAATTAATCATTTCCACCTCGGCACCGACCAAGTCGATATGCGAGGGCACCAGGGTCAAATGGTTGATCTCCGTAGGAATAGCGATTTGAGCTACTTCCACGCCGTCCACCATGCATTCGTAAATACTTTTATCTACAGATTTAGGATCGATGCCCAAGCCGGAAGTGGTATTCGCCTGTGGATCGGCATCGATCACCAGGGTCTTGTATTCTAAGACCGCTAAACTCGCAGCCAAATTCATCGCTGTGGTGGTTTTGCCCACACCGCCTTTTTGATTGGCTATCGCTATTACTTTTCCCATAGTCATTTATAAGGTAATAGACTGTCCGATTTCTAAAACAATCAATTCTTTTTTCGCTGCTGCCGCTTTCCTCTTGGCTTCTTCTAGATCAATTTCGATGTAAGGGAAGGTGTCGAAGTGCATGGCGATGATTTTATCAGTGCCTACAAAGTCTGCCGCCTTCAGCGCATCATCAATCCCCATTGTAAAATTATCACCGATCGGAAGGAGTGCAAAGTCAATGGTAAACTCTTCAGCGATTAATTTCATGTCATAGGTAAGGGCGGTATCACCAGCATAGTAAAAAGCTCCCTTTTCATGTTCGATGACGAATCCTCCTGGATTTCCTCCATAGGTGCCATCTGGCAGCACACTGGAGTGAATCGCGTTGACATACTTTACACGGCCAAAATCAAACACTTTACTGCCGCCGTGATTTAAGGGGTGATAGTTTTCTATCCCTTTTCCTCCATAGTAGCTCGCGATCTCGAAATTCGCCACCAGGGTGGCTTGCGTTCTTTTACCAATCCGCTCCACATCCGCCACATGATCCTGATGGCCATGTGAAAGTAGTATGTAATCTGCTGCCAAGCTGTCTACATCGATGGCGGCTGCTTTTTCATTTGGACTGATGAATGGATCAAAAATCAAATGCTTGCCACCCACTTCCATCTGGAAGCTGGAATGACCTAAGAAGGTGATTGTTATCATCGCGGTTTGGATTAGTTTTTAGCACAAGGACAAATATACCATTTATATGGCTATTTCTAAATGCTAATCACAGGGACTTTAAGGAAAGCGCCTACGCGGGGCTCCAGACTGCTGATTTTCAGTCTTCGAATGAGGCAAGAAAAAAGCGAACCCAAAGGCCCGCTTTTCTATTTTTGCAGCACGTAAAAAGACTTATTTCTTCTTTTTGTTCGCTTGCTTCTGCTCTTCGGCAGCTCGCATCGCATCCTCTAAACGCTGCTGAAATTTTGACTTTTTCTTGTTTACGTTTTTCTTCTTGTTCTCCTCTACCTTCTGACGCACTTTCGCATCATCTACAAACAACTTGATGAGCGCCTGCTGACCGAAAGTCACCATATTCGACACGAAATAGTAGAAAGAAAGAGCGGCAGGAAACGAGTTCAAGATAAACATAAAGCCTATCGGCATGATGTATCCTAAATTCTTTAAAGGTCCCGTCTGCGTGGAAAGCTGATTGTTGAATTTCGTATACGCGATCTGCGAGACTGTCATCAATAAGGTAAATAAGCTCACATGCGAACCGTAAAAAGGTATCGTGAAAGGCAAGTTGATAATCGAATCGTAGGTAGATAAATCATGCGCCCAGAGGAAGGATTCCCCTCTCAATTCTATACTGTTCGGGAAGAAAAAGAACATCGCAAATAGAAAAGGCATCTGAAGCAGTAGCGGTAGACAGCCACTGATCGGGCTCACACCCAGCTGGCTGAATAACTTCATCTGCTCAGTCTGCATTTTCGTAGGGTCATCTCCGTACTTCTCTTTCAGTTCGTCGATCTCCGGCTTTATCACCCGCATTTTCGCCATGCCCATGTACGATTTGTAGGTCAGCGGGAATAGGAAAAGCTTGATGATGAGTACGATAAGGATAATGATTACCCCGTAGTTACTCACATAGCGCTCTAAAAACTGGAAAAGATTTACGATGATGTATTTATTCACCCAGCTCACAAAGAAGTAGCCCATGTCCACGTTCTTTTCGAAGCTCGGGGCGATCGTCTTTAGGATTTTATAGTTGTTCGGCCCGAAGTAATAGCGCAGTTCATTTTGGCCTTCGGCCAAAGGTAAGGCTAAGGCCAAGCTCATGTTTTTCACCGAAAGGGTATCTGATGGGGTATCCTGTGCGATGCGGCCATTCAAGAAAGGCTCTCCATCTGCTAAAATCGCGGAGGTGAAGAAGCGCTGGCTGAAGCTCGCCCAGCGAACAGGCTCCGAAAGTGTCTCGGACTTATTCGAATTTACGCCGAAATAATCGTAGCTGTCGCTTGCGAAAAACCAGTTCGCATTCGTTTTTCTACGCGACTCTTCGATGTCTGCTTCTAACTTTTTCAGACGGTCTTCCCAGTTGATGGCGATAGGCCCATCCATAAGCTGCTGGCGGAATCCATCCACAGCGATACCTTTTTCTAAGGCGTAGCTGTTAGGCGCCAAGCGGTAGGTACGCGTGATGCTGCCCTGATCGGCCTGTGCAGTAAAGGTAAGGACCTGGAGCGTCACCCCGTCGCGTTCTTCCGTACTACTTTTGGCTTGGAAGAAAAACTCGTTCAAATCAAAATCCCCCTGACGTGTCGGAAGCGTGTAGGAGATGGAAGAAGAATTTTCATCCAATAAGTACAGGGGCTGCTTGTTCCAAGTGGTAAATTCCTTCAAGCGCACCCGTTTGATTTCACCCCCTTGGGAAGAAATCTCTACTGCGAGTAATTCATTTTCAATGGTGTACGTATTCGCCTCTCCCTTAGTTAACGCTGCGAAAGCACCAAATTTCTGTAGGGCCTGTAGATCGAGAAGGGAGTCCGGAAGTTGGAAAGTAGAGATGTCTTCGGCTACATCCGCCTCTCGGGCTGCTTCCACTTTTTCTGTCGCTTCTTTGCCCTCTTGGACGTCGATAGGCTCAGGCGTTTTAGCGAAAAAGATGGAATAGCCGAGTAAAACGGCTGCGAAAAGGATTAATCCCGTCGCTTGATTCTTATCCATAAATATGTTCTTGGTATTCTGAAATGCAAAAGTAAGGAATAATAGCGGATTTTCGGCTATTTCCTACTGATTAGCTAGGCCCCAGCCGGGGTAAGCCGCCTTAACGCGTCACCTTATAGTCTATCGCTGCACGAATGAAGCGTATAAATAAAGGATGAGGGTTAAGACCGTGGACTTATACTCCGGGTGGAACTGGGTGCCCACGAACCAAGGATGTTCTTTTAGCTCGATCACCTCCACCAAGCCTGTGTCGGGGTTTATTCCGCTGGCATGAAGGCCGGCCTGTTCCAGGGTTTCGAGGTAGTCATTATTTAATTCATAGCGGTGGCGATGGCGTTCGCTCACCTTTCCTTTGCCGTAGGCGGCATAGGCTTTCGTCCCTTTTTTTAGCTCACAAATATAGGAGCCTAAGCGCATGGTTCCCCCTAAGTTCACCACCTGCTTCTGGTCTTCCATCAGGCCGATGACGGGGTGCGGGGTGTCAGGGTGCATTTCCGTGCTACTGGCTCCCTCTAGTCCGGCCAGGTGTCGTGCTGCTTCGATCACGGCCACTTGCATGCCGAGGCAAATGCCGAAAAAGGGTATTTGCTGCTCACGAGCATGTTTTACGGTCTGAATTTTGCCCTCAAAACCCCTTTCTCCGAAGCCAGGGGCCACTAATATGCCATCCAGCTCTTCTAATTTTTTGGAAATATTCTCTTCGTTTAGCTCCTCGGAAGAAATCAGGCGCAAGTTGACCTTACACTCTGTGGCGGCCCCTGCGTGGATAAAGGCTTCTATAATCGACTTGTAGGCGTCAGGAAGCGAGACATATTTGCCGATTAGCCCGATTGTGACCTCTTGGGTAGGGTTTTTTAGGCGGCCCAAGAACTCTTTCCACTGCTCCAGGTCTGTGTTCACACGTGAGCTGAGCTTTAACTTGGTCATCACCCGTTCGTCCAGCTTCTCCTTTTTCATGAGCAAAGGGACATCGTATATCGTCTCCGCATCCATGGCCTCGATCACACAGTTGAGCTGCACATTACAAAATAGGGCCAGCTTTTTCTTCACCTCAGTAGGCAGGTGATGTTCGGTGCGGCAGACCAGGATATCGGGCTGAATACCTGCCTCCAAAAGCTGTTTTACGGAGTGCTGCGTAGGCTTGGTTTTCAGCTCTTTGGCGGCAGCCAAATACGGGATGAGTGTCAGGTGAATGACTAAAAAGTTATTTACCCCGATGTCCACTTCACCTGGCGGACGGCCTCGATAAAGGGCAGCGATTCGATGTCGCCCACGCAGCCGCCGATCTCGGTGATGACGATGTCGAACTTGCCATCCTCGCCGAGCTTTAGGAAGTTGCGCTTGATTTCATCCGTGATGTGGGGGATCACCTGCACGGTTTTGCCCAGATACTCTCCTTTACGCTCCTTCGTGATGACATTATTATAGATGCGGCCGGTGGTGACATTATTTGACTGGGAGGTCGGCGTATCCAAAAAGCGCTCGTAGTGCCCGAGATCCAGGTCAGTTTCCGCACCATCTTCCGTCACGTAACATTCCCCATGTTCGTATGGATTTAATGTGCCTGGATCGATGTTCAGGTAGGGGTCGAATTTTTGGATGGTGACTGTCAGGCCGCGTGCCTGTAAAAGTTTCGCTAAAGAAGCTGCGATAATGCCTTTGCCTAAAGAAGAGGTCACACCTCCGGTGATGAAGATGTACTTAGTGCTGGAAGAAGCCATAAGAATGGATGGGATTTAATTGGTGTTCTTATGGGATTCAAAGGTAGGCAAAATTTCTGCAACTTGGCGTGCTCTACTCTTTTTTATTGAAGGAGAGGTCTAGCTTGATTTCCGTTTCATCCCGCACGCGGATGCTTCCCAGTAGTGCCGTCGGCGGATCCAACTTAAAGTCAGAGAACTTTAGTTTTGCTGTTCCGCTGACCGTGAGTTTCTCGTCCAAGCTGTAGTCAAACTCATGCTTTTGGGTACTTTTTTCACCTGCGATCGTCCAGGTGCCCTCACGCGCAGCCGCTTGGAAGAGAGGATTTCCACTTTTTTCGCTTCAAATGCGATATGCCCATGTTCTTCTGCCCGCAAGCTTTTATGTGCTTTTTCGGTCATGGCGCTTTTATCCTGATCGCTTTTTAGGGACTTGGTTTCCAACTTTAAGGTAAAAGGCGCGATGTTTTTCAGTTTCCCTTCATCGACTTCCACCTCTAAGGTTCCGCTCCCTTTTTTTCCTGTGAGCGACCAGTCGTGTAGGGTAGAGGTGCCGGCGACTTGGAAGCTGCTTTTCTCCGGTTCTAAGGTGTAGGTGCGCTGCGCAAAGGTCCTTTGGGCGGAGCCCAAAAGTAAAAGGAGACTTACCGCCATCGTGGCCAAAATGGCGTAGCGGCGGTGCGTGCCTGTGGTGTGGGGTGACATGCATTTTTTCATACTTGTGTAACACGTCAGGCCCCAAACTGTTAGCAAGCTAGCGAGCTGCGCCCATTTACAGGAGGCGAGCGCAGGGGATCAGTGCTATTTTAAAGGCAAGATGAGGGACTGAATCATAAAGAATAGTAAATTTGCAAAATGAGTAAAGAAATTCAAGGTACAGCAGGCCTCCTGGAGGCTATCCGCCAAAAGGGGCGCGTTTGGGTAAAAGATTCCTTAGGGCAGCCGATGGAGTGGGTTTTGGCCTCGCACTGGTCATCAGAAGATGGGCAGGAAGGGACCGCGCTGCTGTTTGATTTATTTCAAATTCGAAGCATCTGCCCTCCTTTTTCGGAAGTTTCGCTAGATATCGTACAGTTCGCTTCTAAGCCTACGGTATACCATAGCCCCGTCAATTCGGTGCTCCAGGCCGGTCCTGTGAAGGATGGGATTATTCGCTTTTCAGTCATCAAGCATCCCACATGGAATGGCCTGCTCTTTTCGATCAGCCAGGTGGTTTTCGCCAAGTACCCCGTGCAGGTGCCAGAAGGAGCGGAAATTTTCGTGGTAGATGCGCCCTTTTTGCTACAGGCGAAAGGACATAAAGCGCTCTACTTAGATCCAGAGGGCGGTATTAAGATTTTAAAAGCATGAAGCATCTGGAGGCCTTAGCGGGGCATGAAATTTTTACCCGAGTAGGACGTATCGCTGACAGTATGGGCATGGAAGCTTACGTGGTGGGTGGTTTTGTGCGCGATTACCTGCTGGGAAGAGGCTTGAAAAAGGATATTGATTTCGTCTGTGTAGGCAGTGGAATCGAACTGGCCACAGCGGTAGCCAAAAGCTACGACGCGCACGTGCCGCTCAGTGTGTTTAAGAATTTCGGGACGGCTATGGTGAAACTGGCCGACTATGATATCGAGTTCGTGGGTGCTCGGAAGGAGTCCTATCATCGGGACAGCAGGAAACCTATCGTGGAAGATGGCACACTCGAAGAGGATCAAGAGCGACGTGATTTTACGATTAATGCGCTGGCGATATGTGTTAATGGGGACCGTTTCGGGGAGCTAATCGATCCTTTTGAAGGGTTAAAAGACCTGAAGCGCAAAATTATCCGTACCCCAGCGGCTCCGGACACCACTTTTTCGGATGATCCTTTGCGGATGATGCGTGCGATTCGCTTTGCAGCGCAGCTGCAATTCGATATCGAGCCGGAAACCTTCGAGGGAATCTGCAGAAATGCAGGACGTCTCTCCATCATATCGCAGGAGCGGATTATCGATGAGTTGAATAAAATTATTTTGTGTCCGCAGCCTTCCTATGGGTTTAAGCTGCTTTTCGTAAGTGGTTTACTTCAAGAGTTTTTTCCTGAAATGGTGGAGCTGCAGGGGGTGGATTCTGTGGGCGATCGCTCGCATAAAGACAATTTCTACCATACCTTACAGGTGTTGGATAATATTTCGAAGCATACGGACAACCTTTGGTTGCGCTGGGCGGCCATCATGCATGATATCGCCAAGCCTGCCACCAAGCGGTATTCGCAGAAGGTGGGCTGGACTTTTCATGGTCATGAAGATAAGGGAGCGCGCATGACTCCCGGCATTTTTAAGCGTTTAAAGTTGCCTATGGATGAGCGCATGAAGTACGTGCAGAAGCTCGTCCGGTTACATTTACGCCCTATCGCTTTGGTATCGGATAAGGTGACGGACTCGGCAGTACGCCGTTTGCTGTTTGATGCGGGAGATGAAATCGAAGATCTGATGACACTCTGTCGTGCTGATGTCACCTCGAAAAATAATGCCCGCGTAAAACGATACTTGGCGAACTTCGACAAGGTGGAACAAAAAATGCTGGAGGTCGAGGAGAAGGATCAGGTGCGCAACTTCCAGCCTCCTGTAAGTGGGGAAGAGATTATGGAGCTTTTCCAATTAAAACCTTCAAAAATCGTCGGAGAGTTGAAAAACGAAATAAAAGAAGCTATACTTGAGGGCGAAATTCAAAACAACAGAGAGGAGGCGCTCGCTTTCTTGACGAAATTAGCCGCATTAAGAGGAATTACACAAACGAAAAAAAATGAATTGTAAACAAGTAAGCCTGATCGCATGCCTATTACTAGGTACAGTCGGTCTCGTAGAGGCACAGGAGCAGCAGGCGCAGCAGCAAGAGGGTCAGGAAATTTCTGAAACATTACGCAGAAGAAATGAGGCAGACCAGCGCGTCTATCAGTTGGCACTACGTTATAATGATTTATCCGCAGCACGGGTGAAGTTATTAGAGCTGATCGAAAGAAACCCGAATAACACGCGTTATGCGGAGCTTTTGGTATCGCTTTATTTCGAAAACAATCAATTCGGTGCAGCGGCCGTGTCTGCACTCGATCTATTAGAGCGCGACGATCGAAATTTGGTGGCTTTAGAGGTGGCTGCTTATTCTTTAGAGCAGCTGGGTGCTTTAGACCGTGCGCTGCCGCAGTTTGAGCGTTTGTATCTACTGAGTAACGATATTTTCACCTTGTATCGTACGGCTACGCTTCAGCTGCAGTTAGAAAAGCATGAGGAAGCTTTGAACTCTATCTCGATGATCGTGAGAGACCGGAAGTCTGCAGAAGAAAAAATCGGGTTTAACCTTGGGGATAATCAGACGCAAGAGATCAGTCTACGCGCGGCAGCCTTAAACTTAAAGGGCCTGGTGTATGTGGCGCAGGGCAGCAAGTCCGATGCGGTGGCTGCTTTTCAGGAAGCTTTAGCGCTGGAGCCGGAGTTTCGCTTGGCTCAGGAAAATTTGAAAGAAAACTCGTAAATGTTTTAGCATAGAAGCATTTTTAAAAAAGGCTGATGGCAGGTAGGACTTGCTTTCAGCTTTTTTTTTGGTTTTATATTAAGTTACATCGACAATAAGGAGTGGTGAGTATCCAGAACACCTAGCACACGCTTAACTGAGGCTAAAATTTGCTTCATAGTGAAGTGGGTGGGCCCTATCCTATGATGTGCCCACCCTTTAATTTAAAAGACTGCATACGAAAAGTAACTTGTGGAATTTCATAATTAAAGTTACTGTGGTACAGCATGAAGGTATAAAGTGATATTGAAGGAAAGATAGGAAAATAAGAGGAGTTGCTTCAACTTAAATTTAAGAAGTAATTAAATAAAGTGTTATTATTCAGGTTTCTCTATTTGAATTCTAACAAAAGAATTAAAGTCTTCATTAAAGTCAGGGTTGTTGGGGTTGTTAATTGAAATATATAAACCATCAGGCCCAACAAAAGAATTTTCTAAAACATATAAATCCTCTTCCAAATGAATCTCATTGATTACATTGAAAAATTCATCAAGGATGATTATACTCTGATTTTTTGGAAATGAGAAGTTGTCCATTAACTCAGCCTGACTGAAAGGATTTTGCAAGGCTCTATATGCAAATCTGTAGTATAATTTATTAGTAGAATCAAAGAAAAGACTTCCATATCTATCATTAGCAAAAATAAATTTTACATAATCTTCTTGCTCGATGAACACCTCTTTCCTCCTTCTTTCGGATTCTTTACCGAATAAATTAGCTTTAGCCTTGTGCTTAACTAGTGTTTTATTTTTTAGTTGATAGATGTAGTCGTCATTAAATGAGAAAACAAATTCATTTAAATGATTTACCACTCTAGAATACAATGGGTTCATAAAACCATCCTTAAAATAGTCGGAAGGATAGCGCTGACTTTGGACAAAGAGTTCATGTTTCAATAAATCTAGATCTAAATTTAAGCCAATGTTTTCATAACTTTCTAAATTCCCATCTGTGAACATGAAGTCATTGGGAGATCCACCTGCTTTTAGTAAATTATCAATTACAGGGATTTCAAAATTATAAGAAAAGTCGTTAAACAAGACAATTCGTTCATTGAAATCACTGTTAAAATCAGAAATTTTATATTGATTAATAAGTTCACTATCTTTATTGAAAAAAGCAAACTGCTCAAAATTCACTAATAATATTGAGTCTGGACTTATTACATTGAAATTTAAAATGTAAGGAAATGCATCAGGGCCCTCTGCGTTAAATCTAATTGTTTCGATATGCTCTCCAGTTTCAAATTCATAAAGTAGTAAACTATTTCCATTATAAGTTTAAAAACACTAATACATCACTTCCATTAAAATTCGTGATAAACTGAATTTTTGAGCTGTAACCGTCATAATCATCAGGAATTTTAAAACTTCTGATACTATCGGAAACACTAAATTTAATTCGTTCTTTATTCTCTATAACATCACTCTCACATGCCAGGCAAATGAAGCAAAATAAGAATAGTATATGCAGGAAATTTCTCATATTCAATTATTTTTTAATTATTGAGGAATGCTGATTCAACATTTTTAAACAAAATCATGAAATCAAACTCTCTGTTTGAATTGCACTTCATTACACCAGAGAGAGCTCCAATATTTATTTTTTTGAACTTACCAAATGTATTCAGATCCAACTGGAGCATTTGCTTGTCATCCCAATCCACCTTCTTACCAATCCATTGTTTTGAAGCTATAGGTGGGTAGTTTCTTTTGCCTTCCTGGTCTAGCCCCCTATTATTCGGACTTTATTATTTTTGATATTGCTTAATCGCTTCATTTTATACGATATTTACCATCAGCAGGAAACGACCGAAGGTGACCTTTGCACCGAAGTCGTATGATTAGAAGTGTTGGGTCCATCGGTTTGATTGGGCCCACTCACTTCTTCATAGGGCAAATTTTCACCCCCATCGAGGGGGGTCAAATTTGTGCAGGAAACTTCCCTCA
>NZ_AJYA01000066.1 GCF_000265075.1 Nitritalea halalkaliphila LW7 | reverse complement strand
GCTCGAGTGATGAGGTCTGGCGACAKCTCTATTGRWTCGACTCCTTTTTCATTGCGATATTATAAACCTATCTGGAAAAAGTTATAGAATGGAAAATAGGAAAACTTTCTTTGATCAGCAACAATAACATACCTATATTTACAAAGTGGTGCATTCCTGTTGCCATTTTTGGCGCATTCCTATTTACCATTTTTGGTGCATATTCAGTTACCGACTACAGGAATGGAAAAGCACAGCTCAATTAGCTGGATTGGAAGTAAAAACAGCGTAATGAAAGCAATCAGGTTCAAAAAATGGAACGTCTATGCCAAAGCCCCTTTCGGTTCACCCGATAGAGTCGTCGAGTATCTGGGGCGCTATACCCACAAGATTGCCATCACCAGACACCGAATCCTTGAGGTCAACGCAACACACATCAAGTTCAGGTATAAAGACTACGCCGACGGTTCCAAAACCAAACAGATGTGGCTTACACATCAGGAATTCCTTCGACGGTTTGAGCAGCATGTTCTGCCAAAAAGGTTTGTCAAGATCCGCCACTTCGGATACCTGAGGCTACAGGGAAAACTGAACGGTTAGCACAGATACGGTCGTCACTCAATATGCAACCGGCCAAACCCAAAGTCATCATCCCATTCCAGATCAGAATGTTCGAAAAATACGGCAGGGATATCCACAAATGCCCTTGCTGCGAACACGGAAGAATGGAAACCATCTTTGATACCAGGGACAAATCAGGTAGAAAGCCAAAACCTTTCCAACCAAATCCAGCCCCTTCTTGATCCACTTACAGGATTCAAGAATTCTAGGGTTGGATCCAAGACATGCCGAAAATTCAAATCCCCAAATATTGGGTGGGGGAAGTCATGTCCAAACCAAAGCAAATACTCCCAAAGTCATCGAAAAACAGAAACAACCACTTCCTAAAATCCACAAACCAGCCTACTATTCCACCTAGCAAACACTTCACCCTGCGGATGTCAGTCAACAGCCACTAGCAAAAAGCCTGATAGATGAATGCATCAATCAGGGATTTTTTGAGGGCTTTTGGCTAGTGGGCTAAATGTTACCACCAGTGCTTCCTTGTCTGCCGTGGTTTGTCAGTCTATTTGTTGCTGTCATTTTCATGTCTTTTGTCGTGCGGTGGGCATTTTTTTAAAATTTCTTTTTCTCTTGCGTTGGATTGGTGGCTCTTTTGCAAAACTTGGCTTTAGCGTGGGCTTGTGTGGTTTTGCAAATGTGCCACCAAATGCGTGGGCTAAATGTCTTTTATGATGTTTAAAAAGTCTTCCAATTTATATGCTCCGTCAACTGTCCGTCTTTCGTAAACCATGAAGTAACGATAATTATTTCCTGCTTTACTTGCCCAAAATCTGCCAAGTCTTATTTTTTGTTCTGCGTCTAAATGGTCGCCTTTGGTTTCCAGTAAAATTGTTTTTCCGCTTTTTGTCTGAATGATGAAGTCGGGATAATGATTTACAAAGCCGTTAATTCTAAACCCTTTTCGTTCTATGTTCCTTGTCCAGAAAGCGATGTTTGTCATGTTACCAATTTCATTGATTACACGTTCTTCAAAGCCGTTCATGCTTCCTTCTTTCTCGTAAAGCGATTTGGTGATGTCCTTGGCTGTGTCTCCTGGTGAAATACTTTTTGGTAATGTGAACGATGGTTTGATAAACACTTTGTCAGTGTCTAAAAAGTCTTTGAACTTCTTTTCGGCAAACTGTTCTGAAAGGGCAATTATCTTGAACTTGATTTTGTCTTTGTAAGTGTATTCGTTAGCTGCCAAGTCGCTGAATTGCTCGTCCTTGAAATCTTCTAAAATTCGGTTGATGTATTTTTCAATTTCCTTGTCAGGAATTGGAAACATATTCCCGATTAAGTCCATCAGACGTTTAGTGAAATTCTTTACTCGGCTGTCTTTGCGTGAAGGGTCGAGAATGTAAGTCATTACACTTTCTTTCACTTCTCCGTCAAGCCTTACAAATGTTGGCGTATGTTCTTTTTTGGTTTCGTCCAAGTCAACTTTGTAGAGTTCAGAAGTAATGCTGTCAAACGCAATATTGGTGTCGGCTTTGCTCAATGCAAAACCTTCTAAAAGATTTTCTTTTTCTAAAGGCAATTCTTCTTCTTTCTTGCCAAACAAGTCGTTAGCAGGAACTTTTAAATAAAACTGTGGCAAATTGATTTGCTCTGCCTGTTCTCTGAAAATGTCTTTAATACTATATGTTTTCACAAGTTGTTGTATTTCGTTTGGCAATGCCGTTGTAGGGTTGGCTTCCATTTCGGAAACCGTTTTTTCAAAGGCTTCATTTTGTTCAATGGCAGTTTCTTCAATTTCTGAAACGGTTGTATTTGGCAACTCTGTTTCTGATGGTGCTGAAATTCGGGTGGTGTCAATGTCCGAAGTAATATCTTCCGTTGGTGTTTCGCTAGTTGAGAAAACAGTAAGTTGTTGTAAAGGGTCTTGCTTTTTGGCTTCTTCCAACATTGCAGGGTCAGCCAATTTATAGTCCTTGTCGCTGAAACCTGCTTTGTTCAAACCTTTCACAATGTTGTCTAAAGTGTCAAGGAATTTTGATGAAGCCGTTAATACATAACTCAAATTGAGCAACGGAAAATTATGTTTCATCACATACGGCTGGCGTAAAACTCTGCCCAAAATCTGTTCAACATCCACTGCCGAACTCTTGTCTGCCAATGATGCCAAAATGTAAGCAAACGGACAGTCCCAACCTTCTTTCAGTGCGTTTATGGTTATGATGTAGCGGACTTCACAGTCTTTGCTCATTAAGTCAATGCCTTTTATTTCGTTGATGTTTGCCGTTTTGATTTTGATTTGCTCGGCAGGGATTTTTAACTCAATGAGTTTTTCTTTAAGTTTTTGAACATTAGATTTTTCTTCTTCTTCGTTCAAAAAGTCTTTGCCGTTTTTTGGTTGTGCTTGAAACAACACAATAGGACGAATGTATTTTCCGCCTTTCTTTTCTTCTTCAATGGCTTGCAGTTCCAAGCGTTTTTGAAGTTGTAAAGCGGAATTGATTACTTCTGTTTTGTCCTGATGATTGTAAACAATAACAGGCAGTTTAACCATGTTTTCCTTTTTCAACTCCAAGGCATCTATAAAACTGATTATGTTACTGTTTTTGCGTGGTGTCGCTGTAAGGTCAAGAATAAAACAAGGGTTAAACTCTTTGAGCATATCTACACTTAAATCCGTTTCGGCATTGTGGCTTTCGTCCACCACAATCATCGGGTTTAAGTATTGCATTACTTTCATCAACGATATTTCTTCGTCTTTGCCGAGCAAGGCTTCAAATGATTGCAATGAGCCGTTTTGCTCAAATACTTTTCTGCCTTCTTTGTTGGCTGTGCGTATGCTATCAAAACTCAACACAAAAATGTTCAACTGCTCTTTTACCGATGTTGCGTTAAATCCGCTTCCCTGCAATAGTTCTGCCTTGTCAAATACTTCTACTTTGTTGCCAAAATGCGAATTGATTTTTTGGCGGTAAGGGTGGTTGGTGTCTTTTAGGTTTTTAATGGTTTGGTCTAAAATAGTAATGGACGGAACCAACCAAACTACTGCTTTGGGTTTGTCGTAAGCAAAGGCATCAAAAATTGTTTTAATGGCATTGCAGGCAATAAAGGTTTTACCGCCTGCCGTTGGCACTTTTACGCAAATGTGCGGAACACGGGGAACATTGTTTTTGTAAGGTTCAATGGCTGTGCCTGAATACGGAAACAAAGGCGTTCTTGGGTGCTTTGCCCAAAAATTATAAAAAGCGTCTTTCACGTCTTTGGTTTCCTGTATGTTTTCCAAAAACAGTGCAAGGTCGTTGATTACTTGTTGTTGATATGGTTTTAATTCCATCGCTTAAAATCTTGTTATATCTCTTGGTATTTTTCTTGAAAATGATATTATGCTTTGTCAAGAAATCCTTTGTCAGCAAACAGTTGTCTGCATAAATCACATACTGCTCCGCTTTGGTTTTCATGGTGGCTAAAAAAGCATGGTCTAAAGTAGTTACTTCGTCTTGCTCGTAGTGGAAGTAATACGCTGTATCATTTTGCTTGCCCAAGAAATGTTTGTTGTCTTTGTGTTTGCTTGTTGTAAGTGGCGTTTTGGTTTCGGTGTAGTAAACGTATTGGCGAATTTTTTCAACGCCTACCAATTCATTCAAATTGCCATCTTCCAAAAACATAGGTTGCCCCAACTCGTAAAAATCAAAACTTCCCCCTGTGCCTTCGGTTTTCTTATTTCCTTCACCAAACCCATTTATCGCTCTTTTTATTCTCTCAGAAGTAACCGCTTCAACATAATCTTCCATTTCTACGATTATGAATTTGCGATTGCCGTTATCTTGCTTGTTTAAGTTTAATATTGCGTGAGCTGTTGTTCCTGAACCTGCAAACGAGTCTAAAATTATGCTGTCTCTGTCAGTAGCGATTTTTAAAATCTTATCAATAAATTTTATTGGCTTAGGAGTTTTGAATATTTCAGAAGTCTTGAGTTCGTTGAATATTTTTATCAATTCATACTTTGCATTTCTATTATGCCCAGTTTCTTCAACATCCCACCAAATGTTTGATGGAACAATACCAGACTGGTCTTTTTAGGTAGGTTTTTTTTAATAATTCTTGTTTCGTCTTCAGAATAAATAATCTCTCCACGTTCAATCATTTCATCAATTCGTTCTTTTTTCCAACGCCAACCATTCTTTGGGGGTTTGATAATGGTTCCATTTGGCGATATAATATCAAAAGTCAAATTAGGTCTTGGGTTAGGCGATGATATATTACCAGAAAACCAAGGTCCGTTGGGGTCATTATCAGGATTTTTGTAGTGAAGATTATTTTCTGCGGTTCGGTCTAGTTTATTTGGTTGCCAGCTTAATGCTTTGGAGTAGATTAAAGTATGGTTGTAATCAACGGAAAATTGTTTGGCATCGTTATTTGATGAATCAGCTGAACGCCAAATCAAGTCTGTTACAAAATTTCCACCACCAAATATTTCATCACAAATCAATTTGAGATTTGCTTGTTCATTGTCGTCAATTGATATGAATATAACACCATCATTTGATAGTAGTTTTTGAAGCAACTTCAAACGTGGATACATCATACAAAGCCATTTATCGTGTCGGCTTAAATCTTCAAACTCTTTTCCAACTACTTTACCCAGCCACTTTTTAATTTTCGGGTCGTTCACATTGTCGTTATATACCCAACCTTCGTTTCCTGTGTTGTAGGGCGGGTCTATGTAGATACATTTTATGCGTCCTTCGTATTCGGGCAAAAGGGCTTTCAGTGCTTCAAGGTTGTCGCCATGTATAATTTTGTTTCCGCTGTTGGTTTCTTGGTCTGTCTGCGTTCCGTTGTCAAAGCCGTAGGAGTGTTCCAAAACCTTAAACGGAACATCCATGTGATGATTGATAACTTTATCTTTTCCTATCCAGTGTAATGTTGGCATGTCTTAATTCAATCGTTTCTTAATTTCTTCAAACCAGTTATTTACTTCATCAAAAGCATTTCTTTGCTGTAAAACAGCTATTGTCATGTTACCTGCCGTTCGGGTATTCAAATGCTTTTTGACGAAACCCATACACTTTTCTTTATAACGTGATGGTTGTGATGCCCAAGGATTAGCAGGATTTCTTTGATTGTGCCTTGCTTCGGCAATTAATTCTGGAATGTCAGAATGGTCATCTATTGTAATTGCTATTGTAAAACCATCTTGAGTATTAAAACTTGGAATTACAATGCTTTCGTGAAAGTAGTTTTCTATTTCACGCTTTTGTGTTAGTGTCGCAAAATGGTCTAAGCCCCTGTTATTTACTTCGTCCACAAAAGGCTGATATTTTGCATCTACGTCACGGTCGTAAATGTGAACTTCTTGCTTGTTCAATTTCTTTAAGTAATTATTTGTTACCCATTGTCCTAGTGTTCCGCCACCTAAACTCACCGCTACAATTCGGTTGTCATTTACCAAATCAATTCCAAAAAGAGGTGATACTTTATTGAAAAACTCAATATCTGTCGGACCTTCTAAACACAGAAATACTTTTACTTCTTCGGGTTCTTTCTGTAATGAAGGTAAAACACCTAATGTATTAGCAATCGTATCAAGGTTATCATTATGCCCATTCTCAATTTTGTTTACTCCATTTTCTCTATAAATGAAGCGGATATTTTCTACTTCAACCAAACTTGCCAATGATGGGCTATGTGTAGTTGTAATAATTTGGGCAATTCCATTTTCAGCAAGCTCTTTTAAAGCATCCATTAGTTTCTTTTGCCAATCTGGATGCTGTGAAGTTTCAGGCTCTTCAATTGCGTAAATTACGTTAGGAATGTTTTTCTCAAGTCTTTTTCTTTCGGCTTCTGCTCTGAAAAAAGTTTATTAATAAAAGTCTTCTTACACCGCTACCACGTTTGTTCATTGGAACATCATCACTCGTAAGTGTCGGTTTAAATAAGTCAGCCCATTTTAACTCAGGTGCGAAATGAGGTTTAAGTTGCTTTGCAACTTCTTCGTTCATTTCTTTGAGTTTGTCAATTGTCAAGTTGGCAATTTCAGCAATTTCATCTTCAACCTGTTTTTTGATGGCATTTAAAGCGACAAGATGTTTTTTTAAAGCTTGTTCGGCTGCAACTTTTAAAGGGTCTTGAATTTCTTTATCCTTTTCGTCATTCTTTCTGTCTGACTGGAATAATGCAAATAATGGAAGTAACGGAGTTAATTTGTCCCAAACATCTTTTACTCCTTCTTGACTTATTTCTAATTCGGTATTAGCAAATGTTAGCGAATCACCAAATGATTGCCAAATTGCTTTTCTAATTTCATTTTTTACGCTTGCTTTAAAGTCGCCTTCAATTTTAAGTTCTTTAATTCTCCTTTGTAGCTCCTTAATTTTTAATGATAGCAAGTCATTTGCATTTTCGTTTGATGGATGATTGCATATGATATAGGTCTTGGGCTTTGCGAGGCTTGTAAAATCTTTCTTTATTTCTAAAAGTCCTTCTGCATTTAAAAGGTATTCGTCATTTAGGTTTGTCTTTGCACCTGCATCTAAATCTATTTCATCCGGTAGATTAGAAAATACAACTGTTAGTTTAGCCGTTTCTCCGGTTGCTTTAGCTTCAATATTTATATCATCCGAGTCAATTTTTCTATTCTCAAAGAATATATCAAGTGCTTCTAATACTGAAGATTTACCAATATCATTTTTCCCAATCAAGACTGTAAGGTCATTGAATGAAATGGTCACAGGTGCTCTGTAGCTTCTAAAGTTTTCAAGTGTTAAGCTAACTATTTTCATATACTATAATCATTAAACAAATCAATTTTTTGTCTGAACCCATTACCAACATGAAATGGAACCAGTTTTAAATGTTGCAACCTGCCTATAATAACACCTGCTGGGGTTCTGAATTTATTGGCAAAACCATGAATCATTTCTTCATCTATTGGAGCAGCATCAATAATTTGTTGCAGTTCATTTTCAGTCAACAATATTTTAGCTGCAAAAGCATTGGCTTCTTCTTCTTTCTCTTGGTCTATTTCTGTGCCTTCAACATTCTCTAAGAAAATGTCTTTTTTTCCATGCAAAATAATGTGAGCTGCTTCATGGAAAAAGGTAAACCAAAAATGGTCGTTGGTTCTAAATCTTCCTGAAAGTTGAATAATTGGTTTGTTATGAAACCAACGGGTTGCTCCGCTTATGGGTGCTTTCGGCAAATTTTGGGTAAACACAACTGCCACACCACATTTGGCACAAATGCTTTGCAATTGTTGCGTAAAATCATCAGGCATCAAAAAAGCCAGTTCTTTAATTTCAGCTAAAGCGTCTTTGAATTTCTTTTTATCAAACTCCGCTATTTCAATTTCTTTGGCTTGAATTTCACCTTTGCGTAACCATGCAGAAATGGCGTGTGGGCTTTGTGTATGAGCTAACGAAACTCTAAAAGCAACCGAAACCTCTTCGTCAATGTAAATTCGCTCCCATTCATCTGTGCTTGCCACACAAAAGAATTTGAGCAGACTATCTACCAAAACGTGTTTTTCTCTTGTGTCGGGCAGCCAACCGAATTTTCTCATTTCATTTACAGGAAAAGCCCCAAGCCAGTCTTTCTCTTTTTCAAGTTCTTCCTGTTGTTGCAATTCGTATAATTCTTTTCGGTATGTCTTTTCTCTGTTCAGCCAAAAGCTTGCAGGAATGCCCAACACTTTTTCTAATTGAAAAGCAGTTGCCGTTTTGATTGGCTCTCTACCTTTTATAATGTCGTTAATTTTCTCTTTTGGTCTTCCCATTCTTTCGGCAAGTTCAGCTTGGCTCATGCCAATAAAATCTATGTGCTCCTGAATAGTGTCGCCAGGAGGGGAGAGTAAAGATTTTGCTATTTCAAGTGTCGTTGCCATGTTGTTTGTTTTATTCTGTTTGTTAATGGTAGTCTTCAATTTCGTTAATCTGAATTTTGGTGACTTCTTCCCAATTCAAACCGCCATCGTCTTTTTTGGGTATCGGGTCGTGGAGTGGCTCAAAAATCATTCGGTAGTTGCCTGAAACATCAACCGCTAATTCGCCTTTTCGGTCGCTGTCAGTTCGTGGCATCTTGCTGCTGGAATGGTTCTCATAATCGCTAAATTGTCTGCATCGGTTAAGTCCTTGAGCCTTTGATTTACTTTGCGAGCCAACTGTCCAAAGGATTTTGCCATCTCCTTTGGGTCGGTTAGTTGCTTTTCGAGTTTTCGGCTTTTGTAACTTATTTCCACTGCAAAGATAAATATTATTAACGAAAAAGGTTAACAAAAATAGTTATTAATTTTGAACTGCCAAAAAAAAGCGTTGAAAAAAAAACGGCTCTTTGGCTTTTGCCGAAGGGGTGGCTTGTGGGGTCGGGGGCAAAAGCCAATGTGCCGTTTGTGCGGCTGGCTAAAAGAAATTTTAAAAAATGCGAAGGGTGGGCTTTTTCTTTCTTTTCTGTCACCTGTCCAAATAGCAAAACACGGTCAGCAAAATTGTCTGTCGAAGTAGTTAATATGGTTTCTATGTTCGTTCCATATTCAGTCATTGTCTTGCTGTGTCGTCTGTCTTTTTAGCATTGGTGGTAACGGGATTCAGCTTGGAGACGGCGGACTTTCGGAGCTCCTCCCTTCCAGCCTACTCCAATCGTTAACAATATACGAATCTCCTTCTTTAAACGAAACTGTCCGCTGTATCCAAGGTGATGTTATGGATAGGGCCTTGTTTCGGAGCTGGCTTCTCCTCTGTTTAGGACACTCTAAACCTTCTACTCTTTGATTCTCCTTTCCACCAAGTTTCACGCTCCCCCACTTTCGCCGAATTCACTTTTTTAAATCTCTTTGATTAAACAGATCTTTATGTTTTCTAAAATCTTGTAGAAACCGGGGTTTCAATTTTTCTTATTTATCTGTTATGGAAATCTTGAGTCGAAAAAGCCCCACTTTCAAAACCAGTACGCTTTAGACGATTTTTATTTTTTCTTGTTGACTCCAAATTTAGGTTCCTAATGAGGTTTTTTCCTTTCTTGTGATCCCCAAAACCAACCTTGATTAAACTAAAAATCGAAAGCAACGAATTCACTTTTTCCCCTCCCACACAATCTTCAATTTTTCAACTTTATTATTTCGTAACCCCAACTTCCTGAAAAACACAAATCATTCATTTTGAACACAGATTTATTAAACAGGTGCTTTTTGGCCTTATCCATAACGGGATTCAGCTTGGAGACGGCGGGCATTTCGGAGCCGTTCTCTTCCAGTCTACTCCTAACTTCTTAAAGGTGCTAAACTTTCAATTTACTCGGAACCGCCCGCTGTCTTCCAAGGTGATGTTAGAGTGCGTTATTCCTTTCGAATGCTCACAGGAATGTTAACCCAATTCTTTTATTCAATCCTTGTTCGAAAATCCGGATCAATGTTGACAACTGAATGTTTCCTTTACCATTTTCAAGCTTTGAGATATAACTTTTCTTTGTTCCTGCTTTTTCTGCCAATTGTTCTTGAGTCAGATTTGCTTCCTTCCTCGCTTCTTTTAGCATTTCGCTGATGATGAACATCTGAGCATTTTCTTCATACTTATTTCTGCTTTCACTTCCAATTTTTCCGTGCTCAAGTTCAATCAGTTCATCGAATGTTTTGACTTTGCTATAATCCTTCATGATCTTATTTCTTTGTTTGAAAATATTCCTTCATTAACCTTTCTGCTTTCTCCAATTCATTCTTCGGAGTCTTTTGGGTCTTTTTTTGAAAACCGTTGAACAGAACCACCAACCTTCCTTCATCAAAGCAGCAAAAGATCTTGAAAATATTTGATTGAAACTCAACTCTTATTTCATATAACCCCTCAGTTCCTTCAAGATGCTTGAGAAACTTTTCTGGTACCCTTTCCACTTGCTTGATCAGTTCAAATACATATTGGATCTTACTTTTAACCTTATCATTCTGGCTTTGGTAAAATTCAATAAAGTGGTTTTCATAAAAAATGATCTTCCTTACCATATTCACAAAGTTATCTCAAAAGATAACATTTTCCAAAAATGCAGCGGTTTCTTTTAATGCACTCTAACGTTTTGCCGCTTGCCGCAGTGGGGGATTTCGGAGCACTTTACTGCCACCTAAGTACAAATGTTGATAGAAGGACTGCACTTGATTTAACCACGTCAGCCCCCATTGCGGCAAACGGCTGTTGAACAAAAGCTTCGCTAGCTTTGCCATTCCATTTCCTTCCCTAAGATAGCTGATTTTTCGTATACATCAGTATACCCAGATTCACTTATCATGACTTTCAAAAAAGAAAATTACACGACTACCGTACAAAAAGCTAAGGTCGTCGTGCCGGGATTCAAACAGGCATTCTCCCGGTTCGAAGAACGAATGGTTCTCGACCAATGCTCCAAAAGCATGGCCAGCAACTACGGACGGAACATCGCCCATATGGCACTTCACTTCGGTAAACTACCACATGAAGTACCCATCGATCAGGTCTACTCATACCTCTATCGCCTTACCGTCCATGATAACCTCTCCATCAGCTTCTTCAAACAGACCGTCTTTGGCCTGAGGTACTGGTACAGACTCTTCGGTCTCAACGATCAGGCACTTCATATGCCCTCCATCAAACCATACCCAAACGCTCCCAACAGTCCTCTCCAAACAGGAATGCAAGGACATCTTTGCTGCCCCAAGACTCCTCAAACACCGCTTCCTCCTCGCCTTTGCTTATGCCAGCCGGGCTTCGGATGAATGAACTATCCCTTCTCACTCCCTCCCTGCTGGCCAAAAAGAAAAGGAAACGAAACCAAACGAAC
>NZ_AJYA01000065.1 GCF_000265075.1 Nitritalea halalkaliphila LW7 | reverse complement strand
ATCACCTCCCAAGGCAAATCCATCAAAACAAGGATTGAAACTGTGCAGCACATCGCTATAGGGTATCGTGATCTCCTCCTCCCAAGGCAAATCCATCAAAACAAGGATTGAAACAAATTAGAATTCCCTCACAAGTCAAATCCGCTGCACCTCCCAAGGCAAATCCATCAAAACAAGGCCTGAAACTTGTGCGGTCACTTCGGGGGAGTTCGAAGCACAGCTACCTCCCAAGGTGGATATTCCGGAACATGTTGACTCCTCACCTGCGGAATGATTTTGAAGAGTAAGAGTAGCCTGAAAGGCCAGAATGCTGACATTCCGGAGTAGGTTGCCCCCTTTTAAAATGGTTGTGGTTTCTTAGCAGAATCTTTATAGCATCTGCTAACACGAAAAATCTTATGGCGGGAACACCAAAACCCATGAGTCCGATAAAAACAATTACTGATTCTGTCTTCAAACCTATTTCCCGGAAAAATAGATGTAGACTTCATGACCAGAAAGATATTCGAGCTTCATAGAGCCTGCTGCCTAGGTACTTTCTGTTGTAATGCTCCATAAACTGAGTATAACTGTATAAGGTTATCAAGCAACCGCCTAGCTTCTTTATAATTGTGGTGTGGGAGGGAAAGACCTAATTCCACTTTACCACCATGAAAATTCAAGATCTCTTTCCCCTCGTAATCTGAGGCATGGGACCAGGATACATATTGATGGTATAGCAGGAAATGCCTAGCACGGAGGCTATTTTTTACTGCAGATTCCACCTCTGTATAAGCAAAAAATCCGCTTTCTATCCATGGGATTTAGTACGTTCGCCATTCCTTTTTTTCCGAAAAAGATACAGCAGATAAAATTTTATCTCGTAAAATGGCACATATCGAACCGAAACGCCCCTAAAAAAAACAGCTTAAACCGAAACAGGTGGCACAAATAGAACCGTAATATCCAGCTATACCATAGCTTACACCGTATTTTATTCCGAAAAATTAAAAAAGAAAACTCCGAAAAAGGAAGAAACTGCCAAATTCGGAGTTTTACTTTATATTTTGATAATTAACCAGTTAACTACGGCCAGTTAAGATTTATACAAAAGGCCCAAATTTTCTAAGAGGCCCTCAATAAAAGCGGTCTATTGCACTTCCCCCMCCCAAACACAGAAAATCACCTGGCCCTACGCTAAAAGTTAAAACCAAGCGTTAGAATTCCCTGGTTGATAACATTGCGAACCTCTGCTACAGCACCCAATTCCTGGCCTCCCTCGATAAAGGAGTAGGAGGTATATAGGTCTCTAAAGTTATTACTGATAAAGGCAAAGTCCACATAGAATTTCGATAAGCGCACCCCTAAACCACCTGTAAACTGCTGACGGGTGCGATCGAAATCATCATTCACAAAAGGATCTCCGTAAAGACCATACCCCCCTCTAAAACGAAATATATCATAGCGAAACTCACCCCCTAAACGAAAATTAATCGCTTGTCCGAAAAGCGTATTAATCTGCTGATTGTCTAGGCTCGGATTAAAATCACGCGAGTTCAGACGATTCATGCTGTAGTCTATGTAATCTACGTCCGCTGTAATAAAACCATTTTTACCTACAAAAAAGGTACCTCCAGCGGATAAACGCATCGGAGTATTTAAGTTAAATGTACTAATAACGAAGGGGGTTAAACCCTCTTCACGATTCAGACGAATACCCTCGTCCTCAAAAAAGAAATTGTCATAGAAAGCCACGATCCGGCCATCATACTCTTCATTTAAACGGTACCAAGTGGGGCTTTGGAAATTAAAGCCTAAATTCACCTGATCGATCGGCTTGTAGATAATACCAGCGTTTAAATTGATCCCAAATCCATTAATTCTCAGGTTCTCCTGAATGGAAAGATTCGTCAGCGGTTCTCCGAAAAACTCTTCATTAAAAGTAGCTGTTCGCAAATAGTTAACGGAAGAAATACCCAATCCTGCACCAATAAACAACTTGTTTCCGAAGTTGGCGCCATAAGAGAAGGTCGTTTGGGTTATCCCTCCCTCTTGTTCTACGAACTCATCTTGGAAGGGCAGACCGAGCACAAAGGAATCGTATTGTGTAGGGTTGTTGATCGGATTTCCTTGATTATCGAAAGCGATAGGGTTGATAAGAAAGGCCTGATAAGCAGCACCTGTAAGTCCTCTGTTCTCGATTTGATTCTCAGGAATCCCTTGCGCATCGGCTAAAAAGAAGTCGATGATAGAGGAGTTGCCCTCGATGTCTGAGAAATATCCAAAACGGGTATTAAAATTCGCCACACGGTTAATACTTATCCCGAAAGTACCTCCTCGAAAACCAGAATTTGTAAAGCCTTCCCGCGGACGGCTAATCACCACACTTAGATTAGGTACATTGAAAATCCCTCTGCGCTCCTCTTGGGGCTGCTGAAGAAAGGTGGTTTCCGTGTTCCAAGCGCCTGCTCCCGCCGTAATGGAAAATTCAGACCGCCTAAAAAACCCAAGGCCCGCAGGTTCATATGGATGTTCGAGACATCTCCACCTAAGGAAGTCTGCGCCCCACCTATACCAAGTATACGAGCAGATCCTGTACTTTGAAATTGACTAAAACGAAGCGCATCATCAGCATATCCACTTTGCGCGTGCGCCTGTTCAGAAAGCACCAAGCCCACTAGGCAAGCCACTCCGATTATTCGCTTTATTCCCTTCATATTTTCATGATTTTTAAAAAAACTTTTGACAAGAATAATGCCTAAAAGTTCACCTGTTTACTAAACGACTTTAAGGGTGTAAAGATATAGAATTCTAAAAAAAACTACCGAAATCGAGAAAAAACCCCTCCCATTTCCTCTAATTAGAGAGAAATGGAGCCTAACGACAAAAGGAAAAATTTCCAAATCACAACTTGTGGTGAAATGTCCACAGCTCGATCGCATCTAAATGGGAACGCGATTCATGTAACTATTCCCTTCCACTAACGAAAAACCCCATGACTTTTGGCTACGAAACGCTCAGGAACAAAAAATAAGTGAGCTATTCCGTCCTGGCAGTTTCTCAACGAGTGCATAACAATTGCTTGAGGCACCTGAAGTAAAAAATAGACTAAAAAGAAAGGGCATCCGAAGATGCCCCTGAGTTTACTTTTTGACCGAATAAGGATTATCTGCCACCGCGACCGCCACCTCTGGATCCGCCGCCGCTCATGCCGCCACCGCTGCTGCGCATAGCACCACCGCCTGAGCTAAATCCAGTCGAGCTTCTGCTCGGCGCTGTAGAACGCATCGCTGGTGCAGTGCTTCTGCTTGGCTGGCTAAAGTTACTTCTGCTCGGCTGAGAGAAACCACTTCTACTTGGCTGCTGACTGAAGCCAGAACGAGAAGGAGCTGTTCTATAGCTTGGCGCTGCCGTTCTATTGGAGTAAGAAGGGCTTGCAGATCTTGCTGCTGTACCACCTCTCATAGCACTACCACGAGTAGCTGGCGCCGCACCTCTGTAAGCAGACTGCGTACGCGCTGCTGGAGCTGCTGAACGATAGGAAGGAGCCGCTGCACTTTGTCTACCCACAGCACCACCACGCGTGGTAGCTGCTGAACGTGTATTTCTACTCGTAGGTGCTGCTGCAGTTCTGCTGCTCGCACTGTTGCGGTATAAATCGTTTTGTGATCTGCTGAAATCTCTACCCGCATTCGCTCTGCTCGCATTTGGTGAAGCGATACCGCCACGCTGGGCTGTAGCATCTCTCCTAGCAGCCGCACGAGAAGTCGCTGGTGCACCAGCTGCCATATTCGCACGGTTGGCAGCAGTAGCGTAACCCGCTCCACGCGTAGGTCGAGCGCCACGTAAAGTTTGTCTTTGGTTTAATTCACCCCCTGGCAAGACGAAGATAGGTGCACCGAATCCACCCCAGCCGAAACCAGGACGCATCCACGGGTTACCCCAGAAACCACCCCCCCAGCCAAAACCAGGACCGAGGCCATAGGACCCCAGAATGGATCCCACATAGGCCCGAATCCGCCCCAGCCAAAACCAGGCCGAAAGCCCATGGATTACCAAAACCTAAAGCAAGGTTAAAGCCTGGACGGAAACCAAATCCGCCACCAAAACCTAAGCCTAGCCAAATCGAGGCCAAAACCAAATCCTGGACCGAAACCAGGACCCCAGAAAGGATCCCAAAAGCCCATAGGCCCGAATCCGCCCATCATAAATGGTGAAAATCCGAAGCCCCCAAAACCTCCGCCAAAGTTATTAACAGGCCAGTGGCAAAATTATTATATACATTCACGTTAGCCGGCTGCTGACGCGCGTCAAAACGCTCATCATCAAAATACACCGCACCCTCATCATCCGCAGAATCAGCTGGAGCTGCATAACGTGCTAAATACTCAGGATTAACATTACGAGCAGAGAAATTCTCTTGCATCTCAGGAGCATCCGCTTGGCGTTTTAATGCCCTAAAATTCTCCGGATTGTTGTTCTGTACAGCGAACTGCGTAGCCACACGGGCGTCTGAAGCCATAAAGTACAAATCATCCGTTTCCCCACCCCTCATCGCTGTATAGCTACTGCTACACGAGGAGAGCGCCAGTGCGGCACCTACTCCGAGCGATACATACGTCATTAAATTTTTCATAATCGGTCAGATTTAACTCTTATATAATAGATACGCGCTTTTCACCCTGTATGTTGCAGCCACGTATAAATAATTGCTTTATATTTGTCCTATCATAAGAATTCGAAAATAAGAAGATTTTTACTTTCAAGCAAACATCATGAGCAAAGGACTTCCAAAAAGAAGTGAGGATTACTCTCTGTGGTATAATGAATTGGTTAAAAAAGCGGATTTAGCTGAGAACTCGGCCGTTAGAGGCTGCATGGTCATCAAACCATACGGCTATTCGATCTGGGAAAAAATGCAGGCAGAACTCGACCGCATGTTTAAAGAAACGGGGCACACGAACGCCTACTTCCCGCTTTTTATTCCGAAATCCTACCTCTCGAAGGAAGCCAGCCATGTGGAGGGCTTTGCCAAAGAATGCGCTGTGGTCACACACTACCGCCTTAAAAATAGCGAAGACGGTAGCGAGGTAATCGTAGATCCAGACGCGAAACTGGAAGAAGAACTCATCGTCCGCCCCACCTCTGAAACCGTCATCTGGAGCACCTATAAAAACTGGATTCAGTCCTACCGCGACCTCCCCCTACTCGTTAATCAGTGGGCAAATGTCGTGCGCTGGGAGATGCGCACCCGCCTTTTCCTCCGAACAGCCGAATTCCTCTGGCAGGAAGGCCACACCGCCCATGCCACGAAACAAGAGGCCATCGAGGAAACCGTGCAGATGATGCACGTCTACGCGACCTTCGCCGAGCAGTTTATGGCCCTTCCCGTGGTAAAAGGCGTGAAAACGGAAAACGAACGCTTCGCCGGAGCTGAAGACACTTACTGCATCGAAGCCATGATGCAGGACGGTAAAGCGCTCCAAGCCGGTACTTCCCACTTCCTAGGCCAAAATTTCGCGAAAGCATTCGACGTAAAATTCGCCACCAAAGAAGGGAAACTGGACTTCGTATGGGGTACCAGCTGGGGGGTGAGCACCCGCCTCATGGGCGCACTCATCATGGCCCACTCCGACGATAATGGCCTCGTCCTGCCTCCGAAACTGGCACCCATCCAAGTGGTCATCGTCCCCATTTACAAGGGCGAAGAACAACTAGATGCGATCAGCGAGAAAGCGAAAGAGCTTATGGCCGCGCTCCGCGCAAAGGGCATCAGCGTTAAATTTGACAACCGTGACACCCATAAACCTGGATTTAAGTTCGCCGAATACGAACTGAAAGGGGTGCCTGTACGTATCGCCATCGGCCCGAAAGACTTGGAAAATAACTCCGTAGAAATCGCCCGTCGAGACCTGCTCAGTAAGCAAACCGTTTCCCTGGCAGATGTGGAAATCGGCACCTTCGTCGAAGAGCTCCTCGCCGAAATCCAAGACAGCATCTACCAAAAAGCTAAAACCTTCCAAACCGAACATATCACGGAAGTAAACAGCTGGGAGGAATTTCAAGAAGTGCTCGAAAAGAAAGGGGGATTCCTGTCCGCTCACTGGGATGGCACAGGCGAAACGGAGGAGAAAATTAAAACCCTCACCAAAGCCACCATTCGCTGCATCCCCCTCGATGCAAAAGAAGAAGCCGGAACCTGCATCCTCACCGGTCAGCCTTCCGCACGTCGCGTACTCTTCGCGAAAGCCTATTGATCCTAAGCATATTAGCCACATACCCTTGCGCCGCTACCCCCACGGTAACGGGCGCTCCTATTTTTACACGCCCCCCAGAAAGAATAAAATCCTCTTTTCATCAAGTGTTTCTAAGGAAATCCTTATATTAGACCACGTAAACAAATTTAATTTTTCTGTTCATCATGTGGATAGTCATTACGCTCATTTTCATTGGCTTGCTACTCGTGCTCACCGAGATCATCTTCGTCCCCGGCACCACCATCGTAGGCATCCTCGGCATGCTCTTCTCGGGCATCGGAGTGGGGTATGCCTTCCAAATCTATGATAAAAACACGGCCTTCTGGATCCTCGGGCTGGTCCTCGTCCTGCATATCGGAGGACTCATCTGGACCCTCCGGGTCAAAGCCTGGGATCGCTTCACCTTAAAAAGTACAGTGGAAGGCCGTTCTTTTGATAACCGTTTAGATGGTCTCTCCGTATTAGAAGAAGGTAAAGCCCTTTCCGACCTAAAACCTATCGGCAAAGCGCGCTTTGGAGAGAAGGATTTCGAAGTGAAATCCACCACGGGGCACATTGCCGCAGGCACCCCCATTACCATCACCCGCCTACAAGACAATCAAATACTCGTGAAACCTTTATAAATCCGTTTAGACTATGGAGTACGATAACTCAGCTTTAATTTTACTGGTGGCCTTCGCGTCACTGGTGGTCTTATTTATCTTTTTGTATTTTGTGCCTGTCAATCTCTGGATCACCGCAATCTTCGCGAATGTACGCGTGAGCATCGGGGAACTGATCGGGATGCGAATCCGTAAGGTGCCACCAAGTGTCATCGTAAATTCACTCATCACGGCGACGAAGGCCGGCCTAGACCTCAGCACAAATGACCTCGAAACACACTACCTCGCAGGAGGAAATGTCCCTAATGTGATCCGAGCCCTGATTTCTGCCGATAAAGCCAATATCCGCCTGAGCTTTAAACAGGCTACCGCCATAGATCTAGCAGGTAGAGATGTGTTCGAAGCTGTGCAGATCTCCGTAAACCCGAAGGTAATCAATACCCCAAATGTGGCCGCCGTAGCTGCAGACGGTATCCAGCTTATCGCGAAGGCGCGTGTGACCGTACGCGCGAACATCGCACAGCTCGTCGGGGGTGCCGGTGAAGACACCATCCTCGCACGTGTCGGTGAAGGGATCGTTACCTCCATCGGTTCTGCCCAAAACCATAAAAGCGTACTCGAAAATCCAGATAAAATCTCCAAACTTGTTTTGGAACGCGGACTAGATGCAGGCACGGCCTTTGAAATCCTATCCATTGACATCGCAGACATCGACGTGGGTACAAATATCGGAGCGAAATTACAGATCGATCAGGCGTCTGCCGACCTTAAAGTGGCCGAGGCCAAAGCCGAAGAAAGACGCGCCATGGCCGTGGCCCTCGAGCAGGAAATGAAGGCTAAAGCAGTGGAAATGCGTGCGAAGGTAATCGAGGCAGAAGCTGAGGTACCTAAGGCCCTTTCCGATGCCTTCCGTAATGGAAAATTAGGCGTAATGGACTACTATAAAATGGAAAACATCAAGTCCGACACCGACATGCGCTCCTCGATCGCAGGGAATGACGACAGCGGAAGTAGCAGCAGTAGCGCCGGAAAAGGAGGCAGCGGCGATAAGAAATAAAGCGGAATAGGCAACATACCCGCTACCAAGGTTCCTAGAGGAATTGGTACCGCGCATGCCTATCGTATAAAAGGGCTTTTACAGAGATGTAAAAGCCCTTTTTCGTATGTAGGCCATAGCCTCCTGAAGCATGCCCTAGGTAGCTCCCGCATTTTTACCTTGGGAAACCTCCTCCTCTCGAATACCACGAATGCGGTTCATAGGCCTTTGAAACTCTATTCAGGACAAAACACCTAAACCCAGCTGCAAATAATTTTGGACGTAGTCCTTACAGGGAGGCAGCTCTTCGGCCCGATGGGAGCTCAGCACACCGATGACCTCCATCCCCGCATTTCGGGCAGCAGTCACCCCCGAAAAAGAATCCTCGAATACCAGCGCTTCCGCGGGGGAGACATCTAAAGCCGCCGCCGCCTTCAGGTACACCTCCGGATCTGGCTTATGCTTGCGAACATGCTCACTGGCCAGCGCCACTTGAAAATAATCCCGAATGCCCAGCGTACCCAAAATCAGGTCCATATTTGCCTGAGGTGCAGAGGTAGCTACACCCAGAGCCACCCGCCCGCGAAGCGTATTCAGAAAGGGTAAAAAGCCAGCTATCGCCTGGACATGAGGAGCATAGAGCTCTCGAAAACAGGCCTCTTTTTCACGTTCCAGCTCTGCCAGCTCCTCCCCCTCTATCGGACGATTTAAAAAATACGAAAAGATATAGCCGTTGTTCTTTCCATACATATGCTCCTTAAATGCTTCCTCAGTAGGCTTCAACCCGTACCGGCTGAAAAAAAGCCGAAAGGCCTCCGCATGGTAAGGATTGGTATGGCAGATGACGCCATCCATGTCAAAAATCACTGCTTGTTTCATCGTTGTATCGGTTTAAGGTTTGTTCGTGGTAAGGAAAGCTTCTGGCTCCGCCAAAGGCTGGGCTGCGATGCTGCCACTAGGGGCATCTACCTCGATTTGCCGGTAGGCAAAGGGTAAGAGCATCCTGCCCGCACGGTCCGCCAGCCCCCAGCGCCCCTCTCTGAGAAGCAGCAGAAACTGACCTTCCAGCTCTTGGGCGGCCTCTAACTCTGCGGGCCACAGAAAGCTACCATCTGCACGTAAAATCCCCCATTTACCCTCCTTTTCGACTAGGTATAAGTCATCCGCTAGGCGGCGAAGTTCAGTGAAAGACTCCGAAATAGCCTCTCCAAACCTGTCAATGAGAAAGTATGCCCCCCTTTGGCCCACAGCCGCCACCCCCTTAGAAAAGGTGCCCGCAGTTTCCAAAGCACGGAGCGGAAGCAGCTCTCCCCGCGCATCCACATAGCTCCAGCCATCTGAAAAGCGGACAGCCGCACGCTCCTCATAAAATGGGCGCAGCTCAAGCGCCTCGGGAACAGAAATCCACTGTCGGAGAGGACTTAGGAATGCTTGAATGCCAGCATCTCTCCCTGAAGCTGCCCATCCGCCAGCCAGCGCAAAGCACCGATCTGCGAGGTAGGTGTCAACAGCCAGCCTGAGTCCCCATAAACGCCCGTTTTGCCATCGCGAAAATCTACCCGATAGACCTTTGGAGCCAGGGCCTCTACGCGGGTCATGCCTACTGCATCCAGTAAAATCCCCTCCCCCTTCATGATGCGCCGAAGCTTGCCGTGGATATATTCCACAGGCGTCCCAGCGTCCATCTGAATGCGATGGTAGGACACATACTGCACCTGAATGCCATTCGGGAGCGCCTTTATCAGGCGGTATTCTTTGCCCTCCCGGGCAATAAAATAATCCTTTTCCAAGTGGGTGAGTGCATCCATTTGGGCTGGGAGAATGACCTTGCCGATGGCATTAACTAAGCCTTTTTTCTGGTTTAAAGTAAAGATAAGAAAATTATCTCCCGCTGCTTGCACACTATCTAGGGCTTGCTCCTGCAGAAAATTACTGATGGGCAAGTAATAACGTCCTTCTCGGGTAGCCACCACCTGTCCATTCGGAAGCAGATGCGCGCGTTCAAAGCTGCCGATGGGAGTCAAATTACGTGTGCGACGGTCATAATGTGCGAATCCGTCATGGTCACGGACCAGCAGAGCCGTTTCACTGGTCTCCACTTCCCTATATTTCGGTTCCAAGACCTGCTCTCCATAGCGATGCCATACCCCTAACCCATCAGCGCCACGCACCAGAACCCAAGGGGACTGTGAGGCCTCTAAAGTGACTGGCCCTAGACTTAAATTGGGCCGAAAGGCCGCATTCAAAAAAAACATATGGCCCTGACTGTGCATGAATTTCAGCTGCTCGTCGATCACCTGAAGGTAATCTGCCTTTAACAAACCTTGAAAGATAAGCTGACCCTCTTGTAGCTGGTAAAGCTCAAAAGGTGCCCTTGGAGCAGAGGTCTGGGCGGATGTAAAAGGCTTCCGCCAAATAAAAAGAGGAAGGTAAAGAGAACGATTAGGGCGATTGGCTTCTTGTAACTCATGCGAACCCAAAGCTACATGCTTCACAGCGTTCCTGCAAGTTAAGGAGAGCTGAAGCGCTTATGCCTCAGCTGGTTTTATGCAAAACAAGAAAAATAAAATAGGGAATCAGCAAAAACCCTCATCACCAAAAGCCGAAATCAACCACAATACCCATATATTAAATGTGTAGTAGGTAAAATTTCATATTTTTATTTTGTTATTTACTTATTTGTTCGATATTCGCAAAAAACCAATTCTATTACTTATGAAAAAGAGATACGGATTAAGCGTAGGTTTAGCGCTTTTAGTAGCAGGAGCCTGCCAGCCACCCGAAGAAATCAACCCGAACTCCGAGGCAGAAGCCTTTGGTAATGAGGTAGAAAGTGTTTTGCACGTAGCAGGTGCCGGAGAGATCATACCGGGTAAGTACATCATCAGCATGGAACCCACTGCCATCAGTTTTCGACGTGGCGAGGATTATGCTGAAAATCAAGCGCTGATGCGGGAGGAAGTGGGCACGTTTTTACGCAAATTTGGCATCCCAGCCGAACAAGCAGAAGAGGTGTATGAGACGGCACTGGTAGGTTTCGCCGCGCGACTAAGTCCGGAACAGCTATCCCGTATCGAAAAGGATCCTTCCGTAGCTTCGATAGAACCTGACCGCGTGGCTTATTTATTACCTGATTTATTGGGGCCTTTATTGCCTATCCTGCGTCGTCCTGGAGGCGGTGGTGGTGGTAGCGCACAGCCTGCACAGGTGGTGCCTTTCGGCATTACTCGGGTAAATGGTGGTGTTAGCTATCAGGGCTCGAATGCCGTTTACGTGGTAGATACGGGCATAGAGCTTACACATCCCGACTTAAATGTAAATGCTCAGCGTGGTTTTAATGCCTTTACACGTGGCCGGGATGGCAATTCGCTAACGGATGAAAATGGACATGGCACGCATGTGGCGGGGACTGTTGGTGCCATCGATAATGAAATCGGCGTCATCGGTGTCGCTGCAGGCGCGCAGGTGATTCCGGTAAAGGTTTTAGGGGCGAATGGCTCTGGAAGTAATTCGGGCGTAATCGCGGGCGTAAACTTCATCGCGGCGAATGCACAGCCAGGTGATGTGGCGAATATGAGTTTAGGTGGGGGTATCTCTTCTGCCTTAGATCAGGCTGTTCTAAATGCGTCTAATGCAGGCATCTGGTTTGTTTTAGCCGCAGGGAATAGCAGCGCTGACGCGAACACATCCAGCCCGGCACGGGTAAATGGCCCTTTTACGCTGACCGTTTCCGCTATGGACAGTAACGATCGTTTTGCGTCATTCTCTAATTTTGGGAATCCGCCTATAGACTGGTGCGCACCAGGGGTGCAAATTGCCTCAACGTGGATTGGTGGTGCTTACCGCAGCATCAGTGGTACCTCTATGGCAGCTCCCCATGTAGCAGGGCTTCGCTTGCTCGGCGACATTCAGCAGGATGGCTTTGTTCGTAATGATCCAGATGGCGTTCCAGACCCTATTTCTGTACGTTGATAGGGGTGGTTGATTGTTGATGGTTAATTGTTAATTGTTAATGGCGCAGGCGCGGCAGGTTTGTCTTGTGAAAAGCGCGTCTGTTTCCAGCTTGGATAAAACCGTTAAGTCGAAAAAAAATTAGGCCTCTATAATCCCGAGCTGCTGTCCCCCCCGAGCTCCATAGGAGCGGACCTTATGCTAACCGCGTGGCGTTAGCCCGCGGATCGAAGAACGCCTCTCGTGCCTGGGTCTGAAGCCTCCAGGCCTTCCCAAAATCCGCCGTTATGAGGGCTCTCGATTTCTGCACCCTAGCAAGATACCCCCTACCAAGCCCCGCATCGGCAGCGCCATTAACCATTAACCATTAAAAAAAAGCCCATGACAACCCAACCAGTCCCACGCCAACAACCCCATTAACAATTAACCATTAACCATTAACCATTAAAAAAGCAACCCACAACAATCCCAACCAAGTCCCACGCCCACAGCGCCATTAACAATTAACAATTAACCATTAACAATTAACCATTAACAATTAACCATTAAAAAAAGCCCTTCAGATTTCTCCAAAGGGCTTCGATGATGAGGCGGCGACCTACTCTCCCAGATGTAACTCCAGTACCATCGGCGCAGTAGGGCTTAACTTCTCTGTTCGGGATGGGAAGAGGTGGAACCCCTACGCTAGGCCGCCAGGCCTTTCTACTGTCTCTTGTCTGACCCTCATCTAGTCAAACCAGTAGCTACTTGACGTAGTCAATATTTTTTAGCGCTCCTAACTCACTCTCGTGACTCGCAGCGTATGCTTTTAACATGTTGGGAGAAAATGCAATAGGGTAATCTAACGTAAGTTTTCGGGTCATTAGTACTGCTCAGCTATGCCATTGCTGACTTTACACCTGCAGCCTATCAACGTCATCGTCTCTGACGTCCCTGTTTGGAAGTCTCATCTTGGAGGGAGTTTCGCACTTAGATGCTTTCAGCGCTTATCTCTTCCCGACGTAGCTACCCGGCAGTGCAGTTGGCACCACAACCGGTACACCAGCGGTCAGTCCAACCCGGTCCTCTCGTACTAAGGTCAGGTCTCCTCAAACTTCCCACGCCCGCAACAGATAGGGACCGAACTGTCTCACGACGTTCTGAACCCAGCTCGCGTGCCACTTTAATGGGCGAACAGCCCAACCCTTGGGACCTTCTCCAGCCCCAGGATGTGACGAGCCGACATCGAGGTGCCAAACCTCCCCGTCGATATGAGCTCTTGGGGGAGATCAGCCTGTTATCCCCAGAGTACCTTTTATCCTTTGAGCGACGGCCTTTCCATGCAGTACCGCCGGATCACTATACCCGTGTTTCCACCCTGTTCGGCTTGTCGGCCTCACAGTCAAGCTCCCTTATGCTATTGCACTCCACGCACGGTTACCAAGCGTGCTGAGGGAACCTTTGGAAGCCTCCGTTATCCTTTTGGAGGCGACCACCCCAGTCAAACTACCCACCAAGCAATGTCTCCGCCACAGGCGGATTAGATACCAAGCAAACAAAGGGTGGTATTTCAACGGCGACTCCACAACGCCTAGCGACGCCACTTCACAGTCTCCCACCTATCCTACACATCGTTTACCCAATACCAATACTAAGCTGCAGTAAAGGTTCATGGGGTCTTTCCGTCCCGTTGCGGGTACGCGGCATCTTCACCGCGACTACAATTTCACCGAGCTCATGGCTGAGACAGCGCCAGATCGTTACACCATTCGTGCAGGTCGGAACTTACCCGACAAGGAATTTCGCTACCTTAGGACCGTTATAGTTACGGCCGCCGTTTACCGGGGCTTCAATTCAGCGCTTCTCTTGCGATAACGCCCCCTCTTAACCTTCCGGCACCGGGCAGGTGTCAGGCCTTATACTTAGTCTTTCAACTTCGCAAAGCCATGTGTTTTTGATAAACAGTCGCCTGGGCCTCTTCACTGCGGCCACACTCGCGTGTGGCGCCCCTTCTCCCGAAGTTACAGGGCCATTTTGCCGAGTTCCTTAGCCATGATTCACTCGAGCACCTTAGGATTCTCTCCTTGACCACCTGTGTCGGTTTGCGGTACGGGCATTCATACGCTTAACGCTAGAAGTTTTTCTTGGAAGTCCTTACGGCTATTATCCGCTTGTCCGTAGACGCGCGGTACTATCAGGTTCAGCTAGATCAGTGCATTTTACTCCTAATCCAATACCTACACCCTTTAACCAACTATTCCGTCAGTTGGCAAGCCTTTCAGTACTCCGTCACTCCATCACCTGTATGAACGGTATGGGAATATTAACCCATTGGCCATCGACTGCCCTCGCGGGTTCGCCTTAGGACCCGACTAACCCTGATCCGATTAGCGTTGATCAGAAACCTTGGTCTATCGGTGTGCGGGTTTCTCGCCCGCATTATCGTTACTTATGCCTACATTTGCTTTTCTAATCACTCCAGTAAACATCACCATCTACCTTCGCCGTCATTAGAATGCTCCCCTACCATAATCTACTCTCGTAGACCATCCTACGCTTCGGTATCGCGCTTGATGCCCGATTATTATCGACGCCCTGCCGCTCGACCAGTGAGCTGTTACGCACTCTTTAAAGGAATAGCTG
>NZ_AJYA01000064.1 GCF_000265075.1 Nitritalea halalkaliphila LW7 | reverse complement strand
CCATCCCACCAACCATTAACAATTAACAATCAACCATTAACAATTAATAATTAAATTTGGCGCATGAAACAGCAGCTTGCGCTCACACTCTTCCTACTCATCACCCTGTTCCTCGCTGGAGGAAAAGGCCATGCCCAATCCGTAGAATCCGACGAACGCGCCATGATCGACGTGAAAGATGGCGTCTCCTTTAAGCGTGACTCCCTGTTTCTGATGAACCTACGCTTCCGCATGCAAAACCGCGCAGGCTTTAATACCCTCGCCGGTGACCGCGCCGAAGTGGAGGCCTTCGAAATGCGCATCCGACGCCTGCGCCTGCGCTTTGACGGATACGTCCTCTCCCCAAAATTCCAATACTACATCCAACTTTCCTTCTCCCGGGCAGACATGGACCTGGAGCTTGGAGAAGTGGCGCAGCCATCCGCGATGCCATCCTGTATTATACCGTAAATGAGAATTTGTACCTCGGATTCGGACAGGTCAAGCTGCCCGGAAACCGCCAACGAGTCATCAGCTCAGGAAATCTCCAATTTGCCGATCGCTCTATCGTAAATGGTCTCCTGACCCTGGATCGGGATTTTGGGCTGTACACCTACTATACCGTCCCACAAAAACTTACCGGCCAGCAGGTCTGGCAGGTGAAAACAGCCATCACCTCGGGCGACGGACGAAATGCGCTGGCCATCAACAACGGCCTGGCCTACACCGGACGCCTGGAATGGCTGCCCTTCGGCTACTTTTCGAATAATGGGGACTACTCCGAAGGGGATATCGAGTTCGAGCCGCGACCGAAACTTTCCCTCGGATTTACTTACTCCGCGAACCAAAAAGCAGTGCGGACGCAGGGCCAACTCGGTGCTGAGCTCTTCGAGGCGCGCAACTTGAATAGCCTCATCGCGGATATGATGTTCAAGTACCAAGGTTGGGCGCTGATGTCCGAATACATGCAGCGCAATAGTCCCGACCCGATCACGACGAATGAGGCAGGCGATATCCGGCTGGTCGTGGTGGGCCGCGGCATCAACACGCAGCTCTCCCGCATGGTGGGCCCCCGACTCGAGCTGGCCGCACGCTATGCCTATGTGGTACCGAACCAAAACCCCTCCGCCATCCGACAGCGCGTGGACGAAGGACTCCTCGGCGCGACCAAATACCTGAATGGACACCGCATTAAGGTGCAGGCGAATGTAGGCTACCGCTGGCTACAGGGCTTGACGAGCTTTAGCCGCGCAGGAAATACCTGGACGGGCATGTTTCAGGTGGAATTTGGCATCTAAGGTGCCTTCAGCGGCGTAAAAACTCGGCACGAATCATTTCCCTCAGCCTTCGGCCAAAGTAAACGGTGCCTGAAAGCCACTGGCGGCACTCCGGGCACTGCTGAAGGTGGTGGTGGAGCAGAATTTCTTTACCCGAATGGCACTGATTGTAAAGGGTTTGCCCCGCAGCTTGCCCAGCAGGTCGAGGGCCAGGCCGGCTCCATACCCGAACACATAGGGCAGACGAAAAGGAGAGGTGGAGGGCTTGCCGAGCGCCTCATACACGTTTTGCACCAGCTCCTCCATGCTGAAATCAGGCTTATCGGCATAGTTAAATACCTGTACGCCCGCGCGCTGGGGCTGCCCTAAAAGATGTTCCATAAAGGCCACCACATTCGGGAGATAGGCCATCGACTTCCGGTTTTGGCCACTGCCGATCATCACAAAACGCCCGGAGGCCATTTGCGCCAGCAGGTTATACACATTTCCCCGATTTCCCTCTCCGAATACCACGGTGGGGCGCACGATGAGCAGCTGCCGCCGCCTGGGATCTGCTGCCTGCCAGTCCCGATAGACCTGCTCAGCGGCGGCCTTAGTCTGCCCATACGGGTGACTGGCCGCATGGGGGCTTTCCTCATCCGCATTCGGGTGGCTTTCCCCATACACCGCCACCGAGCTCACGAAAAGCAAGCGTTCCACTTGCCGCTCAGCGGCTAAGGCGCAGAGATGTCGGGCACCCTGCACATTTACTTCCTCATAGAGGCGCACCGGACGCACATTGTCCTGATGCTCAGCAGCTAAGTTGATCCAAACCTTCCCTTGGCAGGCGCTCGCCAGGGCCTGAGGGTCGCGCACATCCGCCAGCTCTGTCTGGTCAGGAAAGGTGGTAGAGGGATTTTTATCTACGATCTGGAAGGGGATGGCCTGCGCCTGAAGGCTGCGGCAAAGGGCCGTGCCGATAAATCCAGACCCACCGATGACGGTGATCATAAGGAAAAAAGTTTAGCGGTGATGTTACAGGAAAGGTAATAGCAGGCGCTCAGCAGGGATAGCCCTTCCACCTGGCGGAAGAGCTGCCAGTTATACCGAATGAGGCCTAATTTATTACTGGACAGGGAGCTTTCCCGCCGTGTGTAGGTGGCGAGCACCTCAGGCAGTAAGTAGGCATAAGGGGTTTTTTTAAGGAGATGGAGCCACAAGCCATAATCTTGGCGCTTTCGAAGCGCTGGCATGAGGACCTTGCCCAGCTGCGCACTGTCGTACATGGCCGTGAGGCAGCCGACAAAGTTGCGGGTCAAGAGCTGTTCGTAGCTGAGCTTGGCGGGGAGTTGGTCCACCACACCGGCCGCCCGTCCATTTTCTTCTACTACCTTATAATAGGTATAGCTGAAGGCGATGTTTTCGCGCTGCATAAAGTCCAGCTGTCGCTGTAGTTTTTCCGGCATCCAGCGATCGTCCACATCTAAAAAGGCGATATAGCGTCCCCTGGCGGCGCTGATGCCAGCATTTCGTGCAGCAGCGGCACCTTGGTTTTCAGGCAGGAAAAGCGCGTGGATCCGGCTATCCGCGGCGGCAGCTTCGGCGATGGCGGCAGCAGTCCCGTCGCTGGAGCCATCGTCCACGAGCCAAAGCTCCCAATGGGGGTACTGCTGGGCCTGTACACTCGCCAGTAGGCCAGGCAGATAGCGGGCCGCCTGATAGCATGGAGTGATGATACTGACGAGGGCTGTTTTACTCATGAATACTGTAAAAACACAAATATAGCGAAAAAATCAGACTTTGGTTGATGACGCTATCCGTGTTCAGGACGGAGACCAAGCTGACGCAGAAAAGCAGTTGAGCGAAGCGCGCGTGGGGGGAACGGGAAGGGGGCCTTTGCGCCAGCGCAAAACCCAAAATCCATAGCCGATGGCTAGCAGGCAGGCCAAGAAAGGCAGCAGGCCCAGCTCCGCGAAATTTCGCATAGAGGGATTTCGGCGTGATGTAGGAGCGCTCCGTCACCGCCTCGTAGACCTGCTCGAAAGCCAGGGCATAGGCATAGCGCTCCCGCACCAGGTCGGGGTACACATAGCGGTAGCCATCTAGGCCCGTGCCGAGGAAAAAGGTTTTGGAACCGCTCTGGAAGCCGATAACGGGGTTCATGATGCGCTGAAACATGGAGCCTTCCCGCTCCAAAATCAGGAAAAGCGCTTCGGGCTCGGCTACGATCCGCGCGATATTGGAGAGGCGCCGGAAGGTGTAGTTGTCCCCTTCGTACTGCCGGATTTGGCTTAGGCCCGCCAGGCTGAGCAGGCTAATAAGTCCAAGTAAAAGCAGGCTACGGCGATTCAGGCGAAAGACGATAAGGTAGAGCGCTCCGCTAAGTAGCACGGTGAGGTAGCCATAGGCGGATCCGGAAAGCAGCAGGAAAAGCCCCAAGAGGGGGAGGCTAAGAAAACGGCCTTTGCCGCGGTAAAAAAAAACATGGAGCAGCCCGAAGAGCATCAGGTAGCGCACCATCCAGGAGGGCTCCCCGGAGATTCCCTGCAGGCGGTTCACGGTGCGGTAGCTAAATAGCAGGGTGAAGCCTTCGGAGAGGTTTTGGGGCAGCAGCCCCGCAATCCCTGCCAGCTGCACGGCACCCACCGCGAAGATCAGGTACAGCGACCAGGTGGCCACGCGGCCCAAGCTGGCGAGTACCTTCTCCCTGCCAAGGTTGGCGGCATGGCGCAAGCAATAGCGTGTGGCGATTAGGGAAATGCCTAAAATGAGGAGGCTGAGCAGGGCCTTAGGCAGATGCTCCCAGCGGCCCAGGAGGCCTAGCGCCAGGGCTACGGCATGTACGCCAGCCAAGCTGAGCATCAGGCCACCCATAGGTCATGCCGACTCCACTGCCGATCCAGCAGAAAAGCGAAGGCGGCCGGCAAAAGAAAGAAAAAGGAGAGGGGCCGGTACTGATTATTCAGCGGGAAAAAGGGGCTACTGTCCAGTGGCAGCAGAAAAACCGCCACCAAAAACCCATACCAGGCCAGCTGGCGCCAGCTGGCCGAGCGCCTTAAAGAGGGGGGCGATAGGGGAGCTGTCAGGGACTTCATCTGCGCAGGAGGTAGCGAAGGTACACATGTAAGTAACGACGGCGGCCGAGAAGGCGCTGCAGCAGGTACTTGGGCAGGTGCCCGAGGGTCTGCCGATGCATGCCCCGAAGGCGGTAGCTGGCCGCTGTCAGGGACCAGGCATGCCGAAAGCTCGGGTAATAGTTCGAGCGCCCGCCGAGTGGAAAGTGACTGTGCACGAAAGGCATCTCTAGGGCCGGGTAGCGCTCGAAAAGCTGGAGCAGCAGCTGGGTGTCCGCATTAAGTCCCTGCCGAAGGGAGTACCGGTACTGCGTGTACAGGGCGCGATGGATCCAGATGGCTTGGTGATTGGGCAGTTTTTTTCGGTACCAGTCGGGCTGCTCGGATTCGAAATCAGCATAACGTAAGACGCTGGCGGCTTCGAAGTAGGTGCGCGAGGCCGCATAGAGGAGCGGTGCCTTGCCAGCAAAGTGGCTGACTTTTTCTAGGACATCGGCTGCTGCCAGGGTGTCTCCTGCATTTAGGATAAGCGCATAGTCACCTGTAGCCAGGGCATAGCCTTTATTCATAGCATCGTAGACCCCCTCGTCTTTTTCGGAAACTAACTGCTGGATATCTGCGCGGTACTCGGCGAGCAGCGCCTGCATTTCGGGCCCGGATCCCCCATCGATGACCAGAATTTCCTTCGCTCCAAAGCCCTGTTCGAGCAGGCTCTGCAGTGTTTTTCGGAGCCCTGTAGGATCTTCGAAGACCGGCACGATGATGCTGAACAAGGGCTTAGCCATGCGGGTTGTTTTTGGCGGCCTCGGTAGTGGAAGGCGTGTTGGCGGAGGAGTGGACGCTCGCAGGGGACATTGTAGAGGCGTCTGCGTGGTTATTTTCCTCTAAGGCTGCTCCCCCAGAAAGGCGCAGCAGCAGGAAGGCACTGTGGCAAACGATCAGGAAGGCAGCAGCGATCAGGTGCAAGCCCCCACGCAGCAGCAGGCCGGGCCCAAGGGGGCGGTAGGAGGCTTCCGGCTGGCGCAAGAGGGTGAAATTAGGCGTGTCGCGGGCCACTTGCAGCCGTGCCAGCTCTACCTGCTTGCCGAGCTCGGAATAGGTTTCGAAACGCAGATTATATCGGGCTTCCAAACGCTCTAGTCGATTGTTTAGGCTGGGCGAAACTCGGTTTTGGTTTTCGATTCGGAAGGTGGCCAGTTCCTCCTGCGTGCTGAAAAAGGCCTTTTCTGCCTCCTGCCATCTTTTTTCGGTGAAATCGAGACGGTTTTGGGCTTGGCCCGCGCGGATGTCGATCAGCCGTTTTTGGAGCAGGCCACGCATTTCTTCTAAGACGCGCAGCGCCACCTCAGGGTCTGGCATATCGGCCTGCAGGAGCAGCGTGTTTTCCTGTGGATCCCAGCTCAGCTGTAGGGCTTTTTCCAAGCGTTTTAGCCGCTCCACCTCTTGCTGCGACAGGGAAAGGGTACTATCGGCGCGAAAAAGGCTGCGGGAAGGTTTTTGGTTTTCGGCCTTCGGCCAAAGGCCCTTGGCGGCACGCGCATCCAGCAGGCTCTCCAGCGTCCCCCCCGGAAAATCGGCCAGCGTGGAGGGGGGCAGGGACAGGGGCAGCAGCTGCTGCAAGAAGCTGGTTTCACTGGCCAACTTCGGGTACAAGCTGGGCGGCACCTCGTTTTGGTTGGGGTTAAGTGGCAGCGAAAAGCCCGTTAATGCGGCCAGGCCTCCTAGATTCGGGGAGGCACCCATCTGATCAGCGCTGCTCACGAGCAGAAGCGCTTCAGCGCGGTAGCTTTTAGGACGTAAAAAGTGCACGGCCACGGCCAGGGCCAGCGCCAGCCCACATACGAGGAGGTAGGCGAGCCGATGCTGCCGCCAGATGCGGCGGATGTCGTGGGTGCTGAGGCTTTCAGAGGGCCTCTTCGGGTTCAGATCCTGCATAGTGAAAAATTTCCTGGTAAAGATACGAAATGTCTGGCAAAGGGAGAGATTAAGCAAATCGAGACTTTTTTAGCCCTTCTCGCCTCTCCCCCCTTGCTTTAACCCAGTAAAAAAAAGTAAATTTGTAACTGTATATAGTTGCTAAAAATGAATATCACGAAGAGAAAAATTGATCACGCGATTTCGAAGTATGCCTACTGACCTTCATTACGATGAACTTGTAAAGCTTTTGTGGTGAAATTGTATCAGTTGAAACAAATTAAAGAAGTGTTAGCACTATGAAATATTTAGAATACAAAGGATATGTAGGGACGATCGAATACAGTCCGGAAGACAATTTACTTTACGGGGCGGTATTAGGGATTAGGGGACTGATTTCCTACGAGGGGGAGACGGGCAAAGCCTTGGAAATGGATTTCAAGGAGGCGATAGACAGCTATTTAAACGATTGTGCTGCTTCGGGGAATAGTCCTGAAAGGCCGTTTAAAGGCAGTTTTAATGTTAGGATACCCGAGTCGCTACATAAAAAAGCGGCCTTATTAGCGATGGAAGACAAAACCTCTTTAAATCACTTTGTGGCAGAGGCCATTCGCTACAAAGTAGAAAAAAGCACTTCCTGAGGGGGGATTTTTTTTATTTCCCTTAGGCAGTGGTACCTTTGCCCGGCAGGGCAAAACCGCCTCTGACAGGCGGCATTTCCTTTTTTACTTATGATAGAACAACGCGTACAAGCTCTCGGGCACCTCGGAGACCGTATCGGCGAGCTCTCCGATGCTGAATTTCAGGCTTTGGCCTTCCGGGTCGAAAATAACAACAGTTGGTTCATTCCTAAAATGCTGCGGACGGCGCTGGATGGCCTCATGCAGCTGCTGGATCGGCAGGCGCTGCAGGAATGGGTGGCGCCTTATAGCTTCTCCACAAAGGGGCATAAGGATGTGGGGATTTTGGCAGCTGGAAACATCCCCGCGGTGGCCTTCCACGACCTGCTCTGCGTGCTGATGGCAGGACATAAGGCGAGCATCAAGTTGAGCTCTGGGGATCAGGTGCTGATGCGCTGGCTGATTACGGAGCTGCAGGCGATCAATCCTGTTTTCGAGGCGGACATCGAGGTGGCGGACATGCTGAAGGCGAAAGATGCCTACATCGCCACGGGCAGCAATAATTCGGCCCGCTATTTTCACCATTATTTCGGTCGCTATCCGCATATTATTCGCCAGAACCGCACGTCGGTGGCGGTGCTGCGGGGGACGGAGACCGCGGAGGAGTTGCGTGCCCTGGCCGCTGATGTGTTCACCTATTATGGCTTGGGCTGCCGAAATGTTTCGAAGGTCTATGTCCAAAAGGAGGAGCAGCTACATGCTTTTTTTGATGCCATCGCGGATTTCGAGTGGGTGCGGGAGCATCATAAGTACGTAAACAATTACGATTACAATAAAAGTATCTTTTGGTMATAAGGTGACCACATCTTCTGGATACGGGCTTTCTTTTAGCCCGGGGAGGAG
>NZ_AJYA01000063.1 GCF_000265075.1 Nitritalea halalkaliphila LW7 | reverse complement strand
CTGAGCTAAGGAGGCGTCATTAAGAGATCAGAGCCCCCTTGCCGGGATCGAACCAGCGACCTACTGATTACAAGTCAGTTGCTCTACCAGCTGAGCTAAAGAGGCTTGTAAACCCTTTCTCTTAATGACAGTGCAAATATAGAAGTCTTTTTCAGAAGTAAAAAGCCCTAAAAACAAAAAAATAGGGAGATAGCGCTATCTCCCTATTTTTGAGTGGCTTAAAATTCTCTTAAAATGTTTAAGCGCTGCTTGAGCTTTTCGATTTCGTCTTCAGCCTTTTGAATTTTCGTATCGAACTGATCTTTTAGCTTATCTGCCGTCTTAGAAGAGGCGAAGAAGGCCAGGTTATTCTTCCAAAGCGAGATATTATTTTCCAGATCTGCGATCTGCTTGCGAATACCATGTTCTTTCTTGCCGATGATGCGGTTCCCTTGCGGTTCGTTTTGCAGCTTGGCCATGTCGAGGCGGAAAAGGAACTCTTCCTTGTCTTTACCTTCCATCCCCAGCTTGCTTGCATAATTTTCCAGTGCTTCGTTAAACAAGGAGGTAACTTCCTTCATGTTCTTCCTCGGCACAAAACCGATCGCCTGGAATTCACGAATAAAACGCTCCATATTTTCGGCTGTAGCGCCGCCGCTGTGGCTTGTGCGATCATTTCATCGATTAGCGATCGCTTTTTCTTCAAATTCTCTTCGAATTCTTGATTGCTCTGCTTGTTCGCATTTCTTCTTTGCTCGAAGAAGCTGTCACAGGCTTGCTTAAAGCGTTTGTATAGCTCATCACGCACCTTTTCGGGTGTCGGGCCTAAGGTTTTCCACTCCTGCTGCAGCTCGATGAGTTCCTGACTGGTCTTTTGCCAGTCTGTACTGTCGGACATAGCTTCCGCGCGGGCGATGAGTGCCTCTGCTCGCTGCTTGTTTTCCTTACGTACCTCATCCAGGCTTTTGAAGAATTGGTTTTTATTGGAGAAAAATAATTTGAACGCTGTCCAAAAACGCTTATTGGTTTCTTTTCCAGACTCTTTTGGCACAGGACCTACTGCCTCCCACTGCTTTTGGATAGCCAATACTTCTTTTGTTTTCGCATTCCACTCTTTGATACGCGTGCCTTCAAAGCTCGTAAAGGGCGTTAAGCTTTCGATGAGTGCTTCTTTTTTCGCCAGATTTTCTTCGTAAACCCCTTTTTGGGCCTCGTAAAAAACCTTACGCTTATCGTAAACCGCATCCGAAGCCGCTTTAAAGCGCTGCCAAAGCGGCTCTTGCTCTTCGCGTGGAACTGGTCCTATATGCTTAAACTCTTCGTGATACTCATTTAGCGTCTTAATGGCCGCCTTGATATCGCTCTCTGCTGCTAATGCCTCTGCTTTTTCACAAAGCTCCAATTTGAGTTCCAAATTCTTTTTACGATCTAGCTCCTTCAGTTCGAAATAAATCGAACGATTATCGTAGAAGCGATCCATCAGGGCATTAAACGAAGCCCATAAATTCTTATTATGCGCGGCAGGAACAGGACCTATCTTTTCCAAGCCTCCTGAATTTCCTTAACCACGGAGCGGTTGTCAGTCGTCTCCTCTCCATCCACCACGTCGCGGAGACGGTCAAGAAGGAGGTTTTTAGCCGCTAAATTATTTTCTTTTTCGTGCTCGAGCTGCTTGAGCGCATCGGATTTCCTTTCTTTGAACAGGTTATAGTTAGCATAGAAGGCACGATCCTCATCACTTCCTCTATACTGGAAATCATCCTCTGTCTGCCCTTCTTCGGCTAGGAAAGCCTGTTTCGCGGCCTCTTTTTCCTGCTGGAAAAGGGTATCAAAATAGCCTTTGATTTCATTTACCTGCTTGTCTTTCTTCACAAACTGCCCCTCATGTAAAAGTTCCTTTAAGGCCTCTACAAGCTGTTTTTTAGAAAAGCTTTCATAATCTACCGTCTCCTCCTCTTCTGTTTCCTCCTGCTCCTCCTGGTTTTCAGCACTTTCAGCAGCGGCTTGAGCGGCGTTCTCTTTACCCTGTTCTTCAGTAGAAGTTGGGGTCACCTGATCTTCTGGCGACAATTCTTTCTCCTTGTCCATCGTTATTTGGTTTTATCCTGTTAGAAGCAAATGTAAGCAATATATTAATTTAATCGAGGGTCTATGGGATAATTTGCCATTTGTTTAAACTCCCCTCCTAAGTACTTGAGAATGTAGCGCCATAGCTCATCTGAGGTGTGCTCAAAAAGGCATTCCGCCCCGATGTCATTGGTAACGATCCAGGTATTCTCTTGGACCTCCTGATCGAGCTGCCCTGCCGACCAGCCACTATAGCCGATAAAAAACCGGATCGAAGCCTCATCGATTTTTCCTTCGAGCAGCCCTTTGACCACCAGGTCAAAATCCCCGCCCCAGTAAACATCCTCGCCCAGTCGTATGCCACCCGGAAATTTATGCTTACTTTTATAAATGAAGTGCAGGGTGTTTTGTTCCACTGGACCGCCTACAAAAACAGGGATGTGCGGTAGCGGCATTTCCTCTAGCACTTCGTCTAAGGTTAAAATAGACTGTTTATTGAGCACCAAGCCAAAAGACCCTACCTCCTGATGTTCGCAGAGTAGCACAACGGACCGCATGAAGTTTTCATCCTGTAAAAAAGGCTCAGAGACCAGTAATGTGCCCGGGCCTAGTGAGAGTGTGTGTGGTTTCTTAGGCATAGTGGTTGATAAATTCATGTGTTAATATACAGCTTACTTTCAAAAATGCCATAAGATTACGAAATTCACTTTAAATTTTAAGACAACATGGAATTAGCAGATATACGAAAGGAGTACAAATTACGTACCCTTGAACTTAGTGATGTACAGGAAAATCCTGTTTTGCAACTGGAATCCTGGGTAAAGGAGGCAGTAGAGGCGCAGGTTAATGAGCCGAATGCCATGACGCTCTCCACGGTGAACAGTCTGGGCCGTCCGAGTTCCCGTGTGGTGCTTTTAAAGGGGATTCAGGAGGGTAAGCTGGTGTTTTTCACCAATTATGACAGCCAAAAAGGAAGAGAGATCGAAAATTTTCCTCATGTGGCCTTGAATTTCCACTGGGCGGAACTGGAGCGCCAAGTGCGGGTAGAGGGTTTCGCCGAGAAAATTAGCCAGAGGAGTCCGACGCTTACTTCTTCTCCCGCCCTTTCGGCAGCCAGATCGGGGCATGGGTTTCGCCTCAAAGCAGGGCGATTCCAAACCGTGCCTACTTGGAAGCCAAAGAGCAGGAACTTCGTGCTAAATACCAGGAGGACAGCATTCAAAGGCCTCCCCACTGGGGTGGATACGCTGTATCTGTGGAGTACATGGAGTTTTGGCAAGGGCGTCCTTCTCGCCTACACGACCGCATCGCCTACACCTTTGATGATGAAAGTGAAATTTGGACGAAGTCCCGACTAGCTCCTTAAGCCATGCGAATAGCGGGCAGTAGCTGCTAAAAAAGCCGGATTCACACCTGGAGGTGAGTCCGGCTTTTTGTCTTTTGGGCCCGGGACCAAAAATGGCTATGGAAAAAGGACCGTTTTCCGCACATCAGCGGCAGTAATTTCATAGAAAGCCTGGTGGATATTAAAAGGCTCCTCCCCTGGCGCCACCTGTTTTTTCAGGTACGTACCATCCTCCTGCATGACATAGGCGTTTTGATTGTCCTTAATATTATAGGCCAAAATACTGATCAACTGCTGTTTGAGGAAGGGATCTCCTATGCGGAAGAGCGATTCTAAGCGCTTATCGAAGCTGCGCACCATCATATCAGCAGAGCCTGCGTAGGTGAGCGGCTTGCCATTCTGATGAAAATAATAGATGCGGCTATGTTCGAGATAGTCCCCCACTAGAGAAATAACTTCGATGTTTTCACTGAGCCCTTTGCGCCCGGGGCGCAAGCAACAGATCCCCCGAATAATCAGCTTTATCGGCACCCCTTTCTGGCTGGCGCGGTAGAGGGCGTAGATGGTCTCGGAGTCCTCGAGGCTATTCACTTTAATAACGATGCCGCTGCTCAGTCCTGCTTCAGCATTATCTGCTTCTTGGTTGATGAAGGTAATCAGCTGGTTCCGCATATCGCGGGGCGCCGTAATCAGGTTCTGATAGGTAGTCGGCATGGAGTGGCCCGTGATCACATTAAAGAACTCGGAGACATCATGTGCGATGGTCTCATCGGTGGTCAGCAGCCCGATATCGGTGTAGAAGCGGGAGGTATCCTCGTTGTAATTCCCTGTCCCTAAGTGCACATAGCGCGTAACCCGGTTATCGTCTTTTTTTTACGATGAGCAGTAGCTTGGTATGGGTTTTCAAGTTGCTGATGCCGTAGATGACGAAGCAGCCGGCCTTTTGTAGGCGTTTGGCCTCGCGGATATTGTTTTCTTCATCGAAGCGCGCTTTTACCTCGAAAAGGACCGATACGTGCTTGCCATTCTCCGCCGCGCGGAGAAGTGCCCGTGTGATGCGCGAATCTTTAGCTAGGCGATAGATGGTCATTTTAATCGCCATCACGTTCGGATCGTCGGCAGCCGTTTCGATAAGTTCAAGGATAGGATCTATACTGTTATAGGGATGATGCAGCAGGACATCGCGTTCATTTAAGATATGGAAGAGGTCATCGGTGGTTTCTTCTGGGTAGCTAAGCGGGTTGATGGGGCTGGGTGCCTGCGGCAATTTGTCTTTAAAGCGTCGGTTACCTACGATTTGCCACAGCCCGGTGAAGTCCAGCATGCTGCTTTTTTCGATCACAAATAAAGCGTCGTCTTGAATCTTCCAGCGTTCTTTTAGCAGATTCACCATCCACTTGCTGTAGTTATTCTCGATTTCCACGCGCACCACGCGGCCCGTTTTGCGCTCTTTCAGCTTTCGTTTTACCTCTTCTAAGAAATTAGCATCCATATCCTCATTCTCTTCTAGTGTAAAATCACCGTTACGGGTGATCCGGAAGAGGTTGACAGCCTCTATCGACACATTTCGGAAAAGTGTTTTTATATGAGAGCGAATGATTTCTTCGATCGGAATGCACAGGACCTCTTCTTCCCGCTCGATTTCGAAAAAACGGGGGATATTAGAGGGGATCTGCACAAAAGATAGCTTCCTGTTTTCTTTCTTTTCGCCGGGAGCGAGGGTGACCACCCCAAAGACCAGCAGCTTATTCATTAAGATCGGGAAGGTGCGGTATCCATCGAAGACCATGGGCGTAAGCATGGGGTAAATGGCTTTCGTGAAATACGCTTCGATATAGGCCTGCTCTTCGGAGGTAAGTTGACTCAGGTTCACCAGCCGAAACCCTGACTGCGCTGTTTCCGGTAGGAGTACTTCTTCGAAGTGGCGCTGCTGTTCCTGATAAAACTGCTGGCACTCCTGCATGAGTTTGGCTTTAAAGGGATCTTCTCGAAGTCCCGAATAGTCGACGCGTTCTTTTTCGTAGTCTATATAATTATAAAGAGAACCTACACGAATCATGAAAAACTCATCCAAATTGGAAGCGGTGATGGCTAAAAATTTGAGTTTTTCGAAGATACTACGGTGGGCGCTTTTGGACTGATCCAGCACGCGTTCGTTAAAGCGTAGCCAGCTGAGGTCGCGACTGACGAGGTCGCTAGACTGTATAACTTGTTCGAACTTATCTTGGGTTGTAGCTAACATATGTGTGTATGCGTTGAATTGGAGTACTCGTAAAAAATCCCTTAAAGTTACAGAATCGCTTACATAAAAAAAAGGGGCTTTTGCCCCTTTTCATTTACCATTTCGTTTAGGTATCGATTTTTGCGTATTTCGCATTTTTTTTCGATAAAGTCTCTTCGCGGTGCTACCTCATCGCCCATGAGCATGGAGAACAAGTGGTCAGCGGCGGCGGCAGACTCTATCGTTACCTGTTTTAGGGTTCGTGTGTCTGGGTCCATGGTCGTCGTCCAAAGTTGCTCAGGATTCATCTCCCCTAACCCCTTATAGCGTTGAATATTTACACTTTCCAGCTTTCCATCGCCTGCCATTTCTGCTGTCAGAACCTTACGTTCTTCTTCCGTCCAGCAGTAGCGCTCGTCTTTTCCCTTTTTTAAGAGATAGAGCGGGGGCTGCGCGATATACACATAGCCTTTTTCGATCAGCGTTTTCATGTAGCGGAAGAAAAGCGTGAGGATAAGCGTACGAATGTGGCTACCGTCGATGTCGGCATCCGTCATGATGATGATTTTATGGTAACGTAGGTTACTTAAATCCAGCTCTTTATCATCCGCAAGGGTGCCAAACTTGACGCCAAGCGCCGTGAGGATATTTTTAATTTCATCGTTATCGTAGATTTTATGCTCATGCGCTTTTTCTACGTTTAAGATCTTTCCTTTAAGCGGTAAAATCGCTTGGAAATCGCGATTACGGCCTTGTTTGGCTGATCCTCCTGCCGAGTCACCCTCTACGAGGTAGAGTTCACAGATGCTGGGATCTGTGTTCGCACAGTCCGCCAATTTTCCAGGGAGTCCACCACCACCGAGTACATTTTTTCGCTGCACCATTTCCCTCGCTTTACGTGCAGCGTGGCGCGCCTGTGCGGCTAAAATGACTTTGCCAACGATGATTTTCGCTTCCCGAGGATGTTCTTCCAGCCAAATCTGGAGCACTTCACTAACGGAACCATCTACTGCTCCGACCACGTCGGAATTTCCAAGTTTGGTTTTGGTCTGTCCTTCAAATTGTGGCTCCGCCACTTTTACGGAAACGACTGCGGTTAAACCTTCTCGAAAGTCATCTCCTGAAACTTCAATTTTCAGTTTATCGAGCATGCCAGATTTATCGGCATAACTTTTTAATGTCCGAGTGAGTGCGCGGCGGAAGCCCGATACGGTTGCTTGTTCCTCCTTCGTACGGTATTGATGGTGTTTACGTAGGAGACCACATTTTCCGTGTAGGAATTATTAT
>NZ_AJYA01000062.1 GCF_000265075.1 Nitritalea halalkaliphila LW7 | reverse complement strand
TTAGTGGAGAAGCGTGGTTGTGGAGGAACCCATTCTGATGGCAAGCGAATTCGTGCAGGCTATTACATCTTAGAAGCTGTCTTTCGTCATTCTTCGGGGAAATCCTTTCAGGTGAAAAAAACTTTGCCCGTAGGCGGAATTTATAACAAAATCATTCGTTTTTACGTATATTTAGAACATAATGATTAATCGCCCGAAAACAAATAACCCATGAAAAATGATCTCTTAACCTTCGCCCTAAAAGATTATTTCCTGAAAAAAGGAAAGAACTTGCATGTTATTCAGCGCTACCTGCGCTTGAAATACCGCCTCATCGTGGATGAGAAGATACTTCAAAAACGGCTGCAACAGCTGTCGATGTAATAGTAAAGGGACCACTTTCGAGTGGTTTTTTTATTTCATAGAATTTCATTTTGAAATCGAAAAAAGGCACGTAATTTAGGGCTCGAAACAGAAACAGCACGATTGCGTTAAAGCAGTAAACGAAAAGGAGACCTTATGAGTCAAGAAGAAAAGACGTCCTACTCTCAGGAAGAGCTAAGGGAGTTTGAGCAGTTAATCCATGAAAAGTTGGCTGTGGCCAAGCAGGAGCTGACGATGCTAAAGGATACACTGGGCAAGCGGAACGACAGTGGAACGGATTATACCGCTTCGACATCGAAAGTATTAGAGGATGGAGCGGATACGCTGGAGCGAGAAAGCATAAATCAGCTTGCGGCTCGTCAGCAGAAGTTCATCATCAATTTGGAGAAGGCATTGATGCGCATTAAAAATGGGACTTACGGTATCTGCGTGGATACGGGTAAACTGATCGCGAAAGAGCGTTTACGTGCTGTTCCGCATACCATGCACTCTATAGAAGCAAAATTAGCAAAGCGCTAAGCGGGCATGCTAGAAAGACATGTAGAGGCTTTGGTTTTTTGTTCCACAGCTCCGATAAAGGTGCGCGAAATTCAAGCTTGTTTAGAGGATATGTTCGGGACGGTAGTGGAGGAGGCGCACATCCAAGAGGCATTAGAGCGCCTTCGTGTACGTTATGCGGATGAGCAGTTTTCCTTTGGGCTGGAGCAGCTATCTGGTGGGTATCAGTTTTTAAGCAAGCCTGCCTACCATCCCGCGCTTTCCGTTTTGCTCAAGCAGCAGACTAAGCGCAGGCTTTCTGTGGCGCAGATGGAGACTTTGGCGATTATCGCTTACAAGCAACCCGTTACCAAGTCTGAAATAGAACACATTCGGGGGGTGAACTGTGACTATGCAGTAGGGAAGCTTTTAGAAAAGGAGCTGATTACGATTCGGGGGAAGTCGGATGCTATTGGAAGGCCACTGCTGTATGGTACGAGCGATAAATTTATGGAGTATTTTTCGATTAATGACCTGCGCGACTTGCCTCAGCCGAAGGATTTTTCAGCAGAGGAGAACGAGATTGGGCTCGAATTAAAGGAGCGGGAGGACTAGAAAGCCACCTGAACACCCACTCCTACATCTATGCCTCTTATGCGTAGGTCTAACAGTCCTGTGCCCGAGATGGGCTGCCAATAGCTACTTCTCAAATAAATACTTAATTTTTCACTGAGTATCGCTTGTGTGCCGACACTGATTTTTAAGTGAGAGACTGAAAAGTCCCGAACAGGAAGGCGCATTTCGCTATCGGGTAGGCCTAGTCGATCTTCGAATTCATAGCGCACCCGCTGGTTTCGGATATAACTTCCCACCAAGCCAAAGCCTGTTTCAAAACTAAACGCATCGACAGGTGCGGAGCGCCAGCGTATTTCCAAAGGGAAGAAGAGCTGGTTTTGTTCCAAATAGATTTCATCGATATCACTCAACGGAAGCCCGCTAGAAGGAAGCTGATTCAGCTGCCTTGCGCTCAGCAGATCAAAGTCATCATCATCTATTTCCCCCTTGAAACTTCCATGGTAAAAGCCCGTAAATAGTCCCCAGCCGCTAGCCCATTCTAAGCCAAGGGAGATCTGCTGTAAGCCGACGACGGGATACTCGACGAAAGGATGTATCGGGAACTTACCGGTTACGCCTGCTTCCAAAATGAATAAGGGTCTTGTTTTAGTGGACAGGTTTGCTTCGTCTTTCCCGTTTAAGGTGTCTTTTTCCTGTTCAAATAAAGATTTCCAGTCCATGCCCGGATCGTACGCGTTCGCGGTAGGGGGTGCTGTGGCGCTTTGCTTGTGTGCCGTTTGCCCACTAGCAGCAGGCCCTTGTGGGATAATTGCCGTCGAGGCATTGTCTTCACCTTTGGAAATGGCTACTTCCTCCGTTTTGAACACTTCTTCTGCATGGGAGAAGTCATGTGTTGCGGTGGCTACAGTAAAGGTGTCCGCCGTAGTCGTTTGCCGATTATCTTGGGCGTAAACTTGTTTTATCTCCTCCTGAACGTAGACTGTTTTTCTTATGTAAATGGTGTCTACCTGGTACAGCGTGTCTACGCGCGTCGTGCTGACGGCTGCCTGGCTTTCTGTATCCCCGCTCGTTTGAGGGGAGCGGTTCAATTGGAAATAAGCAAATAGGAGCACTGCCAGCGCAGAGCTGTAGAGATAAGGCCAGTACCAATTACGGTACCAGGGCAGTAGCTTTTCCCTGAGCTGTGGCTGAAAGTTCAACCACGCCTCGTCCGAGAAGGGCGGCTCATGCGAGCTGAGCTTTTCGCCTATTTTTTTATAGAAGTTATTGGATTCGCTCATGGTTTTACTTTCTCCTTTAGTCGCGACTGAATGGCCTGCTGTAGCTTTATTTTGGCTTTCGCCAAATTGGACTTCGAAGTCCCCTCTGTGATTCCAAGCTGTTCCGCTATTTCTTTATGCGTGTATCCCTCCACGGCGTACAAGGAGAAAACCATACGATACGCTGGGCTCAGCATGCCAATCATTTCGAGTAATTCGTCTGCACTTAATTGATCCACAATGCTATCCTCGAAAGGTTCTTCCCAGTTTTCGGGAATTTCGGGATGCTTGACTGCGTAGCGTTTTTGTCTTCTAAAGTGATCGATCGCCGTATGTACCATTATTTTTTTACCCAAGCCAGAAAACTTAGCTCTTCCTTGTACTTGTCGAGCTGGGTAAAAACTTTTAAAAAGCCTTCATTTAGAATGCTGTGTGCCTCCTCTCGGCTAGGTGCATACCGGCGACAGACGCCCATGGCCGCGGGATAAGCAAAGGCAAAAAGCTCTCGCTGGGCTCTTTCGTCTTTTCGCTTACACTGGGCGATAAGCGCTGGAAGTCGGGTGTCTGATGCAGTCATAGTTTCATAGCCATTACGCTCTCAGTTCAGCGAAGGGTTGCCTCGAAAATATATTTTTTTTTCAGGCAACCTTTGTGGCCACTTGAGGCGTGATACCCCAAAACTAATCCATCTCAATTTAAATTATTCACAGTTATGAAAAAACTTAGTTCACTCATGTTTTTATTTTTCCTGCAGACCCTTGTTTTCGCTCAGGAAGCACCTAAAACGCTCTTTTCGGCAAAGCCCGATGGTAAAAATTTAGGTATAATGGTCGCCCCAGGTTTGCAATTGACCCAACTGGCGGATGCTGGATCCTTGTTTTTTACCATCCAAGGTGGTCTCGTGATTCAAGACAAATTCACGATTGGAGCTTTTTATGGCAAAGTGCTCAATGATCCACGTCCACTTCCCGCATTTCAGGACCTTCCTGCTCGAGCGCATTTAGATGCTTGGCAGGCTGGCGGATTTCTTTCGTACACCTGGCAGGCCAACCGACTTGTGCATTTAAATTTCCCACTTTACATCGGAGTCATGGAGTTGGAGATAGATGATGCTGGAAGAGCTTTCGATTTTCCTGAGAGTACCACCTTGTTTTTTGAGCCAGGGGCTCAAATGGAACTTAACTTACACCGGTTCGCTCGGTTATATGCTGGCGTAGGCTACCGCATCATGGGGGCTACTTTCGAGCAGGCAGCCGGTGTTCCTGCTGCTGGAAATGCCCTAACATTTTCTGTAGGCCTAAAAATGGGGATTTTTAAATTCTCTGACCTTTAATTGTACGTCTCTTTAGAAATTTAACTCGAATCAAATGAAAAATCTTATTGCTCTATTTGCCATCGTTTTTGCGCTTTTCTCCTGTGCCACGGAGGAGCAGCCCCTCCAATCGCCTGCCGATAGTCCTTTCCCAGTTTCAGGAAATAGTACCGCCCAAAATAATGAAGCGGCAGGTACATCTTGGCGCCTTGCGCTTCTCGTAGAAGACGGAAAGGATTTGACTCCTAACTTCGAGGGCGTGTCCTTTTTCTTTGAGGAAGCGGGAAATCTGGTGGCGCGAGGTGCCTCTGGGGAACTCAGGGGGAATTGGCAACTTTTGAGGCGCTCCTCAGGTGACAAGTTGGATATTCGCTTTACAGGAAGCCTGCTGTTTTCTGAACTAAACGAGGACTGGCGCATCGTGGAGCAAAGTAAGCAGCGGATCGTACTGGAGGATCGGGATAATGGGCAGGTGGATCGCCTTGTTTTCCTTCCAGCTGGAAGTCAGGAGCAAGTGGCCTCTCCTCTATCAAATGCTATGGCCTTAAACTTCTTTTCTTTCTTGCGCATAGGGGCACTTCGTGTGGGCGAGTTTCGGGACGGGAATACCGACCGCACGGTGCTATTCCAGGGAGGGGAGTTACGCTTCTCTGACTTAGGGCAGGTCCAGTTTTTGGCCTCCGGCCAAAGCACACAGAATGGACAGTGGAAAGTGGAGTTTTCGAATGCTCGGGTTATTTTAGAAATGGAGTTTCCAAATCAAAATCCTGTAAGGTTATTGGACGAGGACTGGGTCTTGGTGGAGTTAAATGAACAGCGGGCTCGTTTCCAAGAAGAAGATGGATCGGACCGCCTCGTATTGGTGCGTTAATGGCCCTTTCATCTACAGGCGATGTTAGCATGTGAAAAGGGAGGTTTGTCCTCCCTTTTTATGTGTTTCATCTAATTTTTCAGGCTTATGCCCACTATCCCTTAGGGACTTCCTCTACCTGAACGCCTACATAAAGGCGGATCAGGTAGTTTTTTTTCGAGCTCAGCTCTTCGCAAAGCGCAAAACTCCGACGATTTTTTAGCTTTCTATAGTTTTTCTGCCGAAATGTAAAGGTGCTCCCTACAGGGACTTCCGCTAAGGCCGGCAGCCCCACGACTTCCGCAGGGCCTGACTCGGGTGCTTTTTTTAGGCCCAAGGCGATTTCCTCCTGCATGAAATAATTATAAAGCGGACTGTTCTGAGGGATGCTGGCTCTTATATTCGGTAGGTAGCGGTAGAGTATTTCCTTATAGTCTTCCGAAAAGGCCGGAAAGTCGGGTCGTGTCAGCGGCCAAAGTAATTCCCTGAAATAATGGCGCCATTCTGCGCCATGTGCGGCCACCCGCTCCCCTTGTTTCCAAAAGTCTCTATTGATCCGATGATGCGCTAGCTCATGTAGAAAGGTAAACACAAATCGGGAAGGTCCTAGATTCGCGTTTAATGTGATTTCCAGCGTTCGTGGCTTGTAAGTTCCTAATAAGCGTTTTCGTGGTCGTACGACATGAATGCTGCAAGGTGTTTTTCGGAATTCAGCCGCACAGTAAGGCACGGCGCTGCAGGCATATATTGCTCGAAAAGCGTTTCTATTTTGGGCGGCATGGAGACGGAGTTTATGGGGGATTTGGTGGCTACGCACTTGGGTGTGAGCGCCAAGAGAGGCTGTCTTTTTCAGCTGTTTTTCACTAAAGAAATATTAGCCACTTTAGTAGATAAAAATAAGTGCTTAGCCTCAAATTCCAATAAAAAAGGCTCATCTTTTTCGAGATGAGCCTTTCACACAAGCTGGATGATCTTATGCTTCTACAGCGTCTTCGATAGCCTCTTCGGCCTCTTCCATCATTTCTTCAGCCTCTTCGATTACCTCTTCAGCAGCCTCTTCCATGTCTTCGATGATCACTTCGATCTCTGTCTCTTCAGAAGCTTCTTTTTCGCCACAAGCTGCAGTGAAAAGCATGCCTGTTACTGCTAGCAATCCTAATAATTTTTTCATTGTTTGGTTTCTTAAATTGATGCGCAAAGGTACAAAGCTTTATGTAATTTGCAAATATCCGATAAAAACTTTATGTTATTTCTTTTTATACGTGATTTTGATCGGTACTCCATCAAACTCAAAATGCTCACGCAATCGATTTTCTAGGTAACGTGTATAGGGATCCCGTAAGTACTGTGGTAAGTTGCAGAAGAAAGCAAATACTGGATTTTTAGTCGGTAGCTGTGTCACATACTTGATGCGGATATACTTTCCTTTCCACGCCGGCGGCGGATAGCGCTCGATTTCTGCTAGCATAGCATCGTTAAGCTTGGAAGTAGGGATGCGTCGGGTCTTGTTCTCGTACACCTTCACCGCTAGTTCGATCGCTTGGAAAATCCTTTGTTTCTCTACTACAGAGGTGAAAATCATCGGGATCCAACGGTTTTCACCGAGCTTATCCATCATCTCCTTCTTAAAGGTATCCATGGTTTTGTGGTCTTTTTCGATCAAGTCCCACTTGTTCACCATGATCATGATACCCTTATTATTTTTGATACCTAAGTTGATGAGGTTTACATCCTGCGCCTCGAGGCCTCGCTCAGCGTCGATGATGATGATGAGCACATCGGAGTTTTCCAGCGTGCGAATCGACCGCATCACGGAGTAAAACTCGATGTCTTCTTTTACTTTTGCCTTTTTTCGAATACCTGCAGTATCCGTGATAATGAAGTCATTCCCGTATAACTTGTAGCGGGTATGAATGGCATCCCGGGTGGTTCCCGCCTCATTCGTCACGATAGAGCGCTCTTTTCCTAAAAGTGCATTTAGAAAGGAGGATTTTCCTACGTTAGGACGTCCAAGAATAGCGATTTTCGGAATGCCCTCATCCGGATCCTCGGGAGCATCATCCTGTAAATGTTTGATTACTTCATCTAATAAGTCTCCCGTGCCCGCCCCACTTACAGCGGCGATAGGGAAAACATCATTATCACCTAATCCTAAACCATAAAACTCGGCAGACCCTAAAATCCTGTCGGAAGTGTCGGCCTTATTCGCGACCACATAGATTGGTTTTTTTGTGCCACGGAGTTCATTTGCGAATTCTTTATCCAGGTCTGTCAAGCCATCATGACAGTCCACGACGAAGAGAATTACGGTAGCCTCTTCGATGGCCAGTTTCACTTGCTTACGGATTTCACTTTCGTACACATCATCTGAGCCTGTAACGTACCCTCCTGTGTCGATGACAGAAAAGAACTTTCCTCCCCAGGTAGCATGTCCATAATGTCGGTCACGCGTTACACCACTCATATTATCTTCTATCGCTTTTCTTTCTTCTACCAGCCGGTTGAAGAAGGTCGACTTCCCTACATTCGGGCGGCCGACTATTGCTACTATATTCGCCATTGTATTTCGCTGTTACTGGTCGTAACCAAATCGCTTTAATTTATTTTTATTTTTTCTCCAGTCTTCCTCCACTTTTACATGCGTGTCTAGGAAAACTTTTTTGCCAAAAAAGGCTTCTAAGGCTTCTCTCGCCTGAATACCGATGCGTTTAATGGCTTTTCCTCCATCGCCGATGAGGATGCCTTTCTGAGATTTTCTTTCCACGTAAATGACGGCACGAATCTTTAAGATGTCGGGTTCATCGTAGAAGTCTTCTATGCTGACTTCTGTGCTGTAGGGGATCTCCTTCTTGTAATTCACGAAGATTTTTTCCCGAATGATTTCAGAGGCGAAGAAGCGCTCTGTTTTATCGGTTAGCTCTTCCTTATCATAAAAAGGCGGATGCTCAGGGAGGATGTCCAAAATCTCCTGCATGATGCGCTCGATATTAAAGAGCTCCTGCGCGGAGATCGGAATGACGGTGTGGACTTTTAAGCGACTTGTCCAGTAGGCGGTGACGTCTTCTAGCTGATTTTCTTTCGATAGATCGATTTTATTAATCACCAATAGAACCGGAACTCCGGATTGGTTAATTCTCTCCAGTACGTCTTCTATTTCACTGTCTGTTTCGAATAGATCGGTTACGAAAAGAATCACATCTGCGTCCTCTAAAGACATGGACACAAAACCCATCATGCTTTTATGCAATTCATATTTGGGTTTTAGCATTCCGGGTGTGTCTGAGAAGACTACTTGGTAGTTTTCTTCATTCACGATGCCCATGATGCGGTGACGCGTCGTTTGAGCCTTAGAGGAGATGATCGAAAGTCGTTCACCTATCAGCACATTCATAAGCGTGGACTTGCCGACATTCGGTTTCCCGATGATATTAACAAAGCCCGCTTTGTGTGGGATGGGATTCATGACCATATTTTTTTTCGCAAAGTTAGCTAAAAAAAAATTAAAAGCGGGCATACAGACTTTTTGCTGCCGCCCGCTCACTTAATCTTCGCCAGTAGGAAGAAGCCCTTCGGGCCCTAAAAGCCACTCTTGATAAAGCGCCTGACCGGTAGCATCTAGGCCTTGCAGCACCACGCGATACGTTTTCGCTACATCGCTATTAAAAAAAGGAAGTGTCACACGGCCATTGGCATCTAAGCGTAGATCGGCATTCCAGTAAAGGGTTCCCCGGTAGTCGGGTTTGGCCTGCGGCCCCTGCTCATAAGGAGGCTGATAGAACGTGGCTGCACGGGCATATCCAGGAAACTGCAGTAAAAACATGCCTTCCCCTAAGGCTGAAGGATCGCCTAATCCGCGCTTGGTATAGATGGCGATCACACCCCCACCTCCGGAAGCTCCGAAAATAGAAAGGCTGGCGCCGTCCTTGAAGATATCGATGGCTGATACATCACGTGGAGGAATCATCCCTGCTGTCATGTAATCTACGGGCATATTGTCCAAAAGGACGATCGGTGCCTCATCTCCGAAACTAGCGGATCCTCGAATGACGATGCTGGGCTGCCCTCCGATGTTATAGGTGACACGCACACCGGGAACGCGCCCTTGTATTAGCTGCCAAATGTCCAAAAATGCCTCTGAACCAGGTATATCGGCTGTACGTAAGGTCACATCTCCCTGTCCATACATGCGGTCGATGCCCTCTTCTACCGCATCGTATTTGTCCGCTTCCACCACGAATTCATCCATCTCCATTAGGCTAGATTCGTCGAAGGCTAGTGCACTTTCTTTGCGTTTACGCGCCTGGGCTAGGGCCTCGAGCAGCGCCTCGGAAAGGGTGAAATCTCCGCGGAAGGGTGAAAACTCCTCCCAGTAGGCATAGGTGTTCGGCGACTCTTCTAAGTTTAAGTCCACCAAGGTGCCTAGCCGGCCATCTTTTACCGAAATCGTTACCTGTGTGGTATCATAAAACTCAAGGGCATCAAAAAGAAAGTTGCCATTCGGTCCATAGTCGCCTGCTAAAAAGGCATCTTCTTCTCCCTCTACAAAAACCGAAATGCTACCACCACGAAGCTTTCCGCGGATACCGGCGGCGGGGCTGACCTGCCCGATTAGGTTGATACCTTGTTCGATAAATGTACTGTTTTGGTATTTTTCGCCCATCAGATCCTCCCAGTCGAAGCGCCTCCAGCCGTGCGTGAGCATCACCTCTTCCATGTCCTCATGCCGATACTGGAGGAGAAGTTCGGTGGCGGGGAGGTGGAAATCCTCCAAGTCAGCACTTAGGTAGAGGAAGGAAGGCAGGCTTTGATGCGCAGCATCCCCGCTTTCGAGTGCATCCGTTATGGACACCGAAAAGCGACCGTCCTGAAAGTCAGCTGCTGGAGGGAGGGCTAGAGAAAAGGTGTTTTTGGCGCGCGGCGCAAAGTCCAAGCGGTCTGTTTCAAGCCGCATCTCCGGTGTCGGGCGATTATGCACATACATCAAGCGCTCGGCGAGTGGCACTCCCTCCTCTGTCAGTAGCGTGATTTGATTGATGCCATAGGCCAAGCCCTCCGTTCGTACCCTGCTGTTTAGGTTGCCTTCGGCAAAGCTCACCCGCTCCAGATGACCGATAGCGCCGCGGTTATGAACGAGGAGGTAGAGGGCTTGGGCCTCTAGGGCTGGATGATTATTTTGGGCGGAAATGTTCAGGAGTTTATTCTCAAAGTTCGTGACGCTGAGGCTGATGCCTGTAGCGCGCATCGGAGGCAGAGTGGCGGCGGGTGGTGGCCCCTGAAGGCCGGAAAAACGAATGCCTGCCCCTGTTAGGCGTTCTGGTTTCAGTGCGGGAAATGAAATGCTGCCTAGCCCGCGGGCATTGGTCTCGAAGGCGAAGGACTCTCCAGCTAAGACGACTTCTCCTTTTAGGGCTTTTCCAGAACCATCGGGAAGCATGGCTTGGATTCCCATCTTTGTGGGCATGTCGGCTATCCAGTTTCCTCCCTCGGGGAAGAACCTTACACGGATCAGGCGTCGGGTAGGGGGAGCTTGAAGCTACGCTGTATGGAGAACTCCTCATTTTCGTCTAGGAACAGGCGGAGCTCTGGAGCCTCGCGTAGCTGTTCTTCGCTGAGTTCGAAGCGGAAGGTGCCCTCACCTGCGCTCGTGGTTCCGGTTAGGCCTTGGGCGCTGGGTTCTCCTTTGCCCACCACTTCGTAGCGAAGGGATTCACTGGCTAGCGGAGCATTTCTTTCGTTTCGGGCTTTAAAGTCCACGGTATACATAAAAGTGGGTCCATTCGCTTCCCAGGTGATGCTGGGTTCTGCTTGGAAGCTCAAATTATAAGGCTCCAGAATTTGTATGCGCTGCTGAAAGTCTGGGTAGGAGTCGAATCCTTTCATCCAGTGCGTGTAGGCGCGGATATGGTAGTGACCCTCGGACTGGAAGCGCTGGGTTCGGAATTCTCCTTTTCCAGCGCCCTGCTCGATTTTTACTTTTTTCTGTTCGAGGAGCTGGCCTTCATTGGATAGAAAGTCCACGTAGAGTACCTTGCTGAGCGGTGACGGTACGTGAAGGGCTCCCGCTGTTACATAGGCTGCGAACCAAATGGTGTCGCCCGGTACGTAATGGGTTTTATCCAAGTGGAGGTATATTTTTTCTTCGGGGAGCAGACTACTGTAGGTTTCCAGAGGTTCTAAAAAAGTAGGTGATGTCGCCTGCTGGGCTTGTCCATTTTGAGCGCCGATGAAGGCGCTCCAACAAAGCAAAAGTCCCCATGCAAGGCAGCGGCTTGGGGCTTGGAATGTAAATCGCATGGTTTGATTACGTGCTGGTTCAGAGGTGGAAGTTACAGGGAAATCGGGAAAGATTCCTGTCATTAGAAGTTTTTTAACTATTTTTTATGATTTGTGGGTTGAAATTGTCTATAAATGGTCGATTTTTATTCATTTGTTTTGGGGGTTTGCGGATTTACCAGTAGTTTTAAGCAAGATTTACTATGCTTAATATCAAAATTATGAAGAAACAATGGAGAAATAGTTTGCCATCAGGCCTTTTGCTCGGGCTGGGGGCATGGCTGTTATTCGGTTCCCAAGACCTGTCAGCCAGCAGCTGGGGACTGGTATTCAGGCAGATGAAAATTTACGGCTGGCTGCTGATGGTGCAGTGATGCGCGTGGTGGCCAAGCCTAAGGAAGATACCAAAGGCTCTCCTTTCTTTTTCGAGGAGGAGCTGCAGGGCATTCCTTACAGTAAGGGAGAGCCTGGGCAGCGCCGTTATTTTAATTTTCACGGTAAGGAAAAGCGCATGGTGATGCGTGCGCCAAATGGTAACTTGACCTTTTTAGAGGTGATGGGGGCGGACTCCGTTGTATTTGCAGATGAAAAAATCACCTTTGTAAATGCTACGGCATTAGATAAAAGTTTTGATGATTTGCCATTAGAAAAAGTCACGGTAAAAGGAGGAAAGCAGCTGTATCTCCTGCACGACTCTGTCTTTACGCCTGCAGACTATGAGGGCGGTTATAATGCGGATAGCCTTATGATGAGTATTATTTCCGTTTACAGGCTTATGAGTTAGTAAACGGGAAGCTTGAAAAAGTGAAATTCAACCGTAAGTGGGCAAAATCGAATGTAAAAGGATTTAAGGATATAGAACCTTTGATACTGGCACAAGGCTTGCGCTATACCGAACACGAAAGTCAAATGAAAATCTTAGACCTGATTCGCGATTGAGTCTGAGTGGTCCCTGTTTGCAGCAGGCATGTTGCGCAGGGACCTAATTGTTTTTTAAGTTTATTCAAAATCTTAGCTTAATCGAGCATATTTCCTCATTTTTTCAGTAGATTGCTGTATAAATTGAACCATGCACTATCTACAGCTCGAGTTAGAAAGACTACTTCAGTCAGACCTGAAGCTCTTTAATTTCATTCAGGAGTTTGCCTTGGATGGCCTCTGGTTTTGGGATTTAGAAAACCCTGAGGAGGAATGGATGAATGATCGCTTTTGGGAGGCCTTAGGTTATGACCCGCGCCTGATGCCAGCGAAGTCTGATTCCTGGAAAGCCCTTATTTTCCCACAGGATTTTGAGGCGGTGGAGCAAAATTTAGCTGCTCACTTAGCTGACCCTTCAGCCCCTTTCGACCAGCTGGTGCGTTATCGCCACGCGAATGGAAGCACGGTATGGATACGTTGCGTGGGCAAAGCTATTTTCGACGCTGCTGGTAAGCCTGTACGCCTGATAGGTGTGCATCAAGATAAGACACTACTTATTCGAGAGAAGGAGCAGTTTTTTACGGCATTTCATCAGACGGCAGCAGGTATGGCTTTCTTAACCCGAGAAGGTCTTGTGCAAAGCAGTAATGAGACATTTGGTTTTTATTTGGGAAAAGAATGCCATCATTTATTAAAGAAAAAGCTATCCTCCTATATAGTTAGTGCTGAGAGAAAAGGAGCGTTTGAAAAAGGAATGGAAGACATGCTGGCAGGCAAGCTAAGCGATTTTTCATTTACGGCCTGCTTCCGAGTAGCTGAGGGTGTCCCCAAAACCCTTCAGCTTAATCTCAGCCTTTTAGGAGGTATGGATACCGCTACTTTTTTTGTTTTGGCGCTTGATGTTACGGATAAAGAACGCTCGCTTGAGGAGCTGAAGCGTACGAATAAGTTGCTAAACGAAGCACAGCGTATAGGGAAAATGGGTGCCTGGGAACTTGATACGCGGACAAAAATGCTGGTTTGGTCAGACGAGGTGTACCAAATTCATGAGGTAGAAAAGGGAATCAATATACAGCTCATCGATGGAATTTCCTTTTATCATCCAGATGATCGCCCTCGTATCGAAAAAGGTGTGCAAGACGCTATTTTTTTGCAGCAGCCTTACGATATGATTAATCGGTTTATCACAGCGAAAGGTCGGCAACTATGGGTGCGCTCTACCTGCTATCCTGTGGTAGAGGGGGGAGTTACGGTCAAGCTATTTGGTATGTTTTCTGACGTCACCCGGCAGGAGCGGGATAAGCGCCAAATCGCCAAGGAGCAGCGTTTTTCACGGCAGGTGCTGGATCACATGCAAGACGGGTTCGTGGCCTTTACTGAATCGGGATCCATTAAGCGTATCAATCCAGCTTTTCATACACTTAGTGGCCATCCTTCGGAAGCCTCGTTAGAAGGGTTATGGGTTCAGCAGTTTTTCGATATGCCGGAGGGGCTAGCGCCAAAGGATTGTTTAGATATCCTCCTGAACCGTTTGAGGGAGAGTGCCAGCTCATCTCTCTAGGTGGTGGGCGCATCCCCGTTTTGGTGAGTTCTGGGCACTTAGACGCTATAGATGATGAGGCCCCTTTTTTTATTACGGTTAAGGATATTCGCGACTTAAAGGCGCTACAGAGCGAGCAGCAGCGCCTGCTGTCGAAAACTAACGATCAAAATACGCGCTTACGCAACTTTGCTTATATCGTTACGCATAATTTACGCTCCCACCTTTCAGGGATCACGGGCATGCTGCAGCTTATCGAGATGGAACAGCCTGAACTAATGGAAAATCCTTATTTGGGTCTTTTGGCGCAAGCCTCCCAGCAGCTCCACGGAACGATAGATGAGTTAGCGGAAGTGGTTCGCTTTCAGTTAGGGGAAGAGCAGCGCGAAATTGTAGACATTTCCGAGACTTTACGGACGGTAGTGGATGCGCTGGCGGCTGTCGCGCGCAAAGAAGCCGTACACTTAGATAATCAGCTTGCTCCTGATTTAAAAGTTTACGGCGTGCCGGCCTATGTTAATAGCGTATTACTTAATTTAATCAGTAATGCGATCAAATACAAAAATCCTGCGGTTTCGTCTTGGGTACGCATTATCGCTTCGATGGCGGAGGACATGCTGGTACTGACGGTTCAGGATAATGGGCTCGGCATGGATTTAGCGCAGATGGGCGATAAGCTTTTTGGCTTGTATAACACGTTTCATAGGCATCAGGAGGCACGTGGTATTGGGCTTTACATCACGAAAGGGCAGATCGAGGTCATGGGAGGCCGAATCGAGGTAGCGAGTACACCTGGGGTGGGCACCACATTTACGGTGTATTTGCCTGCGGCAAAATAAAAAAGACACCTACTGCGGCCTGCTCGAGGCTGAGGCAGTAAGCGTCTTTGGGTAGTACGGGTGCTGTGGCTAATTTTTTTATATATGCGTGTCGTTTAATCGAGTATAGGGGGGATAGGACACGATTAGAAGTGAAATGCGAACCGTAGGGCATGTAGGGGCCGTGTGGCGAGGCTGAAACTATTGGTGCTGATTTCTTCTGCAGGGAAATCACCAAAAATTTGCTCTATGTGTTCATTTCTGTACCGAGCTCTCAGGGAAGTCTCTGCTGAAAGTGAAAACTGGGGAGAAAAATGATAGCGAAGTCCTAAGAAACCATTGGCATGTACAGAAATAGCTCGTACGTCGTTCTCAACACTTTCGAACCCTTGGTTTATAGCTGCTTCGGAGGAGGCGGAGAAGCGCGTAAGGCCAAGGCCTCCATCGATCCCATAATAGCCGATCACTCTTTTGCCGAAGGCATACTGCCACTCTTTTCCTGCTAAGATGGCTATTTCTATACACTGATTATCCGTGGTAGAGACGCGTTCTTCGGTAGCGAATCGCGTGTTTAAATCTAGGCCCAGGCGGAAAGCGACGGCATTACCTTTTTTACTGGTATAGTGGCGTCTGTACAGCAGGCTTTCAGGGCTCCCAGGATGAGAACAGGCGAAACATCTAGTGAAAGCTCATGGCGTGTCTGTTCGGCATTAAAAAGTGGCGGCTCATCTGTGTTTTGGGCTACCGCCCAAAGTGATGTGCAAAGAAATAGCAGAAGGGAAAAAGAAGTTTTTAGACTGGGCATATTATATAAAGTTTGGGATAAAAATATGATTATAATATGTGTAAAAATAGACTTTTTTTCATTTTAAAAAACTATAATTGTGAAAAATAGGGAAGTTTTGGGTGTCGCCGCTTATGCGGATTGAAGGGAAGTTGCTGTTTGTGTATTTCGGTCTTTGCCGAAAATAGGCTTACCTTAAGCTTTCGTGAGCTTCCAATTCTGTTTTTGAAGGTTTTGGGGTTTATGTGGGGTGAAGGCTTATTGTGTGTTGAGTAAGGCCCTCAAAAACTGTCTTCCTTTGCCGGATTTTAGCTCTTTTTCTCTTTTCATAGCTTCGCTTTTGGTTTCGAAAGTTTCGATGTGCAATACTGTCCAGGGCCTAAACTTGATGGACCAGCCTTTTTTTCCGAGAACATTGTGCGAGAGGAGTCTTTGTTCTAGGTTAGCGGTAAAGCCAATATAAAGTTTATCAAATTTTTGGCTGTAGAGAGCGTATACGGTGAACATGGGGCTAAAAAAAGTGATTATTGTAAGAATAAGCAACTTCTGTATTGATTTTCGTGGTGTTGGGATTAGATCTTGGGGTGGTAACCACCTCAGGGTTAGATGATTTCTATGGCTGTTGACATTCAGGAAATAGGCAAATTTGTTAAGAACATGATTTAAAAGTATCGGAACCGGGACTCGAACCTGTGTCCGCCTCAGGCGGATAGGAGCCCTGTTGAGTTTGGGTATAAAGAAAGAAAGACATCATTTCTGGTGTCTTTGAGAGTAGCGGGAACAGGACTCGAACCTGTGTCCGCCTGAGGCGGATAGGAGCCCTGTTGAGTTTAGGTATAACCTTAAATCCGCAGTTCGGATTTAAAAAAAGCCGAAAAAGTGGCTGAATTTATTCAATTCAGGCTTTTCCGGCTCGTTTTTTTCACTTATTTAGGTGTTACCACACATCCTTGATAAGCGGAATGAAAATTACGAATTCGACAGAAAAAATCACACCTTTCGGAGGTTTTTAATTTTGTTTTTAACTCTTTCAAAAATTCAGGTCTCCCAAAACTCATTGATAATCATTTAGGAGCTAGATCCTTAATAGGAGGGTTTTCATACAGCGACATTTTTGCAATTCATATGGCAATTTTCTTTAATGGTGGAGATTGTACTGAGGATATCAATGTCCACCTGAGAGACGCTCTGGAACAGATCCCTTCATTTTCAGTATGCAGTTCAGATACAATTTTAAGGGGAACCAAAGAGCTTGCTGTTGAAACAGAGATATTTATAAACCCGTCCAGTGGAGTGAGGCATGAATTTAATATCAATGGAAAGCTCAACAGCTTGTTGTTAAAATCAGTTTGTAAGACCGGATTACTCAAATCAGGTGTTGCTTACGACCTCGATTATGATAACACCGTCATTCCAACTGAAAAGTACGATTCAAAAAAACATATAAACACGTCTATGGATATCAGCCAGGTGTAGCTTCCATCGCACACCCTGAATTTTCACATGCCATTCCTGTGTACGTAGAGGGCAGAAATGGAAACAGTCAGGCCAAATATTTGCAGGCTGATACACTTACACGCATGTTTGGGCAGCTTACCAATGAAAATATCCGTATCGGAAGGTTCAGAGCCGATTCAGCATCCTATCAGGAAGAAGTTCTCCGCGCACTGGAAACACATACCGAAAGCTTTTATATACGGGCAAACAGATGTGCTAAACTGGATAATATCCTTGGAAGTATAGCCCCTGAGAAGTGGCAGAAAATACGTTTGGGGGTACAGGAAATGGAAGTTACTGACCTATCCGACTACAAACCTTTCAGTAAAGACAGGTCTTACAGGCTGGTCATTACCAGAATCAGGCGTAAAGATGGGCAAGCAGATGTGTTTAGTGGAGATGCATTTACTTATAGGGCTATTCTGACCAATGAACATACATCGTCCAATGAAGCTGTTGTAAGGTTTTATAACGCCCGGGGTGCAAGCGAACGCTTGTTTGATGTACTCAACAACGACTTTGGCTGGTCTAAGTTGCCCTGTTCGTTTCTGGCAGAGAATACTTCCTTTATGCTTATGACGCTATGTATGCCAATTTTTACACCTATATTATTGGAGAGTATTCCAGAAAAGTTGATTGGCTTAAGCCTACCGACAGGCTCAAGAAGTTTATCTTCAGATTTATCACTGTTTCAGCCAAGTGGATAAGAACGGGAAGAAGAGAAGTGCTCAAACTGTTCACGAGTAAGGATTACAAGCCGATTTTGAACTAAATTCAAACAAAAACACCCAAGGGGCTCAAAAAACAAAGATTTACAGGAAAGAGGTATGCCTTTTCCATAAAAATTAAAGGTCTAAACCGTCCACTTCACCCTCAAACCTAAAATCCATTGTCTCAAAACTACAATTACACTTCAATCAAATGGGAGAAATTCCTAAACTAGACCAAAAATGAACACAAACAAGCAGATTCAAATCTCCAAACTAAAATCCTGCGGATTTTAGGTATAAATAAAAAAAGACACCATTTCTGGTGTCTTTGAGAATAGCGGGAACAGGACTCGAACCTGTGACCTTCGGGTTATGAGCCCGACGAGCTACCAACTGCTCCATCCCGCGATATATTTTTAGTACTATTATTTCAATTTTGTTTTAGGACTCGAACTTTTGTCCGCCTCAGGCGGATATGAGCCCGACGAGCTACCAACTGC
>NZ_AJYA01000061.1 GCF_000265075.1 Nitritalea halalkaliphila LW7 | reverse complement strand
TTGGCAATTTTAGCTATTTAATTTTATCATAACGCTATTTTATGTTTAATTTATATATTTTGTTTCATTTTTTTGACTTTTAAGAGTATATTATTTTTTACATTTAAATTATGATTATTCACAATAAGGTTAAAAAAAATGTTTCTTGAATCAAGGTTTTGAAAATAATTGAAAAAAGCCGTATTTTTTTTACTGATTTTATATTTTTGGCCATATAATTGTGGATTCCAGCTTCCATTTACGTGTATTCGAACCAGGTTTTATATGTCCCCTACCTAAGTGCGGCGTACTTTACGCCCATGTGGACAGCCTACATACGCTTTTTGGGAAGGACTCTTTTCTGCTGCTTACGTATTAGCAGCCTTGAAACAAGTACATGAATCCATATATATATAAATAAAAATTATGCAGAAAATTTACCTATTTTTTTACATGATTCTATGTTTAGTCATTAAGATAGAAACCGCTTACGCTATACCTGATTCTCTGACATATCAAAACGAGCAGCTTCTTCCACTCTTTGTTCCTAAATCTCGTGGCACAGAGAAGGAAACCTTGGAATTAGGAAATTGGGCTCTTCGGGAAACCAACAGAGACACCTCCTGGGTAAAGGTCGGTGGGGCATTTCGCTTAAATGCGATTTGGACACACTATGAAGGCAAAACAGCACCTTTGGGAACTTTTGTACAAAATGAATGGACTTGGGATACTTGGTGGATGGAAATAGATGCCTATAAAGACGGACTTCAGTTTGCTTTTCAATATCGCTTTTACCCTACTTTTAATACCCATTTTCTGAAATTTGGATGGATTGGTTATCGCTTTAATGCGGACAACAATTTACAATTTGGAATCACACAAGTACCTTTTGGGCTGTTAACCTACGCATCGCATAACTGGTGGTTTCAGCTGCCCTATTATGTGGGCTTAGAGGATGATCATCAAATAGGCTTTAATTATACACGGAGGTGGAAAGACTGGACACTTAATGCTGCATACTTTCTAATGAGTGAGCCACGAGGCACAAATGAGCTTTCCTTTGGTGAGGCATCTACGGCTCGTTACAGTTATGATGTGGTTCCCGTGGAAGGAAATAACAACATCGAACGTCACCAGTGGAATTTGCGAGCAGCGCGTAAGGTAGGTAATGCAGAGCTCGGTCTTTCCCTTCAAACCCATGAGGTTTTTAATCAGGTGACCACTCACATTGGCAGAAATTACGCAGCTGCATTACATTATGAACAAGATTATAGGCGCTGGAATCTAAAGACCGAGGTGCTCTACTATTCTTACGTAGATGTAAGAGATGATGCAGGAAACACACTTGATGTGGTACAAATGGGCGCATATGGATTCGGTACTTATGATGTAGCCAGTCAAGCAACTATGTACCTAGCGGGCCTCGCCTATAACATTCCCGTTTCCTTTGGACCTGTAAAAAATATACAGGTTTATAATAACTACACGTACATGCAAAAGTTTAACCGCGTGCTTGTCGGCACAGAAAGTGTACGGTTTGCTCCGACACAACAGAATGTTTTTGGGGCACTTGTAACAGCAGGCCATATTTACGCCTATTTTGATATCGCCAGAGGGGTAAATCACCCATGGTTAACAGGCGAGTTCGGAGGAAATGCACTCGGTACCGGCAGAGGCATAAATGCAGTGGACCAACCCGTTAGTACAGAAAATCCCATTAATCGAAATAGCATTTGGAACACGCGTCTGAATATCAACCTTGGGTACTACTTTTAAATGCTATACTTTCCTATCGATTTACTATAAAAAATACTACTATGTCTAAAAAATACTTTGATATTCACAAGCCCGTTTTTTGGCCTGCCATAGGCTTGATTGTAGTTTTCATCTCGGTGACACTTCTGGTAGGTGCGCCCATGGAGGCTTTATTCGCAACCTTTAAAAACTGGGTCACCGAAAAGACTGGCTGGATTTTTATTATCGCCGTAAATGCCTTTGTGGTTTTCTGCATTTACCTAGCAATCAGTAAATATGGTACTATTCGCTTAGGAGGAAAGGATGCCGAACCAGAGTTTACCACTACCGCTTGGTTTGCGATGCTTTTCAGTGCCGGTATGGGAATCGGCTTGTTGTTTTGGGGCGTGGCTGAACCTGTATTTCATTACAAGTCTCCTCCTTTTGGAGAAGGAGGAACTGTGGAAGCTGCAGAAAAGGCGATGAACTTTACGTTCATGCACTGGGGCTTTCATGCTTGGGCTATCTATGCCCTAGTCGCACTTAGTCTAGGTTTTTTTGCCTTTAATAAAGGATTACCCCTTACCATACGATCTGTATTTTATCCGATTTTAGGCGACAAAATTTATGGCTGGATAGGTGATGTGATTGACGTATTCGCGGTTTTAGCCACTCTTTTTGGCCTAGCCACCTCACTAGGCTTAGGTGTGAAGCAGGTAGGCGCTGGAATAGCTTATTTAACAGTGCTGGAGAATACAGTATGGCTTCAGGTGGGGCTAATCGCAGGCATCACCTTAGTCGCGACGCTGTCCGTGGTGGCAGGGGTAGAAAAAGGAGTTAAAGTTCTGAGCGAATGGAATATCAGAATCGCTGCCACCCTGCTAATCTTTATCCTGATTGTCGGCCCTACACTTTTTATTTTCCGCTCTACTTTTCAAAACATAGGAAACTACCTCAGTAGTATTTTAGAGGTTTCTACCTGGACAGAGGCATATCGAGATAAAGGCTGGCAAGGTGACTGGACAGTTTTCTACTGGGCATGGTGGATCTCATGGTCTCCTTTCGTGGGCATGTTTATCGCGAGGGTATCAAAAGGCCGCAGTATTCGTGAATTTATTATAGGCGTGCTCCTAATCCCTAGTTTTCTAACCTTTTTCTGGCTTAGCGCCATGGGGGGTAGCGCTATATTCTTAGACCTGCACAGCGGTACAAGTGAACTTTCGGACGCTATCGTTCAAGATGAGGCCACAGCACTTTTCGTGTTCCTTAATGAATTCCCACTACCCGTAATAGGCTCCATCGTAGGTATTTTACTAATCGCTTCCTTCTTCGTCACTTCTTCCGATTCAGGTTCTCTGGTGATCGATAGTATAACTGCCGGCGGTAAACTGGACGCGCCAGTGGCGCAAAGAATCTTCTGGGCAAATGCCGAAGGTACTGTTGCAGCTGTGCTGTTAATTGGCGGAGGACTAACCGCCCTGCAAACCGCTACCATCACCACTGGACTTCCCTTTTTATTCATCTTATTAGTGATGGCATACTCCCTAAGAAAAGGATTACAGCAAGAATATGCACAACAAGAAATATTAAAACAGGAGAAAAACAAAAAAGATTACGAAAGTAAATTAACGGACGTAATCATGAAAAATGTATTAAAACGTAATCAGAGCCAATCTGTAGATCCATCAAAAAAAACCAAGTAACCATGATTAAATCTATTCAACGCATCGCGCTCTTGGCAGACCTAAGTGCCATGGACGAACTTTTACTGAAGTATATCAAGAACATGGATACGCAGTTTTCATTTACGCAGCTGGACATCATTCATTGGCTAGAAGTAGAAGATCTTCCTGCAGATATAAGACAGGTTCTCGCTGCAGATGGCCGTAGCCTACATGAAATACTATCAGAAGAACTGGTGGAGCTGGTAGATGCGCACTTCGGACCTGATAACGCTAACATAACTATCCTGATTCGAACTGAAAAGTCAATTTCAGAGCTGATTAAATTTATAGATACTTCAGGGTATGATATGATGCTAGTAGGGAAAAAAGGATACTACGAAGGATCTGGTATTCTGAGCTCAAAATTGGTTAGACTCAGCATAACGCCCTGCCTGTTTGTTCCTGAAATGGCACGCCCCCAGATAGCCTCCATTTTAGCACCTGTGGACTTTTCTAAATTCAGTGAACCTGTAGTCCACTTGTCCTTAGCTCTCTCCCTGCAAACCAAGGCCTCTGTGGAACTTCTTCATATCATCAAACTATCTATGCAGTTTTTCCCCTATATAAAAGATACGCAAGACATCAAAAAAAGTCTTAAAAGGAAAGCAGAAGATAAGTTAAGGCAACTAAGAAAAAAAGTGGAAACAGTTCCCGAATGCAAAATGCTCTACGGTAAGGATGAACATATCAGTAAAACCATCTATGATTATGCAATTAGCGAAGGGGTGGATTTGATTGTGATAGGAAGAAAAGGGAGCCATAACGATAGTGATTTCTTGATCGGTTCCGTAGCGGAGCGGCTTATAGCTAATGACAAAACGATTCCAGTGCTCGTGGTAAACTAATACATGAGGAAAAATAGGGGCGAATGGTTTGCCCCTATTTCTTCCTGCGCTTCCTTATTAGCGATTTCTTTTGTAGCTGGATTTTAAGCACAATACGCTTTTTATGGCTTCTCAGCCAAAAGTGCTTGCTTCAGAACCTTCACCCGATCACTGATTTGCATATTCGCGATGTCGAGCTGCAGAGAGGTGGCCTTCAGGAAATCAGCTACCTCGCCCGTATGCTCAGTCGTCTTACCTTCTTTTAAGGTCACATAACGCATCGTGGTCCAAAGCACAGTTTTTAGCTCTTTTCCACTGTCATCGGTCATGAAATATTCCAGCACCACGGTATGGGCATTATACCATAAAATTCTGCTATGAATGCGTACCCACTCCCCTACACGCGCTGGGCGCACATAGCTAATCGTGTGGTTGTAGACCACCCATGCCGCTTGGTATTTCTGTATCATATCGATCATCTCCACACCATATAGCTTCGGTACCTGATCCTCTCGTGCATTGAAGAAATAATCAAAGTACTTAGCATTATTCAGGTGACGCAAAGGATCACAGTCCTGAAAACGAATCACCACCCGACTTTCGGTTACCTTCGGGTACACCTTTTCTGCATTATAACTGAACATAACTTACTGGATTAAATACATTTCTACTCGCCTGTTCCGCTCCCGCGCCTCCTCCGTGGTGGCATTTTCTACGGGACGAGTCCCTCCAAAACCCGCAATACGCACGCGCTCAAAGGCCACACCATTCAGCGTCAGATAGCCCCGAATTTTCGAAGCACGCTGTAAGCTTAACTCTTTATTTAGACCCGGGTCCCCTACGTTATCGGTATGACCCTCTAAACGCACCTTCAGGCTTTTATCCTCCTGCAACAAGCGGACGAGTTCGTCCAAAACCTCTATCGAGGTAGCATCTGCAAAGTCCGCCGTTCCCCGGTTAAAGTTAATTTTATTCAGCACCAAGCTTGTCCCGGCGCGAGCGGGTAAAAGTAAAACTTGCTGACCGTCTAAAGCTACCCATTCATCTACGTTAAAATACTGCGGCACGTAGCCATTTGCACGTACGGCGATGGTCTTCCAGTCCATGCGCTCCGCTCGGGTCTGCATGTAGGCTGACTGCCCAGAAATTTCTTTACGTACGCCACGCTCATTACTGAAAATCAAGCTATGGTTTAGCGCCTCCTCTGTATCTTGCGCCACTACTCGCACGCGTACAGGCTGAATCTGCTCTCCTACGGCATTTTTTATACTCGCTTCCGATGCAGCTGCCTGAGTGGTCACCGTAGCCGATGCAGCTGCTGTGCTACTACTGGCTTGGTTACGTAAGGCTTCTGCCTCTCTTCTGGCTGCGGCCTCCCGAGCTGCCTCCGCTTCTCTAGCCGCTTCTGCTTGTGCCGCCCGCTCTGCACGTGCTACACGCTCTGCTTCCTCGCGCCTGGCCGCCTGCTCCGCTTCTCGCTGCCGAGCTTCTTGCTCCGCTGCAGCTTGTGCGCGACTTTCCTGCTCCTGTTGCACTGCTGCGGCTAAAGCCTCACGTTCACGCGCAGCACTTGAGGAGGTTTCGGTAATTTGATTTTGACCCCTGGTCAAAGCCTCCTGTCTTCTACGCGCCTCTGCTTCTGCTCGGCTTCCGGCACTTCCTTGTTCTTCAGCTACTCGGTTCATGGCATCTGCCTGCTGCTGCATAGGTGCACCACTACGAATGGCGATAGCCTCGGCCACTAAGTCCTCTGCCTGCTCCCTGCCCAGACGGAAGGTATAAAAATCTCCAAAAGCATTTGAATTAGAGGTCTGAACCACGATTCCGCTGAAATCCTCGGGGTTTAAGAGCATAAAACCTGTTTGGCGCCCAAAGCGCCTGGGATCTCAAAAGGTTTCGGACGACTCCAGCTGGTCCAGTCCTCCCCTTGGCGCACGGCATAAAAGACCTCTTTCCCACCACGACTATCCGCCTGATTCGAACTGAAGTATAAGATGCCATTTTTCTCATCGTAAAAAGGGGACTGCTCCTCTGCAAAGGTATTCACCACCGGTCCTAGATTCACCGGAGAAGTCCAGTTATCCCCTTCCATCTGTGTACTGACGTACAAATCGTCATTACCGAAAGAGCCAAAAGAGTTCATCGCCATCAAAATGGTCTTGCCATCCGCTAATAACCTGCCACTGAAATGATTGCTGTTGTTTCGGAAATTCCCCATTTTCAACATCCCCACCAGGTTCCAGTTGCTGCCGCTTTTTAGGTAGCGATGTACCCCTTGGCCGAGAGGCCCGCGTGCATGATACACATAAGCAGTCTGCGCATCAGGAAAACCGACGAGAACATCGAGGCTCTGCGTAGATAAATCGCTGACAGGTTCGGCGGCCTGCTCTAAGTTTCGGCTGCGGTAGACATCTCCCGGATCGGTGGCTCCCCCTTTGTTGCTAGGATGATACCCGATGGTGAAATAAAGTTGCCCATCTGGAGCCTGAACAGGGTTCTGTTCATCGTAAATGGTATTTACCGCCGTGGCTGGTGCTGGCGCTTGCGCAAAGAGCGGGGTCTGCATTGAAAAAAAAGCAAGTGACATCAGGCCACTTGCTCTCCATACTAATTTTTTCATGAAAATGTAACGTTACTGATCGAGAACGATGGCAAAAATGAGGGGCGCCACGATCGTTGCATCAGACTCTATGATAAACTTCGGTGTCTCCAGTCCAAGCTTGCCCCAAGTAATTTTTTCATTTGGAACAGCGCCAGAGTAAGAGCCATAGGAGGTCGTCGAGTCGGAGATCTGGCAGAAATATCCCCATAGCGGTACGTTATCACGCTGCAAGTCCTGGTGGAGCATCGGAACCACACAAATCGGGAAATCTCCTGCGATACCTCCTCCTATTTGGAAGAAACCTACAGTAGACTCCTCTTTTGCGTTTTCCGTGTACCAGTCGGCAAGAAACATCATGTATTCGATACCCGTTTTCACCGTGTGCACGTTTTTCACATCACCGCTGATAACGTGCCCCGCAAACATATTGCCAAGTGTAGAGTCTTCCCAGCCTGGGACGATAATCGGTAGATTTTTTTTCGCTGCTTCGAGTAGCCAGCTATTTTTAGGGTCAATCTGGAAGCTCTCGTCCAACTTACCAGACAGTAAAATCTTGTAGAAAAATTCGTGGGGGAAGTAACGCTCACCTGCCTGATCTGCGCGTACCCACTCTTCCAAAATTACGTTTTCGATACGACGCATGGCTTCCATTTCTGGAATGCAGGTATCCGTTACACGGTTCATGTGCCGCTCTAAGAGGTCTTGCTCTTGCTCAGGGGACAGGTCTCGGTAGTTCGGGATACGCTCATAGAAGTCATGGGCGACGAGGTTAAACACATCCTCTTCTAGGTTAGCCCCCGTGCAGGAAATGATGTGCACTTTATCCTGGCGGATCATTTCGGCTAAAGAAATGCCTAACTCAGCAGAGGACATGGCCCCCGCCAAGGTAATCATCATTTTCCCGTTTTCGTCCAGATGTGTTTTATAGCCTTCTGCAGCGTCGATAAGCGCTGCCGCATTAAAATGTCTAAAGTGGTGTTTTAGAAAGTCTGTTATTTTCATAGCGTTTTTTTTCGTGCAGTCGGCAGCGTGGCCGAACAAAGAACAAAAATAGAAGATATCCGAAGGAAAAAAAATACCCCGAGCTGAAATCCACAGCCCGGGGTAGTAGTCTCCTATAGGAGAAGTGCTTACTCGTTGCCTTTCGCGTAGGCTGCATTCAATCCTTTTACCACATCATCCGTGATGTCTAGGGACTTTTTAGAATACCAAACAGCTCCCCCGCGCGTGTTCGAAAGAATCATTTCTAAATCGTTCTCCTTCGCGTAAGCATCTAAAAACTCATGGATTCGCTCGTATACATCAGCGTATAGGCGCTGCTCATCACCGGAAAGCTCCTGCATGATGTTATCACGGTAGGTCATGAGGTTACGCTCTTTTTTCATTAAATCTTCCTGCTTAGCGCGTGCCTGATTCGGCGTCATAGACTGTGCCGTCTGCTCGAAATTAGCAACCTCCTGCTCGAATCCACGTGCTCTGCTGCTCAATTCGCCCTCGAAGCGACGCCCTTTTTCGGCGATCTCTTCAGATTTTTTCTTAAAAAACTCATAGTTGGCGATGACGCTATCCGTTAAGATATAGGCGATTTTCAAATCGGAAATACTTACTTCCGTTTCAGCTCCCTCTGCTGAAGTAGAGCCAGAATCTGTTGTAGCCGGACTATTGCTGGCTCCCTGCTGACAAGAAGTAAATAAAAATGCTGCCAGAGCAAAGATTCCTAGAATGCTGTTTAAGTGCTTCACGTGTTTTTAATGTAGGTTAATTGGCGCAAATATAACCAAACAATTTGAGGAACAAACTTCCTCCCTTAGGCGAATTGTTAATTTCCGTTAAAAGCTACTTTCTCTGCTGCTTCCTTTTATCGGCATCAAGCTGACCTTTTAAAACCACAGCCTGTCCGAAAAGAGAAAGCCCTGCAAAGAAGGCGGCCAGACCACCCGTGCCCCATAGCACCCACTCCCAGGTGCTGCCCCCTTGGATCTTCATTCCGGTGGCTTCTCCAATAACACTTAGCCCGAATCCCATCAGCAAAATCCCCGCAGGAGCCAGCTGAAGCCATTTTTTCTTTGTTTCGTTCATAATGCATGTGCTTTGGCCAGAGGCTTTCCGGCAAAAGACTGCCTGTACTCCTCCCGACCAAACGGTGATTAGGTTAAAAGAAAATTTCCTGTGCCAAACGGTAGGTGTTGGCATGCGCCTCGATGATATGCGCGATCTTTTCGGAGTAGCCCCCGCCCATGCAGCACATGATGGGCAATCTATTTTTACGAGCAGTCTCCAAGACGATGCGATCTCTTTCTTTACAGCCCTGAATGCTCATGCCCAGCCGCCCCAGCTTGTCGGAAGCCAGCACATCGACTCCGCACTGATAGAGTAAGAAATCAGGCTCCTCTGCATCGATCAGGCGGGGCAGGGTCTCCCGCAGCAGGGACAAGTAGGTAGCATCATCTGTTTTGTCCTTTAGGCCGATATCCAGGTCTGACTTTTCTTTATGCATGGGGTAATTCGCTTCTCCATGCATGCTAAAGGTAAACACCTCGGGCACCTCTGCGAAGATGGCGGCCGTACCATTCCCCTGGTGCACATCCAAATCGATAATCAGGATTTTCCTCGCGAGCTTTTTTTCTAAAAGATAGAATGCCGTGATCGCCAAGTCATTCAGCAGGCAGAAACCCTCTCCCCTGTCTTTAAACGCATGGTGTGTACCCCCCGCGATGTTCATAGCGATCCCAAACTCCTTTGCATAAAGTGCCGCCTGCACTGATCCATGCATGATATGCACTTCACGGTCCACAAGTTGCTGACTAAGCGGAAAACCCGTACGCCGTATCTCAGATTTGGAAAGACTAAGACCTTTTAATCGATTAAAATAGCTCGGATCATGAGCCTTTAAAATCCAATCATCAGCGAGTGCCTCGGGACTAAAGAAATTACTGGGGCGCAGCGTGCCCTCATACAGGAGCTGCTCAGGTAAGAGTTCATATTTTTCCATCGGAAAGCGGTGCCCTTCGGGCAAAGGATGGGCATACCGCTTCGAATGTGCGACTTTTAACATAGCCATTTTAACCGATTACCAAGTTAAAATGTTAGGCAGAAAAACCCTATTTTAGGCTTCTTCCTCATCTTCTTCTGTCTGAAAAGAATAAAAAAGTATCATCTAGCTGTAGGGTATCCTCATTAAAGGATTGCACAAAGTGCGCCACCTCTTTTTCGCTGATGAAATCACGGTTTAAAGCCGCATCCAGACCGATACCAAAATCATGGTTGGTATCTAAGTCGATAAATTCCTGTACCTTAACCGTCTCTTCATCCTCGATCTGATGAATCATCTCGGTGATAAACCAGCCGATTTCTTCTTCTTCCGGACTTAGGGGTTTCAGATTTCCATCCTCATCTTCCTCATAGCGAATGGAGGAAAAGTTTTTAAATTTCTTCGCTGCCTCATGCTCCGCCAGCTCGATTACCTCAGAAGCATGATGAAGGCGCAAGGTATATAAGGCAGCATCGTAAAGGACATCTTTGCCCTCATATTTGCCGACAAACTGGAAGCGTACATATTCTTCTGTATTGTCCTCTTCCTCTACTAGGCGGAAATTTTTACCTGTAGCAGCGCAAGATGCTTGGAAATTTTGTATAAAGGTTGGGTCAAAGCCCTCATTCGTGCTTTTCATAGGAGGTATAAGTTTAGAATTGGGATGCTATTCTGTTTTACAAGTTACAAGGAAGTACGATAAGACCAAAATCTTAGGCGTAAAATCGCATGTTTTTCACACAAATAACAAATTATCAACGGTTCAACACGTTGAAGCGATTTTGGTTTACGCTTTCCTGGAATTAGTCACACTTTTTATCCTTAATAGAGCTTGGGACCAGAAGGGTTTTTTGCGCCTCGGCGCAAAGGTCAGGCAGTCAAATGGCCATGTCCTGCCCACAGTGTGCGTACCCTTGGGAATAGATGTGTCAGCTTCCAAACAATTTTCACCTAATCCCTGTATGTAGAAGGATGACAGTTTTACTTCCAGAGCCGGACCACGGTCCTCTTCTTCAGCTTTTACAGGGCCGGGAGGGCTTAAATTTAGACTTTAAGCAGCGCGTAACAGACTTGTTTAAGATAGCGCGCTCCATCGCGGGTTTCGCGAATACCCAAGGCGGCACGCTGCTGATCGGGGTGAATGATCAGCGCCGAATCGCGGGCATCGACGCAGAAGAGGAGCATTACATGGTCTTAAAAGCTGTAGATACTTTTTTATCCCCCGCACCAGCGCTGGAGTTTACACTTTACGTGGTTCCAGAGTGGGCTGGGGAAGTCCTAGTAGCCGAACGGCAGGTCTTGCTCGTGCATATAGCGAAGGCCCCAAGCCCTATACTTACGTTATCCAAGCAGGGTGAGGCGGTGCTTTACATCAGAGAAGGCGATCGAACGATTTTAGCTCCTTAAAGGTCTAATGTGCTGCGTGATTTAGGCTTCGTAGGACCTAAAACAGTATATGTAGATTTATTGTCTTCTGCTTGGAGGGCTGGCTTCGCCAAGGCTTACGCCCAGCAGGCTATTTATTAAGCTTAGTATCAGAGAAAACAAAAGGGCCCACCAGAAGCTATTGACTTGAAAGCCGTGAATGATCTCTGCTGCGATCAAAATAAGGATGGCGTTAATGGCCAGAAGAAATAAGCCAAGTGTAAGAATGGTGATGGGAATCGTCAGAAAAATAAGGAGTGGCTTGATGGTTAAATTTAAAAGGGCCAGCAAGGCGGCTACGATGATAGCCGTCCAAAGATCGGCTACGATGACGCCGGGTAGCAGGTAGCTCGTAATGACGATGGAAACACCTCCGAGGGCGAGTTGCGCTAAAATTCCTAATGCGTCTTTTGTCGTTCGGTTCATGGGATGGGTATTTCGTGTTCAGGAAAGCGGAAATGATTTCGTTTTTTAAAGAAAATACGCTTTGACTTCTTAAAAGTAAGTGTTTCGACGTATCTTTACATCAATTCATCAACAAAATAATTACCCAAGTGATTTTAATCGTTTTATTTCTCTTGCATTGGTACTTCAGTTTGTTTTGCCAAAGCTTCTTTCTTCACCGATATGCGGCTCATCAGATGTTCACGATGAACAAGTTTTGGGAGCGCTTCTTCTATGTTTTTACATGGATTTCTCAGGGTAGCTCCTATCTGTCTCCGCGTGCTTACGCTGTCCTACACCGCATGCACCATGCCTACAGCGATACGCCGAAAGATCCTCACAGTCCACATCATACAGAAAACTTATTTACGATGATGTGGAAAACGAAAAACATATATAATGATTACTTCAGCTTCCGCCTGAAACCTGAAGAGCGTTTTTCTAAGGATGTTCCGGACTGGCATGCCTTCGATCTTTTCGCAGACCGAATGGCTTCGCGTGTAGGATGGGGGCTGGTCTATGTAGCCATCTATGTGCTAAGCATCTCCGTCTTCGAACTATCGGGGACGCACTGGTGGATGTACTTCTTACTCCCACTTCATTTCTTGATGGGACCTGTGCACGGAGCGATTGTAAACTGGTCTGGACACAAGTACGGGTATGCCAACTTTGATAATAATGACAAATCAAAGAACAGCTTACTTTTGGACGTGTTGATGTTAGGAGAATTATTCCAAAATAACCATCACAAGCTTCCTAACCGTCCGAATTTTGCAGTAAAATGGTATGAGTTTGATCCTACTTACCCGATTGTAAAACTCCTACACTACAGCGGAATTATAAAACTGAGAACAGCATAAAACCCGTGAAAAATTCTTTTCGCAGAGCATAAAATCTTACAGGATGACCAACGGTAGAATTCGCAAGAATAATCGTTGGTCATTTTTTTAAAATACCACAATCCTATCGCATCCCCCTGCACTTTTTGAAGATTAGGAAGAAAATAACTTGTTCTTTTTTTCTAAAACCTTTGATTGCAAGTATCTGATTTTCAGTTATTTGATGTACATCCGCATAAACCCTATTGGATTTAAGGTTGAAGTTTAACATCCTGTATTTGCATTTAAAAAACTAAATGAATAAGTTGGATGCAAATTTAAACTTAAACACTTATGAGAGAATTAACACGAGCAGAGGAGCAAGTAATGCAAATCCTCTGGAGTATCGAAAAAGGGTTCGTAAAGGATCTGCTCGAGAAAATGACCGAACCTAAGCCCGCCTACAACACAGTTTCCACCATTATCCGTATTTTGGAGCGAAAAGGTTTTGTAGACCATAAAGCGTACGGAAAATCCCACGAGTATTACCCGATTATTTCTAAAGATGCCTACCGTACCTTTACGATCGATAATTTACTAAAAGGCTATTTCGACGGTTCAGTAGCAAGCCTCCTAGCTTTCTATGCGAAAGACAACAGCCTAAGCGAAAACGAGTTAAATGAAATCGTAGAAACGGCTAAGGCAGAGTAAACTGCCCTTATGCCCAGAAATTTCTCTGACATCGGAGCAGTTCTATAACGTGAACCTAGGCACATCACCCGAGTGCGTTTCCGGTATAAAAAGAAATAAAACAAAAAGTCTTAGCCACACCGCTAAGACTTTTTGTTACCTATGTATGTCTGCGCATCGGAAGAAAAACCAGCACCCAAGCACAGCTCCTATTTCAAGCGCAGTTTCCCTTGCTGGCGCCATAAAGATTAGCCATGCGGTAAAGTACACGCGCTCCTACATTACCATCCCACTGATCCTCTCCTGGTCCTGGAGCTACTTCCACTAAGTCAAATCCAATAATTTTTTTACCAGCTCGGACCAATTGTTTCATCAAGTAGAGCATCTGCTCTAGTTCCAGCCCTCCCGGTACAGGGGTACCCGTGTTGGGACACAGTTTCGGATCGAGACCGTCGATGTCTATGGTGACATACACTTCGTCAGGCAGTTGGGAGATGATTTCATCACAGATTATTCTCCACGCCTTGCCTTCGAAGGCTGCCTCTTGGATTTGTTTATCGTAGAAGGTAGTGATGCGGTTATTTTCTTTTGCCATTATGGCCTCTGCCTCACAGTAATCCCGGATACCAACCTGCACAATTTTACTGATTTCGGGGAATTTCAATACATTATACAAGATGGACGCATGTGAGAACTCGAAATCCTCATACGCCACGCGAAGGTCGGCATGTGCATCTATCTGTAGAATTCCGAAATTAGTATGGGTCTCTGCTACCGCCTTTATGAGTCCGTAGGGAGTGGAGTGGTCCCCACCTAAGAGAGCGACGAGCTTGCCCTTTGCACGGTAGTGCGCCGCCTGCGTGTACACCCATTCGTTCATCTCTCGGCAGGCCGTGTTTATCAGGTCCGGCACAGCCGCAAAGCGCTCTGCATCGTATTCAGGGCTCCCCTCCTCTAACCAATTAATATAGTTCGCAGCTAGAATGCGGTAGTTATCGCTTTTATTTTTAATAGCCTCAGGAATCGGGAGCATGTACACGCCCATTTTCCAAGCGTCTTTAATATCGTCTTGGAAAAGATCCAGCTGGGGAGAAGCCGCTAAAATAGCCTCAGGGCCTTCAGCGGTTCCTGGGCTGTAGGAGACGGTTACCTCCCAGGGAACCGGAATGATGATTAGTTCGGCTGTGTCTTCATTAAATGGGAGACCAAAAAGTGCGTCTTTAGTCCCTACCCCGTTCGGGTCAAAATTAGAAATTTGTTGGTGTTTCTCTGACATAAGTTAAACTATCGTGTAAATAAGTAAACGTGTTTTAGAAAAGAATGGTTTTCACTGGGTGACCAGAGGAACCTCAGCGAACTGATTGTCATCACCTTACACATGGTGCCAAGTTCCTTTTAGCAGGGCACAGGAAGGTGTGAGTGCAGCCCACTCGTCTAGTGGAATCTCCAGCGCGACCAGCATACCGGTCTCCAGATGCAATCGCTGTCCAGTAAGCGTGTAAATAAGCTGGCTTAGCCCAGGATTATGCCCGATGAGCAGCATGTGGTTCAGGGTTTTCGGCCAAGAAGAAATGTACTGCAAAAGTCGCTCCGAGGAGGCCAGATATAAGCTCGATTCAGTATGCAGCGGTGGTGGCTGCAGAAAATGCTTGGAAACGAGCTCGGCGGTTTGCAGCACACGCGTGGCTGTGCTGCCATGTATTTCTTGGACAGGCTGATTCCAGAGGGCAGCGACATGCTTCAGGCTGCTGAGCTGCTGAATACCTGCGGCGCTGAGCGGGCGCTGCTTGTCCTGATCTGCGGGTAAAGGGCTGGCCTCGCCGTGTCTTAAAACCAAAAGCGTCTTCATATCGTTACATTTTTATCCCTATAGAGAAGAGGGCTGATTCAAGGCAGGGGAAAAATACGCATTTTTCATATAGAATGAATCCCCTCCTGAAAAATTAGAGTTAAAGAATTATTTGGAATAGAGTATTTGTAGCTCTATTTTTAGGGCTTTTAAGGCGATTTTTCGTCAGAAATTGGAGTGGAAGGATACTATGTCAAAAAATTTAGTAATAGTCGAGTCACCGGCAAAGGCCAAAACCATAGAGGGTTATCTAGGTAAAGATTTTAAGGTAACTTCTAGTTACGGGCATGTGCGGGACTTACCGAAGGGAAATGCGGCCATCGATATCAAGAATAAATTTAAACCTACTTACGAGGTTACTCCTGATAAAAAGGAAGTCATCAAGCAATTAAAAAAGTTAGTCAAGGAGGCGGAGACGATTTACCTAGCGAGTGATGATGACCGAGAAGGAGAGGCTATTTCTTGGCACCTGAAAGAGGTATTAAATTTAAAAGACGAGCAGACGAAGCGGATCGTTTTCCGTGAAATTACGAAGAAGGCGATCACAAAAGCCATTGAAAATCCAAGAACCATCGACATTGATCTGGTTAACGCACAGCAGGCGCGAAGAATATTAGACCGTCTGGTTGGTTTTGAGCTTTCCCCAGTGCTTTGGAAAAAAGTGAAGGCAGGGCTTTCTGCCGGAAGGGTGCAGTCTGTAGCGGTCCGACTGACAGTGGAGCGTGAGCGGGAGGTAGAGAAGTTTAAGGCTGCCTCCAGTTACCGCATCACGGCTCAGTTCGATGTGGACGGCAAGGTACTGCAAGCGGAACTTCCTAAAAAACTAGACACGCAAGAGGAGGCGGAGGCTTTTTTAAAGGCATGTATCGGCGCGAATTTCTCTATTGACAACCTAGAGAAAAAGCCCGGTAAAAAAACTCCTGCAGCTCCTTTTACCACCTCTACTCTCCAGCAAGAAGCGAGTAGAAAGTTGAGTTTCTCGGTGGCACAGACAATGTCGGTGGCACAGCGACTTTACGAGGCAGGGCATATCACCTACATGCGAACGGATAGCGTCAACTTATCCGACGATGCTCGAGCTGCAGCCAAACAGGAAATTACCCGTGCATATGGAGCCGAGTTTCATAAGGAACGTAAATATGCTACCAAATCGGAAGGGGCACAGGAGGCGCACGAGGCCATTCGTCCTACCGACTTTAATCGTCATCAGATAAGCGGCGAACGAAATGAAATGCGCCTGTATGAGTTAATCTGGAAACGTGCCATCGCCAGTCAAATGGCGGATGCTATTTTAGAGAAGACGCAGGTGACTATAGGGATCTCTACTTTAGATCAAAAACTACAGGCAAATGGTGAGGTGATCACCTTTGAGGGCTTTTTAAAGGTCTATTTAGAAAGCACCGATGAAGAACCAGAGGAGGAAGAGCAAGAGCAAAAAGGACTACTCCCTCCGCTCACTATCGGCCAGGCCTTACAGCCCATACAGCTAAAAGGTCGTCAGACCTTTAGCAGACCTCCAGCGCGTTATACGGAGGCCTCATTAGTGAAAAAATTAGAGGAAATGGGTATCGGGCGACCATCGACGTACGCACCGACTATTTCTACGATACAGAAGCGTAACTACGTGGTAAAAGAATCGCGAGAGGGAACTGTTCGCGAATATGTAGAAATGCTCGTTGAGGACAATACCTTTAAAGAGCAGAAAAAGACGGAAATTACAGGAGCGGATAAGAATAAACTCTTTCCCACTAACATCGCTATGGTGGTGAATGATTTTCTGGTAGAGCACTTCCCGACGGTCATCGATTACTCTTTTACCGCTAAAGTAGAGAAGGAGTTCGATGATATCGCGCACGGAGGGCAGCAGTGGGAGGATATGTTAGAGAAGTTCTACGGCGCGTTCCATTCTAAAGTGGAGGATGCTGCGCATGTGGAGCGTGCCGATGTAAACTCTGCTCGTGAGTTAGGTGTGGATCCGAAAACAGGTAAGGTGGTAATTGTCCGCTTGGGTAAATTTGGGCCACTGGCCCAAATCGGAGACCAAGAGGATGAAAATAAGCAGTTCGCCAGCTTACAAAAAGGTCAATTTATCGAAAGTATCACGCTGGAAGAAGCCCTAGAACTCTTTAAACTACCTCGAGATGTGGGCATGTTTGAAGACAAGAAAATTGTTGCGGCTATTGGGCGTTTTGGTCCGTATGTGCGTCATGATGGAAAATTCGTCTCCTTAGGTCGTGAATATGATCCGCTCAGTATCACGGAAGATGAGGCGATCGCACTGATTCAAGCCAAGCGTGAGGCGGATGCGAAAAAACATATTAAAACCTTTGAAGAGAACCCTGAAATCCAGTTGCTAAATGGCAGATGGGGACCCTACATCAAGTTCGGTAAAAATAATTTTAAGATCCCAAAAGATGTGGAAGCAGAGAATCTCACCTATCCGGAGGTGATCGAAATTATCGAAAACCAGCCGGAGAAAAAAGGGGGAAGACGTGCTCCGGCGGCGAAAAAGGCCGCTGAGTCTGAAGCGCCCGCAGCAGCCAAAAAAGCTCCTGCCAAAAAGCGAGCAGCTCCTAGGAAGAAAAAATAATGCGTAGTGCTATTTAAAAAAAGCGGTTCTACCATACTGTGTAGAATCGCTTTTTTAATGGTACTTCGCGTAGAAATCTGTTTATTTCAGGTGAAACAGGTCATCTACTCCGATCATTCGTTCCACGGTGAAGCCCTCACCATAGGTAACCTGAATTTTATGACCCATTTCACGCGCTCGCGCTTCGATAAAATGGAAAAAGTTTTCAGAGGAAATAAAGCTTTCGGGCTCTTTAGAATCCGGGTCATAAAACTGAGACTTAAAGGCCTTGATGCTGGCTAGCTTGGTTTCCCAGTACGGCGTGATATCGAAAACGAAATCGGGCTGAATAAAATTATTTTGGATATAATGATAGACGAACTTGGGTCTCCAGGGATGCTGTGGATGGCCTGCTTCATCGAAGGTTTCTATCTTTCTTAGCCCACTCATAAAACAGGCCTGCGAAGCGAGCGCCCCTCCTTTTCCATGGTCGGGGTGACGATCTGTTACAGCGTTTGCAAGTACAATTTCCGGCTGATATTTTCTTAAAACCTGGATAAGTGCATGCTGATGTGGGCTATCGTTTTGAAAAAAAACATCCTGAAAGCCCATATTTTCACGTGCGCTGAGGTGAAGCACTTCGCTCGCCTTTTCAGCTTCTATGAGGCGAAGCGCTGGAGTACCTCTCGTTCCCATTTCTCCAGCTGTAAAGTCTACCACGCCTACGCGATGGCCTTTGGCTACGTGCGCAGCGATAGTTCCGGAGCAAGAAAGTTCTGCATCATCGGGGTGTGCTGCGAACACGAGTATATCTAATTTCATAAAGTTACTTATCGAATGCGTAGGCGCTGACCTACGCGTAAAACTGAATTCGTACTAATTCCATTTAATCGGGTAATGGTACTCACCCGTACACCGTAACGCCTTGCGATAACGCTGAGGTTCTCACCACTTCGAACACGATGGTACACGGCTTCTTGGGCCTGCACGACATGCTGGAAGCTAGAGGCAGTGAGCGGATACACGTCCATTTTAATTCTACGAAAACCAAAATCAAAAATTTCAGTGGGATTAATGGACAAGCCCTGATAGCGGATTTCATAATGCAGGTGGGGCCCAGTGCTTCTGCCTGTACTACCTCCCCTACCTAAGATGTCCCCCGCTTTAACTTCTTGTCCTACTTCCACATCTATCTTTGAAAGATGGCCATAAAGTGTCTCCAGTCCATTTTTATGACGGACTAGCACGAAGTATCCATAACCATTTCGATCGTAAGAGCGCATACGCACGATTCCATCGAAGGTGCTGTACACCGGGTCCCCTGTACGCAGTCGTAAATCGGTTCCATGATGCCAGCGATACCTACGAAAACCAAATTCTGAGGTAATATGCGTTTCATCGAGTGGCATCGCCCAGTTACTACCGAAAAAAGGATCAAAGAGCTTAACGTACAATGTATCAGTGAAATTTTTCGGATCGAAATCGTAAATATTAATTTTTCGCGAGTCCCATGAGGAAAAGTACTCGTAGGCTGTTACCCAAATGCTATCGATAAGTACCTGTTCAGATACCTGCACCAACTGATTCGTAGGTGCCCAAATAAGCGAAAGGGTGTCTTCTGCCACGATAGAAAGACGTTTTTTTAATCCTTCATGTCCTCTGAAGAGAATGCTATCCGTCACCCGCGTCACCTCCTCCAGGTATTTGTCCGGATCGTATAAGCGCATGTCTTTCAGCAAAGGGTTCGCAGGGGTAGAACCTTTTATACTATCAGATGTAGTATTTTTGGTCGCCCTACGCGAAGTTTGAGCCTGCGTATCGAAGATACACAGGCTCACTATTAGGATACTCCATACGACAATGAACCTCAACTGCATGCAGATTACTTAAACGAGTTCTTTTTCTGCCAGGTGACGCTCGGCATCTAAAGCGGCCATACAACCTGTTCCAGCTGCGGTAACTGCCTGTCTGTAAATATGATCTTGTGCATCGCCACAGGCAAAAACGCCTTCTACATTAGTGCGCGTGCTTCCTGGGACTGTTTTGATGTAGCCATTTTCGTCCATATCGATTATATCTTTGAAAATGCCTGTGTTCGGTTCATGCCCGATAGCTACAAAGAAGCCTTTTACCGCGATGGTCTGCTTTTCTCCTGTGAGTCGATTGACTACGCGCACACCCTCTACTTCTTCTTCACCTAGAATTTCTTCTGTTTCGGTGTTCCAAAGAATTTCTATTTTAGGGTTGTTCATCACACGTTTCTGCATGATCTGAGAAGCACGCATCTCATCTCTTCTGACTAGCATGTATACTTTACTACAGATGTTAGCTAAATAGCTAGCTTCTTCACAAGCGGTATCTCCCGCACCTACGATCGCTACCTCTTGGCCACGGAAAAAGAAGCCATCACACACGGCACAGGCACTCACTCCACGTCCATTTAGACGCTCCTCGCTTTCAAGTCCGAGCCACTTCGCAGAAGCTCCCGTAGAGATAATTACAGTTTCAGCTTCTATGGTTTGCTGCTCATCACTGTCACGCGATGCGGGTGCTAGAGAAATCTACGCCCGTCACCTGTCCGTAACGTACCTGTGTACCAAAACGCTCCGCTTGCTTTCTAAAGTCTTCCATCATGGCTGGCCCTTGGACACCCTCAGGATAACCGGGATAGTTTCTACGTCTGTGGTAATGTCAGCTGACCTCCAGCTGCGCCCCAGTATAGAGAACGGKTCCAAACCTGCACGGGATGCATAAATCGCCGCCGTATATCCGGCAGGACCT
>NZ_AJYA01000060.1 GCF_000265075.1 Nitritalea halalkaliphila LW7 | reverse complement strand
CTGTCAGGCCGCTTGCCGTTGGACGCAAGAACTACCTGTTTGCTGGCTCTCATGATGCTGCACATATGACTGCTGCCATGTACTCCTTTATGGCAAGCTGTAAGCGAAATGGTGTCGATGAAAGAGAGTGGCTAAGTGATATTTTTGATCGCGTACAGGGAATCAAGCATAAGGACCTCTTCAAGCTACTGCCTTCTAATTGGGTCAAGTACAGAGGCCAATTATAAATCCAATACGTAGTTCGTCGAACGGATACAAGTCATCGATAGGGACACCGGGGAGAGTCGGATGGCCGAAGTTTTTGTAGCCATACTTCCTTTCAGTCTTTACACCTTCGTTGAGGCTTGCTGGAGCCAGAAACGCGAAGATTTAGTGCACTGCATAAACAACATGATGTGGTTTTATGGATGCGTCCCCAAGGCCGTGGTATCGGACAGCCTAATGTCGGCAGTGACCAGGTCTAGTAAATACGAGCCAGACATCAACCGGTCTCTGAAAGGACTTTGCCAGACATTACGACTGTGTCATTAATCCTACCAGAGCGTACAGCCCACAGGACAAGGCTCCAGTAGAGAATGCCGTTCAGCTCACTTACCAGCGTATTTATTATCCCCTTAGGGAGATGACGTTTTTCTCCCTTGAAGACCTCAACAGAGAGGTAAGAAGGTTACTTAAAAACTTCAACGACATGCTTTTCCAGAGAAAAGAGGCAAGCAGGAGAGAGCTGTTCCAGGCCATAGAAAGAGAGCACCTTAAGCCCCTTCCTGCCGGCATATACCATCTTCGGGATTACACAAAAGCCAAGGTACAGAAGATAGGCTATGTGTACTTTTCCCCTGACAAAAGCTATTACAGCGTCTCGTACAGATATATTGGATAAACGTATCCGTTCGACGAACCCCATATTTTCTGTAGGCGAGGGATTTTGTAGTCTTGCGGGATGGAAAGAAGAGATAGAGAGTTTTACCAGGTGCTTTACAGGGAATGGCTTAGCTCTGGTTTAAAGAATTCTGTTTTTGCTGCAAACTAAGGCATTAACCGAACCACGTTATAGTTCAGGTGCAAAAAGCTAGAAATAGTAAGTGACCCGATTCCCGAGCCATTCACAAGCTTTAAACGCTTTGTAGTTTTGGCTCCAGAGGTAAAGCCGCAGCCTTTTTTGAAAGCAACCTAACCAAATGACGCCTAGTTGCTTTTTATGAAGAGATTTCAATTGAAAAATTAAAAAGACTCTTGGCATGTTAGCGCTTTCCTCTGCTACGCGTTATTTTATGTTCGAACTGCCTACTGTAGTATTTCCAATTATCAGACCACTTGCTGATCATTCTTAATTGAATTTTCCTTTTGTTTTTCATCTCTTTAATGCATTTGAACAAGTCGAACGGGTTCGGTCAAGGGCGGCATGTGTTGCGCCTGCGGCAGGCCGTTCAGTTTACCCTTGACGGGTTCCGGGCGACTGTTACCTTTGCATTTGAGATGAAAAACAATCATGCCGCTACCTGCAGGCTTGCTTTATATACCTCAACAGGCTTTTTCCTATTAATCCCCTGGTGTGATCGTTCAAAACTATACCTTTTAATAAATCGACCAAGCCCCTTTTCCAGTTCCCAACCCTTGATAGGAGGAAAAAAATACACATAGTCTCTTTTTATAGTCCTCCAAAATCGCTCTATATAAGCATTATCCGTGGCGCTACCTTTTCCATCCATACTTACTTTTATGCTATAGTTAGCCCTCTTTTCTAGCCATGCTGCACAGGTGAACTGACTTCCTTGATCAGAGTTAATTATCTCGGGCTTACCCTATAGCTCGATAGATCGATCAACAACCTCATGGACACTCGCCGCACTGAGTGTATTGGACAAACCCCAGCCCACTATAAAGCGACTATGCACATCAAGGATGGCTGTAAGGTACATAAACCCCTTTCTCATAGGAATATACGTAATATCAAGCTGCCATACCTGATTAGCTCTCTTTATACAAAGATTACCTAACAAATATGGCTTAATATACTGGGCTTTTCCTAAGCGAGAAAGGTTCTTCTTTGGATAGAGAACTTCAATCCCCATCTTTCGCATCAGCCTCCTGACACGCTTTTCATTTACATGAAATCCCATGTCTTTCAAATAATCTTGCATCTGGAGCACACCTTTCGTGGGACATTCCAAATGATGTTCATCTATCAAGCGCATCAACGTCAGGTTCTTATCGCTCTCAGGACTAGCTTTATAGTAAAACTCCCTTTACTAATGCCCAGAAGCCTTAACTGCCTGTTGATGCTGATTTTTGACTGATAATCTACCATGGCCTTGCGTTGGCTTATTGGGTATTGTCTACGTTTTTTTTAGAAAGTCATTCTCTAACTTAAGCTGCCCAATGGTCGCATACAGCTTCTCTAGGTCTACTTCTTCAGACTTTTTCTCCTTACCATCCGTGAAAACCGTAGCAGACTTCTCTAAAAACTCCTGCTTCCAGCTGCTTATTTGGTTAGGATGCAGCTCAAATCGTTGAGCAAGTTCTGATAAGGTCTCTTTACCCTTGATTGCTTCTAGGTCCACCTTAGCCTTGAAGGCAGCGCTAAATTTTCTTCTCTTTTGTCTCATAATTCGGTATTCTAAGTTAATAAATTTTCAAATTAGCATTCAGTCCGAATTCTGGGGAGTTTTACAGTCTGCAGAAGAAAAAATCGGGTTTAACCTTGGGGATAATCAGACGCAAGAGATCAGTCTACGCGCGGCAGCCTTAAACTTAAAGGGCCTGGTGTATGTGGCGCAGGGCAGCAAGTCTGATGCGGTGGCTGCTTTTCAGGAAGCTTTAGCGCTGGAGCCGGAGTTTCGCTTGGCTCAGGAAAATTTGAAGGAAAACTCGTAAATGTTTTAGCATAGAAGCATTTTTAAAAAAGGCTGATGGCAGGTAGGACTTGCTTTCAGCTTTTTTTTKGCCCACGGGCCAAAGGATCATCCCGCCATACCCCATTTACATGAACTTAAATACCATGAAGGCTGTAATGACCGTGCTAGCGATAAGGCTGAAGAGAATGATGCGGAAATAACTTTTCAGGAGTGCTTTTCTTCGGTAAACGTCTCGGTCGAAAAAACGATACCGATAACTGTCTTTTGACAATACGGATAGAGAGGTCAAAAAATAGATTAATAAGAGTATCGCGATGCTGAATCCTAACTCCATAGATAACTACTAATGGTATGGGAGTAAAGGTCGCTAATTTAACCCAGTAAATTAAGGGGAAGTGCTGTTTTCTTATGTTAAGTTTTCGGGCGATAGTTTAACGCAACTATCGCCCGAAACTGTCAGGGTCTCCTTACGCACTTAGAAAGGCAGAACTTGCTTTAAGTCCTCGTCTTTGCTGGTATCTATAGCCTGCCCATGACGGAGGTGTCGCTCGAGTGAGGAGTAGGGGAGAGCTCGTCCTTCCAGGATATTTCTTCTCGCTGATGTGCTACTACGCCCGAGGATCACGTCGATGGTGTTTCTGAGCAGGAACTCCTCTGGGTCACCTAACGCTTGGAAAGGTAATTCCATAAATTCATTTATAGGTCCACGATTCGGGATAAATCCTTCTCCATAATCAGAACGGTCGTCCGCATTAAAACTCTTGAATATGATCGGGAGTAGTCCCCAGTTATTCGCCTCGTTTTGATTATCACGGAGCAAGGCAGAACCTACGTTTTTTCCCTCCGTGACATCACCTACCAAGAATACATCCATAAATGGTTTTAGACCATTAATGACCAATTCGCTAGAAGAGGCTGTCCGGTTCGAAGTGATGATATAAACGCGGTTATTGGTCAGCTGATTGCCGATGTTGTTTGCCGCATCTGTAAAGTTAGCAATGACATTTTGGAACTGCTCGAACTGCTCCAGAAAGCTATTGTACCGGTTTCTGAAAAAAATATCGTTACTGCTAACATTACTTCCGATGTGGCTAGCTAATTCTACGGCGCTGGAAGTGAAACCTCCTCCGTTATAACGTAAATCCAAGATTAAATGCTGTACCCCTTCGGTTTTAAACTTGCCAAAAATATCTGCTATTTCCTCATCAAAATCACCTCCCGGCCCGGGGCGAAGAAGTTATAGACAAAATAGCCGATTTTTTCATTCTCTACCACCAAGACAGTGTCCAGGAAGTTTGGATTTTCAGCCACCTCTGTCACTTGCATCTCGATGTCGCCTATAGTTGAAAGACCTGTGGGTGTAAGTTGTGCGTATGTGATGGTGTGCGGCTGTCGAATGTTCGCCAGGGCGGAACGGAAATTACTCGTGTCCATCGCTACACCGTTAATGGCTGTTATGAAATCACCTCTTCTTAATTCGGTGGATGCGGCGGGACTATTTGCTTTTATATAGGTAACAGCGCCAAGAACGTCTCTTCCATTAGCAGCTAAAATAAGGTTGAACTCATACCCTGCTTCTAAATTACGCCCTTCCAGGCTGGCTTCAAGTTCAGCTGCACTTGGACGCATGAGCGTATACCTATCTTGAGGAACCATTAAGGTCTGTAAAAAGCGGGGCGGCTCACTGGCTCGACTCCCTCCGGGACCCATTTCGTCTAACCAGTAATACACTTCATTCATGACTGCAAAGGTCCAGTCATTGATTTGGCGGTTTAAATTGTCGCTATTTTCCTCAGGCTCTTCTTGTAAGGGACCTTCCTCGATTTCCTCGTTACAAGCGAAAAACACGCTTGAGGCGAGTAAAACGCTAAATACCCATTTGGTTTTAAGTCTCAGATAGTTCATAATCCATTTAATTAGGCTTTAAATATAATGAATTATGCGGGGAAATGTTGTTTTTGGATTAAAAAAATATTTAATAGGAAGTGTTCAGCGTGATATCATGGTGTTTGCTGTCCATCAATGTCCCATTTTCGCATTTAAGTACACGGTAAGGATATTTTCGCAGCAAATCAAAATTATGGGTTGCCATTAAAATGGCTGTACCCTGTTTATTAATTTCTTGAAATAATTTAAAGATGCCATCTGCTACGTCGGGATCCAGATTTCCTGTAGGTTCATCTGCAAGTAAAATCTCTGGATTATTCAGAAGAGCGCGTGCGATTACCACCCGCTGCTGTTCACCTCCTGAGAGCTGATGGGGCATTTTGGTGGCAGCATCCGCCAAGCCTACTTTCAGTAGGACTTCCGCCATACGGTTCTTCATTTTCTGCTTGTCTTTCCAGCCTGTGGCGCGCATCACAAAAAACAGATTTTCGGCTACGGATCTGTCCTGGAAAAGCTGAAAGTCCTGAAATACGATGCCTAATTTGCGGCGTAAGAAAGGAACATCCTTTTGTTTCAACTTATGGAGTTCGAATCCAGCCAGTTTACCCTCCCCGATTTCGAGGGGCAGATCTGCATAGAGGTTTTCAGCAAAGAACTTTTTCCACTCCCTGTTCTGCCGATTAAAAAGACAAATTCATTTGCTTCTAATGAAAAATCCACCTGCTTCAGCACGACATTTAGGCCTTGTTGAATGCACGCATCTTGAAGCTGTAAAACAATTTTAGACTCGAAATTCATAGGTAATTAAATAGGGGCTTACTCCAGCTCTAGTTTTTGTAATTTCCCGAAAGGAAGCGAGCGAATCAGGGTTTCTAATGCTTCTTCTTTGCCTTCTAGGCCAAATTTCTCCACGTTTTTCAGTGGTCTGTCTGCGCGAAAGTAGGCGACGAGAACGAAGTTTTCATCCCGAATCTGAATATAATCCGGAATCTTAGCCTTGCCTTTAACTTTTATAATATACATCAATGGGCGAATTTACGAAATAAAACGAAAGACCTTGTCTTTTTAGCTACAAGGTCTTTAACGTTTCAAGGTGTTTATTGTTTGGCTGCTTTCGCATGGTCTGCTAAAAACTGTGCCAAGCCGGCATCAGTGAGTGGATGCTTTAACAGGCCTGTAATTACTTTTAATGGGCAGGTTACGACATCAGCACCCAGTTCAGCACACTTGATAAGGTGCATGGTATGGCGTACAGAAGCGGCTAACACTTCTGTGGCGAAACCATACGCTTGGTAGATGTGTACGATCTGCTCGATAAGCTCTAAACCATCGAATGAGATGTCATCCAAGCGGCCAATAAAGGGAGAAACGTAGGTAGCGCCAGCTTTAGCGGCTAATAGCGCCTGGCCTGCTGAAAAGACCAGCGTGCAGTTCGTGCGGATGCCCTGGTTATGAAAATACTTGATGGCTTTTACCCCGTCTTTAATCATCGGTATTTTCACCACGATTTTATCGTCGATTTTGGCGAGTTCCATGCCCTCTTTAATCATGCCTTCGTAATCTGTAGCGATGACTTCTGCAGAAACTTTATCATCTACGATATCACAGATCGCTTTATAGTGGGCACGAACGGCCTCATCTCCGGAAATGCCTTCTTTCGCCATCAAAGAAGGGTTCGTAGTAACACCATCTAGGACTCCTAGGTCATAGGCCTCCCGAATTTCCGCCAAATTCGCGGTATCAATAAAGAATTTCATGTTTGGGTTTTTAGAATTTCAACAAAGGTACATTTTTTCCTTTTTCTAATGTGGGAAAATTAAAAATAGCTTTCAGAAGCAGATACCTATAAAAAAAAGTAAGCGGCATCGCACCGCTACAACTATCTACCCTTGCTTCCTTCCGGACCTGGGGGATTCAATAGGAGCTGGTCGTGCCGCTTGAATACAAAGGTAGGTGAATTCTTGATATTGGCAAAAGTCAGCGCCAAAAAAAGCCCCCATGCGACACTAAGTCGCTAAACATGAGAGAGAAATTTTATGGCAAAGTTTTTGAGCTGATTTCGCAAAAAGCAATCCATGAAAAAAATAGCACTCTACTTACTTTTATTTTTCGCCTTTAGCGCCTGTGCCGTTTTTACCCCGCGTCCACAGTTTGAGCAGGGCATGACGGAAAATCGTTTTTTACGCCAAAACCGCACGGCACTTATTAGTAATATGGAAAACGGTAAAATCACGTACCGCGTTAATCGCGATGAGCGCTTCTACGTCTTGGCTACCTTCGAAGACGGGGTGCTGATTCGTGTAGAGGAAAGGGAAATCGTGCCCATCTGGGGGGCACCACGCGATAACTAAGCTTTGCCCGAAGGGCAAAAACCAGCTACACACCAGAGAAAAAGAAGGCCTACTCCTGCAGCTGGCCTTTTTTTATTCCTCTCGGGCAGGTACACTTTTCGCCTCTAACAGCTGAAAAGCTAACGCCGAGGCCTCTTCGAAGGCATCTTCCGCAAGATCCTCGTAAATTTCCTCATCGAAGGTCAGCTCCGTGCGTTCTACCAAACCGTCAGGATGGACGATGAGCTCCGTGCCCGCCCACTGCGCTTCCTCTACCTTTACCCACACTTCATAATCTTCAAAGCTACGTTTAAAATATCGGGCTAATTTTTGTCCCATTTTATTTTTGTTGTTTTATGTGAACGCTTATATTTGCGTTAAATCTATGAAAAATCTTGCGAATACATATTGGTGGTGGCAGTTAAAATTTTCTCTCTGGGAAAGCTGATCTGCTATTGTCTATTTCGTTATATAACCTATATAGAACAGGCTTATTGGTCATCCCAATAGGCCTTTTTTTATTACCTCACGAAAGCATGTAACCTTATGCCCCAACAGATTCATCTCACCACACGCCACGAAAAGCTGCTAGCAGATATCGTGACCCCTGTGGGCATCTACCTGCAGGTAAGAGACAGATTTACGAATCCTATCCTGCTCGAAAGCTCCGATTATCATGGTCAGGATAATAGCTACTCGTATATTTGCTTTAACCCGATCGCGCACTTCTCCTTTGATGGCGCAGAAGTTAGCCAGCAGCTTCCGGGGGAAAATCAACCTACACGCAGTCCGCTCGCAGCAGGGCAGACGCTGGTAGATGCCCTTCAGCAGTTTAGCGCACGTTTTACTCAGGTGAGCAGCATCTCCGATAAGTTTATCACAAACGGCCTTTTCGGGTTCACCAAGTACGATGCCGTGCAGCATTTCGAGACCTTACAGCTGCGCCATGCTGCAGACCCCCTGCACCCGCTCATGCACTACGCAGTCTACAGGCACATCATCGTCATCGATCATTTTAAAAATGAGTTGCACCTACTCGAACATGAGCTCGAGGGCCAGGCACAGGAAAGCCTGCTACCCGAGTTGAAAACCCTCGTCCGAAGTCGGAATGTTCCCGCCTATCGCTTTGCCCGAATAGGGCAAGAAAAAAGTAACTATACAGACGCGGAATTTTTAGAAATCCTTAAAAAAGGGCAGGAGCACTGCTTCCGAGGGGATGTGTTCCAAATCGTTCTCTCACGTACCTTTACGACCTCTTTCGAAGGCGATGAATTTAATGTGTACCGTGCCCTTCGCTCCGTAAATCCATCTCCATACCTCTTTTATTTTGATTACGGGCAGTATAAAATTTTCGGTAGCTCCCCGGAAGCACAGATCGTGGTGAAAGGCGGACAGGCAACTATTTTCCCCATCGCGGGCACCTTTAAGCGGACGGGCAGCGATGAGGCAGATGCCGCGCTCGCGCGCAAATTATACGATGACCCGAAAGAAAATTCAGAGCACGTTATGCTCGTGGACTTGGCCAGAAACGATCTCAGCCGCAGCTCCGAGGAAGTAAAAGTAGAGGTGTTTAAGGAAATTCAGTACTATTCGCATGTAATTCATCTGGTGTCTAAGGTGACCGGACAGCTGCCTAAAGGGGCCAACCCCCTCCAACTGGTGGCAGACACCTTTCCTGCCGGAACCCTTTCCGGTGCACCAAAATACCGGGCGATGGAGCTGATCGATGGGCTCGAAAATACTTCCCGTAATTTCTATGGTGGCGCCATCGGTTTCCTCGGCTTTAATGGAGACTTTAACCATGCCATCCTGATTCGCTCCTTTATTTCACAGCGAAATACCCTGCGCTTCCAAGCTGGAGCCGGAGTAGTGGCGAAAAGTCACATCCCTTCCGAGCTCCAAGAGGTGAGTAATAAATTAGAAGCTTTACGCGTGGCCCTGCAGGCCGCCGAACTATTATAAGCAATGGAAAAGATTTTAGTTGTCGATAATTACGATTCCTTTACCTATAACCTGGTCTATCTGGTGCGGACCCTTGGCTATGGAGAGGCGCTGACCATCCGAAGAAATGACGCCATTTCAGTAGAAGAGGTCGCTGCCTTCGATAAGATTTTGCTCTCCCCTGGGCCTGGAATTCCGCAAGAGGCAGGCATTATGCCGGAGCTGATCACCCGCTATGCGCCGACGAAAAACATGCTCGGCATCTGTTTAGGGCATCAAGCGATCGGGGAGGCATTCGGTGCCAAGCTGCATAATTTAAAAGAAGTCGTGCACGGCTTGGGGACTGAAATTCGATGTGTAGAGGATCTTCTTTTCGCCGGTCTGGACGCTGTCCAAACGGTGGGGCGCTACCACTCCTGGGTGGTGCAGGCAGAGAGCCTTCCGGAGGAGCTGCAGGTAATCGCTGAGACGCCCGATGGGCAAATTATGGGTCTTCGTCACCGAAAATACCGCGTGGCTGGCTTGCAGTTTCACCCCGAAAGTATCCTGAGCCCGAATGGGGCGCAGATGGTGAAAAACTGGTTAGAATCTCATTGAGGTAAATGATTTTAGCATATTAATAGTCAATAAGTTATCAGCATATAAATGAAAGACATTTTAAACCACTTAACAGCCCATAAAACACTCAGTCGAGAGCAGGCCCGAGAGGTGCTCGTGCGTATCGCGAATGGCGAAGTAAACCACGCGCAGATAGCCGCCTTCCTGACCGTCTACCTGATGCGCAGCATCACGGTAGAAGAGCTGGGCGGTTTCCGAGAAGCTATGCTGGAGCTCTGCGTGCCGGTGGATCTCAGTGCCTACACAGCGATGGACCTCTGTGGAACAGGAGGCGATGGAAAGGATACCTTTAATATTTCTACGCTGTCCTCCTTTGTGGTGGCCGCGGCAGGCCAGCCTGTGGCCAAGCACGGGAATACAGGGGTGAGCTCCATCTGCGGGTCTTCGAATTTACTCGCTTCCTTCGGCTATACCTTTACGGCGGATTCAGGAGAAATTCAGCGCAACATCGAACAGGCGAACATCTGCTTTCTGCATGCGCCTCTTTTCCATCCCGCCATGAAGCAGGTAGCGCCCATCCGCCGCGATCTCGGCGTGAAGACCTTCTTCAATATGCTCGGTCCTATGGTTAACCCCAGCAGCCCGAAGATTCAGTTGGTTGGTGTTTTTAGCCTGGAACTTGCCCGCCTTTATGGTTATCTTTACCAGCAGCAAGACGCCCGCTTCGGGATACTACATGCTTTAGATGGATACGATGAGGTTTCTCTCACCGGCGCTTTAAGCTTGTGGAAAATGCTGGAGAAGGCATATATCATCCTGCTGACTTGGGCCTGCCCCGACTCGATGCGGTAGCCATAAAAGGAGGCGATACCGTAGAGGCTTCGGCCAAGATTTTCCTGTCCGTGCTAAAAGGAGAGGGGACAGCTGCACAGGAGGCCGTGGTGCTGGCGAATGCAGGGACGGCGCTGAAAGTGGCCCGCCCGGAGATCGACTTTCCGACTGCGGTGGAGCAGGCACGCGAGGCCCTGAAAAGTGGGCGTGCCTACGAAGTGTTTAAAAAATTAGTGAATCCTACCGTTTCCTTTGCGGTAAGCAAATAAATAAGCCAATGACCATTTTAGATCAAATAATAGCCCATAAGCGGGAAGAAGTAGCAGAGAGGCAGTCCCTAATCCCGGAAAAACTGCTGGAAAAAAGTGTGTTTTTCGAAAATCAGGTTGTCTCTCTAAAAAAATACGTGCAAGACCCCGAAAAGACAGGCATTATCGCCGAGTTTAAGCGGCAGTCTCCCTCTAAGGGACTGATAAACGGAAGTGCCAGTGTAGAAAAAACCAGCATCGGTTACATGCAGGCCGCGCTCAGCCCTTTCCATCTTGACGGATGAAAAATTTTTTGGCGGGCACGCCGATGACTTAAGAGAGGCCAGAAGATTTAATTTCTGTCCGATTTTACGGAAAGACTTTATCATCGACCCCTATCAGATTATCGAAGCTAAAAGCATGGGGGCAGATGTGATCCTCCTCATCGCGGCGGCTTTAGAGCCGAATACCTTACGGGAGTTAGCGCGCTTTGCGAAGTCCCTCGGTCTGGAGGTGCTCATGGAAGTGCATGATGCCGAGGAGCTGGAGCGCTCTCTCTGTCCGGAACTGGATGTGGTAGGCGTGAATAACCGTTCACTGAAGACCTTCGAGGTAAGCCTGCAGACGAGCCATGCCCTGGTCAGCCAGATCCCTGATAGCTTCGTGAAAATTTCTGAGACGTGGCCTACACCGCCCCGAAGATCTCCTAGAACTTCGAGAGGTGGGCTATCAGGCTTTCTGATCGGGGAGCGCTTTATGCAGAGCAGTCGCCCACATCAGGCGGCCTACAACTTTATGCAGGCCTATCGCAAGTTACTTAAACACCCTGCCTGACGATGTCGCGTAAACCTTGGATTAAAGTATGCGGCATGCGAGAGCCGGCGAATATCAAGGTGCTGCTCGAGCGTATTCGTCCCGCCTACATCGGGTTGATTTTATATCCTCCTTCGCCGCGTTTTATCCGTGCTGAGCTGACGGATTATTATGCTCGGCTGACCCTTCCGAAAGTAGGGGTTTTCGTGAATGAGCCGAATGAGGCGGTCTTAAAGCAGGTGGAGGTACTCGCCTTACAGGTGGTGCAGCTGCATGGTAAGGAGACGCCGGAGCAGGTGGCGGCATTGCGCCAAAGCCTACCGAGGGAGGTGGAAATCTGGAAGGTGGCCTCCGTGGGAAATGCCGTGGACTGGAAGCAGCTGGAGGCTTATGTGCCGCATAGCAGTCACTTGCTTTTCGATACACAGGTGAAAGGCTATGGTGGTTCGGGGCAGCAGTTCAACTGGGAGCTGCTCCAGGATTATCCCTTCGATATGCCCTTTATCGTAAGTGGAGGGATCACCGAAGATAGTGCGGCCAAGCTGTTAGATTTGGCCGAAGGCCTGCCCCAGCTCGCCGGGGTGGACATCAATTCGAAGTTTGAGTTAGTACCTGGCCTTAAAAACATCCTCGCCCTAGAGCGATTTACAAAGGCCCTAAATAAGGAATATCATGATCGAAATAAAAGTTGACGAAAAAGGATTTTACGGCAATTTCGGGGGGGCATACATTCCCGAGATGCTGCATCCCAACATCGAGGAGCTGCGCTTGAACTATGAGGCGATTATCGCTGAGCCAGACTTTCAAGAGACCTTTCATAGCCTGCTGCGGGATTTTGTGGGCAGGCCCACGCCGCTTTACCTCGCTGAGCGCCTATCCGAGAAATTTGGTGCGAAAATTTACCTGAAGCGAGAGGATCTTTGCCATACGGGTGCTCATAAGGTGAATAACACCATCGGACAGATTATTTTAGCGAAAAAGCTCGGGAAAAAGCGTATTATCGCTGAGACAGGTGCCGGGCAGCATGGTGTGGCTACTGCCACAGTTTGTGCGCTTATGGGCATGGAATGTACCGTGTATATGGGGGCGCTGGATATCGAAAGGCAGCGGCCGAATGTGGAGCGCATGAAAATTTTAGGAGCTAAAGTGGTGCCGGCTACCTCAGGAAGTAAAACCTTAAAGGATGCTACGAATGAGGCGATGCGTCAGTGGATTAACAATCCCGTGGATACGCATTACATCATCGGATCCGTGGTGGGGCCACACCCGTATCCGGAGATGGTGGCACGCTTTCAGTCCGTCATCAGTGCGGAAATCAAGGCCCAGCTTCTCGAAAAAGAAGGGCGTGATTACCCGGACGCGGTAATCGCCTGCGTGGGGGGTGGCTCGAATGCCGCGGGTGCTTTTTACCATTATTATAATGACCCTCGCGTCCGCTTGATCGCGGTGGAGGCTGCGGGGCTGGGGATCAGTTCTGGCAAGTCCGCGGCTACTACGGCCTTAGGAACTCCTGGTGTGCTGCATGGAAGTAAGACCCTTCTCATGCAGACCAAAGATGGGCAGGTGGTGGAGCCGCACTCCATTTCTGCGGGCTTGGATTATCCAGGCATCGGGCCTGTGCATGCCCATCTTTTCGAAAGTGGTAGGGGGGAATTTATCGCCGTAGAAGATGATGACGCCATGCGGGCGGGCATCGCGCTAAGCCGCACGGAAGGCATCATCCCGGCCATCGAGACCTCTCATGCCCTGCATGCGCTTTCGCTGATGGAATACAAGCCCGGCGACGTGCTGGTCATCAACCTTTCCGGCCGTGGAGATAAAGATCTGGACACGTACATCAAGTGGGGCAAGTATTAATTAAAAGACATGAATCGACTGAAACGTTTATTTGAGCACAAGCAGGAGCGGGTGCTTTCGATCTATTTTACGGCCGGTTTCCCGGCCAAAGACGACACGCTGACCATCATGCAGGCCCTGGAGCAGGCTGGCGCGGACATCATCGAGATCGGCATGCCTTATTCAGATCCGATCGCGGATGGCCCCACCATACAGGAAAGTAACTTGCAGGCCCTGGCAAATGGCATGGACATGGAGACCCTTTTCGGGCAGCTGGAGGAGATGCGCCAAACGGTCTCCCTGCCTGTGGTGCTAATGGGTTACCTGAATCCGATTATGCAGTATGGGGAGGAGCGCTTCTGTGCCCGCTGCCAGGAGCTAGGCATCGATGGTTTGATTATTCCTGATCTGCCGATTTCCTTGTATCTGGAGCAGTATCAGGCTCTTTTTAACCAGTATGGCCTGAGTAATACCTTTCTGATTTCTCCGCAGACCTCTGAGGAGCGCATCCGAGAGATAGACCAGCATTCGGATGGGTTCATTTATATGGTGAGCTCCCATGCCATCACCGGGGCGAAGGCCTCTATTTCGGAGGAGCAGATCGCTTATTTCGAGCGCGTCGCCGCCATGCAACTTAAAAACCCGCGCCTGATTGGCTTCGGCATTTCCGATGCCTACACCTTTACGACCGCCTCCCGCTACAGTCATGGAGCCATTATCGGCAGTGCCTTTATTAAAGTGCTGGCGGGGAGCAGGAACCTAGAGGCGGACATTCACGAGTACATCCAAAACGTAATTAAACAAGCATGATCATACAAGTTGAAACCGGGATTTCTACGCAGCAGCTGGAGGCCATTTGCGCCACGGCGCAAAATCTCGGATACAAAATTACTGAAGTAAAAACGCAGCTCGGTCACTACCTGATCGGGATCGGCAAAAAGCCTTTTGACATCCGCCTGCTGGGGCATATGCCGGGAATTAAGGACATTCATATCGTCTCAGATGAGTATAAGCTGGTGTCTAAAAAATGGAAAGCTAAGCCGACGAAAATTCAGATAGGGGATGGGGTGCACATCGCCGATGGGGAAATGGCCATCATCGCGGGCCCCTGTTCGATCGAGTCGGAAGAGCAGATTAAGGAGGTGATCGATCACTGGTAGATAACGGCGTGACCATGATGCGTGGTGGGGTGTTTAAGCCAAGAACGAGCCCTTATGCTTTCCGGGGCTTGGGAATCGAGGGGCTCAAGTTATGGCATCAGCTGGCGCGTGAGGCGGGGATCAAAATCGTCACGGAGGTGATGCAGGTTTCGCAGATCGAAGAGATGTACCCCTATGTGGACGTGTATCAGGTGGGTGCTCGGAATACGCAGAATTTCAACTTGCTCGATGAGCTCGGTAAGGTGGATAAGGCGGTGATGATCAAGCGTGGGATTTCCGGCACGATAGAGGAGCTGCTGCAGTCGGCGGAGTATGTGTTCTCTGGTGGAAATGAGAAATTGATTTTATGTGAGCGAGGGATTAGGACGTATGAGAAGGCCTCCCGTAACACGCTGGATTTAAACGCGGTGCCGATTTTGAAGGCCAAGTCGCACCTACCGGTGGTGGTGGATCCGAGTCATGGTATCGGGATTCGGGCTTATGTGCCGCAGATGGCGCTGGCAGGCGTGATGTCGGGTGCTGATGGCATTATATTTGAGACGCATAAAATGCCGGAAAAGGCGTATTCAGACGGGCAGCAGACCTTGGATTTTGCACAGAGTGCGCTGCTCATCGGCCAGATCCGGCAAACATTCGCGCTGAGAAAGACATTTCCCCTTTTGTAAAAAAAGCATTGGAAAATAGCGCGAGCTGCAGTAGCTTTTATGAAATTTAGCGGTGAGACTACTTCTGCGGGCGGTTTTATCCCGAGCGGGAACGTCTAGCGCTAAATTCGTTCTATAAGATATAAACCCAAAGCGTACGCATGACAGAGAGACCGAAAGAATGGGTGTTTAGCGACCCCCGATTAAAAGATTTACAACAGGATTACGATGCCTACACCGAAGAGGACTTTCAGGTATGGAAAATTCTTTTTGAGCGTCAGATCGTGAACTTACCGAAGGCCGCATCTCAGGCCTATTTAGATGGGATAAAGCAGGTGAATTTTACCGCTGACCGCATTGCAGATTTTCGGGAAGTGAATAAAAAATTAGCTGAAACGACGGGTTGGGAAATCCAAGTTGTGCCGGGCCTTATCGACGACGATTTGTTTTTTGGTCTGATGCATAACAAGCGTTTTTGTTCGTCTACTTGGCTGCGCAAAATGGAACAGCTGGACTACCTTGAGGAGCCGGATATGTTTCACGATGCTTTTGCACACATGCCGATGTTGACGAATCAGCATTATGTGGATTTTCTCGAGCAGCTGGCGGGCATCGCTTTAAAGCACATCGATGATCCCTGGGCGATTGAATTGTTATCGCGAATTTACTGGTTTACGATCGAGTTTGGCCTTATCCGTGAACATGGAGAACTGCGCATTTATGGAGCGGGAATTTTGAGTTCAGCGGGAGAGACGAAATTCTGTCTTTCCGATGCGCCGGCGCATCATCCGTACGAGGTGAAGAAGATTTTTAATACTCCTTACTGGAAGGATAAGTTTCAGGACAAGTATTTCATCATCGAAAGTTACGAGCAGCTGTACCACTCGATTCCAGAAATCGAGCGTGTGCTCGAGGAGATGCTCGCCGAAACGGCGAATCAGTAAGCAAAACAGAAATCCCGCTGCTTCAGGCGGGATTTTTTGGTTATATTTGTTCCATGAAAGTAGCAGTCATCGATTACAAGGCCGGAAATGTTACCTCGGTTTTGTATGCGCTGGAGCGGTTAGGAGCCGAAGCAGAGCTCACCGCCGATAGCGAAAAAATCCGAACTGCGGATCGGGTTATTTTTCCCGGGCAGGGAGAGGCGAGCTCCGCCATGCGGGTATTAAAGGAAACGGGCATCGATAAGGTCATTCCTGAGTTAAAACAACCTTTTTTTGGTATTTGCCTCGGCCTGCAGCTGCTCTGTGCCCATTCTGAAGAGAAAGATACGCCCTGCTTGGGTGTGTTTCCTGTGCAGGTGAAGCGGTTTCGGCCGGAAAATCCAAAGGTAGATAAGGTGCCTCAGGTGGGTTGGAATCAGTTGGAAAAGCCCAACAGCCCGCTTTTAAAGGGGCTTCCGGCGGCGGCGTACGTCTATTATGTGCATAGTTTTTATGCTGAACTTAGCCCGTACACCATCGCGGAGACGACCTACACGCTGCCCTTTTCTGCCTGATGCACCGGGATAATTTTTATGCCATGCAGGCACACCCGGAGAAGTCGGGTCTGGTAGGCCAACAGATATTAGAAAATTTTCTTCGTTTATAAACCAAAATTCATGGAAATTATTCCAGCGATCGACCTTATCGGCGGCAAGTGTGTGCGCCTGACGCAGGGAGATTATGCCCGTAAGAAAGCCTACTTTGATGATCCTGTAGAAGTGGCGAAGCGCTTCGAAGATGCAGGCATCCGCCGCCTCCATTTGGTGGATTTAGATGGAGCGAAAGCGAAAACCATCGTGAATGGCGCCGTACTTCGGGCGATTTGTGCCGAAACGAACCTGCATGTGGACTTCGGAGGTGGTATTCAGGCGCAGGAGAGTTTAGAGGAGGCCTTTGCGCTGGGCGCAAAACAAATTACGGGTGGCAGCATCGCAGTAAAAAATCCTACCCTGATGAAGCACTGGTTAGCTACTCAGGGGGGTGAAAAAATCATCTTGGGAGCTGATGCCAAGGATCGGAAAATTGCCGTAGGCGGCTGGGAGGAAACCACGAGCCTAGACGTGATCGACTTTATCCGAAGCTATCAGGCGGAAGGTGCGCGGTATGTTATCTGTACCGATGTGGCTAAGGACGGTCTTTTACAGGGGCCCTCTCTCACCCTTTATGAGGAGATTTTAGCGGAAGTCCCGGGTATTCAGCTCATCGCGAGTGGTGGGGTTTCTGGTGTGAAAGACGTAGAGGCGCTGCAGCGTATCGGTGTGTATGGAGTAATCGTGGGTAAGGCCTTCTATGAGGGCAGAATAGATTTAGCTACTTTAGCCTCCTTCGTGGAATAGGACAGACGTATATGTTGACGAAAAGAATCATTCCCTGTTTAGATATTAAGGATGGCCGTACAGTGAAGGGGGTCAACTTCGTGCAGCTGCGTGATGCGGGCGACCCGGTGGAGCTGGCCAAGTTGTACTCAGATGAAGGTGCGGATGAGTTGGTGTTTTTAGATATCACGGCTACGGTGGATAAGCGCAAGACGCTCGCTGAGCTGGTGACGCGCATAGCCAAGGCGATTAACATTCCTTTTACGGTGGGAGGAGGTATTAGCTCCGTGGAGGATGTGCGTGTGCTGCTACAGGCAGGCGCGGATAAAATTTCCATTAACTCCGCGGCTGTGAAGCGTCCCGAGGTGATCGATGAACTAGCTGCGGCCTTCGGTTCACAGTGCATCGTGGTGGCGATTGATAGCAGGTCCGTGGAGGGTAGAGATATCGTGCATACGCATGGCGGTCGTCGTCCTACGGAGCTAATTACGCAGGAGTGGGCGGCGGAGGTCGCTGCTAGAGGTGCCGGAGAAATTTTACTCACCTCCATGGACCATGATGGCACGAAGGTGGGTTTTGCGAATCGCCTGAATGCCGAACTAGCAGAATTACTTGCTATTCCGGTGATCGCTAGCGGAGGTGCGGGGACCTTAGAACACTTTCGGGATGCCTTTACCTTTGGCAAAGCCGACGCAGCCTTAGCGGCAAGTATTTTCCATTTTAAAGAAATTCCGATACCGGGCCTGAAGCGTTACCTGAAGGACAGTGGTATCTCGATACGAATCCAAGAAGCATGAACATACAGGACATTAATTTTGAAAAAGTAAATGGGCTGCTACCGGTCATCATTCAAGACGTGCAGACGGCGAAGGTGCTGATGCTAGGCTATATGAATGAGGAGGCCTTAGAAAAGACGCTGGCCACGGGCCAAGTGACCTTTTTTAGCCGCACGAAAAATAGGCTGTGGACAAAAGGGGAAACCTCGGGAAATTTTCTTTTGGTCGATAACATGCAGCTGGATTGTGATCAGGATACGCTTTTGATCCAGGTGAATCCGGTGGGCCCTGTTTGCCATAAGGGGGATGATACCTGTTTTGCGCAGGAGAATTCGAGCAAGACCTTTTTTATCGACACACTACGGGCGGTGATCGCAGCGCGTAAGACAGCTTCTCCAGAGAGTAGTTATACCAGTTCTCTTTTTCATAAGGGGATCAATAAAATCGCCCAGAAAGTGGGGGAGGAGGCGGTAGAGATCGTCATCGAGGCCAAGGATGATAATAAAGAACTCTTTTTAGGTGAGGCGGCTGATCTGCTATTCCATTATTTGGTGCTGCTGGAGGCAAAGGAGTACAGCTTGGATGAAGTCATGGAGGTGCTGATCGCTCGGCATGGTAAAAAGGCCTGAGATTGAGCTTGAGCTTTGGCGCTAGCGCCAAAGTGTACTGCATGGGCTGTTCATTCGCTGTTATCAAGATATAAACAAGGTATATATAAAGGCGCTCCTGAGAGGGAGGGCTTTTTTTTGGCCTTGGGTTATGGGCATAAGGTAGAAGTGTGCACGTGGATGCTTTACCGTTTAGCACAAAAAAAGGAATGGTCACTGACCATTCCCTAAAGAGTAGCGAGGACGGGAGTTGAACCCGTGACCTCAGGGTTATGAATCCTGCGCTCTAACCAACTGAGCTACCTCGCCATGCTGAAAATAAATTTTTTCTCTATTTGAGATACGAAATATTCTCTGTATCTTACCAAAAAACAAATAAGCTATCAGACAGCCTTTTGTTTTAACCCTATCGCGTTCCGTATGGGAATGCAAATATGGTGGCTTGCTGTATAAAAAACAAGTTGTCACCAGAAAAAAAATAAAATTTTAAGCACGAAAAAGCAGCACAGGATGGGTAAAAACAAATTTATTGCTGATTATCAGGTGAATACTTCTAAGAAAGTTTTATTCCCTTATTTGAGTACGGCGAGTGGTTTAGCTTCATGGTTTGCGGATGAGGTGAAGCTGAACCCTGACAAGACCTTTATTTTTACCTATGATAAGGAGGAGCATCATGCGCGGATCGTGGCGATGCGGCAGCTAGCCCACGTCAAGTTTGAGTTTTTCCATCCAGAAGGCGGGGAGGTGTCTGACTCAGCCAACATCGAGTTTAAGTTAGAGGAGAACGAGTTGACCCAAACCCTCTTTTTAAAGATTGTGGATCAGAACGAACACTATTCGGATGAAGAGTTGCGTTCCATTTGGGAGGGCTTAGTAGGTAATTTAAAAGAAATCTTAGGGGCTTAACAGGTGAATGTGCTGAAAAATGCGGAAATTTGCCTTTCTTAAGCGACAGGTGAATAGAGCAGCATGAAAAAACTCGATAAATTAATTTTAGGATCTTTTATAGGGCCTTTTATCCTCACGTTTTTAGTGGTGGACTTTATCCTGTTGACCGTAAACATGCTGAAGTATTTCGATGAAATTTTCGGTAAGGGGCTAGAGTTTACGATTTACTTGGAGCTGATCTCCTATTTTATGATCAGCATTTCGCCTATGGCACTTCCGCTGGCTGTGCTGCTGTCCTCGTTGATGACTTTTGGGAATTTGGGCGAGCATTTTGAGCTCACAGCCATAAAGGGAAGTGGGATATCCCTGCTGCGCGCCCTTAGGCCTATCGCGGTGTTTGTGGTGATTTTGACATTTTTTGCCTATCTCTCGAATAATTATTTGGTACCCAAAATCAATTTGAAGACCTTCAGCTTGCTGTACGATATTCGAACCAAGTCTCCTGCACTTGATATTAAAGAGGGCGTGTTTTACAGTGGTATTCCGGGATACAATATTAAAGTAAATAAAAAGGTGGACGATGTACGGCTACGGGACATCATCATTTATGACCACACCGAGGGACAGGGAAATATTAATGTTATTTTGGCCGACAGCGGCCGAATGGAGCCCTTCGAAGACGAGCGCTACCTGATGATGACCCTCTACCAGGGAGTGAGTTATAAGGAAGCCCGTGCCCCTCGTGGTATTCGCGAAAAGCCAGTGGAGTTTACCCGATCTAGGTTTACAGAAAATGAGATGATATTTAATCTGGAATCCTTTCAGATGAACCGTACGCCAGACGAACTGTGGTCTACGAACCGCTCCATTAAGACGATAGAAGGCTTGAAGGAGGGCTTAGACTCCATGGCTTTAGAGATGAATAAGGAGGTATTTTTTAATTTTTCGGCCAGCAAGAGCTCCTTTCCTTATTATGGGCGCAATAGGGAGTTCACTCCTCCTGAGCATGTGGCTGCCATGAAAGAGCGTGCAGATTCCATCAGCGAGGTGCGCCGCGAAATGCGTTTGGCACAGCGTGCTGCCAGAGATTCAGCGCTGCAGCAGGTTTCTGTGGTGGTGAATCCGAATGCCGATAAATCTCTGGCGGAGGTTTCAGATGACTTGCTGCAGGTTCCTTCTTCGGAAGTGGAGGCAGCCGATTCGGAAGCGGTTACAGGTGCAGACCAGGCGCGTGCTGCATCAGAAGGGGAGCGGCAGGCGCCGCAAAGTGAGGCTCCTACGACGATTAAAGCGGTTCAGCAGCAGCGAAATGTGGCCTCTTTACAGCAGCAGGGTTCCGCTCCACTTTCGGAGGCAGCCGCGGAAGGGAAGCGGCGTGTAGAGGCTTATAGTGCGGAGTTAGCTAAGAAAAGAAGTGAGTTTACTGACGAACAGCGCAGCAGAATAGATAGTATTATCGAAAAGGGCAACTATGAGGCGCGGGCTGCTACTGCGGCCATGAATAATGCCCGCTCGTTAAAGAATAATTTTAGTACCCGCCTGACGAAAATTGACAATTTTGAGCGGGAGTATCGACGTTTTCAGATAGCCATTTACCAAAAGTACACGACGGCCTTTGCCTGTATCGTCATGTTTTTAATAGGGGCTCCCTTAGGGGCCATTATCAAAAAGGGGGGATTAGGGATGCCTGTTTTGCTGTCGATGATTTTTTTTATCCTTTTTTATATGTTGACGATTACCGGGGAGAAATGGGCGAAGGAAGGGATTGTTTCGCCTGTATTCGGCACTTGGTTTTCGAATCTGGCCCTGTTACCTTTCGGTATTTTCTTTTTGCGCCAAGCGCGAAAGGATGCCCGTCTTTTCGAGGCCGATGTGTATGTCAGCTGGTTTGAGAAGCAGAAAAAAAGATTTAAGAAAGTAAAGGCCTCTTAATGCAAGTTGGTGTTTGTTAATCTGCGGATTATTTCCTACATTTGCATTTATTATTTTAAAATTTAGCTTAACATGTATTTAACATCAGAGAAAAAAGAGGAGTTGTTTAAAAATCATGGCAGGTTAAAGTCTGAAACTGATACGGGTTCACCTGACAGTCTCAGATCGCTTTATTCACGTACAGAATCAAGCACCTGACCGAGCATTTAAAACAAAACAAGAAGGATCATGCATCGCGTCTTGGTCTTTTAAAATTAGTAGGTAAGCGTAGAAGCTTATTGGATTACTTATACAAAAACGATATCGAGCGTTACAGAGCTGTTTTAGCTGACCTAGGACTGCGTAAGTAATAGTACTATCGTAGGGTCCTTCTACACCAAGAAGGGCCCTATTTTTTCGTCTACTTATTTGTTAAACCTTACTTTTCTTGTTATTTCTTACTAAAAGTCATTTATGTTACCAAATGTCATTTCGAAATCTATCACCTTAGCGGATGGTAGAGAGATTACCATTGAAACAGGTGCATTAGCCAAGCAGGCTGATGGTTCCGTGGTGGTACGCATGGGCAATGCGATGTTACTTGCCACTGTAGTTTCTAAAAGAGAAGCTCAAGAAGGGGTAGATTTTCTTCCTCTGTCTGTTGATTACCAAGAGAAGTTCGCTGCCTCAGGTAAAATTCCTGGAGGATTTTTAAAGCGTGAAGGTAGATTATCTGATTATGAGATTTTGATCAGCCGTCTGGTTGATCGTGCGATTCGTCCGATTTTCCCGGATGATTATCATGCCGATACCCAAATCGCCATTACCTTAATGTCAGCAGATGCGGATGTTTTACCGGATGCGCTAGCCGGTTTAGCGGCTTCTGCAGCTTTGGCGGTTTCGGACATTCCTTTTAATGGTCCTATTTCTGAAGTTCGTGTAGCGAAAGTAGCGGGTGAACTTGTGATCAACCCGACGCCTACTCAGCTGGAACAAGCGAATATGGAGTTCATCGTAGCTGGATCGAAGGAGTACATCCTGATGGTGGAAGGTGAAGCAGATGAGATTTCTGAGGATGAGATGGTGGAGGCGCTGGAGTTTGCACACCAGGAAATTATCCGTCACTGTGAAGTGCAGTTAGCGCTGGCGAAAGCAGTGGGTTCGGAAGAAAAAAGAGCTTACGAGCATGAAACACATGATGAAGCCTGTATGAAAAAATGCATGCCGAGCTTTATGAGAAGTGTTATGCCGTCGTAGCGCAGCAGATCGCAAACAAAAGTGAGCGCTCTAGACTGATAAAAGAAATTAAAGAAGCCTTCATCGCTTCCTTAGGCGAAGAGCATGCGTACGATAGCTTCTTGATCAACCAGTACTTTGGTAAGATCCACAAAGAAGCGGCGCGTAACCTGACTTTAAATGAAAAGAAACGTCTCGATGGTCGAAGACTAGATGAAGTACGTCCGATCTGGTCGGTAGTAGATTATCTACCTTCTGCGCATGGTTCGGCCGTGTTTACCAGAGGGGAGACGCAGTCGGTTACTACCGCTACATTAGGTACCAAGCTTGATGAGCAAATGGTAGATGGTGCGATGATTTCGGGATATAACAAGTTCTTCTTGCACTATAATTTCCCAGGGTTTTCTACTGGAGAGGTAAAGCCAAACAGAGGACCGGGAAGAAGAGAGGTAGGTCATGGTAACTTGGCCATGCGTGCCCTTAAAAAAGTATTGCCTTCGGATGCAGAGAACCCTTACACGATTCGTGTGGTTTCCGATATTTTAGAATCTAATGGTTCTTCTTCTATGGCGACTGTTTGTGCGGGTTCATTAGCTTTAATGGATGCTGGTGTACCGATTAAATCAGCCGTAACGGGTATTGCTATGGGGATGATTTCGGATGCCAAAACGGGCAACTATTCGATCCTTTCGGATATCCTTGGAGATGAAGATCACTTAGGTGATATGGACTTTAAGGTAACAGGAACTTCGAAAGGAATTACAGCTTGCCAGATGGATTTAAAGGTAGAGGGTCTAGACTACAGCGTCCTGAAAGAAGCACTTTATCAGGCGCGTGCAGGTAGACTTCATATCTTAGATGAAATCAATAAAACGTTAGATGCGCCGAGACCGGAGCTTAAGCCACATGCACCACGTAGCTTTAACATGAATATTCCGAAGGAGCTTATCGGAGCAGTGATCGGGCCTGGTGGAAAAGTTATTCAGGAAATTCAGAAGGATACAGGAGCGACGATTGTTATCGAAGAGATCGATAATCAAGGTAAGATTAACATCTTCTCGAATAATCAAGATTCTATGGACGGTGCTATCGCACGAATTAAGGCGATCGTAGCGCAGCCGGAGATAGGGGAGACGTATACAGGTAAGGTGAAAAATATCATGCCTTTCGGCGCTTTTGTGGAATTTATGCCTGGCAAAGACGGTTTGCTCCATATTTCTGAAATTAAGTGGGAAAGACTCGAAACTATGGACGGTGTCTTAGAAGCTGGCGAGGAAATTGTGGTAAAACTAATTGATGTGGACAAGAAAACTGGAAAGTTCAAGTTATCCCGTAAAGTTTTACTTCCCAAGCCAGAAGGACACGGAAAAAAAGCCTAAAAACGAAACAATTTTAGGAATTTGAACTTTATTTCCCTTGTAACCCGTTTATAAAGCGTCGTACTATAAAACCTATTGTGAATGAGGCAGCTAAAAATTAGCAAACAGATTACCAACCGGGAGAGTCAATCCCTCGATAAGTACCTACAGGAAATCGGTAAAGTAGATTTACTTACCGCAGATGAGGAGGTGCTATTAGCGAAGCGTATTCGTGAAGGGGATCAGTTGGCTCTCGAAAAGTTAACGAAGGCAAATTTGCGTTTCGTGGTGTCTGTGGCCAAACAATATCAGAACCAAGGTCTGTCCTTAGGGGATCTTATTAATGAAGGAAATCTCGGGTTGATTAAAGCTGCACAGCGATTTGATGAAACCAGGGGGTTTAAGTTTATCTCTTATGCGGTTTGGTGGATTCGTCAGTCTATCTTACAGGCACTAGCAGAGCAATCTCGTATTGTACGGCTACCGCTTAACAGAGTGGGTTCATTGAATAAGATTTCTAAAACGTTCTCGGAACTGGAGCAGAAGTTTGAACGTGAGCCTTCCCCGGAAGAACTTGCAGAGGTTTTGGAGGTTTCGGCTGGAGAGGTCGTAGATACCATGAAGATTTCAGGTCGTCACGTATCGATGGATGCTCCGTTCGTACAAGGAGAAGAGAATAGCTTACTCGATGTACTCGAGAATGATGGCGAAGGAACACCTGATGATGGTTTGATGAACGACTCACTTCGGAAAGAAGTGCAGCGTGCCTTAGCGACGCTTACGCAGCGGGAAGCTGATGTAATTGTTTACTATTTTGGGCTGAACGGTGAGCAGGCGATGACGCTTGAAGAAATCGGTGAGAAATATAACCTTACACGAGAGCGTGTTCGTCAGATTAAAGAAAAGGCAATCCGTCGTTTGCGTCATAATTCTAGAAGTAAAACCTTAAAGCCTTATCTCGGATAAGGAATAACTCGATAACAAGAAAGCCACCCCTTTGGGTGTTTTTTTGTTAAAGCGACTCCCTTCATTAGCGTGCCCTCATTTTCTAAATAACTATTTAAGTACTGTTTTTTTGGCCTATATTTTGTGCGCTGGTTGAAGCCAAGGAAGCGCCCGTCAGTACGTAGTACATCATCCCTTTTTTTTACCGATTGATTATTCTATTTAAACGCTCGGAATGTAAGGCTGTGTGCTTTTGTGATAAAAATTGCTTAATCCCCACTAGGAAACCCGTATATTCGCATGTATATACATAGGAGAACGTGCTGCTACTTTAGGGAATTTTAACAGTAGATAGCTTTGTTCTCATAGAAGGATTAATCAATTTTGCGAATTAAATTATAAAGTTATGGCTACTGAAAAAGTAAAAGTGCTCATCATAGGTTCAGGTCCTGCCGGATATACGGCGGCGATTTATGCATCCCGTGCAGGTTTGGAACCCGTTCTCTATACTGGGGCGCAGCCTGGAGTCAGCTGACCATTACCACAGACGTAGAAAATATCATCCCGGTTATCCTGAAGACTCGWGCCAAGG
>NZ_AJYA01000059.1 GCF_000265075.1 Nitritalea halalkaliphila LW7 | reverse complement strand
ACGAACTTTAAATTTAAAGCTGGCATCTTTAAAAAAGAATTCTATGTCCTTTAAGTAGGAAGTAATGTCTTTATTCGTGATGACCTGACGATCTAGCAACAGATCATCTTCCACCTGCACCTTGCCATCTCGAAAAATCTTAGAATAGCTTTCTCGAATAATCACGTCCTTATCACGCGCAGGAGTATCTTTACTTCCTACCGTATTAAGAAAGTATTCCAAAAATAGAATCTGATCTTCTACTTTTTTGGAAAGGTCTTTTACCTCTTGCTTTGAATAACCTGCTATATCTTGGGCGAAAACAGGCGGATAAATAATAGTGGTTAAAAGCAGTAAAAGTAAACAGCGTAAATTGTTACTTTTGATCATAGATGAAATTTTGAATAATTTCTTTGTCCCCTGGATTTAACTTCACAAGGTTGCTAATCAACCAGCCTGTATTAAAGCCTGGACGATTAAAATTAGATAGCTCAAAATACCAGCCATTTATTTGAAAGAAATGGAATTTTACATCCAAAACACTCTCATATTTTATGTTACCGCGCTTTAACTCGTATAAAAACAAAGTTAAATAGTCCGGTGTAAAATCTGTTGGCGTAAACGACTCTGGCTTTGGCGTATCATCAAATGCCTTCGCAGGTTCATAAAACCCAGCTCGTGACTAAGTGGATGTAAGAAACTCTTATTTTCTCCTTGGGGCTTATCAAAGATCCCTTTAAATCCATTAAAGCTGACCTTATCTATAACCCACTCGTAGCCAAGTCCCTCGGACTGTAGTTTCATAAATAGGGTACAGGTTTCACGCTTTCCCCTGAAATTCACTTGTACTTCCACTTCTGCAAACCATCCTTCTCGATGAAAATTCAAGTAGTAGGGTAAGCTTTCAGAAAGAACATCTTGTGAAAATGCCCGACGTAGCTCATTATCTAAGGCCCTATTGTCCTCATCAAACAAAATGCCAAGATATTTACTTCGAAGAGCACGGTCTCTGTAATCTGTATCTCCAGGATTCAACCGATTCCCCGTGTCAGGAGACTCCTCACCATTAAAACGTCTAAAAAATTGGTTGACCTGTTTCGTGGATGCCGCGAACCTACCATCATCTTGGATGCGTGCAGGGCTGTTTACCACTTGGCCCTGCACGTAATCCATAGTAGATAACGCGATTATAAAGAATAAAAGCGTTAGTTTTCTCATGCTGATGTCTCCGTCACACGGATGTCACCTAACATTACGTCCCAGAACTCAATCGTTCTACCCGCGATTTGTGTTGATTTTTTCTCTACGTAAATAGTGATATCCTTTTTAGTAGTGTCGCGGTAGTTCAAACCACTCTCCAATGAAGTACCCTCAAAACGCTGATAAACAGTTACCACGCCTACATACTTTCCATCAGGCTGACGCTCTAAATCAGAGATGTAGTGAATGTCATACCAAGAAATATTTACACGATCATAGTTAAGTGCCATCAAACGCTCGAAATATCTTCTTACTTTGTAGTAAGCGATCTCCTTACGGTTAATGGAAGAAACACCCATTTCAGCACCAGGGGCAAATAACTCCTCAGCACGGTCCATGACACGATTCGCTTCTGAGAACTGCCGTCTCTTTGCTACCGATAATCGAGATGTATTTACTTAAATCTCTTACTTTCTCTAAAGCGAGAGAATCAATTGCTTGCTTTCTAGATGGGCTGATGTCATCCTGGGCAAATGCCGCCGACATACCCAAGGCAAACAAGAAGGCAATAGATGCGATGTATTTTTTCATCTTTTTAAATGCTTAAATTTTATTTACGTCTTAATTCGATTTCAGAAACTCTTCCGTTACCATCTAAGCGCACATCGCTTACAAAGTTTAGGTTCTTTTTCGTGTCCTTTAAGTAATGCAAGTACTTGTTGATCGTAGTAGGCTCATCATAATCCTTAATTCCACGCTCCTCGTGAATCACGATAAGAACTGGAGTATTTTGATTACTGAACATCGACATCGAATCATCGATCATACGATTTGCCACAGGAACAGAACTCGCATTGGTCACGCTCTGGAATAAGTTCTCTAACTTCTCTACTGCAACTTCCTCAGCCGATGGCGCAGGCGGTGCAACAGGCGCCTCTTCTACTTTCTCCACAGGTGGCGGAGGGGGAGCTTGTTCGACAACCTTTTTCTTACTCTTACAAGCGCCCATCGCTAAGAAAGCAAATAAGGCCAAAGTGAACAGCCTGTTATAGGCCCGAGAGGTGGTTTTTTGTTTCATGTTTAACTTAAAATTAATTGGTTTTCCTGTCTAGAAATCTTGTCTCATGTAGCAATTACCATTCCATAAATCCACTAGGACAAGAATGTTTTTTGCACATGAATTATGCCGCAAATGTAAGCGAATTTAATCATCACTTGTACACGGTATGACCATAATTATTTTTAGGAAACGGATACAATAAAACAGTATTAACGCTTTTTAACATCTTTCTCCATTTATTCAAAAAGCTGTGCCAACTTCTTCTCTAAGGATATACCCCGTAAATCCTTGGCGATGATTTTTCCATCCGGGTCTACTAAATAAGTGGCAGGAATAGCCGTAATCTGATAAGTAGACGCGGCCTCAGAATTAAAGTAGGCTAAATCAGATACTTGCGTCCAAGTCAAGCCATCATCTTCTATCGCCTTTATCCACTGCTCTCGCGTCCTGTCTAAGCTAACCCCAAACACTTCGAAACCTTTTTCATTATATTGCTGATACAAACGGACAATATTTGGATTCTCCTCTCTACACGGTCTGCACCAGCCAGCCCAGAAGTCAATCAACACATACTTTCCACGTAAATCAGATAAATTTACGATATCCCCATCCGGGTTCGGTAAACTAATCTCCGGTGCGGGCTGGCCTACTGCCAATACGCGCATGTCATCAAGCTGATTCTTTAAGCGGTTAATCATCGGATGCCCCGCGTAATTTTCTTCCAGCTGCGCTACAAGCTCGTCCATAAACGTAAATTCATTGCGCATATTTAACATCCCTAAGGCCGCTAAAGAAACAAAACTGCCATTAAAACTGCTGATCAACTCCTTTACCTGATCCGCATGCGCAGCTTCCATCTCTATGGCCTGCGCCTGAATTTCTCTAATAATGTCCTGGTCACGCGCAGACATCGCATCGTAATAGCGGGTATTTAATCCGTTGATCTCCTCCTGAAAAGCATCTACTAGCTGCTCGATTTGTAATAGCTGGTCGGTATACTTCGAACCTTTAACCGTTACCACTGGATCTTGCTCCCTATCGATCAGCAGCTCCACATCCTCGTTATAAAGTGCCAAAGTACGCTCAATTTCACCCTCATCCGTGAGCTGATAAAAACCAGCATGCGCTAAGGCTAACGTGTAGGTGAACTTGCCATCTGCTTCAACCCGAATCGTGTCAACAAAACGAACACGCTCATCCTCAAATTGATTTAAAAGCAAAACAAAGGATTCATCCGCATTTTTCACCACTCCCTTTAAAACCACCTCACCATCAAAAGCCTTTTCCTTCTGTTCTCCACAGCTAGAAAGGACCAATCCTAAGCCCGCAAAAACGGCTAGGAAACGCGTCATGTTTTGTATCATTTTCATTTTTCAAGTTGCTCTGTTAATAATTGCGTCGCTACTTTTGGATCCGCTTTTCCCTTCGAACGCTTCATCACTTCTCCCATAAACATGCCCAAAAGGCCTTTCTTGCCTCCTTTATAAGCAGCCACTTTATCAGGAAAAGCAGCGACCACCTCTTCTACTATAGGTAAAATAGAAGCGGTATCGCTCTCTTGAATTAAATTTAACTCCTGGGCTAGCGCCAAAGGATCCACCTCAGGACGCGCTAGCATCGTCGGAAATAAGCGCTGCGTCGCCACCGATGCACTCACCTTTCCTGTATCTGCTAAATCTACTAATTTGGCTAAATTTTCCACCGGAATGGGGAAATCAGCAATGGAAAGCGTCAGCTCATTCAGGTAAGACTTCACCGGACCCATCACCATATTGGAAGCACCCTTGTACGCTTGCGTATGCGTACAAAGCGCCTCAAAATACAAGGCAATTTCCTTGCTCTCTGTCAGTACGCCGGCATCATATGCGGGCAACTGATATGTCTGCATAAACTTCTGATAGAGGAATCTCGGTAAGGGCGGCATGCTCTCTCGAACCGACTGCAACCACTCCTCTGAAATCACAACAGGGCTCAAGTCGGGCTCAGGGAAATAACGGTAATCGTTCAAGTCTTCCTTCGTTCGCATACTGGCCGTCGTTCCCGTAGTCGCATCAAAGGTCCGCGTCTCAGAAACGATCTCCACACCCGCCTCAGCTAACAAGACCTGCCGCTCAAACTCGTGTTCAATCGCACGCGCTACATTTCGGAAAGAATTCATGTTCTTCACCTCTACCTTTTTGCCGTAGGCAGACTCCCCACGCTTACGTACCGAAATATTCGCATCACAGCGCAGCGAGCCTTCCTCCATATTACCATCACAAATATCCAGGTATCGCACCAGTTTCTTAATCTCTACCAGGTACGCATAGGCCTCCTCAGAAGAACGCATGTCCGGTTCAGACACGATCTCTATAAGAGGAACCCCTGCCCGATTAAAATCCACCAGGGTATCCACCTCGCCAGCTAAGTGCATGGACTTCCCCGCATCCTCTTCCATGTGAATACGCGTCAACGCCACTTCTTTTTCAGTACCGTCCGGTAAGGTAATCGGCACCACCCCTCCCACACATATAGGGCCTTTGTCCTGTGTGATCTGGTAACCTTTCGGCAAATCAGGGTAAAAATAATTCTTGCGCGCAAAAATATTTCTTCGCGTAATCTCTGAATTACAGGCGATTCCCATCTTGACCGCATACTCCACAGCCCGCTTATTTACCTTCGGAAGTGTCCCAGGATGACCTAAGGTGATAACCGAGATATGGGTGTTGGGTAAGTTTCCGTACTCCGTAGAATCAGAGGTGTACATCTTACTTTTCGTTAGTAACTGGGCGTGTACCTCTAACCCAATAACCAACTCGTATGTATCTTTTATACTTTTATCAAGCATCTTTCTTTCTTTTTCAGCCCAAAAATGGGTCCATTTCTATAAAAAACCAAATGAAGCCTATCTTATTCGCCTTTCAGACCTAAGAGCTCCTCGGCATGCGGGATAACCTGCGGAAGTCCTTCCAGGGCCTTTCCTCCTGCTGTCGCAAAGAAATCTTGGCCACCACCGCCTCCCTTAATGGACTGAGCTAAGGTTTTTACCAGCTTTCCTGCATGCAAACTTTTCGCCTCCAAAACCTGCTCATCCAGCATCACCGCCACCTGTGGTTTCCCCTCGATGTCTGCCGCCAATACCAAAACGAGCTGCGGAACTTCTTGCTTCAACTCATACGCCAGTTTCTTAAGTGCATCGGCATGTGGAAGACGCACCTGCGCCAAAATATAAGTCGCATCCTCCTTTACCTGCTGCTGCTGGAGCAGCTGGCCTTTCACGGCCTTAACTTGTTCTAACTGAAATTGTTCTATCGTCTTACGCAGCTCCTGACGTTCGTCGAGTAGCGCCTGAATGGCTTTCGAAACATCTTTAGGATGCTTGAGTAGCGCCTTCACCTCTTCTAAGGCCTCTCCCTGCGCCTGCACCACCTGCTCAGCTGCTGCCGCAGTTACCGCCTCGATTCGGCGAACACCAGCAGCGATAGCCGTCTCCGAAGTAATTTTGAAATAACCGATATGCCCGGTAGCCGGCACATGAATTCCCCCACAAAGCTCCATCGAATAGGCTTTATCAAAACAAATCACACGAACCTGGTCACCATATTTTTCTCCAAAAAGGGCCGTAGCCCCATGGCCTTGGCTTCTTCTATCGGCATGGCTCGGTATTCTTCTAACACGATATTCTCGCGTATTTTCGCATTCACTAAACCTTCTACCTGTTGTAATTCCTCCTCCGTCAACTTCGAAAAATGTGCAAAATCAAAGCGCAGCAGGCGCTCATTCACTAAAGAGCCCTTCTGCTGGATATGCTCTCCTAAAACCTGACGCAGTGCAGCCTGAAGCAAGTGTGTAGCCGTATGGTTATAGGTAATCAACTGCCTTCTGGCTGTATCTACTTCGGCATATACGGGCTGTGAGGGATCTCCTGGAACCTTATCTACGAAATGCACGATTAGGTCATTTTCTTTTTTGGTGTCCAGTACATGAATACGTTCCGTACCTACAGTTAGCCAGCCTGTATCTCCTACTTGGCCACCGCTTTCTGCATAAAAAGGTGTTTCTGCCAGTACCACTTGATAGCGTGTATGCTTCTTTTCCTTCACCGTCCTGTACTTCGTCAGCACGGTCTCTCGGGTGCTGTGGTCGTACCCGACAAAGGTGGAGCTACTCTCCTGCCCTACTACTACCCAGTCTCCCGTTTCCTGCTCTGCTGCGGCGCGGCTGCGATTTTTCTGCACGTCCATCGCCTGCTGGAAGCCTGCCTCATCGATAGAAAAACCTTGCTCCCGTGCAATAAGTGAGGTCAAATCCACCGGAAAACCGAACGTATCATAAAGCTCAAACACCTGTGCTCCAGGCAAAATGCGGCTGTCTTCCGCCTGTAATTTGGTCGTAAGTGTTTCTAGAAGACGAAGCCCATTTTCCAAAGTGCGAAGGAAAGCCGCCTCTTCTTCTTGAATTACCTTCGTAATAAATGCCTCCTGCGCTGCCACCTCAGGGAAAATCTTCCCGAAATTTTGCGCCAGCAGTGGCATAAGTTCATGTAAAAAAGGCTGATCGAACTGTAAAAAGGTATATCCATAGCGCACAGCTCTTCTAAGAATACGGCGAATCACATACCCCGCCTTATTATTTGAAGGAAGCTGTCCATCCGCGATCGTAAACGCAATAGCTCGAATATGATCCACGATCACACGCATGGCGATATCTGTTTTCTCCTCTTTGCCGTAGGCAATTCCAGAACGCTTCTCTAAATGCGCGATAAATGGCATAAACACGTCCGTATCGTAGTTAGACGACTTGTTCTGGATGGCGCGGACGAGCCGCTCAAAGCCCATCCCGGTGTCCACATGCTTGGCCGGAAGCTCCTTTAAAGAACCGTCAGCCAAACGATTAAACTGCATGAATACCAGGTTCCAGATTTCAATTACCTGTGGGTGATCAGCATTCACCAGGTCGTAGCCGGAAACTGCCGCCCGCTCCTCTGCAGGACGGAGGTCGATATGAATTTCAGAACAGGGGCCACACGGTCCCGTATCGCCCATCTCCCAGAAATTATCCTTTTTAGAGCCGAAAATGATACGGTCAGCGCCCACGATAGGCTCCCAAAGACCAAAGGCCTCCATATCCCTATCCAATTTATCCTGGGCATCACCCCCAAAAACGGACACATAAAGCTGCTCCTTCGGTAGTTTATACACCTCCGTTAACAGTTCCCAGGCCCATGTAATGGCCTCCTTTTTGAAATAATCCCCAAAAGACCAGTTCCCTAGCATCTCGAACATGGTGTGGTGATAGGTATCCACCCCCACCTCTTCGAGGTCATTATGCTTCCCGGAAACACGTAAACACTTTTGACTATTCGCTACACGTGTCTGCGCAGCTTGATCATTTCCTAAAAAGTAGTCTTTAAATTGATTCATCCCCGCATTCGTAAACATCAGGGTAGGATCATTTTTCACGACGATGGGAGAAGAAGGTACGTAGGCATGGCCTTTAGATTCAAAAAAACGAATAAACGTATCGCGGATCTCTTGAGCGTTCATTAAGAGGCAGTTTATATGTTTTGTAGATATTTTTTCTTAAATTCGCGGCTGTTCTGCATAGCTCCCAGCCCGCATAGCCCACAAAATTATAAGAATTAGCGCGCAAATAACAATGAGTAAGATAAAATATTATTACGATCCGAAAACCTGTAAGTACGAACGGTACGAAAGAAGTAAGTGGGACGTAGCCTTAAATTCGCTCGGTTTTTTTGCCTTTTCCCTGCTCTTAGCAGGCCTATTTTTAATCGCTTTTAACGCCTATTTTGACAGTCCTAAAGAGCTCTTACTTAAAAAAGAAAATAAAGAGCTCACCTTTTACTACGAGGCCATGGACGATGAAATCAAGCGGCTAAGCAGTATGCTCGAAGACCTACAGCAGCGTGATGACAATCTTTACCGGGTCATTTTCGAATCAGAACCCATTCCCTCAGAAGTACGTCGCGCCGGCGTAGGAGGAGCAGATCGCTACGCGGAAATCCGCGAAAAAGGATTAAAACAGGAAAAAATGATCGTCTCGCTTCGTTCTAAAGTAGATTTACTGAAGCGACAGCTGTACATTCAGTCCAACTCCTATGATGAAATCGCCGAAATGGCGCTAAATAAAGAGGAATACTGGGCCTCTATTCCTGCCATCCAGCCCATTCCTAACGAAGATCTGACACGTCTTGCCTCTGGTTTCGGCATGCGTATCCATCCCATTCTGAAAGTGCGTAAAATGCATGAGGGCATTGACTTCTCTGCACCTATCGGCACTCCTATTTATGCTACGGGCGATGGTGTGGTAAAAGTAGTGAAAACCATTTTTGGTGGCTACGGAAAGTACGTGGAAATCGACCATGGCTTCGGATTCACCACCCTGTATGCACACATGAACTCTTTCGACGTGAAGCCAGGCCAAAAAGTAAAACGCGGCGATAAAATCGGTACCGTAGGCAATACGGGCACTTCTACAGGCCCTCACCTACACTACGAAGTCCGCAAAGACGGGCGAATCGTAAATCCTGTTAATTATTTCTTCAAAGATCTTTCTCCTGAAGAATACGAAAAAATATTAGAGCTCGCATCGAAGGAAAATCAGTCTTTAGGCTAATTTCCACATTTCTTGCTCTACGAAACTTTGGCCTTCGGCCAAAAAAAAAGCCTGCGGGGAGAGCTGCTACTCCTCGCAGGCTTTACTTCATACAAAAGGGCCGACTAAGCAGGTTACCATAGGTGATGCCCTGACCAAAGAAATTTACAAAAACTACTCTGTTTCGGATTTAAAGCGAAAGCGTAAATACTTAATTGTTTCTCCCTTATCGCTGAATATTTTTTCGTACCGTGTTTTAATGCCGAGATGCTCCTCTTTATAAGGCGAAGCATAAAAATCATAGGTGATAGCTTCTAGCTCCACATCCTTTCGCTCTTTTAGCAGCTCCTCGGTATATAAGAAGAGCCCCGTATTATCTGTTTTAAAATGGATAAGCCCATCAGGACGTAGCAGTTGCTTATACATGTCTAAAAAACGTGGGGAGGTAAGTCGGCGTTTTTCATCTCCATCCCTAGGGAAAGGGTCTGGAAACGTGATCCAAAAACAATCTACCTCTCCTGGTGCAAAGAACTGGTCAAGCAGCTGAATCTGTGTACGCAAAAAGGCCACATGGTTCAACCCTTCTTCCTGGGCCTGCGTACTACCCTTCCAGATGCGCGAGCCTTTTATATCGACTCCGATAAAATTTCTATCAGCGTAAGCACGCGCCAACCCCACCGTAAACTCACCTCTTCCGCAGGCGAGTTCCACCGTTATGGGGAGTGTATTTTTAAAATGCGTGGTTTGCCAGTTGCCTTTAATCGTTTCGAAACTCGGTTTACCTGCTTGAATCACATTATACGCAGCCTCATTCGCTTCGAAGCGAACCATTTTCTTCCTTCCCATTACCTAATTTAAAGTTCATCTATTTCTGCTACCACAAAGGTACTGCCTCCCACATAAATAATGTCGTCAGGAGCAGCATTTTCTTTGGCAAACTGTAAGGCCGCTGGAACACCCGCAATAAAGTGTCGCTTCCAGCGCTTTGGCGCTAGCGCCTTTTCTAACTCTTCCAACTTAAACGCCCGCGGAATGGCAGGGGCAGTGAACACATATTCCGCATCTTCTGGGAGAAGGGCAAAAACGGGTTCCAGTGCCTTATCGGACACAAATCCCAGCACCATCCAGAGTTTTCTATAGGGGTAAGCCTTCAGCTGTTGCATCACATGCCGGATACCGTCTACGTTATGGGCCGTGTCGGCCAAAATGAGCGGATCTCTTCCCAATTCCTGCCAACGGCCCTTCAGTCCTGTAAGTGTCTGAACCTGTTCGAGGCCCTGTAGGACCGCTGCTTCAGAAATCTCCCATCCACTGGCCTGTAAAAAAGGAATAGCGGCTAACACGCCACGAACATTTTCCAGCTGATAACTCCCTTTTAAAGCGAGTGTAAAGTGTTCGAAGCTGTACGCTGCCTTAGAGCGCCCCATTCTATACATTCCAGCATCGGCAGTTGCTTCCAAGTGAACCAGCTCGCGCGCGAAGACAAGTGGTGCACCCAGGCTTTGGGCGCGCCCCAAAAAAACATCAGCAACCTCCTCCTGATAATGGCTAATGACCACAGGAATGCCAGGCTTTATAATGCCAGCCTTTTCAGCTGCGATAGCCGGCAGTGTATCACCTAAATACTGCTGATGATCCATACCGATGGTGGTGATCACGCATAACTCCGGGGTAATCACATTGGTACTGTCTAAGCGGCCGCCCATTCCGACTTCGATAATGGCGATGTCTACTTCTTTGGCTGCAAAGTACCAAAAAGCCATGGCTACCGTAGCCTCGAAAAAGGAGGGTTGGATTTCCTCTAAAAGGGCTTGGTGCTGGGCGACAAAGTCTACCACTGCTTCCTGTTCCATCTGCACACCATTTATGCGCATACGCTCTGTAAAGCACTTTAAATGGGGTGAAGTGTACAGCCCGACACGATAACCTGCCGACTGCAAAATAGCAGCCAGCATGTGGGAAGTGCTCCCCTTCCCATTAGTTCCTGCCACGTGGATACTCGGAAACCGGTGCTCTGGATTTCCCAACCGTGCACATAAGACTTCCGTATTTTTTAGGTCCTTTTTTAAACGCAGTAGCTCCCTGACGCTGAAACATCGGGAGCATGCTGTATAGGTAGGATACAGTTTCCTGGAAATTCATGTAAATCTCTTAATAAAAGCCAAGGGTGGCTTGAAATCGGCAATGGTAAAAGGCCTATTACGCTTAATCCACCTTGATGATAAAGGTGATTTTTCCAGTGGAGAAATCAGCAGAAGCAGCGCCTGCTTGGCGACGAAAGGACACTTTATTCACTACGGTACGGTAGTAAGCCAGCACTTCATTGGATACATTGTATTCCAGAGGAATAGCTTGAACGACCTTGCCCGAATCGTCTACCGTAATACTGAATACGATTCTCCCATTCCGTGTACTGACACGATCCGAAATATCCGGTTTAGAGGCAAAATCCCAGCCTGCCAGATCTAAATTATAGCCAGAGGCAGGGCCTGGATTCCCCTGACCCGTTCCGGAACCCATGAGTGCTCGACCATCCACAGTTCCTTCTGCCCGCCCCGCGGAGCCTGCTTGATTATCCGTGCCAGCACCACTCGCAGAACTCGCTCTGTTCGCCGAACCGGATTGTCCGCCACCTCCGAAAATCGCACGCTGATCCACTTTAGGAGCTTCTTTCGCCACAACTGCAGTTTCTTCTGCTTGCCCCTTTTTCGGGTCGGTAGTGGGGGTGGCTGTGGTTTTACGCTCGGTAGGCTTCACTTGTTCCGCTGGCTTTTCGGTTCCTTTCACAGGGCTAGGCTTGGGCTGCACGGCCTGTACGCTCGGCTGTACCGGCGTAGGATTAGCTCGAGCTTCTTGAGGCTGAGGACTTGCCAAGGCTGAGGAGCTTCTACCACCTGAGGTGCCACCTCACCCGGAGCTGCTGCCTCAGGTGTGGTCGTTTGCTGACGACTCGGACTCGGGCTGGGCTGATTACCACTTCCCACATCCGAAAAGCCTAGCTGCAACTCCATTCCATAGCGGGATAGCGGTGGGTCTGGCGAGCGCCAAACTACCACAAAGTAGAGCAGTAAGAGCAGCGCTACATTAATTCCCACCGTCCACCAGACAGCTCTTTTGCGCTCCTCTTCTTGCGTATGTTCTATGGAAAAATCTGAATTCATGTTCTACTTAAATGGTTTCGTCGCGATGGTAACATTAGCCTCTAAGGCAGCAGCGATGCCTCCTATTTCCACCAAGTACTCTACGGGTACATCCTTATCGATATGCAAGACGACCTGTCCTTTTTTGCCAGCCAAGAGGCTGGACAAAGCCTCTCGGACTTCTTCTCGCGGCATGACTTTATCATTTACCGAGAAACGTAGGTCCTTAGAAACTGAGACGGTCACCTCCTGCATCACGATCTCAGCCGTCTCACTCGAGGGTAAATTCACCGGAAGCCCGAAGGTGATGAAAGAACTGGTGAGCATGAAAAAGATGAGCAGCAAGAAAATAATGTCCGTCATCGAAGACATGCTAAAGGCCGTTTCTACTTTATGTTTGGATTGTAATGCCATTATTTCTCCTGTAAAAGGTCGATAAATTCTATGGTCGTATATTCCATCTTGTGGACCAACTTGGACACCTGGCTCACCAGGTAATTATAGCCCAAGTAGGCGATAATCCCCACTACCAGCCCACTGGCCGTCGTAATCATCGCTTCGTAAATACCCGTGGACAGCAGTTTCGGAGAAACCATTCCCTCCTCCTGTGCCACGCCGATAAAAGCGCGGATCATCCCTGCCACAGTCCCTAAGAACCCAATCATCGGTGCTGCCCCTGAAACAGTGGCCAGGATGTTTAAGTTCTTTTCTAACTTATACAGCTCCAGCTTGCCCACATTTTCGATGGCCACTTCGATGTTTTTCAGCGGAGAGCCGATGCGGCTTAGCCCTTTGGCGATCATATTCGTTACCGGGCTGTTCTCCCCCTGACATAGCATCTGCGCCTTTTCTACTTGCCCTGACTGCACGAGCACCTTAACATTATCCATCAAGGTAACAGGGTCTTCGATGCCTTTTTTATGACCAAAAGACGCTCGATGAAAATAAAGATCGCCAAAATAAAGAGTACATAAAGGGGTACCATAAAATACCCTCCTTTAATGAGTAGCTCAAGTAAACCGATTTCGGTTTGTCCGCCTTCCATGAGCGCTAAACTGTCCACTGCCAGTGCCGGATCAGTTGTTGAAAGTGTTTGCAGTAGTAACATATTAGTATTTCAAAATCCAAGCTCCCTGTCCAAATGTTTTTCTGGCCTCCGGCAAAGCCCTTTGACCTTCTTCTACCGTGTCAAAGGCCGCTACCGCTATTCTAAAATTACTTTTGGCATCCAAAGGAGCTAATAAATAAACGTTATTGGTTTGGTTCAAGTATTTTTTTGCTTCTGTTAAACTCACGGCCTCTGACGGGAAGCTGGCGACTATAAGGTAGTAATTCCCCTTGCGATTGTTGCCATCTAAGCGCATCACCTCAGCGGCAGTGCCGGTTTGGCGAACATTGGCCCTGGTCTCCGAGGCTGCCGCTCCCGTAGCTGCTGCTGCCTGATTCGCTCCCGAAGAAGCAGACGGTGCTGGTGCTGCTGTAGTAACTGCTGCGGAGGTCTGTGCCTCTTCGGCCGTCCTATCTGCTCCTGACTGCTGCTCCGTACCTGAGGCCGTTTCCGTAGCCTCAGATTCCGAAAGCGTTTCTTCAGCTACTAATTCAGGAGTTTCCACCTCCGTCTGTGGGGGAATTTCCTCTTCTAGTCTTTCCTCTATCGCTACAGCTGCTTTTTCAGGCATCGGCAGCCCAAACTCGAGCACATACCAGAGACCAAGCATGCCTAAAATAAGCACAAACACCGTCGCGATAGCCACCCTTCCCGGCCCTTTCTTTTCTTCTATACGCATCTTTCCGACGCGTTTTTTCTGTGTTTCTTTCGGCTGCGCGACCGATGCCGCAGCAGGCTTTTCTACAGCTGCTAGGGCGGGCTGCTCCTCTTTTTTTCTTTTAATCCGTTCTCTCTCCCGCTTTTGATTGAGCTGGTACAGATTGACCGTCTCTACAAAAGGAAAGCCAAAATCCTTATCTCGCTTTTCCTGTTCTTCTTGCATGTTGTCACTGGGTTAAAATTGAATCGTCACCCCGGCTATTCCTTGGATGCCACGCGCTGGGTAATTTAAAAACCGCGCATTCGAACGGTTGAGTAAATTATTTCCCGTCACAAACGCCGAGACACGCGGTGAAATGCGATAATCAGCATGCAGCTGCACATCGATTACGGCCGGCAGTACTTCCGGCGCTATTCCGATCACAGGGGCATCGAAATTCAATAACGGTGCCTGCGCATTAAAACCGGTAATTCCACCCAGGTACAGAACATTCGCTTGAATCAACCACTTATCGGCCGGTTTAAATTCGTTTTGAATGCGAACTTCTACATCCGGACGTCCGAAAGCCGCCACAAAATCAGTTAAGGTGTAGTGAAAATACTTCGCGCTTCCGCTCACTTTATACCAATCTTCAAATTCAAAACTCACCTCTCCGAAATACTCTAACACCCGCGTATCGGTATCATACAAGAGCTCGAAACGCGTGGAGTCCGAGGCCTGATTGCCAAATAAGTGAAAATTTTGCAAATTAGCTAAAGCCAATCCTGCCTTATAGCGAAAGGTGCCATCGATTTGGCCCTGCACACCTGCACTGGCACGAAACTGCTGTCGGGTATTCAAGAGTTGTTCTGAGGGTCCAAGAAACGGGTTCTCACGTACGAAACTCAAATAGGTATTGCGCAGCATATCCCCCTCAAATCCCGCAAAACCCTAAGCATCTACTACTG
>NZ_AJYA01000058.1 GCF_000265075.1 Nitritalea halalkaliphila LW7 | reverse complement strand
GTAGAACAAAGCGAGTGACGAGGCTTTCCTGTGCACGGCTATCTTCTTCGGAGATGGCGGGATCCTCCTGGCCAGCGATCAGCAGACTGTGAGGCATACGGGCGAGCACTTCGCGGCGATCTGGGCGGGCACGCATGGCTTTGGTGTAGGCGAGAGCCACTGCGGTAGGTGTCTGGCTTCCGTGCGCGATGAGCGTTTGGATGCGCCCTTGCAGCAGGTCCCTTTGCCCCTGGGCAAATAGGCTGGGCACAAATCCACGCAGGAAGGCTGCCACTCCCTGTTTTTCTAAAAATGTGCAGACTTTATCCCGCATGTGCTGCTTTTCCGGGCTATCCGCGAAGGCAGTGGAGTGGAACAGGCAAAGCCCCTGAAGTTCCGCGCCTAAAAGTTCGGCAAGGGCCAGCGCGATGTAGCCGCCGAGGCTGTGGCCGATCAGAAAGAGGTTTTCAGCGGCTCCTTCTTCTTCAAGCCAGTCCAGTAGGGAGACCGCCACACTTTCTATGCGGAGTGGGCCTTCTTCTTCCTGAGGCATGGGGCTCCGCCCAAAACCCGGTAAATCGACCAATATTAGCTCAAATTCCCCTGCCAAAACTGTGCAGGCGGGTTCCCAGATGCGATGATCTTCGAGGAAACCGTGCAGGAAAAGTAGGCGTGGGCGCCCTTCCCGGGTGGCGGGAATGCGTCGTGCAAAGCGTGAGGACATAAAAAAAGACCTTTAAGAATGAAGCTTAAAGGTCTTGAAATCTATTTATTTCGCCAATCGTTTAGCTGGAAATGATGCGATTTAAGCGCGTACTTTTTCGCAAAGTGCACGCACCGTGTCGGCGATGCCAGCCGGATCAAATCCGCAATCTCTATGCAACTCCAGCTGCTCTCCGTGTTCGATCACCTCGTCCGGGATTCCGAGACGCTTCACCTGTGCCTGATAGCCATGGTCCATCATCCACTCGAGCACCGCGCTGCCGAAACCTCCCATCAAACAGCCGTCTTCCACGGTAATCACTTTAGAGAATTTACCGAAAACCTCATGAAGAAGTGCTTCATCCAGTGGTTTAACGAATCGCATATCGTAATGCGCAGGGTTTAGTCCCTCTGCAGCCAGCATTTCGCAGGCCTCTACGGCATAATTTCCGATGTGCCCCAGCGTGAGGATAGCTACTTCTTCTCCTTCTTTGATGATGCGCCCCTGACCTACTGGGATTTCGCGCATCGGCGTACGCCACTCTGGCATAACCCCGTTCCCTCTCGGGTAACGGATGGAGAAAGGTCCTCCGAAGCGAGAGGCAGTAAACATCAAGTTGCGCAGCTCTTCTTCATCCATCGGCGCACTGACGACGAGATTCGGAATACAGCGGAAGAAAGCGATATCATAGGCACCATGGTGCGTGGGCCCATCTGCTCCGGCGAATCCGGCGCGGTCTAAGCAGAAGACCACAGGAAGTTCCTGTAGGCAGACATCATGTAAGACCTGGTCGTAAGCGCGCTGCATGAAGGTGCTGTAAATGTTACAGAATGGCACTAGTCCCTGCGTGGCTAAGCCTGCCGAGAAGGTCACGGCATGCTGTTCGGCGATGCCCACATCGAAAGCCCTATCCGGCATTTCCTTCATCATGATGTTCAGAGAGGAGCCAGAAGGCATGGCCGGGGTAACGCCCATGATCGCAGGATTATCCTTTGCCAGCTCCACGAGGGTATGGCCGAAGACATCCTGATATTTTGGGGGTTGCGGCGTGGTCGGCTTCTTTTTGTAAATTTCACCCGTCACCTTATCGAAAAGTCCAGGCGCGTGCCAGGTGGTTTTATTACCATTTTCTGCCGGCGCAAAGCCCTTTCCTTTTACCGTAACGCAGTGTAAGATTTTCGGCCCTGGAATGTGCTTTAAGTCTTCTAAGAGCTCCACTAAATGGTGCACATCATGGCCATCTACTGGCCCAAAGTAGCGTAGGTTTAGACTTTCGAAGAGATTCGACTGCTTCATCACAGCGGACTTTATCGCCCCCTCCACTTTCGAAAGCACTTCCTGTGCAGAGCTACCGAACTTGCTGAGTTTTCCGAGCAAGTTCCAGACCTCATCCTTTGCTTTGTTGTAGGTTTGGGATACGGTGATGTCGGTCAAGTATTCCTTCAGGGCGCCCACGTTCGGGTCGATCGACATGCAGTTATCGTTTAGAATAATCAGCATGTTCGTATCCGCCACGCCGGCATGGTTCATGGCTTCGAAGGCCATCCCACCTGTCATGGCACCGTCTCCGATGACCGCGACATGTTGTTTCTTGCGATCTCCTTTATAGGTGGACGCTACTGCCATGCCCAGAGCCGCTGAAATAGAGGTACTGGAGTGGCCTACGCCAAAGGTGTCGTACTCGCTTTCCTTACGCTTCGGAAAGCCAGAGATCCCGCCGTACTGTCTGTTGGTATGAAAGCGGGATTTTCTTCCCGTTAAAATTTTATGCCCATAAGCCTGGTGGCCTACATCCCAGACCAGCTGATCTTCGGGGGTATTTAGTACATAATGCAGGGCTACTGTCAGCTCTACGACTCCTAGGCTGGCGCCAAAGTGCCCGCCATAGATCGATACATTATCTACGATAAACTGCCGAAGTTCATCACAAATCTGTACCAGCTCATCCTTTGAGAACTTTTTTAAGTCCTCAGGACTGTCGATCTGAGCGAGTAATTTACCTGGTTTTATCAACATGCCTTTCCTGTTTCGATTTAAAACAACTAAACCAAGCACTTCACGTGAATGTTTCGTGCGGGTTCGATCATTTTGGATTCCTATCTCGTATTATATCAACGGAATATGATATCTTTGAATTCGATTAGGCGACAAAAATACGACAAAATAAATAGTATTCAGTGAGTTTCGAAATCAAATTACCACTTTTCGAGGGACCTTTCGACCTGATGCTCTTTTTTATAGAGCGGGACGAGCTGGATATTTACGATATTCCCATCGCCAAGATCATCCGCGATTTTTTAGCCTATATCGAGCAGCTGGAGCAGATGGAAATCGAGGTGGCGAGCGAGTTTATTCTCTTTGCGGCTACGCTGATGAAAATTAAGTCCAAGATGCTGATTCCCCGCCCTGAGCTCAATGAGGAGGGAGAGGAAGTCGATCCACGGGAGGAGCTGATTCGGCATCTGATCGAATATAAAAAATATAAGTCTGTGGTGGGCACGCTGGCGGAAATGGAGGAGCGCCGCCTGTCCATGCATGCGCGCGGGAATGTGGAGCAGGAGCTGAAAAGTTTAAGGCCTGTCCATGAGGTGGAGGCAGAGGTGCAGGACCTCGATCTGTATAAGCTGCTGAAGGTGTACCAGCGCGTGCTGGGGAAATTCGCGGCGCGTGCTGAAGAGACTCGGCATACGGTCATTCCTTATCCTTACACCATCGAGCAGCAGAAGTCCTATGTCCTGGACAGGATCAGCCTTCAGGAGCGGATCGCGTTCACGGATATTATCACAGAAAATCCGGATAAAATCCGTATAATCTATACTTTTTTGGCCATTTTGGAACTCCTGCAGGCTGCGCTGGTTACCATTAGGATCGGTGAGGGCTTTAATAACTTCTGGGTGGAAAAGACTGCGGGCACACCGACGCTAATCGTATGAAGTTAGACAATAAAAAGATTTTCGAAACACTCAATCCGAATCGGGTATGGGTGCCTGTTTTGATCGGAGTGGCGATCGTCTTGCTGCTTTTTTATTTGGATCCGAACGTCAATGCGGCTACGCTTCGCGGCATTTTTGATGCTTCTTGGGTGGGCATCGCTCTGGCGATTTTGGTGATTTTATTTCGGGATCTCGGCTACATCTATAGAATTCGTGTGATCACGGATGGCGAACTTAGCTGGGTACGGGCGCTATATGTCATTATCCTATGGGAATTCGCGAGTGCGGTGACGCCTCCATCGTAGGGGGCACGGCTGTGGCTGTATTTATTCTGAATAAGGAGAAGATTAAATTAGGCAAGGCCCTCGCCTATGTGATGCTGACGGCGATTTTAGATAATTTATTTTTTGTGATCGGGGCGCCTTTGATCTTGTTTTTCGCTCAGGGAGAGATTTTCCCTTCTACGCGACTGATGGAGATGAAGCTGGGGCGCAGCTTGGAAATCATTTTTTTCACGAGTTATGGACTGTATGCCTTTTACTCGCTGATGATGGCCTCGGCTTTATTTTGGAAGCCACGGGTGTTCAAATGGATTTTACTGAAGATCGCTTCCATCAAGTGGCTCAGGCGCTGGCGGCAGCAGGCTAGGGAATATGGGGACCAGATCATCGAGGCCTCTAAGGAGCTGCGTGGCAAGCGCTGGAACTACTGGGTGCCGATTGTATTGGCCACGATTTTTATTTGGTCGAGCCGATATTTTATGTTGAATGCACTCATGTCAGCCTACATACCGTTAGAAATAGGAGAGCATTTGCTCATTTTCGCACGTCAGGTGATCATGTGGATCGCGATGATGGTGTCGCCGACGCCTGGGAGCAGTGGCACGGCGGAGTTCTTCTTCAATCAATTTTTCTCCGAGTTTTTAGGAGGCTACACCTTTGTGACTTCTATTCTCTGGAGGCTCTTATCCTACTACCCGTATTTACTGTTAGGTGCCTTTTTCTTGCCCCGCTGGGTGAAGCAGGTGTTTTTCAGTGCTAAGAAATCTTCATGATCTACGCTTTTCGTCCTCTGGAGCTGGTGGACCTTTGCGCGGGAGCGCTCCACAGCTTACTCCCTACCGAGCAGGTAGAGTTACTGTCTATCGAATCGCTGAGCATCGACAGCCGGGAGGCTTATTTGGGTGCGGGCCAACTGTTTATCTGCTTACGGGGTGCCAAGTTCGATGGGCATGCCTATGTGCCCGAGCTATATGCACGTGGTCTGCGGCATTTTTTAGTGCGCAGGGAGCAGGTACCTCCCCTTTCGGCGTATCCGGAGGCCATTTTTTATGCGGTACAAGATACAGTGGCGGCCTTGCAAGCTTTGGCGGCAGCCCAGCGGAGCGCTTTTCAGCGGCCACTGCTGGCGGTGACGGGCAGTAATGGTAAAACCATCGTAAAGGAGTGGCTGGGTCAGGTCCTCTCCGAGCAATTTGCTGTGGCCAAGAGTCCGAAAAGTTACAATAGCCAAGTGGGGGTGCCCCTTTCGCTGTTTGGGCTGGCGCCTTATCATCAGGTGGCGCTGATGGAGGCGGGCATCTCTCAGGTGGGAGAGATGGAGCGACTGGAGGAGATGCTACGGCCGGATATCGGGATTTTTACGAACATCGGGACGGCACATGATGCGGGATTCCGGGATCGCGAGGAAAAGCTGCGGGAGAAGTTGAAACTTTTTCAGCGTTCTCGCCTGATTATCGCTCGGGCGGACCAGCCGGCAGTGCGTGCGGCCCTTTTGTCCAGCTATCCGCGTGAGCGTCTGGTGTTATGGTCCGATGCTCCGGGAGAGGATTACTGTCTGGGGGTCAAGTTACGGGATGGGCAGGCACAAATTCTTTTGCTCAAGCCTGACATGAGCATGTTCACCTTCCGAGTACGCTTTACGGATCCTGCCTCCTTAGAAAATGTGCGTGCGGTGATCGTGGCGGCCCTTACGGTGGGCATGGCGCCAGCCACGATTCAGCAGGGCCTGGAGAAGCTGCGCACAGTGCCGATGCGGCTTACGGTGAAAAATGGGGTGGCGGGTAACCTGCTCATCGACGATACGTATAATAACGACCTTGCAGGATTACGTATCGCACTGGCCTTTATGCAGCAGCAGCGGCCGATGCGGCGCAAGATCCTGATCCTTTCCGCCTTCAAGCAGGGGGGTGAAGCGGAGCCTCTCTATGCGGAGGTGGCTGCTTTACTCATTCAGCATGACATACACTCCATTTACTTGGTAGGAGAGGAGGCCTTTGGCTTAAAGGATTTACTGGAGCATGTACACTGTTTTCGCACGACGGACGAGCTCGTGGTTCATCTGCGGGAACAGGCACCCTTTCAGCAGGATTTACTCCTTATTTCTGGTGCGCGTGCCTACCGTTTCGAGCGTATCGTGGATGCGCTAGAGCGCAATATTCATGGCACCTCACTGGAGATTAACCTGAATGCCCTGACGCATAATTATAACTTCTACAAGCGCAAGCTTTTACCGGATACGAAAGTGATGGTGATGGTGAAGGCCTTTGCGTATGGGGGTGGGGCGGTAGAGATCGCGAATCATCTGAGCTACCTGCGGGCCGACTACTTGGCGGTGGCCTACACGGATGAGGGGGTGGCCTTACGGCAAGCGGGGATTCGCCTGCCGATTATGGTTTTAAACCCCTTAGAGGAGGCCTTTCCGCTTTTAGCGGAGCATCAGCTCGAGCCGGTGGTGTACAGTTTGCGGTTTTTGCGGGAGCTTCAGCACTTTGTGCAGCAGCGTGGTGTCAGCCTGCAGATTCATCTGGATTTAGATACGGGGATGAAACGGCTCGGCTTCGAGTGGGAAGATGTTCCCGCATTAAAGGCGCAGTTAGGCGCTGCATCCGGCTTACGAGTGGCCTCCATGTATACGCACTTAGTGGGCGCTGATGGGGAAGCCCATAATGCATTTAGCCGAGAGCAGATCGCTCGGTTCGAACAAATGTATGCAGCGCTCGTGGAGGATTTGCCAAACAAACCACTGCGCCACGTGTTAAACTCTGCGGGAATCCTTCGTTTTCCGGAGAAACAGTTGGATATGGTGCGCTTAGGCATCGGGTTATATGGGGTGGAAGTAAACCGCATGGCGGACCGAGAGCTCCGTACAGTTTCTCGTTTGAAAACGGTGATCAGCCAGATAAAAGTGCTGCGGCCCGAAGAAACGGTGGGGTATAGCAGAGCGGGGAGTCTCCCGAATGGGGGGCGCATCGCGACCATAGCGATCGGGTATGCAGATGGATTCGATCGGCGCTTCAGTCAGGGCGTCGGGAAGGTGTACATCCACGGACAGCTAGCGCCTGTCGTGGGAAATGTCTGCATGGACATGTGTATGGTGGATGTCAGCCATATTCCCGAAGCGAGGGAAGGGGATGTGGTGATCATCTTCGGCGAAGAGCTGCCGCTTATCCAGCTCGCCGAACAGATAGGGACGATTCCTTATGAGCTACTTACAGCGATTTCCACACGCGTAAAGCGTGTATATTATTTAGATTAAAAAAAGAACCATGATTAAACGTGTTTTCACGCGTCGCTTACGCCTTTCTGAGGCGCTGTACTCAGTATGTATAGTCTTGTTTGTACAGTGCTGGTGGGCCTGCTCTCCTGCTGAAAGGGGAGTCAACTTTTCCATCATCGATGCTTTAGAGGCTCAGGAGGGGATTCGTGGGAAGGAGGCATATCTAAAATCTCCTTTTTCGCTGCAGGTGATCGGCTGTATATGGTGGGGCACCAAGATGGCACTTTTCCAGATATGGGCTTCCATGTCCCTGGTGAAATGGGGGGGATTTGGAACCACCCCATCAAATTAATGGATGGTTTTACGATGACGGCCATGGCCGATAATGGGGAGTACTGCCTAAATGAGGCGGATGAGTTCATCAACTATCCGATCGGTAATAAGCATATCTTTCGCAATCAGGTGCCCAACTTCGTGATCACGCGTGCCCAGTTCGTTCCGGATGGAGTGGAAGGTATGGTCGTGGAGTACCGCATGACGAATGTGTCGCCGGAGAAGCGCCCTATATTAATGGAATTTACTGGTTATACGGACCTGCGCCCAGTCTGGCTGGGCGAGGAGACAGGCATGCTGGATGCTGAGGATGACCTAACGTTTAATCGCGAGCTACAGGGTGGATGGGAAAAGATAGCCAAAACCCTTGGTATGTCTTTTTCGGAGGCGATCAGCGCTTAGCGATGTACCGCGAGGGAAGGGCCACTTTCTGTATCTACAAGCCTAATGGCCTCGGCAAGGCCTCCAAGCTAAGCTATAACTTCGAGATAGAGCCGGGCCAAAGCGCCGACTTGCGCATTTTTATCGCGGGTTCTTACACGGATCAGGAGGCCATGGAAGCTACCTATGAGGATCTAAGGAGAAATTACGACCGCTATTTCCAAGAGAAAGCCGAGCGCTATGCCGAAATCGCTGCGCAGGCGAACCTGACGACACCCGATTCGGTGTTTAATCAGGCTTTTCGCTGGGTGAAGTATAACACGGAGTGGCTTATCCGCGATGTGCCTGAGTTTGGCCGCGGCCTCGGGGCGGCATGCCCGATTACCCCTGGTGGTTCGGTGTGGATAATGAGTACACCTTAAAGGGTGCCATCGCTACGGGCAGAAAAGACATTACCCTTCAGACGATCGACCTTATCCGTAAGTTTTCCGAACAGGGAGACGAGGATGGCCGCATTATCCATGAGGTGAGCACGAATGGCGTGATTTTTAATGCAGGAAATGTAAATGAGACGCCCCAGTTTAGCTCTCTCATCCGCTGGGTGTACGACTGGACTGGGGAGCGGGATTTGCTGACGCAAAACTACCCGATTATGCGCTCGGGTTTAAACTGGCTACTCGACAAGAAGGATAGCGATGGGAATCTATTCCCGGATGGTTATGGGATGATGGAAATCCATGGCTTGAACAGCGAGATGATCGATGTGGCCGTGTACACGCAACGCGGTCTGGTGGATGCGGCATATGTGGCTGGTCTGCTCGGCGAGCAGCAGGATCAAAGACGCTTCGAAAGGCTCGCTAGGGAGCTGAAAGAGAAAATCAATAAAGAGTTTTGGGTGGAGGAAATGGGAGCTTATGCAGATTTTATCGGCACTCCCGAGGAAGCACTGGTTCTGCTCGAAGATGCTTTAGTCCGCGCGGACACCTTAGATAAACCCTGGGCAGTGGCGGAACTGAAAGAGGCGCGAGAGCGTATCCGTAAATATCCGAAAGGAGTGAAGCGGGGCTTCGTGCTCTACCACAACTGGGTGGTAAACACACCGATGGAAATGGGAATCGCCCCGCAGGAAAAAGGCATTCGTGCTCTCGACAAGGGAGCTAAATTCACAAATCCATTCGGGGTTTTCGTGACAGGAATAGACCGTGACGAAAGGGCAGATGAGGAGGATGGGAGCTTTTCAGGGAGCCAAGTGTTCTCGTATGTTGGCGCTGTAATGACCCTACCAACGGGTGTCCAGGCGGTGGCCGAGAATAATTATGGTCGTCCGAACCAAGCCTTAGATTACCTACAGCGCATGACACGCTCCTTTAGTTTCGCTTTGCCTGGCTCCATCTATGAGGTTTCGCCTGACTATGGCATGATGACGCAGGCCTGGAATCTGTATAGCTATGCTGTGCCCGTGATTACGCAGTTTTTGGGCGTCCGCCCAAAGGCCGCGGAGCGCCACGTAGAGCTGATGCCTCACCTACCCGATGCTTGGCAGCCGGGAGTCAGCATCGAGCGCCTACCTATGGGAGATAATGAGCTGACGGTCAAGTACAAGTGGAAGGATGGCCGTAAGATTGCACAGGTGGAACATTCGCGGAAGGACTGGACCACGAGTTTCGCTTTCCCAGCGGGTAAGTATAACGAGATCCTCCTAAATGGTACGCCACAAGAAATCTTTACAGAGGGAAATAAGTCTTATATCAAGACCGATAAAACAGATTTTATTTTAGAGATTCTGCTGTAAGTACCGCTATAAATTCAGCCAGTAGGTCCATTTCGCGATTAAAGCGCGCTGCTTGGAGATGAAGGTGGTCGGGAAATAATTATCCGTGTACACGAAGAAGAAGTCAGATACGGGAGCATAGCGCCACTGTAGCCGCGTATTGATGTTTAGGTTATCGATCTGATTATTATACTGTACGAAAGTGGTCCAGAAGAGACTTTTCGAGAAGGTTAGGTCGATTCTGGGCCCTATCAGGAAGAGGTCTGCGCTACTTTGGGGCTCGGGAAGTCGGATGCGGTTAAAGCTGAAGTTCATCGAGATGTTCGCCCGGTACCCGTAGCGGTAGTTGCCCGATCCGGCTAGTGTCATGATGTTTCCAGTGAAGTATTCCCCGATTTCTGTTCTGCCACTGACGAAGAAGCTGTTTCTGGGGTTTGTGAAGAAGTTCATCCGGAAAAAGGTGTTTCTGTAATCTGTGCCGGATTCGAGGGCTTTGCCGCCCGTCCGGGTGGGGTCAAAAGGGAAGAACAAATAGGTATATCTGTTGCTTACCGCCATGGTGATGGTGGACAGAGACTGGAATTGGATGCGGTAAAAGAGGGTATGGAGCTCATCGGTAACGCCGAGGGTTTCATTCCAGAGGGTTTCCGTTTCAGCGCCTGGGCCATGTCGATTGATAAGTCGAGAGCGTGGGAACCACTGGTAGCCGATGCTTCCTGCCGCACGTTGAAAATCATTTCGAGGAGTGAAGCCCACCGTAGGGTTAAAATTTTCGCCGATATTCGAGTAGCTCACACTGGCGTTAAAGTTAACCTGTGCATAGTTCAGCTGTCCGTGGATGGCCTGGTTACGGTTTTTTACGCCTCGTCCTGTGTTTGATGGTAGAAGAATTTTCCCGTCCAGCGGTTGTCACGGGAAGCCAAGTTGTAATCGAATCCGATGAGTGAGTTCCGGGCAGTAGGATCGAAGTTAAAGCCCCCCTGCTCCAGATCGAGGCGTTCTCGGTTGACAAAAATCATTCCTACATTCGAGCGGTTAAAGACTTTGCGCTGCACAGCGGCCACAGAAAAGTTACTGCCCGCGATTCCTCTTTCAGCATCGGAGGCGGTCTGCATGTTCATGGCCCCTACACGCCAGTCGTCGGTGATTTTTCCGGAAAGGCGTGCACCATAGAGAATTTGATTTTGGACGTTTTGGCCAGTGCGCTCGTCTCTGTCCACACCGATTCGTCGGGAGAAGAAGGGGCGGATGCGGTCCGCGCCAAAGTCGGCGAAGAGGTCTGCATTTTCGAGGAAAAACTGTCGCTGCTCGGGAAAAAATATTTCAAAACGGTCGAGATTGGTCACCTGCTGGTCCACTTCTACCTGCGAGAAGTCTGGGTTAAAGGTCAAGTCTAGGTTAAGGCCCGGCCCGAGGCCCACTTTGGCATCCCCTCCGAAAGAGGGGCGGAAGGGGTCACTGGTTTTATCGATGTTGTTTTGGGCGCTCCCCCCTGCGACGTAGGGGATAAGAGATACATTACTGCCGCGCTTTTTTAGGGGCTCCTCGAAGTGTAGCTCTTTCATGAAGGCTAGGGCGATCATGCTGAAGTTCCTCGGGATGGGCGCCCAGGTGCTGCGCTCGTTATATTCGCTGTCGATGCGGTAAAAGTTTAGGTTCCACTTTTTCGCGCCATCGTTATAGCGTAGGGTGCTGAAGGGGATCATGGCCTCCACGACCCAGTAGTCCTCGTAGATTTTGGCCTCGGCCCACCACACATTATCCCAAGCCAGATTGAGATCAGCGGCTACCATGCCACCATTCGCGATGAGGGATTCCCGCATCACGCCGAAAGGATTTACGCCAAACTGGAAGGCATTCGTTTTGTCGTTAAAAGTGTCGAAAAGGAAGCTGACCCCGTCGTTTTGTTCCCCGCGGTAATCTCTGCGCAGGGAGGTGCTGACGTATTGATCTTCGGTGCGTGGCCCCTTGTTTAGCATCACCGCCGCGATGTAGATATTCCTGTCATCGTAGACGACTTTTACTCGGGTTTGGGCTTCCGCCAAAGAGGTGTCAGAGGGAAAGTACTGGGTGAACTGTCCTGCCCAGCCGTCTTCTTGCCAGATGGCCTCATCCAGAACGCCATCAAGAACGATGGTTTCAGAGATTTTTTTGGCCATGTGCGCGTCTACCTGCAGGTTTTGGGCCTGCAGGGTAGGGATAAGCGTGCTTAGGGCAGCCAGTATCAAGCCACCTAAGAGTAGGGGGTAAACATATTTCATTGTGCTGGGGTCTACTCTAAAAGTAGAAAATTTTGTCTTTAAGACGTAAACCCTTTACACGTAAGGTTTAATTTTGATTTAATGCACCTTTCCGAAGATCATTTTTAGTTTTTAGTCCAAAAAAAAACGTTGCATAGTTTAATTTATTTGTAATCAGCGTTTTGGGCTGCTGATAACCAGAGTAAACACTACCCGCTCTATAGGAAATAATTTTTTCACAGAATGAAAAAGGTCTTTACTTTTTAGTGAGGTGTCTACGAAAACTCCTTTACCAGCTGGGCGCCGATGCCTGGGCCCTCGGGGAATTTTACGCCCTCGACAGCGATCTGCACTCCTGTGGCGATATCTTCCGATAACAGCATGGCCCCGTCCATATCGACATAATCCAAAAGAGGGGCTAAATGTGCGATGGCAGAGATGCCGATGGAGCTCTCTGTCATGCAGCCCACCATCGTCAGCATGCCTAGCTGCCGGGCTTCTCGTAACATCCTAAGGGCAGGCGTGATGCCGCCAGCCTTTACCAGCTTGACATTAATCCCGTGAAAACGGCCTGCGCATTTTTTTACGTCACTTTCTACGATGCAACTTTCATCTGCGATGATCGGGAGCACGCTGTGCGCATAGACGCGCTCCATGCCTGCTAGATCATCCTTTGCCAGTGGCTGCTCCATAAATTCTACGCCGAGTGCCTTTAGCTTTGGCGCCAGCCGAATCGTCTCGTCCGCCGTCCAAGCACAGTTCGCATCGATACGGAAGCGTGCGTGGGTGTGCTCGCGCAAAGCCCTGATGATGGCGAGGTCGTCTGGGGTGCCGAGCTTGATCTTGTACAGGGGCCAGTCTACTTCTTTCATCTTCGCCACCATGGTGGGAATGTCCGCGATGCCGATCGTGAAGTTGGTGAGGGGGATTTTTGTGGGATCTAAATCAAGGTATTCGTAGAGTTTTTTCCCTGATGCTTGGTGAACAGGTCCCAGAGAGCCATGTCTAAGGCGCAGTGCGCGAAGGGATTATCTTCAAAATAGGGTTTTACATGTGCCCAGAAATGTTCGGGATGGGGAATGCCCGGCAGTGCTTCTACGATGTCGCGAACGCGCTCCAGTGCGCCGACGATATTTTCTTGGGTCATGCCGTAGAAGGGATTTGTGGTCGTCTCCCCTAGCCCATAATAGCCGTCATGCTCCACTTTTACGATAACGGTGTCTTGCACATCGCGGCTTTGGTGGGCGATGGTAAAGGTGTGCTTGAGGGGCAGGTCTGCAATAAAATAGGAGAGCTTCATGGGCTTTTCTGCTTGAATGTGTAATTTAGGCTATCGGTTGCACTTGCTTGTACGGAGGCGCTCCAGCGCAAGTTGGCCGTTCGCACAAAATTGCATAAAGGCTTTGGTAAAATAAAATTTTTACATAAGTTTTGTCCGTAAATCAAGAATTTTAGCATCTATCTCTTTACTATGTCGAAGCTACACTACCTCTCTTTTCTTATCAGCCTTCTGGTGGGCGCTGTTCTTTTCTCCTGCGGCAGTTCTGAAGACTCCCGCGAGCGGGTATCCCCCGCTTATTCTCTGAGCCAACTGGAGCAGGCGTATGCGGTATCGAAAGAGGAAAGCGTGCAGGAGCGCCGCTTTCTGTATGCCGATGTTTTGCCGCTGATCGCAGCGCGAGGATCGGATAAGTTGGCCGTCTCTCCCTTAGGGAAATCGGTGGAGGGGCAGCAGGTGTATCAGCTGGATTATGGAAAGGGGCCGGTAAAGGTGATGCTTTGGTCCCAGATGCACGGTAACGAAAGTACGGCTACGATGGCCTTATTCGATCTGTTTAATTTTTTAGAAGGGGAGCAACCGGAATTTGCGCCCTGGCGCGAACTCCTTCATGAGCGGCTACAGCTCAAGTTTATTCCAGTGGTAAATCCAGATGGGGCAGACCGCTGGATTCGGCGAAACGCGCTGGACATCGACTTGAACCGAGATGCGATCGCACAGGTGTCATCGGAGGCGCGTTTTCTGAAGGCCGTTCGCGACAGTTTTGAACCGGATTTTGGGTTTAATTTACACGATCAACAGACCTATTATAATGTGAAGGGTACGGCGAACCCTGCCACGATATCGGTTTTGGCGCCCGCCTATAATGCGGCCACGGAAGTAAACGCGGTGCGAGAGGCAGCCATGCAAGTAATCGTCGGGATGCATGCGCTGATGCAGGAGGCTGAGCCGGATCATGTGGGCAAGTATAACGATGCATTCGAGCCGCGGGCTTTTGGCGATAATTTCCAGAAGTGGGGGACATCCACGATTTTAATCGAATCGGGCGGCTACCCGAATGATCCCGAAAAGCAGGTGATTCGCAAGTATAACTTTATGCTGATGCTGCAGGCGCTTTTGGCGATCGCCACGGAGGAGTACAAGCAGCAAAATATCGCGGACTACTATGCTATTCCGGATAATGATTTGAAGTTGATGGATCTGGTCCTGCGTGATGTGCAGGTGGAGCTGGCGGGTCAGGAGGTGCGCATGGATCTCGGGGTGAAGCGCCGTGAGGTGGAGGCTGCGGGCGGCTATTTCGTGCAGGGAGTCATCGACGATATGGGTGATTTATCTGTTTTTTATGGTTATGAGGAATTAGAGGGCAGTGCACTTCGTGTGCGTGAGGCGGAGGCTGTTCCGGAGGCCTTATCCTCGCTGACGGAATTAAGCATGGAGCAGGCGATGGCCTATTTGCGTGCGGGGCAGATGGCGCTGCAGGTAAAGGGGTTACCGGAGGGCCTGGTGCATCCATATCCTTTGCTGCTCAGCAGCAGTCCAGCTTCTAAGCCTGCTGGGATAAGCTTAGGCGCTGGCGCAAATTTCTTTTTAGAGGAAGGGGGCGAGCTCCGCTATGCGGTCGTAAACGGGTACCTGATCGATTTAGCGGAGGGGCCTGGTCGCGCGATGCGGATGCGGAGTCGACCATGACGGCGGGAAAGCATAACTTTTTCATAAACTGGGGGTCAAGATAGGGTCACCTGCGGTAAGTACCTTTGGACAAACCCCAGTTACTATGTCCTCTACCTATCCGAACCGAACCGATCAAGAGCTGCTTCACTGCTTACAGCAGGGCGATAGCGCGGCTTTAGCAGAACTCATGGAGCGCTATAAGGGTCTTTTATTTACTGTAGCACGGCATATAGTTCCGGTGGAGGCAGAAGCGGAGGAGTTGGTGGCAGATTTTTTTATTGGGCTTTGGGAACGGGAAGAGGCGCTGGTGCTGCACGGCACCTTTAAGCTTTATGCGACGATAAGTGTAAAAAATGCGGCTCTAAATGTTTTAAAAAAGCGTCGGCTGCCTACCGCTCCCTTCACCGCTGAGGACACCGAAATACGCCACTTGGAGGCCCATGACTTAGCAGACGACGCACTGCGCATGCGTGAACTGAAGGAAGAAATCGACACCTTTATGGGGACTTTACCGCGACAGCGCAAGCTTATTTTTGACCTTTCTCGTTTTCAGGGCATGCGCCATGAAGAAATCGCCACGCTCCTTCATTTGCACCCTAAGACCGTGGCCAATCAAGTGGCCTTAGCTGTTCAGGAGCTGGCAAAGCATTTTCAGTTAAAGGGCTAGTTCTTTTTTTTCCATCATGCATTACTTGAACGCATTTATTAGGACGCATACTTCATGATTTGTTCATTCCTTTTTTCGGGAGTCCCCCTGCGGAATGTTGTCCTAAGGGTGCATGGAAAATCGACGATTAGCAGAAAAAAAGTATAAAGCGCTCTTGGTGCGTCGTTTGGCGATGGAGTCGCTTACGTCAGTAGAGGAGCAGGAGCTGAAAACCTTAGCCGCAGCGGTAGATGCGGATGGGTCGGTGGCGGAAGCTTTACGCTAGCTTGGCACTGTGCGGAGCCTAGCGATGATGCGGCTGCTCTCGAGCGCATCCAGCAGCGAGTGCTGAAGCAGGCGCAGGCGCCAAAGTCTCCGCAGCGGGTGGAGGCGCGGTTTAATTCGCGCCCCAGCCGCTCGTTTCGCCCTTTATGGGCACTGGCCATCGCTGCTGCTCTGGTAGGAGGGCTGCTGCTCTGGTCGGCTTTATTTTATGTGGCGGAGCCTGTGGAAAGCGCTGGTTTGTGGACCACCTTCACAGCAGAGAAAGGGCGCCGGTTCTTACAGTTAGAGGATGGCACGCAGGTAGTTTTGGCTCCCGGAGCCAAGCTTCAGTATGCGGCTGGTTTCGGAGTCGGGCATAGAGAGGTGGAGGTAGAGGGCCAGTTTTTTTTCCATGTGGCTAAAAATGAGCAGCTGCCTTTTTTAATTCAGGGACCAGACACTGAAACGCGCGTGACCGGTACTTCTTTCAACTTACATGCGGCTTCGGGAAAATTTCTTTTAGAGGTAGCTACGGGTAGCGTGGAGGTTAGGGATCTGGCACAGGCCCATGCGACTGCTGTCCTAGCAGGTGAGCGCTTACAAGTCGAAGCTCATGTGTGGGCGCAGGAAGAGATCGGAACCGATCAGCCCTTTTTATGGACGGAGCGCGCGTGGGCCTTCGAGTCAGCTCCACTGTATGAGGTTTTCCGTGCCATGGAGCGCGCTAAGGGAATCCACATAGAGGTGGCGGACAGTGGCTTGTTAGCATGTCGCTTTACAGGAAAAATAGGCGCCGAAAGTGGTGCCGAGGTCTTGCGCATGATCGCGCAGGCGATGCAGTTAGAACTTACAGAAACTCAAACCAATACTTTCTTCATTCGCGGTAGGCCTTGCTAAAAAAAGGAGATCTGGGGGGATCTCCTTTAGGTAAGTTTGGCAGGCGCCACCGCACCCACTGAACATTCAAATTTATGAAAAATTCTTTACTTCATTCACTTTGGTGTATGACGAAATCCGCATTTTGGGGTTTTACCCTAAGTCTTTTCTTTACTTGCTTGACATTAGCCTCTGGGACTTCGGCCCAAAGTGTCTACAAGATGAAAGCAATTCGTAGCATGGAACAGGCCCGTACCTTTGGCTCCTTCATGGAGGCGGTGGAGCGTGAAACGCCTTTACATTTCGTTTTCAGTACTGACCGTGTAGATCTTCGTGCAGCCGTGCAGCTCGATACTGAGGCACAGTCCTTAGGGGAAATGCTAGAACAGGTTTCTGCACAGACGGGGCATAGCTTTCGCCAAATCCGCGAGCGCGTAATCGTGGTACCGGCACAGCATGTGAAAATGCAAGAGTTGGAAAAGGGGGAAGTGCGCGGCCGCGTGTTCGACGCTGTTTCCGGGGAGCC
>NZ_AJYA01000057.1 GCF_000265075.1 Nitritalea halalkaliphila LW7 | reverse complement strand
AGGGATAAGCCAAAGCAGTTCGGTGAAAAGAGATGAAAAAGGCTGCGCTTATTCCAGCCCAGCTCAGGTATAAGCCGAGGCTGAACCAGATGGCGGCGATGAGTTTCCAGCCATGCCGGCGATCAGCAGGTATATCCAGCTAATCGGGTAGAAAGCGCTTAAAAACAACAGGAAGCCCGTGAGCATGCCGAAGGCTCCAAAATACTGGGCGCTGAGGCTGCTGTCCCAGGTGCTTTGCATGGCCAGCCAGCGCAGCACATCCTCACCGAAGTACCGGAAAAAGGCCGCCCAAGCGAAGCTGTACATGCCGGCTAGCAGCAAAATGCCGCGCATGGGCATTGGAAAAATGGGGGTGGTCGTGTTTGTCGTTGCCATATTCATTTCGTTTCCTCTAGGCATTTTAACCAATTCGTATCAAGAGATGTTAAGCGCTTAAAAGTATTTTCTATCTTTAAGCCCTATAGGACAACAAAGCTAAGGAGTTTATATGAATAAAAAATTACGTTTTGTAGCAGGGATGGCCGCGGCAGGGCTTCTCGTTACGGGGGGCTACCTGGTGGGGCGGCAGCAGGCGGCGCTGACCATAGATACACTTCGGGAGGCGGCGCAGGTGATTGATCTGGATTTCGAGGCGGCCAGCTGGATAGCATGCTGGGGAATGTGGCGGCTAATCGGGCTTCTTATGGGCGTCTGCGTCAGGAAGAACTGGATAATTCGGTGGCGCCAGCGCTCTATTTTAATCCACTTCCACATGGTTTTACGCCCCCTACGACCGCTGCTAAGCCGGACTGGGGTTTGCCTGACGCAGCTGCGGTGGCCCTGCCCGAGCGGGAGGTGGACATAGCCTTTTTATCGGTGGCGGAGCTGTCCGTGCTCATCCGAGAGCGCAAGTTGAGCTCGGAGCGTCTCACGCAAATTTACATCGATCGGCATAAGGCTTTTGGGGACACGCTGGAGGCAGTGATCACGTTACTGGAAGACCGTGCTTTGGCGCAAGCCCGTCGTGCAGACTCCCTTTTGGCCGCAGGCACTTACCTGGGGCCGCTCCATGGGATTCCCTACGGGGCAAAGGACCTGCTCGCTGTGAAAGGAACGAAGACGACCTGGGGTGCTATGCCGTTTAAGGAGCAGGAGATCGACGAGACGGCGCATATCGTGGAGCGTCTCGATGCGGCAGGGGCTGTGCTGGTGAGCAAGTTGACCCTCGGGGCGCTGGCTATGGGTGATGTTTGGTATGGGGGGGTGACGAAAAACCCTGGAACCTGAAGCAGGGGGCGAGCGGTTCTTCGGCGGGTTCGGCCTCTGCGGTGGCGGCGGGCTTGGTGCCCTTTGCGATCGGTACGGAGACGCTGGGGAGCATCGTTTCGCCTTCTACACGGAATGGGGTCACGGGGCTGCGGCCTACCTTCGGGCGTGTCAGCCGGCACGGCGCCATGGCGCTCAGCTGGTCCATGGATAAGATCGGGCCGATTTCACGCTCTGCCTTGGATAATGCGCTGGTCCTGGATGTGATTCAGGGAGCGGACCCGAAGGACAAAAGTACTGTGGCGGCGGGCTTCACTTATCAGGCGAGCCGGAAAGTGGAGGACCTGAAAATCGCTTATATCGAGCCGTATTTTCGTGGAGAGGGCGCCGGGGCGCAAAATGACCTGGCGGTGCTGGAGGCGCTGCGGGCTGCGGGGCTGCAACTGGAGGCGGTGCAGCTGGACATCGACATCCCCTCGCGAGACCTGATTTTAATGTTGTATGCCGAAGGGGCGGCAGCGTTCGATGCCCTTACACGAAGTGGGGAGGATGGGCTGCTGGTGGCACAGGATAAGCGTGCCTGGCCAAACATTTTTCGCTCGGCACGTTTTATTCCCGCGGTAGAATATTTGCAGGCCGCTCGCGTCCGCAGCCTGCTGCAAGAGGCGTTTCACAGCTGGATGCAAGCGTATGATGTGGTAATTAGCCCTTCCTTTGGCGGTAGCCAGCTCGCGATCACGAACCTGACCGGACAACCGGCACTCTGTCTGCCGAATGGTTTCACGGAAAGTGGGGCGCCGACCTCGATTACTTTCTTGGCGAACTTATTCGAGGAAGAGAAGCTGCTTATGCTGGGCCGTTTTTTTCAGGAGCATACCGACTGGCATAACCAGCGGCCTGTGCTTTTCGACCGGGATCCGACTCCTGCGGAACGGGTGGCGAAGCGTTCGTATTATCTAAACTGAGGTGGAGTCCTGCTGCCTAAAGGCACATAAAAAGCCCCTTTTCTGGCATTTCGCACAGAGAAGGGGCTTTTTCCGTTTCTTTTTTCGCTTTAGAGGCGGAAAAGTGCCTCCAAGAAGCCCATGTTTTCCCCTTTTTGCTTCAGGATCAGCATGGGGATTTTATAGTTGGCATGGACCAGCTTTTCGGCAGTGCTGCCGAGTAAGACGGCTGCTGAGCCGCTGCGCCCTCTGCTGCCCATGAGGATCAAGTCGGAGCCATGGGCTTCTGCGATGCGTAAAATTTGTTGTCCGCTTTTGCCTTCTTCTTTGGCCTCGAAGAGGCAGTCAAAGGTAGGGAGCTTATTTTTTTCGAGGAAACGCTCGAAAGCTTTTCGGGCATGTCCTTCCATGATACTGGCAAATTCCTCGCGCGACTTGCCTGTTTTCGAGTAGCCTACAGGGACATCATAGAGGTGCAGGCCGGTAAGTCGGGCTTGTTCGGTTCTCAAAAGAACCTGAGCGCTCTCCCAGGTCCGCTTAGAGTGGGAGGAAAAATCCATGGGCATGAGGATGTGCTTTGGCGCTAGCGCCCCCTCCTTCTGCGTAAGAAAAAGGACGGAGCAGGGGGCCTTCTCCGCGAGGGACTTAGACAGGCTCCCACTTCCAGGCAGTAGGTCTTTTCGGCCACTGATGAGCAGGTCTACATCTTTTATTTTCGCCCAGCGCAGCACGGTTTCCACTTTATTCCCTTCTTTCACCAGCACCTCTACGGCCACTTTTCGGTCTGAGAAGGCTTCCGCGGCCGCGAGTTCCAGCGTGCTGGCGATTCCCTCATCCACGGGTGCCAGTAGGTCCGGGTACTGGCTGCGCAGCTCTTCCGGCAGCTCCAGGTCGGCCGCCACGTGAATCAGGTACAGGCGCTCGATGCCCAGCACATCGGCTACAGCGGCAGTTTTTTTCAGTAGAAGGGCATCCATTTCGCTGAGGTCCAGCCCCAGCATGGCGGTTTTAAATTGGCTCATGGTTGAATAAAGTAAATTTTCGCCCGGCAGTGCGGGATACAAGGTTTAAATTAAGCAGCTTATCCCTAACTTTACAAAAAATATTTGACAGACATGCCGAAAACGCTGGCGAAGTACTTCCTGGCTTGGATTCCGCCTGACCCGCTGTACGCTGCTGCGGAGGGGCTAAAGGGGGAATTTGAGCGGCGGTTTGCTTTGCGCTACGCGCAAAAGTCCCCTTCCCATGTGACCCTTAAGATGCCTTTTTCCCTCGTAGAATCCAAGGAGGGGCTGCTGATTCGGCAGCTGGAGGCTTTTTTCGAGGGGCAGGAGCCGATTTCGCTTCACCTGAAAGGCATGGGGCAGTTTCGGGGGCGCGTGATTTACATGCGTGTGCTGCCCAGTGAAGCCCTCGCACAGCTGCAAAAGGCCTGCGTGCAGCACCTGCGCCGGAGCTACGGGTGCCCAGAAGAATTAAGCGATCTAAACTTTCAGCCGCATTTGACTGTTGCTTTCGGGGACATCAAAAAGCGGGATTTCCCGGAGGTGTGGGCTTGGGCACGAACCTTGAGGCCCGAGTACCGAGAGCGGCTGGACAGCCTGCACCTTTTAAAAAAAATCGATGGCCGCTGGCAGCTCCTGCGTGCTTTCCCTTTTCTTAGACCCTAAAAAGTATGAACAAACCCTTCTATCCCTTAACAGCCTATCTGGCTGGATTCCTTTTATTTAGCCTGCTTTTTTCTGCCTGCGGGGTGAAAGAAGTGACCTTAAATGTGAAAGAGCGCAAGGCCCTGCCTAAAAACAGTGAGGCGTTTCTGCTGCTCTATGCTTCTTCGAATTTCGAGGTGCAGGAGATAAATGAAACCAACTTCGAGCGGATTTTGCTGCCGGCACTGAAAGATGAGCAGCTTCTCAGCCGAGGACAGCTGCTCCGTGACGCCCTGCAGAAAGAGGTGCGCCCCACCCTGGTGATGAGCCCCGAGCGCATTTTTCGTCGGAATCCCCCCACCGGCCTGAAGGATTTTTTCTACCGTGTGAAGTACGAGCTGGAGGTGGATTATGTCCTGCTTTACGTCGAGCAGCAGCTCCACACCTTCCAGACGAATCCGGAGGCTATCGGCACGAAGGGTACTTTTCTGCTGATGGATGCCCGTGATTTAGGGGTGGCCTGGTCGGCCAAAGTAAACGCTACAGCCAGCCGTTTTTCGAATGAAAAAGTAATTATCAAGGCATTAGCCCCCGATATCAAGGAAGCTTTAGCGGAGAGTGGGATGCGTTTTTAAAGGGATCACTTCCTTTAAGCGCCGCTGTTTAGCGCAGTTTTAGACTTCCGGAGGGCTTGTTTTTCGTTAAAATCAAGCTCTTCGGTTTTTTATCGCGAAAAAAATTAACAATGTTCTGCTGCCCCCGGAACTCGTCCACCAGTACGCTGCAGTGTATTTCCACTTCCTCGGGAAGGGAGGCGGGGTCGGATTCCAAGTAAAACCAAGCGGCATCCTCTTCGATTTCGAAGCCGAGGTAGCTCAACTTCAGCCACTGTCCATTGATTCGTATGCGGTTATGTGCCAGGAGGTAGCCTTCGATCTGCTCCTGTAGGCGCTCGGGGTCTTCCGGGTTTAGAAAATCTACGGGGCTGCCCGCCTTTTTGGCCAAGGTCACCTCCAGATCATCCCAAAATATCTTTTGGGCGATTTCCAGCTGCGTCGTCTGTGGGTTATACCGCATGTCAGTCAGGCTGATGTAAAAGGGATGGCTGTTCCACCAGAAGATCAACGAAAAAAGCAGTGAGGTTCCGAGCATTCTATTTTGAATTTTTTACTAAATGTGCAAAATATGCCTTAATATTACGCTTCGAAATTAAGGATAAGTTTTTCAATTTCCAGATATGAATCAGTTTCAGTTGTATTTCCAACTTGGCATTCAGCATATTTTAGATCTCGAGGGCTTCGACCATATTTTGTTTGTGGTGGTGCTTTGTGCGCTCTATATGCCGCGTGACTGGAAGCGCATCATCATTTTGGTGACGGCTTTTACGCTGGGGCACTCCCTGACTTTGGCGCTAGCCACCCTAAACCTAATACGGGTAAATGAGGAGCTGATCGAGTTTCTAATTCCGGTGACAATCGCGATTACTGCGCTGACGAACGTGTTTAAACCACGTCCGAAGGTAGGGTCGGGCTTGCAGCTGAATTACCTGTATGCGGGGATTTTCGGTCTCATTCATGGGCTGGGTTTCTCGAATTATCTCCGCTCCCTTTTGGGTCAGGAAGCTTCCATTCTGCAGCCTCTTTTTGCATTTAATGTGGGTTTAGAGGTGGGTCAGCTTGTGATCGTGGCTTTTTTCTTAGTGTTTACGAGCATTTTTGTTGGGATTTTCAGCATGCCGAGAAGAGACTGGACGCTGGTGACCTCGGCGGTGGTTTTAGGGATGGCCATTATGATGCTCTTGGATGCCCGCTACTGGTAAGCGCGAATTTTTCGTGGGTGTAGGACATAATCCATAGGTGTGGCCCTTTTTTTTTCTGCCATTTACCGTAGAAAAGGGCGCTAGCAGAAGAATTTTCTTTGGGTTCTGCCTCTGGCTGCGTATCTTGGCGTTTATTATTTTGGTAAATGATGTGCCTTAGGCACAAAATCAAGCTATATGAGAAAAATTCTTTACTTCTTAGCCGCGGGCTTGCTGGCTTCGTCTCTGGCGGAGGCACAGTGGAGCGAACAGCGGCATGCGGAGCGTTTCGAGCAGTTAGGTCCCATGCTGCGCTCACCAAATGTGTACCGTACAGCGTCGGGGGCTCCGGGGCATTTGTACTGGCAGCAGCAGGCGGACCATGACATCGAGGTGGAGCTGGATGATGAGAAGCAGGCCATAAAGGGCTTTCAGACGATCACTTATTACAATAATTCACCTGATCCACTTTCGTATTTATGGATTCAGCTGGACCAGAACGAGCGTGCGGCGGATTCGAATACACCGAAAATTCAGGAGTCTCGGATTAATCCGCGCATGAATTTGCGCCAGCTGGAAGGGATTCTCTGGCATGATCTGGATATCGGCCTGAAGATTAATTCGGTGAAGGATATGCAGGGCAATGACATTCCGGTCACGATAAATAAGACGATGATGCGTCTGGATTTGCCGCAGGCTTTACAGCCTGGCGCGCAGGTGCAGTTTACTGTGGACTGGGCCTTTAATATCCATGATCGCATGAGTTTTATCGGTGGTCGTCCTGGCTATGAGTTTTTCGAGGCGGATGGAAACTACCTGTACACCTTAGCGGAGTGGTTCCCTAAAATGGCCGTGTATTCTGACTTCGAAGGCTGGCAGAATAAGCAGTTCGTTGGTCGCGGGGAGTTCGCGCAGGTTTTCGGCGATTATAAGGTAAAAATCACTGTGCCGGCGGATCACATGGTGGGTGCTACGGGCGTGCTTCAAAACCCGGAGGAGGTATTGAGTGCGCAGGAGCTGGCCCGTTACCGTCAGGCGCAGCAGACCTACGACAAGCCGGTGATTATCCGTACGCAGGCGGAGGCGGAGCGCTTAGAGAAGCAACGTTCGCGCGAGAAGAAAACGTGGATTTTTCATGCGGAAAACGTGCGTGACTTCGCTTGGACCTCCTCTCGCAAGTTTATCTGGGATGCGATGGCTGTGAAGCAGGGCGGAAATGATGTGCTGGCCATGTCCTATTATGGAAAAGAAGGCAATCCGCTTTGGGAGCAGTATTCTACCCGTGTGGTGGCGCATACGATTAAATCCTATTCTGAAAAGACCTTCGATTATCCGTATCCGGTGGCCATTTCGGTGGAAGCCAGTAATGGGATGGAGTATCCGATGATCTGTTTTAATTATGGAAGACCGGATGCAGATGGCACATACTCTGATGCAGTGAAGTATGGCATGATATCCGTGATCATTCACGAGGTAGGCCATAATTATTTCCCGATGATTGTAAACTCTGATGAGCGGCAGTGGTCGTGGATGGATGAGGGTTTGAATACCTTTATGCAGTTTTTAGCGGAGCAGGAGTGGGACAGAGATTACCCTTCACGTCGTGGGCCAGCGCATAAAATCGCGCCTTACATGCGGAGTGAAAAGCACCTGCTGGAGCCGATTATGACGAATTCTGAAAATATAATTCAGTTCGGGCCGAATGCCTATGCGAAGCCTGCCACTGCTTTAAATATTTTACGTGAAACGATCATGGGGCGTGAGCTATTTGATTTTGCTTTTAAGACCTACGCTCAGCGCTGGATGTTCAAGCACCCCACGCCGGAAGATTTCTTCCGCACGATGGAAGATGCCTCAGGGGTGGATCTGGATTGGTTCTGGAGAGGCTGGTTCTTCGGCACGGACGCGGTAGATATTTCCATAGAGCATGCGAACTGGTATAAGCTGGATAATCGCACTCCTGCGCAGCGGAAGGCCGCGCAGCGTGAGGCTTTCGATCGAGAGGAAAGCTCTGTGTCTAGAACGTATAACAAAGAAGATATCGCGCAGACGGTGGTCGAGGCGGATCCAGCGACGCGTGATTTCTACAACAGTTACGATCGTTTTACGGTGACGCCAGAAGATGAGACGGCTTATAAAAATTTCATGGCCTCTCTTTCTGCGAAAGAAAAGGAGCTATTAAACTCGGGCATGAACTTTTATGAGTTGCACTTTAAGAATATCGGTGGTTTAGTGATGCCGTTAATTCTGCAGTTTAACTACACGGATGGTACCTCCGAGATAGAGCGTATTCCTGCCGAGATTTGGCGTCTAAATGAGCAAGAGGTGACGAAGGTTTTTGCCAAGAAGAAAGAGGTAGCGAGCATCGTGCTGGATCCGTACCGGGAAACGGCGGACATCGATGAGTCGAATAACTACTGGCCGCGGCAGTTTACGCCTTCCCGATTCGAGCTCTTTAAGAGCAGTGGCGGTGCGCGTGGCGTGAGCACAGGCGATAATCCGATGAAGCGTGCGCGTAGCAGACGTTAAGTGCGTATTTTTTGGCCCACGGGCCCAAGCATAAAAAAACACCCTGATGGCGTAACGGCTGTCAGGGTGTTTTTCTTAAAAGCGTCTCTGGGCAGATGCCTGAGGCGGCTGGGGTATGTCTTATCCGATACGCTCGAAAGAAGAGAAGAAGAAGCTTCCTTCGATTTGTGCGTTTTCGTCAGAGTCAGAGCCGTGAACGGCATTCGCTTCGATAGAGGTAGCGAATAATTTACGGATAGTGCCTTCAGCAGCATCCGCAGGATTCGTGGCGCCGATTAGGGTGCGGAAGTCCGCTACTGCGTTCTCTTTCTCAAGAATCGCGGCGATGATCGGGCCTGAGGACATGTACGCACACAGGTCCGCATAGAAGGGACGCTCCTTATGTACGGCATAAAACTGTCCAGCAAGTTCAGCGCTGAGTTGTGTAGCTTTTAGTGCAATGATTTTAAAACCAGCCTCTTCGATCATTTTAAGGATCGCTCCGGAGTTTCCTGCGCCGAAAGCATCCGGCTTGATCATGGTAAACGTTCTGTTAGTTGCCATTTAATTTTCTTTAGAAATTCTTGTCAAAATCTTTAAGCTACAAAAATAGGCAGATCCAGCGAAGTTCCGAAGAAAGATAGGAAAATAGTCTGTAGCCGCTTGTGGATGAACGGCTTAGAGAAATTCGGAATTCTCGAATAAAATCCTGACCTTTGCAAATTACCAAGCTCATAACGAGAGGAATAAGATACAATGCCATTAGATTCGTTTAAACAACAAATCGCCACGCCCAAGAAGATAGTTGTAACCATGCATTATAAGCCAGATGCGGATGCTCTAGGCTCCTCATTAGGTTTAGCGCATGTTTTAGCGAAAAAGGGACATGATGTGACGGTGATTAGTCCTTCGGATTATCCGGAGTTTTTACATTGGATGAAGGGAAATGAGGGGGTGCTGAATTTCGAAAATGAAGCTGAGACTGCGCGTGTAATCGAGAAGCTGCAGGAGGCGGAGATGATATGTTGCTTGGATTTTTCTTGCCTAAGTCGCTTGCAGGCGATGGCGCCTTATGTGCGTGAGAGTTCTGCTTATAAGGTCATGATTGACCACCACCAAGACCCGGAAGATTTCGCGGACTTCGCTTACTGGAGTACAGATGCAGCGGCTACCTGTGAGCTAGTGTATGAGCTGTGCTGTAAGATCGGAGATACTTCCCTTATCGATAAAGACATCGCGGAGTGCTTGTATGCCGGCATCATGACCGATACGGGGGGATTCCGTCATCCGAATACCACGAAGAATGTGCACCTGATCACCGCAGAGCTAATCGGTTTAGGTGCTGATAACAGTAAGATTTCGCGTCTCATTTACGACACGAACAGTATCAATCGCTTGAAGTTTATCGGCTTCGCGATTACGCGTCGACTGGTGATTTTAGAGGAATACAAGACGGCTTACTTTGCGATTAGCAAAAAAGATTTACGCAAGTATGCTTCCAAGACGGGGGATACGGAAGGCCTGGTGAACTATGCCCTTTCTTTAGATGGGATAAAGGTAGCTGCCTTATTTACAGAGCGTGAGGATGCCGTGAAGATCTCTTTTCGCTCGGTGGAGCAGGTAGCGGTGAACAAGTTTGCTGCTGCCTATTTCGATGGGGGTGGGCATAAAAAATGCTGCTGGCGGAAAATCTAACTTGACATTAAAGGAAACGGTCTCCAAATTTGAGGGACTGATAAAAGAAAACTATTCAAATTTAATTACTCAATCTGAGCTTGTCGATGAAAACAGCTAAAGCGATCGTTTTTGGTCTTGCCTGCGTAGGCGCGGCCACTATTTTTACATCTTGTGATTCTACGGAAACGCGTGAAACTACGGATGGTATTAAGTATACACTGATTAAACAAGGGAAAGAAAGCCCGAAGAATGGAGAGTTCGTTCTGTATCATTTACAGGTGACGAATGAAAAAGACTCTGTCTTTATTTCCACGGATGAGCAGGGTTCTCCAGGGGTGCTTCAGTATAATGATTCTATTCCTGCGCAGACAGGTATGGATGAGATCTTTTTGAATTTAAAGAAGGGCGATAGCATTTACATTGAGGATAAAGCGGTGAAGGTGTTTGGCGCTGGTTCTGTTCCGTTCTTTCTACAGGAAGATGATAAGGTTAAAATTAGAATAGGTGCTTTCGCGGTGATGGGCCAGGAGGAAGTGGAGGCGTACTTCGCGCAGCTTCAGGAGCAGCAAGCTAAGCGTGAGGAGGAAAAAGCGCTTAAGCAGCTGGAAACAGACACCCAGCTTATTCAGGATTATTTAGCTGAAAATAATATTGAAGCTACTAGGACAGAGTCTGGTCTTTATTACGTTATAAAGGAGAATGGAAATGGACCTGCTATAGAGCCAGGAAAGACAGCGGCCGTGCATTATGCAGGTTTCTTGTTGGATGGCACTATCTTCGACACGAGCATGAAGAGCGTGGCTCAGGAAAATGGTATCTTTAATGAGCAGCGTGATCAAGCCGGTAACTATACGCCTTTCGAGGTTCGTGTGGGTGCTGGTCGTGTGATTCGTGGCTGGGATGAAGGACTTGCTTTGTTGAAAAAAGGGGATAAAGCGACCTTATATATTCCTTCTCCGCTAGGTTATGGACCCCGTCAGTCAGGTCCTGTAATCGGCCCTAACTCCGTTCTTGTCTTTGACGTGGAGATCGTAGACGTGATGGATTAATAAAATAAATGAAAAAGTTTACTGTATTCGGGTTGCTCACCCTGCTAGGCGTTCTTGGATTCTCCTGCATAAACGAGCAAGAAAGTTTCGAAGCGCAGCTCGATAGGGATATCGAGCAGCTCCAGCAGTTTGTAGACGATAATGAGATAGACGTTATCCGTCAGTTTCCGCCTGTTGATCAGCCTTCGGGAAATGGCTTGCGCGTCTTGTTCACCGCTTTGGGAACTCAGATGCAGCGCCCGGGTCAAAACCCAGTTTTAGCAGAGCTTCCTGAGTTCGGTGACACCATCGCAGTGGAGTACGTCGGTCGTTTTGTTAACGGGGTGGCTTTCGATACCAGTATAGAGGCCATCGCTCGGGAGGAAGGGCTATTTAATCCGCAGCGAACCTATTCTCCTTTAGAGTTTAGGTTGGGTATAAACCGATTAATTCCTGGTTTTGAGTGGGGCGTGGAGCAGATGCGTGTAGGCGATAAGGCTTTTGTGCTCATTCCGTCTATCTTCGGCTACGGACGTAGCGGGCAGGGATCCATTCCACCGAACACACCGCTTGTTTTCGAAATCGAGATGGTTTCCCTGAATGGACATCGCGTGCCAGGGAACTTCGATGAAGAGGAGGAAGAAGAGGATGAGGAAGAATTAGAAGATGAAGATGATGCATAAAAAAAGATGGGGTTACCTGGGGACTTTAGTGGCACTCCTGCTGCTATGGAGCTCATGTGAAGAGCAAAATTTCTTTGGGGGACCCGTTTACGACTTTGAAGGTAACTTAAAGAGAGATCGGGCCATTCTAGCAGATTTCATCGAAACCTTCGAAGTGGACAGTATACGCCGCATACATGATCCCTCTGGCGTAATTATTATCGTTCAGGAGGAGGGTAGCGGCTCGCAGGCTCGTCCCGGAAATGTGATCTATACGGAGTTTAACCTCAGTCTACTAGATGGCACTATCGTGGATACGACTAGAGAAGATGTAGCGATCGCGAATGATATCTGGAATGAAAATGTGACCTACACGTTTTTTCAGTTTGTTATTCCGACGGCAGGCCAAGGTGTCGCCGTACAGGCTTGAACATCGGCTTCCAGCGCTTACGCAGTGGAGCGAAAGCCATCATTCTCGTGCCTTCTGCCCTCGGATTTCAGGACCGCGATGATCTTCTCCGAATTCCGCCTGACAGCAACTTAATTTATGAGGTAGAATTCCTCGGTTTTGATTAAGCGCTTCTGTATCGTTATAACTAACATTTAAAAAGCCTCCTCAGCATCTTGCTTGGGAGGCTTTTTTGTTAGCGCTTGCTGTTTTGGAAAATGCGTACGGGGTTCGGCAGAAGGGCGGGTACCTCGCGTCGGTACTGCCGGTAGGCTTCTCCGAACTCGAGGATTAATTTACGTTCTTCCAGCCAGATACCGATGGGCAGGTACAGGATCGTGGCGATCACATGGCAAGCCACTGCCGCAGTAGGTAAATAGCTGAAGAAGCCTGCTAGGATTAAGAGGGCTCCCGCATACATGGGATGGCGCAGGTGCGCGTGGAGACCTTTGCGCGAGAGCGCGGTGCCTACTTTCGGCCCCTCTTTTATCCCCAAAAAGGCGGCAGCCCCCAGATGCTTAAAGGATTTTACCACTAAGATGGTCCCGAAGGTGGCCAGCATATAGCCGATGTAGGTGCTGGTTTCCTGAGGGGGGAAAAGATAGATAGCGGGGATGCTGGCGCCGAAAAGCAAGAGGTAGAAGAGAAAGAAGGCGGAAAAAAGGCTGTAGGCGAGGCGGTAATTTTGGCCTTCCCTGCCTAAGAAAGCGCCCAATTTATTTTTCAGCACGGGGGTAGCCAGCAGGGAGTGGGAAGCGTAAAAGGCGGCCCAAAGTAGCAGTAACTGTAGGTAAGGGGACATAAATTTTTTAACTTTAAGCGATCACTTGTAAACCAAAGCACCATGTTAAAGATAGGTCTTATCCGCGAGGGAAAAAATCCGCCGGATAAAAGAGTTGTGTTTTCACCCACCCAGTTGAAGCGCCTGCAAGCAAAGTATGCGGGGGAGTTGCGCTTTTTCGTTCAGGAGAGTCCTGTACGCTGTTTCGATGATGCAGCGTATGCAGCGGCAGGCTTCCCTCCGCAGCCGGACCTGAGTGCCTGCGATGTGCTTCTGGGTGTAAAAGAGGTGCCGATCGCGCAACTTATGGCGGGCAAGCAGTATTTTTTCTTTTCCCATACGATAAAAGCGCAGCCGTATAATCGGGATTTACTTCGGGCCATTCTGGCCAAAGACATTACGCTATACGATCATGAGGTTTTAAAAAAACCTTCTGGTGAGCGGGTCGTTGCTTTCGGACGCTGGGCAGGCATCGTCGGGGCCTATATGGGGCTCTGGACCTATGGTGAGAAGTCGGGACGCTACCGCATCAAGCAAGCCAAGGACTGCTTCGATCTGGCGGAAATGCTGGAGGAACTCAAAAAGGTGGAGCTGCCTGCTCTCAAGCTGCTCATTACAGGCAGAGGGCGTGTGGGACTAGGAGCGCTGGAAATCATTCGGGCGCTGGGGATTCCTGAGGTTCAGCCAGAGGCACTTTTGCGGGAGCATTTTCCGCAGGCGGTTTTCGCGGTTTTGGACTGCCAGCATTATGCGAAGCGGGCCCAAGATGGCGGCTTTCAGCGAGAAGAATTTTTCACTCATCCCGAGCGCTATGTGAGCAGTTTTCAGCGCTACACCGAAGTGGCGGACATGTTAATCGCTGCGGCCTACTGGGATCACCGTGCGCCACGCCTTTTCGAGCGTGAGGATGTGGGGCAGCCAGGGTTTAAGCTACGCGTCATCGCGGATATCACCTGCGACATCGACGGATCTATTCCTACGACGATACGGCCAAGTACGATCGCGGAGCCGGTTTATGACTTAGACCTCACAGCTTTTCAGGAGTTACCGGCGTTTTCTGGCGCGGAGACCCTTTCGGTGATGGCGATAGATAATTTACCTACAGCGCTTCCGCGGGATGCGTCAGAAGATTTCGGAGAGCAGTTTGCGCAGTATGTGCTTCCGGAGCTACTTTTGCAGCATTCTGAGGTGCTGGAGGGTGCTTGCATCGCCCGTGGCGGGCAGCTGGGCCCTCATTTTACTTATTTACAATCCTATGTCGATGGAGATTAATATGCAGGAAATAGCAGCGCTGGCGCAAACCATAGAGCATACGGCATTAAAGCCGGACCTGGATGCAGGAGCGATCGAGCGCCTCGTGGATGAGGCAAAGGCGCATGGGCTTTTTGGGGTTTGTGTTCCCCCGTTTTGGGTAAAAAAGGCCAAGCGTGATATCGGCACGTCGCCCGTTCAGCTGGTTACGGTGGTCGGCTTTCCGCTGGGCTATCAGCAGACTGAGGTGAAAATGCTGGAAACGGAGCTGGCGCTCAAGCATGGGGCAGATGAAATCGATGTGGTCTGGTCGCTGTCTGCCTTTAAGGCGGGAATGACGTGGCCGAAGATCGAGCTGGCGAAGCTGGCCAAGTGCTGCCATGAGCAGGAAAAGCTGCTAAAGGTAATCGTGGAAACGGCCTATTTGAGTGAGGAGGAGCTGAAGGCTGCTTGTGTGCTTTGTGCAGATGCAGGGGTAGATTTTGTGAAGACGTCTACGGGTTTTGCGCGGCGGCGCTACGGTGGAGGCTATTCGTACCATGCGCGCTTCTCTGCCTGCGCATGTGGGAATAAAGGCCAGTGGCGGCATAAAAACCCTAGCGGATGCGGAGGCAGTTACTGGCTGCGGGGGCGGATCGGATCGGTACTAGCTCCGGGGTGGCTATCGTTCGTGAGGCTCGTGCTCGAATGGGGGAGCTTTGAAGCATTTTTCTGCTCTTCGGAGCTGTCCTGGTTGAAGTAAATCAAGAAAAAAGGCACGACGAAGAAGGTGAGAAGAATGTAGGCGAAGCCCACAAATCGGGTTTTCACGGATTGACTTCCCAGGTAAGCGGCCATCTGTACGGGCACATTTCGAATGCTGGGAACAGGAAGTAGGACGAGGACCCCGATCACGTTAAAAAGTAAGTGTACGATGGCGATGCTGATGGCGGCTTCGGTGCTGTAAAATGCTGCGATTCCGGCGGTGATGGTCGTGCCGATGTTCGCTCCCATGATAAAGGGAAAAGCCTTAAAGAGGGATACTTTGCGCGAAGCGACCAGGGGTACGATCAGAGAGGTCGTAATCGTACTGGACTGCACGAGGGCCGTGAAGAATATGCCGTAGAAAAGTGCTAGGTAGGGGTTTCGGAAAATGTGGCGCTTGACTTTATGGAAGTTAGTGGATACATAGCCTTTTAGTGCCAAGTTCGAGAGTAACTTGATGATGCCAAAAACCGAGGCGACTCCTAATAGGAGGGTGAGCAGGGGCAGTTGGATGCCATTTACGATCCAGAGGGTCAGCGGGCGGAGGAACAGAACGGGATAGGAAATGGTGTCTCCTCCTTCTACGGCGCCGAAAAAGGTCTGAGTCAGGTACTGTGCACTGCTGCTAAGGACTTTAAAGTGTATTTCTAGGGGCAGCAGGAGCATGACTGTCAGGATGTTAAAGGCATCATGGAGCACACCTGCGGAAAGTGCCTTTTTAAATTCGCCCTTTTTAAGGATGTAAGAAAAGGATACGAGCGTAGAGGTGAGGGTGGTACCGATATTCGCGCCCATGACCAGCGGGATGGCTTGGACCAAGCTCAGGTTTCCCGAGGCTACCACTGCTACGGTCATGGCGGTAACGGTGGAACTGCTCTGGAGGAGCGCCGTACTCAGGATGCCGACGAATAAGCCGATGTAAGGATTTAGGGTGGCTTGGAAGATTTCGTTCGCGATGCTGTTATTTAGCTGCAGCATGGAAACGGTAAGGAGGTCGATCGCCATGATGAAGACCAAGACGCCGAGAACACCTTTCAGCAGCAGGAGTAGCCTGGCTGAGGTAGGGGATGAGGGTCTCAATAGCTTCACGGTCATATAAAAAAAGGCCAAAAGGCCGGGCTTCATGGGATAGAGTGATTCAATGAACAAAATAACGGCCTTCCCACTGGAAAAGCTGTAAAATTAGATGAAGCTTTTGTTAATATTCTCCATGCGGGCTTGTTCGGATAAATGGTCGAAAAGGCTGATATTTGGCGAAAACGATGTGATTACGTGCTAGATTTTGTTTTTCGGTTTGTTTCTGCACAGATATTAGGGTTTCTGGGCAGGAATGGATTTTCTTCCGTAGTTAACAATAAATTAACACGAAGACCAAATAATCTTTTCTAACTTTGTAGCACGAATCATCGTGATTACCACCCGCCATGGCGAAATTAAAAGACCAAAACATCAATCAGGATTCGCTTTCCAAGGCGGCCTATGCACTTTTTGATTTTACGAAAAAGGAAAAGTCTTTTTTACTGATTATCTGCATCATCGTTTCGCTAGCGGGAGTTCTAACGGAGTACACCTACCTGTCGATGTGGTTTGGATTTGCGCTAGCCGCCTATTCAGCCATTGCTAACGATAGTATACAGACCATCGGGACTTTTATCGCTTCGAACCAGAACCGCAAATGGTACTACCTCTGGTTATTTATGGGGCTGATTTTCGTTGCCACGGTAACCTATAGCTGGTTTGTTTTTGATGGAGATGTGAGTTATCAGCGCTTGCAGGTACCGGGGCTGGATAAGGCACCGGAGGGCTTTGTGTTTTTACAGCTGGCGGCGCCCATCGTACTTTTAGTGATGACACGGCTGCGGATGCCCGTATCGACCACGTTTTTATTATTAAACGTTTTCACGTATAAGGCAGGGACCATCGTAGATGTCATGACCAAGAGTTTACTGGGGTATTTCTTGGCCTTTACCATCGCGATTGTGGTGTGGTTTATGCTGGAGCGTTTTGTAAAATCGTATCTGAAAGGGGAAGCGAAGCCTTACTGGTATATTTTGCAGTGGTTTACTTCGGGGACGCTTTGGGCGGTATGGATCATGCAGGATGCGGCTAATATCGCTGTGTTCTTACCGCGACAGCTGAATGTCTGGGAGTTTGTGGCCTACGCGGGCTTTGTTTTCTGTGGCTTAGGTTTTCTATTTTATCTGAAAGGGGACCGTATTCAGGGCATCGTAAACGAGAAGACAAAAGTTACCGATGTGCGTGCAGCCACGATCGTGGATTTCGTCTATGCGATCATTCTTTTCTACTTTAAGATGTTAAGTAATATTCCGATGAGTACCACCTGGGTATTTATCGGTCTTCTAGGAGGGCGCGAGCTGGCCATCGCTATGTCTAAGTCGAAAAAGCTGACGAAGAAGAAGGCGCGCTTGGTGAGGGCCTATCGATTAGCGAAGAATGATGTCGTCAAGGCGCTAATCGGTTTATTGGTATCGCTTATTTTGGCGCTGATTATTAATGAGGGCGTGCGCAAAGAAATTTTTGATCTGCTATTCTAGGGGATGTTGGATGATGCATTTTTCATGCGAGAGGCATTTAAGCAGGCACAGCTCGCCGCAGAGGCAGATGAGGTGCCTGTAGGTGCTGTTATCGTCTCGAAAAATAGAATTATCGCCCGCGCACATAACCAAACCGAACAGCTACAGGATGTCACAGCCCATGCGGAGCTGTTAGCCATCACGGCGGCGGCGAATTTTTTAGGGGCTAAATACCTCACTGGATGCAGCCTGTACGTAACGCTGGAACCTGCGCGATGTGTTCGGGTGCACTTTACTGGTCGCAGTTAGCGGCGGTGCATATCGCTGCGGGAGATCCCAAGAGAGGCTTTCGTGCCACCACTTTGCAGGGACTGCACCCCAAAACCAAAATCCACTGGGGGCCGATGGAAGCCGAAAGCCAAGCGCTGCTGCAGGACTTTTTTAAAAGGAAGAGAACCTAGGGTTTCTATTGGATTTTAGAACCAATTTGATTTATCTTTGGTTAGCATAGGTGTATAACTTGTATATACATCTTTTTACACGTTTATAATGTCTAACCCTTAAATAAGAAACAATGGCTTTTGAACTTCCAAAATTACCTTATGATGTAAATGCGCTAGAGCCGCATATCGATGCGAGAACTATGGAAATCCACCATGGGAAACACCATAATGCGTACGTAACGAACTTAAATAACGCGATCGCAGGCACAGATTTAGAGGGCAAGAGCTTGGAGGAGTTAATGCAAGTAGCCGGTAGCAATGCCGCCGTGCGTAATAACGGTGGTGGTCACTACAATCATACACTTTTCTGGTCTGTACTTTCTCCTAACGGCGGTGGCGCTCCTACGGGTGAGTTAGCCGCTGCTATCGATGCGAAATTCGGTTCTTTCGATGCTTTTAAAGAGGAGTTCAACAAGGCAGCCGCCACACGCTTCGGCTCTGGATGGGCTTGGTTATGTGTGGATGAGAAAAAAGAGCTTTGTGTATGCTCTTCTCCGAATCAGGACAATCCATTAATGGATGTGGCAGAGTGCCCAGGTACCCCGATCCTTGGATTGGATGTATGGGAGCATGCGTATTACTTGAACTACCAAAACAGAAGACCGGATTATATCGGTGCATTCTGGAATGTGGTCAACTGGGAAGAAGTTTCCAAGCGTTACGCTGCTGCTAAGTAAGCGGAATACATGTTTTATTTGAGGCTGCTCTCTTGTGGGAGCAGCTTTTTTTATGTTCTTTCCGAACAATTAACTGTTCGATATCGAAACAGCATTTTTCGCCTCCTTTTTATAATCAACTGTAATTCAATTGATTAAAAATAAATTTTCGGCTGGCACTCTTTTCTCCTATGCATGTACAGAATCGCTAAAAACGACAACACATGCAGACACGCCTTACACTCTTTTTTTGGTTAATGGGACTGAGCCTCAGTCCACTGATGGGGAGCCCGATGAGTTTCGGTACGAACTCCGCTCTCGTGATAGATTTCGATGCCACGCTGAAAGGGCGGATAGTGGATAGCACTGGAGAAGGTGTTCCCTTCGTATCTATCGGAATCGTACTTCCTTCTTCCGGAGAATTACTTGGCGGAGGTACCTCCGATGAACTGGGCGCCTTTCAGCTGAACATTAGCAGCCCTGAAGCGCTCACCCTGCGCATTTCTGCGGTGGGCTATGAGGAACTTATCTATCCTTTAGCCCCCCTATCCTCAGGGGAGTCCAGAGAAATCGGTACGCTCGTTGTGCGCGAAAGTGTGGGCGATCTCGAGGAGGTTACCGTGCGAGCAGCCCGGCCAGATGTACGCATCGAAGCAGATAAAACGGTGATGCGCGTGGCTGGAACTGTTTTGGCCGAAGGCAATCATGCCCTCGATGTCCTCGGGCGCGCGCCGGGAGTATTTATCGACCAGGAGGGCCGCATCCAGTTAAATGGACGCTCTGGGGTGGTGGTTTTTATTAATGATCGACAGACGTACATGAGCGCAGAGGATTTGGCGACTTTTTTACGCAGTATGCCTGCCGATAACATCGAGCATATCGAGGTCATCGCAAATCCGGGCGCACGCTACGATGCGGAGGGAGCAGGCGGAGTGATCAACATTCAGCTGAAGAAAAACACTTTAGATGGCGTTTTCGGAAATGTACAGCTGGGAAGCTTGTATAATGGCCGCTATTCCCCCACACTGGGAGTCGCCCTAAATGCGAAAAAAGGCGCGTGGACCACGCAGTTTAACGTAAATTATAATGAGTTCGCCTTCGATAATGAGCTCGAGATCTTTCGAAATTTCGCCCAAGAGAATGGGGTCGCTACCTTCGATCAGCAAAGCCTCATCGCACAGCGTAACCGCAATCTCTTCACCAATGCCACGGTGGACTATGCCATAAACGACCAGCATACGGTGGGCATGAATGTGCAGCTGTCAGGTACGGCGAGCACAGAGAATACGCCCTCCTTCACGCAGATCGATGCTCCTGGTGCGCTCCAGCCGGATTTCTTCGAATCCTTTAACCGTGGAGATGTGCAGATCGGGCGTGTTTTTGCGAATTTCAACTATGTCGGCAAGCTGGACACCTTGGGTACACGCCTTAGTGCCGATATCGACATTACACGGATGGATCGCAGCCGTGACGCTCTGCTGACGAACTTCTTCTGGACGGGAAGCCAGCGAGAGGAAGCTACCAGAAGCCGCATCCTTAATGAGGAGGCGATGGACTATAGAATCTTCACCGCGAAAGTGGATTTTTATAGGCTTTGGCCAAAGGCTCCTTCGAAGCAGGGCTAAAAGGCAGCTGGGTGTATTCGGATAATGACCTGCAGATGTTCCGCTCCGAAGAAGAAAATCCCTTTGTCGTAGACCCGAATACCAACACATTTCTGTACGAAGAGCGCGTTTTAGCTGCCTATGCGACCTTAAATGGGAAAATATCTCCTAAATTTAGCTATACCGGTGGTCTGCGCTTGGAGCATTCGGATATTTCAGGAACCTCGAGAACCTTAAACGAAGTCAATACCCAGCGCTACACCGATCTTTTCCCCACCCTGCTGCTGCAGCATAAGGTCAGCGCTGCCTACCAGATCGTGTACAGCGCGAATCGACGCATTTCTAGGCCCAATTATGGCTTGCTAAATCCTTTCGTGTTCTTTATCGACCCGCTCACCACGCAGACAGGAAATCCCCAGCTGCGCCCCCAGTACGCGAATACGGTAGAGATGAACCATATCTTCCAAGGAGCCTACCAGTTGAGCATTTCCTACGCCCAGACGCAGGATATTTTCCAACAAGTTTTCGAGCAGGATGAGGTGGCCAAAACCACGAATACCTTCACGACGAATTTAGATCGTTCGCATAACTTAAACGTGCGCGCCATCCTTCCCGCCTCCATCGCTCCCTGGTGGTCCACATCGAACATGCTTCAAGGCACCTATGTGGCATGGAAATCACCACTTGGCGATGGCTTCCTCGACGTCTCTCAGTTTTCGTACATGGCGCGCAGTCAGCATAACATCCTCCTGCCAAAAGGCTATAAGGTAGAGCTTGTGGGCATGTACATGGGGCCAATGCTCTGGGGCCAGGCGCTCATCAAAAGCATGGCTTGGATGGATCTGGGCGTATCGAAAACCCTCCTTCAGGATCGTCTAAGTGTGGCGCTGAATTTTAATGATGTTTTTCGCTCCCGCTGGGTCCGTGCCGATGTGCAGTTCGATCAGATCGACACCCGCTTTCGCCAGTATAATGCCGACCAATCGCTGCGCCTTACCCTGCGCTATAAGTTTTCCCGCGGTGAAAGTTTCAGGCTCAGCCAGCGAAGTGGCAGCGAAGAAGAGCGTAGCCGCTTGAATTAAAGACAGTAGATTTCTAATAAGGTTTGATTGATTAGTTTAGTGTTGCTAAAGGAGGTCTGCATTGCAGGCCTTTTTTGCTTTTTTTGGCCGCTGGCCAAAGCCCTGAAAGAGGTTTAGCACCTTTTATTCGGGCCGCCCTAAATGCGAAATGGATGAAAAGTGGTTTTTAAATAGGGCTTGTTTTTGATAAAATGATTCAAATATCTATTTCAAGGGTTCGAAAAAAGGGTATAAAATTAAAAATAATGTAAATTATCGAAATATCGGTTTCTTTTGAATTCTTGCTTTGTAACTTGGTTCTTATTCTTTACCAGCAGTTTAAACCAGCAAACAGGATGAAAAGCACAACACACAACACGCCGGAGGGGCTACTTCCAGGCATTCAGCGAGGCGATCCCCAAGCTTCCAGGCCATTTACGATCAACTTTGGGAGCCTCTTTTTCACTTTGGCTATCAGCAGTTGCGTAAGCCGGAAGTCGTAGAGGGATTTATTCAGGAGGTATTTTTAGATCTTTGGCAGCGTCGTGCCGAAGTGGAGATAGCCGTGTCCATTAAAGCCTATCTCTATGCAGCTCTGCGTTATAAGGTGATGCATTATCGGAAGCGCATGAGTATTCGTGAGGCCTTTTTACATGTAGAAACCGTCGATCAGTTTTCGTGTAATGTGGAAGAGCGGCTTTATTTTAAGGAGCTGAAGCGTGCCTTAAAGTCGGCTCTTTCGCTAATGCCCGCAAGGCAGCGCCAGGTGTATGAATTGCGCCATGAGGCAGGGCTCAGTTACAAGCAGATCGGTGAAAAGCTATCCATTAGCGTCAGCACTGTGGAAAAGCACCTGCACACGGCCACTTGTTCCATTAGAGAATCGCTAAGAATAGGCGGTAAAAATTACGAATAGTATATTTTTCAAATCTTTTTGATAAAAAATACCTAACACACATAGGGGTTTTTTATCACTGAGGGCACTATAAGGGAAAGGAAGCATTTCCTTTGCGCGGGAGCGCAAAGGGAGCTTTCTACTCCTTTAACGTACCAACTACCACAAGAAAAACTGAATTCCGGCCGGGTTTAGTTGATTTACCACTATCAACCCATACAACTATGCTTAAACGATGGATTACCTGCACCGTTCTGGGGCTGCTATGCAGTAGTGTTCCAGAGCTAATGGCCGAGCGGCTGGACAGCAGGGCCGTTTTGCCTGTAGAGGCCAAGTCGGAAACGGATGACAAGAAAAAACCACTTCAGCGGTTACAAAAGGAAGACCGCACCATTACCGGGATGGTAACAGAGGAGAGTGGGGAGCCTATTTTAGGGGCTTCTATTTTAGTAAAAGGCACCATGATCGGTACGGTTACGGATCTGGATGGGAGTTTTTCTCTTCAGGTGCCAGAGGAAGGGGAGCTGACCTTAGTGGTTTCCTTTATAGGCTTTAAAAATAGAGAGGTGAAGCTGGGCAATCAGTCGCGCGTCGAGGTGGTTTTAGCTTCGGCAGACATCAACTTGGGCGAGGTGGTGGTCACGGCTTTTGGACTGGAGCGCGAAAAAAAGGCCCTGGGCTATACGACCCAGAGCGTGGATGGGAGTGCTCTGACGGAGGCGCGACAGGCGAACGTAGCCAATAACCTGTCCGGACGTATAGCCGGCGTACAGATTACGGGGAATTCCATGCCCGGGTCGGGTGCGCACGTGGTGATTCGGGGCTCCTCCTCGGTGGCAGGAAATAACCAGCCGCTGGTCGTGGTGGATGGGGTTCCGCTGGAGCAAAGCGCCGATCGCCGCTATGGTAACGGCTTGTCTGAAATAAATCCCGATAACATAAAGGAAATCAATGTCCTGAAAGGGGCCACGGCGGCAGCACTTTATGGTTCGCGTGCGGCGAATGGAGTCATCATGGTGACGACGAAAGATGGCGCAGGGACGAAGGGTATCGGCTTGGAATATAATGCGAACACGACCTTTGACCGCACCTTCGTACAGCCGCAGTTTCAAAACATTTACGGAGGAGGTGCCGGCTACAGAACCTGGTATGTAGATGGTCGAAATGGCTTCGATGCTAATGGTGTTCGTGGTACCGCAGGAGTAGATGAAAGCTGGGGAGCTCCCATGGATGGCCGCATGGTGCCCCTTTGGTTCTCTGCCCCGGGCTGGCTCCGCTTACCCCTCAGCCGAACAACTGGAACGACTTCTGGGAAACAGGACGTTCCACCAGCCATAATATCGCACTAGCTGGTGGGAACGAACAGGGGAGCTTTCGCCTCAGCATCGGTCGCCTCGACCAGCAAAGCATCATGTACAATAATGATTACTTTCGAAACAACTACAAGCTGAACACCAGTTATAAGTTTACGGATAACTTGCAGGTGACGGTCAGTGCTGAATATGTGAAATCAGGGAGTGACAACAGACGCTTTACTTCCAGCTCTGATTTTATCTGGGCACATCGGCACACGGATTATAATAAGTTGAAGGACTGGAGAAGCTACTACGCCATTCAGCGGGAGACCTTCCGGCCTGGAGATGATTACCCTTATGCCAACTGGCAGCACGAGTACTTTTCGAATCCATTTTTCTTACAAGACGTCTACACGAATGCGAATGATAAAGATCGACTCTTAGGTAACATCGCTTTAAATTATAAAATAAGCGAGCATTTTAGCGTGATGCTGCGCTCTGGAACGGATTTCTGGTCAGACACCAGACGAGATGTGACCGGGGTGGAGTTTACTAAAAATAATGTGAAGCGCTTCGGTTCCTACCGTGAAACGGTGATTAGTAGCCAGGAGACGAACTCCGACGTCATTCTGACCTTCGATAAGGACCTGAGCAGCTCCCTTTCTTTACGTGTTCAGGGTGGCGCGATTAACCGGGTAAATAATTTTAAGCGTAACTCGGTGCTGGTGGGAGAGCTTACTATCGATGGACTGTATAATTTAGGCAACTTTGCTAGCCCTGTCGTGCCTTCCAGCATGATCCGGCAGCAGGTGGTGAACAGTGTCTTCGGCGCAGCTACGATCGGTATTAACAATGCCCTTTTCATCGATGTGACAGGACGGAATGACTGGTCTTCCACCTTGCCTGTGCAGGCCAATAGCTTTTTCTATCCCTCCGTGGCGGTCAGTGCGGTGCTGACAGACATGTTCGACTTTAATACCCGAATCCTTTCTTTCGCGAAGGTGCGGGCCAGCATCGCGCAGGTGGGGAATGATGCGGATCCCTATATGCTCAACCAGGTGTACCGGGCACAGGGGCTTTGGGCGGGCACGACCCCCATGTACTCGGAGTCGAACGCGATTGCGAACCGTAACTTAAAGCCAGAAATCACGACGGGCAAAGAGGTCGGATTAGACCTGCGCTTCCTTCAGGGCCGCATCGGCGTAGACCTAACCTACTACCACCAGTCTACCGTCAATCAGATTTTAGCCGTTTCCATCTCGAATGCTTCCGGGTATGCTAGCCAGACGCTAAATGCCGGGCAGATCACGAACCAAGGGGTGGAAATTATGCTCTCAGGCACTCCCGTCGCCCTCCCAAATGGGTTTAGCTGGGAAACACAGCTTAACTTCGCGCGTAACCGCAACCAGGTCGTGGCCTTAGCTGAGGGCTTAGATAACTACATTCTCGGTGTGCAGAACAGCCTCACCTCCGAGGCCCGCGTGGGTCAGCCTTATGGAACGCTGTACGGGCGCAGGTATCAGCGTAGCCCTGACGGGCAAATAATTTACCGCAATGGGCTTCCCCAGCTGGATGAAGGTACGCATGCGATCGGGAATATTCAGCCCGACTGGATAGGCGGCTTTTCGAATACCTTTCGCTACAAGCGGCTTGCGCTCAGCACGCTTATCGATGTGAAAATGGGGGGCGATATTTTCGATGTCGGAACTGGGCTAGCCCGGAAGACAGGGCAGCTGGCTGAAACGGCTTTCGGTAGAGAGGAAGGGCTAATTGGTCAGGGTGTCATGAACATCGGGACGATAGAAAATCCTGTTTTTGTACCAAACGATGTCATCGTGGATGCGACCACGTTTTGGAACAATCAAAACCCCCGCACCTATCATGAAGCAGGGATTTTCGATGGCTCTTTCGTGAAACTCCGTGAGGTGGCGCTCAGCTACACCTTTCCGAAAGCCTTCCTCGGGAATCGCTATATCCAGTCCATGCGGCTCTCTGTCGTAGGGCGAAACCTGGCCTTCCTGCACCGCAACCATCCCCATATCGACCCAGAAGTAGATATGAAAGGCGGTAATGCACAGGGTTTTGCCTCCGGCGAAATGCCTTCGACCCGTAATATCGGCTTCAACTTAAACGTCAGCTTTTAACGCGCATCAGCACCTAAGCCTATGAAACGAACCTTAAAAACATACACGTTACAGGTGGTTAGCGGCCTTTTCTTGCTGCTAGCAGCCTGCACCTCCGAGTTCGAGGAGATGAATATCGACCCGAATAATCCGACACAAATCTCGCCAGCACTCCTGCTGCCATTCGCCATCCAAACGACGGCAGATCGCTACTGGGGCCATAGCACCCGCTACGAACGGTTAAATATCGACGCCGCCATGTGTTGGGTGCAGCATCTTTCCAGAAATATTTATATCAATGCCGAGGGTGATAACTACGAAATTCCGCTGACCATCGCCTCTTCTACCTGGCAAAGAATGTATAACGATGCGCTCATCAACTTCGAGAAGATTCTGGAGCTTTCTGCGCCGGACGCCCCCTATGCGAATCCCAACTATGAGGCAGTCGGGCTCATAATGAAAAGCTTCGCTTTCGCCTACTTGACCGATGTATTCGGCCCCATTCCGTATTCCGATGCACTGAAAGGAACGGCGGAAACAGCCATAAATGCTCCAGCTTACGATGGCATGGAGACGATTTATGCCGGTATGCTAGCAGATTTAGCGCTAGCGAATGAGAAGATCCGCATCGGTCGCGATGCCATCTCAGGTGACATCCTTTTCCAAGGGGATATGTTGCGCTGGAAGAAGTTCGCCAACTCCCTCGCTCTTCGGCTGGCCAACAGGCAGCGCGCACAGGCACCAGCTGCTTCGGAGGCCATTTTGAAGAAAATCTTCAGCGATCCGGCGAGCTATCCTGTGTTTACGAGTCAGGAGGACTTCGCGCAGCTGCACCATGTCGATGTGATCGGCAGCCGAAATAAAATGTTCGATGTGTTTTCTACACGGTCGGACTGGAACATTAGCAGCACCCTAATCGATGCCCTACTGCAGTACGAGGATGAGCGCATCACGATATTTGCGGAGCCGCTCGCAGATGGAAGTTATCGTGGGCTTCCGAATGGCCTGACCGATGCCGCAGCGAATGAAATCGACGCCTCCCGCATCGGATTGTACTATATGCGCCCGGAAGCTCCCAGTATTTTGATGACCAGCACGGAGGTACGCTTCATTCGAGCCGAGGCAGCCCTGGCCGGCATATTATCGGAGGATCCCGAGGCCCTCTTTGCCGAGGCCATCGCCTCTTCCTTTGCCCAGTATGGGCTAGAGATGCCCGTGGATTACCCGAGTCGCCTGGGCGCGCTGAGCATGGAATCGCTCATGACCCAAAAGTGGATTTCTCTCTTCGGTCAGGGGGTGGAAGCTTGGACAGAAATGCGCCGCACGGGACTTCCGAAGCTGCCTCCACCGCATCCAGATGCCACCTTCGTGAATGAGGGTGTGCTCCCTACACGGATCGAGTATCCCGTTTCTGAATACTCTTTAAACCGCAGCAACTTGGACGGCGGTATCTCGAAATTAGGCGGGCCAGACACGATGCGCACGCCCTTATGGTGGTCTAAATAAATGAATGAACGATGAAAAATACACTTGCTACCGTTTTATTCGCCCTGCTTTTTTTGGCCTTCGGCCAAAGCTGCATCGAGGCGGACGATTTAGTTACTCCGAGCGTGGAGGCCCCAGTGCTGCTGCTGCTTTCGGGGAGCCAGTTTCAGGCAGATGCGCCCGTATCGGTGCAGACGCGTGTTTATACCTTGGATAAAACGCATATTCTGGACCATACGCGGGGGATCGACTCCATTCCTGTGGCGGGGCTAAGCCTTCAGGTGTTTCTGAATCCTACTACCCAGATCGGTACCTTAGAGACCGACGCACAGGGGCGGGGGACGTTTACGAGCTCCTGGTCTGCGCTTGGGCTGGCCACTCCACGGGCGGGCACTCAGGTGCGCCTCGAGTTTGCCGGACAACATAAGGGAGTAAATTTCCGACGCTACCACACCGTGCGCGTGCAGTAAAACCGCATGCCCATTCATTTCCCTGTTGCTTGCCGGAGTTTGTGTCCGTTCTACGGGCATAAGCTCCGGTTTTTTGGGGCCGAGCCCCAAAGCTCCCGCTATACGCAAAAAATGTGGCTAATTTCCTGTATTTTCGAACATGGAAGCTACCCGAGCCGCTGAAGCCAGCACCTTTACGCCCTCCTTTTTCGATTGTCATCGGCACAGTCCGGGGGAGGGAGGGCTTTATGTGCTAGAGGAGCCCTGGAAGCAGCGGCCTGAAAAGCAGTTTTTTACGGTAGGCTTTCACCCTTGGCAGCTGGAGGAAGCGGATTTTTATGCCCGCAAGGCGCGCTTTCGAGAGCTGGTGACTGCCCCTAACTGCTTAGCCGTAAGTGAGTGTGGCCTGGATCGGCTGAGAGGGCCGAAGGAAGCGTTACAGGTGGAGGCCCTTTCCTGGCAGCTGCAGGTGGCCCAAGAGCAGGGGATTCCAGCGGTGCTGCATGTGGTGCGTGGGCAAGATCTCTTGCAGGCGGTCTGGAAGTCTGTGGGAGTGCCCCCTTTTTGTGTTTGGCATGGCTGTACGCTGCCGCCTCGGCGGGTGGAGGCCCTATTAGCTTATCCTTTTTTAGGCTTTTCTTTTGGCGAAGCCCTACTGCGGCAGCCCTACCTGGAGGAAAGCTTGCGACTGATTCCTGAAGACCGTATTTTTTTCGAAACCGACGCCAGCGCCTTGCCGATTTCCAGGATCTATGAAAAAGCGGCTATGGTTTTAGACCGGGCGCCGATTGAACTAAATGCCTTGACGATCGCCAACTGGAACCTGAGGACTTCCCGACCCATCCTGTGAAGGGCGTTTTTTCCCTTTTAGAAGAGGAAAACGAATAAACATCCCGATTATGACTTTTGTCATTTTTGTTTAGTTCAGGCCGAACTAAATTGCAAGCCTAAATTCAAGGGAAATGGACGCCAACAAGCAGGTATATATAGAGAAGGTGGGCAAGCTGTGTGAAGAGCTGGGCCTCACGCACATAGGGGGTAAGCTTTTAGGTTACCTGCTTGTGTGTGGGAAGGAGGGCGTGTTTTTTCAGGAGTTTGTGGAACAGCTTGGTGTCAGCAAGGCCTCCGTTTCGACTAATTTAAACGTGCTGATTAGCATTCGCTTCGTCGCGAAGGTGAAACTGAAAACCGAGCGCAGGTCCCGCTATCAAATCAGCACGATCGATATGCTGGCCATTATGCAAGAGCGCACACAGCTGCTTGAGCACTATGCGGATATCATGGATGAGGGCTTGGCGCTTCTCGCTGATGAGCGCAGTGCCGCCACTGATTTTATGCGGGAAACCAGAGACTTTTACCGCTGGATGAAAGACCGCATACCCCACCTTTTAGAAGCGTATAGAAAGACAAGATAATCCCCACTTTTAAACCACTTACCTGCATAACGTATGAAAATGATAAGCATTCTTTTCCTATGTTTCCTTTGGCCCCTCGGGGCCCAAGAGACCTTAACGCTCACGCCTGAAGCCATCCTAGAGCGAATGGAGCAGCAGATGCGTGGAGAAACGGCTCAGATGGAGCTGAATATGACCATCATACGGCCACGCTTCACCCGAGAGATGAGCATGCGCTCTTGGTCGCGAGGTGAAGATTACTCTCTCATCTTGATAACGGCACCTGCGCGCGACCGTGGGACTGCTTTTTTAAAGCGTCAGAATGAAATCTGGAACTACCTGCCTACTGTGGATCGGATGATCAAGCTGCCGCCCAGCATGATGGGACAGAGCTGGATGGGGTCTGATTTTACGAACGATGACCTTGTGCGGGAATCCTCGCGTGTGCATGACTATACGCATAGGCTGCTTCCAGAAGAGCAGGTACAGGGCTTCGCTTGCTATGTGATCGAGTCCATCCCTAAGCCGGAGAGTGCGATCGTGTTTAGCAAGGTGAAACTTTGGATTAGCAAGGAGCATTTCTACCACCTCAAGACAGAGAATTACGATGAGCGTGACGCGCTGGTATCCACCGTACTGCTTTCCGACATCAAGCAGATGGGGGATCGTCGCCTTCCCTCCCGCATCGAGATGGTTCCCGCAGATAAGGAGGGCCACAAGACCATTATTCAGTATGCGTCTGGGGTGTTCGACGCACCCCTGGATGACCGCTTTTTTTCGGTCCAAAACCTAAAAAATATCCGTTAACGCTGTAGGCTTATGATGCTTTTTAAATTGGCATGGCGCAACCTTTGGCGGAGCAGGCGGCGCACCTTTATCACCATTTCTTCGGTGCTCTTCGCTGTCCTGCTGGCCTTAGTGCTGGAATCCATGGACAGGGGCTCCCAGGAGCTGATGGTGCAGAACGTGGTGCGGTATTCTACGGGCTACTTACAGCTTCAGGATACCTTATATTTCGATGAGTCTCATATCGATAACGCGATGGAGTGGGATGAGACGCGTGATGCGCAGCTTCTGGCCGATTTTCCCCAGATCGCCTATACCCTGCCTCGCCTGGAAAGCACGGTGCTTGCGGCTGGCAAGGAGCGTACCCGCGTGGCCTTTGTAAGCGGGATAGTACTGGAGGCAGAGGATCGGTTTAATCAAATCAGCAGCCGTATGCGTTCGGGAGCCTTTTTTTCAGTGGGGTCCGAGGAGGCAGTGATCGGGACAGGGCTCGCGCAGTCGCTGGATCTGACCCTTGGCGACACGCTGGTGCTTTTCGGTCAAGGTTTCCAAGGGGTGATGGCGGCAGGAAAATATGTGATCAGCGGTATTTTACAGCATCCCGTCCCTGACTTGAATGAGCGCGTAGTGTACCTGTCGCTACCCACTGCCCAGTTTTTATTTGATGCCCCAGGTCGGCTGAATCACTTGAAAATAGTGCCCACCCAGCCGCGGCAGCATGCTCGTCTGGCAGCGGCACTGAATGCCCACCCGGACTATGGCGCTTTCACTGCCTATTCGTGGGAGGAATTACAGCCTGAGCTGCTGCAAACCATCGCCTTAGATCAGGCCGGCACCTTCGTTTTTTTACTTATTTTGTACATCGTGATCGGCTTTGGAATTTTTGGGACGGTGCTCACCATGACCCTAGAACGTGAAAAGGAATTCGGAGTACTCCTCGCGATCGGCATGCAGCGCGTGCGGTTGGCGCTCATCATTTTCACCGAAACGCTCATCATGAATTTTATCGGCGTCAGCGCAGGAATCGTGCTTGCTTTACCTATTCTCCTGTACTTCTACTACCATCCTATCCCCCTAGGAGAGGGTCTGGAAGGGCTTATGGCAGAATATGGGATGGAGGCCGTCCTGAGATTTTCACTTGATCCTACGCTATTCTATCAGCAGGCAGTCATCGTGTTTAGCATCAGCATGCTGATCGTCATATACCCTATCGTAAGGGTTTTCCAACTGGATATTTTACAAGCAGCGCGAAAATAAGTAAATAAGAAGACGATGATACAACTTATAAAAATGGCATGGCGTAATCTCTGGCGTAATAAAGTCAGGAGTCTCGCGGTGATGGTAGCGGTCGTCATCGGGCTGGTAGCGGGCATGTTTGCCTCCGCTCTGGTGGAGGGAATTATGAGCTCCCGCTTCACAAATTTTATCGAAAATCAAGTCTCCCACATGCAGCTCCATCACCCTGATTTTATCCGGGAGCGTGAGGTACAGCAGTTTATCGTGGGGCCTACACTTCCTCTTCAGGACGTGCAAGGTCGCGAAGGAATCGCCGCAGCCACTACCCGGACGAAGCTTCAGGGCATGGTGGCATCGGCCTCGTACACGGGCATGGTGGAACTAGTGGGAATCCTTCCTGAAAGTGAAAACCGAACCACGAACTTTGCGCGCCACATGGTAGCAGGAGAGTACTTGAGTGATCAGGTAAGTAACAGCATCCTTATCGGGGCGGCTCTCGCCGCAAAACTTAAAGTGGGCATCGGCTCTCGTATCGTGCTGTCGTATCAGGACCTAGAAAATCAACTTGTCTCAGGGCGTTTATCGTCAGCGGTATCTTCGACTCTGGCTACTCTCGCTATGATGAGGTGACGGCCTTCGTCCCTCAGCAGTACCTGAATGCCTCCATCGGCATGGGGGCAGCCTTTCATGAGCTAGCCATCGTGCTGGAAGATATGGAGCAGCTGCCCGTGGTGCAGCAGGAGCTCCGGCACCTTTTTCCAGAAACCAGTGTGCGAGCTTGGTACGAACTGGAGCCCGCACTGCAGGTGATGATGGAGTCCAGCGGCTTATTTTCCTATATTTTTTTTAGTCTTGATTATGATTGGATTAGCATTTAGTATTTTAAATACGATGCTCATGGCCGTCTTCGAGCGTACGCGGGAAATCGGTATGCTCATGGCCATCGGCATGAGGAGGTCAAAAGTATTCCTGCTCATCACCTTAGAAACTTTTTTTCTTTCCTTGAGTGGTGCGCTCATCGGTTTAGCTATCGGCTTCGCTTGGGTGCTGCACCTGAGTCGCCGTGGGCTGGATCTTTCGCGCTTTCATGACGTCATGCGCGAGCTCGGTGTGGACTCGGTGATTTTCCCCACGCTCTCCCCTGAAATGCCCTACCTTATTTTGGGTATCGTTATGCTTACCGCACTGTTTGCCGCCCTTTATCCCGCGCTGAAGGCCTTAGCGCTGAGCCCCATAGAAGCTATTCGCAAATAAACTATTTCTCAGTATGCATGTAATCGAAACGGCCCATTTATTTAAAATTTATAATGAAGACACCATTCCCGTGTATGCCATTAATGATGTGAGTATACAGTTTGGTTATCAGGAGTTTACCTGTATCATTGGCCCCTCGGGCTCGGGAAAAAGCACCCTTCTAAACCTGATTGGAGGCCTGGATACGCCCAGCCGAGGCGCGGTGCGCATAGCAGGTACACGCATCGATACGCTTTCCGAGCGGCAGCGCATCCAGTTTAGGCTGGACCACATCGGCTTCGTTTTCCAGCATTATAACCTGATTCCAGTGCTTACTGCTTACGAAAATGCAGCCTTTATCATGCAGCTTCAGGCCGGCCAGAGGAGGAAACCCGAGAGCGTGTGACTGGCTTGCTCGAGCAGGTCGGCCTCGGAAAGCGGCTTCATGCTCGCCCTGGAGAGCTTTCAGGGGGAGAACAGCAGCGCGTGGCCGTGGTACGTGCTCTGGCATCGAAGCCTTCTTTTATCTTAGCGGATGAGCCTACGGCAAATTTGGATACGAAGGCGGCCTTTAACTTGCTCGATATCATGAAGCAGCTAAATGAAGAGGAAGGCATCACCTTCTTGTTTTCTACTCACGATCAGCGCGTTATCGACCGAGCTGGGCGAGTTGTTACCTTAGTAGATGGGGCCCTCCATAGCGATGTTATGCGTCCTGCGCATTAAAATCATGAGACCACTGACCCCTCCGAAGCCATGAAAATCCTCATCAGCTTTGCTTTAATCGCTCTCTTGGCCAGTATGCGACCTGCCGGGCTCTGGGCACAGGAAGCGTCGAAATGGTCGGCTACAGGCTACGTAAGGGAGCTTCCTTTGGTCGGTACCGACCAAAGTTTCCGCACATTTTCGGCAAATAACATTTTGCACCAGCGGCTTAATCTGCGCTATGACGGAGGAGAAAACTGGTCGATTCGATTAGGGCAGCGCACGCGTTACCTGTATGGAGAGGCTTTCGCGAATCCACTTTTTATCGATTTCCTCGCCAGCGATCAGGGCCCCCTACCCCTTTCTCATATCCTGCTAAATAGGGGCAATCATGTGATGCACACGCTTACCGATCGCTTGTATCTCAACTGGCAATCCGGGGACTGGCAGCTGCGGGTCGGCAGGCAGCGCATTAACTGGGGCATCAACCTGGTTTTTAATCCAAATGACCTGTTTAATAAGTATAATTTCTTTGATTTCGACTACGATGAGCGACCGGGTACGGATGCCTTTCGCCTCACCTATTACGACGATGCCCTCTCGCGCTGGGAGTTCGCTTTTAGCCCCGCGCTCGATATGCGCCAAAGCGTGGCGGCCATCATGCGCGCCATCAATCATCGGGGATACGACCTGCAGCTGCTTACAGGCTATTTCCAAGACCGCCTGGCCGTAGGAGGTGGCTGGGCGGGCAGCATCGGGGGCTTAGGCTGGAAGGGCGAAGCAAGCTACTTTCATGATTTACGCCCACAAGCCGATCGCAGGCCAGGGAATGTGGTGGCCTCTACATCAGTGGATTATCGGTTTGAAAGTGGACTTTTCGCGATAGCAGAAGTAGTTGTTAATCAGCAGCGAAAGGGACTAGATACCGAGACTATCCTGATCATAGAGCCGCAGCAAGCAGATAATATCGCCTTCAGTGATGTCGCGATCGTTACCTCCTGGCAATACCCTTTCCGCCTCATTCACTCCTTTTCCCTAGCGAGCATGTACTTTCCTACAGAAAAGGTTGTCTTCATCAGCCCGACGTATAGCCGCTCCCTGCATACGAATATCGACATGCGGGTTTTGAGCCAACTTTTCATCGGCTCTTCCGGCAGTCCACTTGCTTCAGCGGGCTATAATCTGATCGGGATGCTGACCTACACCTTTTAATCACCTGAAGTAAATGCTTGTAAACGCTTATTTAAGGATATTGCGCTTTTTTGGCAACGAAAGGGCGAGCAGGCCATAGGGAGATAGATTGCGTATCTGAAAAAAGGCGCCGCCCAAATTAGCTATAGCCAAAGGACATGATTTATAAAAAAGCTTCCGTAATTTTGCACCGGGAGCTTCACGAACTCCATGCCCTGACGATCGCCAACTGGAACAGACGTACTTCTAGACCATTCACTTTATGACAGATCCTTTTGCTTGGCTCTCGCGCACCGAACTGATAACAGGGCGTGCGGGACTGGAAAAGTTAGCGCGCAAGCATGTGCTTGTCGTGGGACTCGGGGGAGTAGCTCCTTCGCAGCGGAATTTATCGCCCGATCTGGGGTGGGGGAGATGACCATCATCGATGGCGACACCGTGGACATCAGTAATGTAAACCGACAGCTTCCCGCTACGCAGCTGAATGTAGGCGAGTCGAAGGCCAAATGGATGGAGCAGCGCCTGCTGGCGATTAATCCTGCGCTAAAGCTGCATGTCATCCAAGAGTTTTTAGCCCCTCTCCCGATGACAGCGCTGCTGGCCGAGCAGCATTTCGATTATGTGGTGGACTGCATCGACAGCTTTACCCCTAAGTTGCACCTCATCGAGGGGGCAGTAAATCGCGGCTTCCCTGTGGCCAGCTCCATGGGTGCCGGTGGCAAAGTCGATCCTACGCAGATCCGTGTCGGGGATATCAGTGAAACACGCCACTGTAAGTTGGCCAAGATGGTACGTAAACGCCTCCGCCGCAGGGGCATCGCGAAAGGCGTGAAAGCGGTGTACTCCCTCGAGCTCCCGATGAAGGAGAGCCTGATGCTCACCGACGGCAAGAATTATAAAAAATCGGCTTACGGAACGATGTCTTTTTTGCCGGCAGCTTTCGGGTGCAGCTGTGCCTCCGTCGTGATAAACGACCTCCTGGCTGCTGAGTAGACGGATGTATTATTCCCCTCAGTGCGTAGGAGGATTTTTTGGCGCCAGCCTAAGTGTTTACTAGTTCGGCTGGCGCCAAAAATCAGCGGCCTTAGGCGCCTCTTCGGGTAAAAAGTGGTATAAGAAGACCAAAACCCCCGTGAAGGCTGGCTTTTTCTGGTCTTTGATCTCTAACTTGACGGCCACCTCCGCCTTTATGGTGCCACGGAGGTTGCTGACTTTTTGCAGGCTGGCCTGCAGGCGCACCTCACTATCTACTAAAACAGGTGCGGCGAAGCGCAAAGACTCTATCCCATAGTTCACCATCATTTTTAAGTTCTCCACGCGGACGATCTGGTCCCAGAGGAAGGGAACGATCGACAGGGTCAGGTAGCCATGCGCGATGGTATTTCCGAAGCTGCCCTCTGTTTTCGCACGCTCCGGATCCGTATGAATCCACTGGTGGTCTAAGGTCGCAGAAGCGAATTGATTAATCTGCTCCTGACTGATGCAGTGATAATCGGAGGCGCCCAGTTCCTTTCCTTCATAGGGGAGAAAATCTTCAAAAGAGCGAATGGTTAGTTGTGCCATAAGAAAAAACAGGTTTCATGTAAGTGGATCCGCGGGTTTTACCAACAGAAAATCGGGGTGCAAGATCCTTTAGAGCGGTGAATTTAGGGAAAATCTGGTGAATTCATGTCCTTTCCGCAGGTAGTGGAGCGAAAATAAGGGGATTCCGCCTTTATTCATGTGAACTGCTGGAGACAGGGTGACGGGATTCTGAGCGGAATTTTGGAAATCTACGTTTTTTAGTGGAAATTTCCTTTCTTAAAGCGGCGATTCAGGCATTCCCTTCCTTTCACTAATTTTAGGGGAGGGGGCACAGGAAGATATGCGCTAAAAAATGGAAAAATAGTATGCGTGAACCTACATCAGCACCCCGCTACATCCACGGCTACCTCAGCGAGGAGCAGGAGCGCCTCCGCGAGCAGGCGGCAGTCATCGAAGGGCCTATTTACGATACGCTGGACCTAAGCGGCGTGCAGCGACTGCTGGAAATCGGCTCGGGTGTGGGCGCACAGACGGAGATTTTACTTCGGCGCTTTCCCCAGCTGCACATTACGGGCCTAGAATATGAGCCCAGCCAGATCGCCAAGGCAAACCTAAACCGAGAGGCCTTCGGGATGCCCGCTGATCAGGTGCAGTTCGTCCAGGGCGATGCGCATGCCATACCCCTTCAGGGGGGCTTCGATGGTGCTTTTATCTGCTGGGTCCTTGAGCATGTGCATAACCCACTACAGGTGTTAAAGGAAACATGGAAGCAGCTTTTGCCTGGCGGCAAAGTTTGGGTCACCGAGGTCTTTAATGCCACATTCTATACCTATCCGCATCAACCGGCAGTCATGCACTACTGGCAGGCCTACAACACTTTCCAGCGCGAAATCGGCGGCGATCCTGATGTGGGAGTTAAGCTAGGGGGCTTGCTCCAGAAAGCGGGCTTTCAGCAGATTACGCTACGCGATGATGGCTTTCATTTGGACGCCGTATGCCCGAAAAGCGCGAACAGGTGCTGCGTTATTGGAAAAATTTAATGCGCAGCGGGGCGCCGGTACTTTTGGCCACTGGCCGAATCAGCGAATCAGAATTACAGGCGATGCTGAGTGAAATGGATGCACTACTGGAGAATCCAGAAGCGATTTTCTATTATCGTTTTGTGCAGGCAGAGGCTGTCCGATAGGGTTTTTATGTCATTTGATAGTCTTCTTTTCGCATTATTTTTTATTGAGGGACTTGGTTTTCATGAAGTTTTTCATTATTTTTCTAGAAGAGTGATTTTAGTACGTATTTTTCAATTAAAACAAATTTTATTATGAGCACATTACAGCACATTACAGCACATTTTTGCTTGTAAAGGTCGACTCAACAGATTATCTGTTGTCGGGATCATTAGTTTGTTCCTATTAGTCTCTTGTCACCAGGAGGATTTACCACTAATTTCTGAGGAAAACCCCAGTAGTGAAATACAAAGTTATCTTGGTAAAAAGCTTGAAAACCCATATTCGGTAGCAAATATGAGGAAAGCTTTTGAAAGTCTATTGACAAGAAAATCAGCCCTTGATAAGCTGCAAGCTTCTTCAAAATGGATGAGTGAAGATTTGGAAATCAGTGTTACTGATTATTATGTAAAGTTTCATATTAAATCTGATGAAGATTTGGAGCTAATTATGAGTGACTCTTTAAAGTATTCCATTTTACCTCTGGATTATGAAATTGTAGCACAGGGTACTATAGAATTAGAACACGATGATCTAGAAGATGATGGTTATTGGATTTATACATCAGTTCCTAAAGCGTATAAATTTCACGAAGGGATTTTATATGAAGTTTTAGAAGAATTGTTCCTGCCAGAGTCGCTAGTAGAAGGAAATAACGCCTCTGATCGTAGAGATTTAAAAGGATCTGATGGACTTTCTTTTTTGGAGCTACTGGAAGAAGAGTCTCTTGTCATGACAGGAAACCTTGACCCTAATGAAAGGGTCAATCCTAATTCTCCCAATCTAAGGTCTTACCAAAGACCTCAAGGTTTTATTAGGGTTCAAAATACAACTACAGGCATAAATGATCCAGTTATGGGTGTCAAAGTCAAGACTAGAAGGTGGTTTAAGTGGGGTAGTGGTTATACAGACACTAATGGATTTTATAGCGTAGATAATACGTATAAGTATGATGTAAATTATGAGATAGTTTTTAAGAATTCTCGAGGATTCAAAATTTGGCCTTCAATAATAAGCCTTTCTACTGCAAGTTATGATTGGGGGAAGGGTAGTCCTGCGGGCCGTTCAATTACATTTTCTACCAACTCTAGTGCTTGGCGTTTTGCTACTGTCAATAATGCAACGGTTCAATATTTCAACTATTGTACTCAGTTTAATGTAGGTTTACCTCATTCAGATTTAAGGATAGTAGCAAGTGATAACACAGGTTCTAGTTCAGCACCTATGCTTAGAAGAGTTTGGGGCTTGGTAGGATTTACCAATAATTCACAATTGAGCACTTTTTTATTGAAGGCAAATGGATTGAACATAGTGCTAAACCTTATTGCAACAGTTACAAAGTTTGTCCAGCCAGATATAATAATTATGGCTTCATCTTCACTTGGAACTGCGAGTGTAAGCAGTGTGACATTTCATGAACTGGCGCATGCTTCGCACATGAGGCAGGCAGGAAGTGCTTATTGGATAAAATACATCAATTACATTATTACCTATGGTGCTTATGGTAGTGGCAACGGCAATAATAATGGTGTATGTGCTGTAGGTGAGATGTGGGGTTTTTACTATGGATATTTTCTGACACTACAACATTTTGGTAACAACAACAATAATCCAATTATAAGACCGATTGGTTTAGAGAATTTCACGCCTTTTCAGAGACCTTCAGATAAAGATATAATTAGAATTGGGTTTCCAGTAAGAGAAATGGAAGGCTGGATTCCAGTCGGTTTATTACACGATCTTGTAGATAATAATGCTGATCTGATAAGACCTGGATTCACAGACAATGTAAGCGGTTACACGATCAGTCAAATCTTTGGTGCATTGCGTCCTGGAGTAGAGACAGTTCAAGGTTTCAGGAATAGATTGCTCCAAAACAATGGAAACCGTCAGCAACAGGCTGTGAACAATTTATTTGAAGCGTATTATTATAATTGATAACTGAGATCATGAAAAAAATAGTAGTATTAATCTTGCTCGCGCTAACTTCTTGTATAAAAGATAATTGCGTAGACTATTTGATTGAAAATCAAACAGAAAAAGATTTGAATTTAGTTTTATTTGAAGAAGGGACTGAGTGGCGAAATACTGAAATTAAACCAAACGCTTCATTTACAGAGTTAAGTATATGTGACTCTGGCGGATGGCGTATTTCTTTTAGCGGGGTTGATTCTATACAGATTAAAGTGAATAACTTAGTTCTAAAAACCTATTATCCAGATTCTCCTGGAAAGAATATATACAATGTGGACGATAGGGATAGTTGGTTATTAGTAGTCAATAGAAAACATTACCAAAAGTTTGTCTTTGAGATCACAGAAGAGGATTTGAAATAAGGACTATGGCCAAAATAAAACCTGATACAAATCAGTTAGTGAGGCTGGGTATAAAGTGAGTATCTGGGAGTAAACTTTTCCAAAGTTCGAAACTTTGGAAAAGTTCTCCTACTTCTTAATTGATACTAACACGGGTTTTTGTCAGACTCGGATTCACAGACAATGTAAGCGGATATACAGTCAGTCAAATCTTTGGTGCATTGCGTCCTGGAGTAGAGACAGTGCAGGGCTTTAGAAATAGATTGTTGCAAAACAATGGAAACCATCAGCCGTAGTTATGGGATGAAAAACTTAGTATTTTTTTATTTAAGAACTTGACTTTTATTAAGATTTTTATTTTTTACTACATCGTTCAATTAAAACAAATGTGATTATGAGAACATTACAGATTTAATTTTAAAGGCAGATTATGGTCAAACGGTTTGACTGGATTGTTGTTTTTCGCATCCTGTCAAGAACTAAACGAAGAGCCGCTCGCCAAGAATCCTGAAAGTGTGGAAGAGAAATTCGACAGGCTCAAATTCCTCAGTGCTGGCAACAAAGCAATGAACATTTATCAGGAAGAAGCAAGAAATTCCCAAAAGGCAAAAACTTTAGATCAATTTATGATAGTGAGTATCGGATAGAAAGGTATATTGGGGGTTTAGCCCACGGGTTTAATACGAATGATTCTTTTTTCAATGTTATTCCAGAGAGTTTATGGGACTTCCCCTTTCAAGGAAATGGGTTCGTAAATGAACCAGTGTTAGACAAAAGTAGTTTGAGCCCTAGAGTTAAAATGCATATTGATCAATTTGAAAATGCGATGAATCAAATAGCTGATCAATATGAAAAAGGCTTTATGTCAGAAAATCAGGTTAGAAATCAATTGAAGACCATTTGTAAAAACAGGGGTGATGTTATTAAATCTGACACAAACCTTTCTAGTACGGATAGAGGGGAATTATCGGATGCGTTTTATGTATTCGATGAGATTACCGATGAACTTTCTTTAATTTTGCAAGATCCTAATGCGCTAGCAAATGGATTTACAAGAACAAGGTTTGGAAGGAGTTTAGTTAGAGCCTTACTAGTAGCAGCAATTACGGTTGCTGTAGTTTACACTGCAGGACTTGCTGCTTTTGGCATTAAAATGAAAAGTCTTTATTTAGGCCACAAAGCGGCATTCGCGGGGTTAACCACTAAAACAACGGTAGCGGGGGGTAAAATGTACGCAGCCTTAACATATGGTTTGGGAAAAGGAATGATTGGTGCTGTCCAAAAGTGGGACGAAAAATGGAAAGGATTGTGGAAAAAAACAATTTATGCAACAGTAAAAGTCGCATTGTAACATGAAAAAAACTATTTTAGCATGCATAGCCTTACTGATCTCGTTTGTGTCGAATGCGCAAGAGTCCTTTTGGAATACGGTCAGAGATAGGCCTGACTATGATAGAGGATTTAGTGTATCCTTGATCATTCCTTCCTTTATGACATCAACACCAAGTAATCTTAATCAGTTACTGGTTGCTTCAGGATACCCGCACATTCCTCGGGGTAGTCTGAATTATGGACTTGGAGTACACTACAGAATGAAGCGTTTTGAGACAGGGATTAATGCGTTGATCGGTTCTCAATCTGTATCGATCGATGCACTTAACGCACAAATAAATCGAACTCCTCTTACGGCCAACATCTTCTTGCAGTATCACTTGTTTAGAAAGGGGTCGTTTACATTTTATCCCTTGGTTGGCCTATCTCTGACAGATACCAGACTTATCCTGTCTAAAGAAATAGCATCTGATACTATAGAAAATTTGCTGCAAAACCCAGGTACTTCCGTAAACCTTCAGCACTTTTCAGAAGGAATATTGGTGGGTTTTGGGGTTGATCTATCAGAACATTGGGTAGAATCCACAGGTATGTTTCGGGTGAAGTTTGCCTATAGGATCCCCACCGGAAAATACCAGTGGGAGTCCTTTTTTACAGACTTACAAAATGCTCCCAAAGATTCTTTTCCTTACTTCTTTGTACAACTGGAAATAGGGTTTCCACACAACTGGAATAAGGGAAGTTTATAGAATAGGGTGTATATCAAATATTGGATGGGACTATTTTTTCACGCCTTTTTCTCCATGAGCTGCAGAATTTCGTCGATGTAGCTACGATCGTTTGAAAGGCGTGGAACTTTATTCTGGCCTCCCAGCTTGCCACGCTGGCGCATCCAAGCTTCGAAAAGTCCTTCTTCCACGAAGTGAATGAGCGGTGCCGTGAGCGCTAAATCGCGATACCGCTTGGCATCATAGTCTGAATTGACCTCCCGAAGGTGCTCGTCCAGCCGTGCTGCAAAGGCCTCGCGATCCTCGGGCATACGCGAAAATTCGATGATCCATTCGTGGCGTCCCTTTTCCTTAGCACCATTAAAGTACACGGGTGCGGCGGTAAAGTTTACGATCCGAGAATCGGTATCTCCCGCAGCTTTTTCGATCGCCTGCTCTGCGTTTTCTACGATTACCTCCTCACCGAAGGCATTGATAAAGTGCTTCGTTCGGCCTGAGATTTTAATTTTATAGGGTTTTATCTGAGTGAATTTTACCGTGTCACCGATTTTATAGCGCCACAGGCCGGCGTTGGTGCTGATGAGCAGGGCGTAGTTCTTACCCAGCTCCACCTCCGAGAGCGGCAGCACCCGCGGGGAGCTACTTTCCCAGTCCTCCATCGGGATAAACTCGTAAAAGATGCCATAATCTAGCATAAGCAGCATGTCAGTTTCTTCCCGATCATTCTGTATCCCGAAAAATCCTTCAGAGGCATTATAAGTCTCCATGTACCGCATCTTGTCAGAGGGGATCAGCTCCCGAAACACCTCACGGTAAGGACCGAAGGCGACGGCGCCATGAAAAAATACCTCCAGATTCGGCCACACCTCCAATATATTTTTGGCGCCCTTCAGCTCCAGAATGCGGCGCAGCAGCACGATGGTCCAAGTGGGAACACCCGAAATGCTCACCACATTTTCCTCCATCACCTCCCGCGCCATTTTCTCTATTTTTTCCTCCCATTCGCTCATCAGCGCGATTTCCAGGCTCGGCGTTCGCGCGAACTGTACCCAGAGGGGTAGGTTATGCATGATCACCGCAGACACATCGCCGACCTGCTGTTCATTGTCTTTCCGAAAGGGGTTTTGGCTCAGGCTCCCCCCGATGCTCAGGGTTTTTCCTGTAAATAATTTGGACTCCGGATAGTTGTTCAGGTACAGCGAAAGCATGTCCTTCCCCCCTTTAAAGTGGCAGTCCTCTAAAGATTCCTGCGACACGGGAATAAACTTACTCCTGCTGGATGTGGTGCCCGAGCTCTTAGAAAACCACTCGATTTTCCCAGGCCAGAGAATCCCCTGCTCCCCACGCATCGTCTGCTCGATGTAGGGCTGCAGGTCTTCGTAGGTGTGGATGGGCACCTGCCGTGCAAAGTCCTCGTAACTCCGAATTTTCGAAAATCCGTATTTTTTCCCGAAAGCGGTCTCTTTCCCCGCCTCTATTAGTTCTTCGAAGATGCCCTGCTGGACTTCTTCAGGATCCTCCATAAAGCGCTCGATCTGACCGATGCGGTTTCTGAAAACCCAACTCATAAAGGCATTTACTACTTCCATTAGTTAAAAATTTTACGTTTCAGTTCGAAATGCTGGCCCAAATATACACGGCGTACCTGCTCATCTGCGGCGAGTTCTTCGGCTGTACCTGCCTTTAAAAGTTTTCCCTCGAACATCAGATAAGCTCGGTCGGTGATGGAAAGTGTTTCGTTTACATTGTGGTCCGTAATAAGGATACCGATATTTTTGTTTTTAAGTTTCGCTACGATCGTCTGGATTTCTTCTACGGCGATCGGATCTACCCCAGCGAAGGGCTCATCCAAGAGCACGAACTTGGGGTCTACCGCTAAGGCACGGGCAATTTCTGTTCGTCGTCTTTCTCCTCCCGAGAGCACCATGCCCAGGTTCTTACGGACATGCGTCAGGCTAAACTCCTCCAGCAAGCTTTCGACTTTTTCCTTCCGCTCCTGCTTGTTTTTATCCGTCATCTCGAGTACCGCCATGATGTTTTCCTCCACGCTGAGCTTGCGAAAAACAGAGGCTTCCTGCGCCAGATAGCCGATTCCCAGCTGCGCCCGCTTGTACATGGGCAGTGAGGTGATGTTCGCTCCCTCCAAGAAAATAGTGCCTTCATTGGGCTGAATAAGCCCTACGATCATGTAAAAGGATGTTGTCTTCCCCGCACCATTTGGCCCCAGCAAGCCCACGATTTCCCCCTGCTCCACTTTCACGGAGATATCATTCACGACCCTGCGGCCTTTATAGATTTTAACCAGATGTTCTGCTTTTAAGATCATGGCGTATTTTTTTCTGGTAGCGTAGCTAAATTAATCAAATTGTATGTCCTTCACGTAAAGTTGCAGCGTGCTATTATTACGGAACGTATTTTCTCGGATTTCGAAGGCCAAGTCGAAGGTTTTCTTTGCCTTCAGCATTTTATAAATGAACTCACCCTCGTATTTATTTTTGTCGGCCATGCCAAAGGCGATGCAGACGGGCTCGGTTTCCTGCCCGGGCTGGCTGACGGTAAAGCGCAGATGCTTGTCTTTTAGCACGTGTACCTGATCTGCGGTCGCCTGTCGGATACAGAAGATCGGCTCAGGATTTCCTGGACCGAAGGGCGCCATCTGCTTAAGGATGTGGTAAACCTTATAATTTACTTGGTCCAGCAGAATTTCATCGTCGATTTCCAGCACTGGCTTCATGTGGATGTCATGTAGCTGCTCGCTTACCACGGTCTCAAATTTGGCCTGAAAGGCCGGCACATTCGCCACCGGCATCGTTAGACCTGCCGCGTACTTATGCCCTCCGAACTGCTCCAAATATTCTGAGCAGGCACTGATGGCATCGTAAATATTAAAACCGAATACCGAGCGCGCACTGCCGGTGGCCTTGCCATTCGATTCCGTCAGGATGATCGTAGGCTTGTAAAAGCGCTCGATGCAGCGAGAGGCCACAATCCCGATGACCCCCTTGTTCCAGTTGGCCTTAAATAGGACTGTCGTCTTTAAGGTGATTTCATGGTTCATACGCTCGATCATCTCCAGCGCCTCATGCGTTATCGCCTCGTCGAAGTTTTTACGCTTCGTGTTCACATCGTCGACCAGTTCCGCACGACGCAGCGCATCCTCTAAACTATCGCTGATTAAAAGCTCCACGGAGGCTTTCGCATGCTCGAGGCGGCCCGAAGCGTTAATGCGCGGACCGATCTTAAACACCACATCGGAGATGGTGATCTCCTTGTCCTTAGCGATCTTCGAGGTTAATATAAGCGCTCGAATGCCAGGACGTGGGGTGGTGTTAATCCGCTCCAGCCCACCGTAGGCTAATATCCGATTTTCACCCGTGATCGGCACGATATCTGCTGCGATGCTGATCGCCAGAAGGTCTAAATATTCCATCAGATCCGTCTCTGGGTGCCCATGAAGCTGCGCAAAGGCCTGCATAAATTTAAACCCCACACCGCAGCCACTCAGCTCTTTATACGGATACTGGCAGTCGAGGCGCTTCGGGTCTAATACTGCCACCGCCGGGGGCAGCGTGTCTCCCGGAGTATGGTGGTCACAGATGATAAAGTCCACCCCCAGGGACTTCGCTAAAGCCACTTTGTCGATGGCTTTAATGCCACAGTCTAAGGAAATGATCAGCCCAAAGCCCTGCTCTGCGGCATAGCGCACACCCGTCTCCGAAATGCCATAGCCTTCCTTATACCGGTCGGGAATATAAAACTCTAAATGCGGATAGAAACGACTCAGATATCCGAAAACCATGGCCACAGAAGTCGTGCCATCTACATCATAATCTCCATAGATTAAAATTTTCTCTCCTCGCTCCATGCCCTGGCTAAGCCGCTCCACTGCGCGGTCCATGTCCCGCATCAAAAAGGGATCATGGAGGCGATCCAGGTCGGGTCGGAAAAAATCTTTTGCCTTCTGGAAGGTGTCGATGCCTCTGTTGACGAGCAAGTTCGATAGCGTGGGATTCACATTTATCGCAGCGCTCAAACCTTCCACCGCGGCCGCTGGGGCCTTTTCTTTTATCTTCCAGTTATACTCCATGTGGTAAAATTACTAAACCTAGGGCGATATTTCGGTGCTTTCGCTATTTCCTTTTCGCTTTCGTGAAGGCTATCGCCTTAGTGCCGCTTCGCCTCCTCCCATAAGGCGTCCATCTCGGTGAAGCTAAGCTGGTCGATCTGCTTGCCAGCAGCGGCGGCTTGGCGCTCCATGTACTGAAAGCGCTTTATAAATTTTCTGTTGGTACGCTCTAGCGCTTCTTCTGGGTTGATTTCCGCAAAACGCGAGAAATTAATCAAGGAAAAGAGCAGGTCTCCAAACTCGGCTTCCATGGCCTGCTGTCTGCTGCTTTCTGCTCTTTCTAAGGCTTTCTGCTCTTCAAGTAGTACTTCTTTGGAAGAGATTGTTTCTCCTTTTCGGGTGGCGTTTTCCGATGAGAGGCTTTCTGGGGAGCTACCTTTTTCTGGCTGGTAGGCCTCCTCGAATTCGGCCAGCTCTTCTTTTACTTTGGCCCAGACTTGGGCCTTATCTTCCCAGTCGAAGCCCACACCACGGGCTTTTTCCTGAATGCGCATGCTTTTAATGAGGGCCGGTAGGGAGCGGGGCACACCACTTAGCACCGAGCGTGTCTCCCCCTGCGGTTTTTCAGCCAACTTGATTTTCTCCCAGTTTTGCTTTACGGCTTCGGCATCATCGGCGGCGGTATCTCCATAAATGTGCGGGTGGCGACGGATGAGTTTCTCGCATAAAGAATCGATGATGCTGGCCACATCGTACTCCCCCCGCTCCGAGCCGATGCGCGCATAGAAAACCAGGTGGAGCAGGAGGTCTCCCAGCTCCTTTTTTATCTCTTCGGGATCACCATCCAAGATGGCATCCGAGAGTTCGAAGGTTTCTTCTATGGTGAGATGGCGCAGGCTTTCCGTGGTTTGCTTCCGGTCCCAGGGACACTGCTCGCGTAGCTCATCCATGATGGTCAGTAAACGGTCGAAAGCAGTAAGCTGGGCGTCTCGGTGGGCAGGTGTGGACATAATTTCGGGAAACTATTCAGATAATGTGGACGTTTTCAAAGTAATCCGTAAATTTGTAAAAATATCTTCGTTATGACAACTTTATATTTGACCTTAGGGCTGATCGGACTCTTCTTCGCTATGATGTCGGTGCGTCTGCTCTTCCTGAAAAATGGCGAGTTTAAAGGGACTTGTGCTTCCCAAAACCCTTTCCTCAACAAGGACGGAGGCACGTGCAGCTACTGCGGTAAAAACGTGGATGCAGACAGCTCCTGCGGAAATCCTGATAACGAAGTAGATAAAGTATTAGCGAAATTTAAATAATTTCTGTTTTCCCTATATTTTCTGTAATCCCGGTGCTTTGTCGGGATTTTCCATTTAAATTTTTCTTTCGTGGCATTAATTCAATCTATTTCTGGTATTCGAGGAACGATAGGCGGTCTTCCCGGTGAGGGTCTGACGCCTTTCGACGTAGTGAAATTTACCTCTGCCTATGGTGCGTGGATCTTAGAGAAGGCGCCGAGCGCCAAAGTGGTCATCGGCAGAGATGCGCGTCTCTCTGGAGATATGGTGAACAAGCTGGTGGTGGGCACGCTACAGGCGCTGGGTATCGATGTTATCGACCTCGGGCTGAGCACTACGCCTACCGTGGAGCTGGCTGTTCCGGCAGAAGGAGCCCAAGGTGGGATCATCTTAACGGCTAGTCATAATCCCATTCAGTGGAATGCGCTCAAATTACTAAATGAAAAGGGTGAGTTTATCTCCGATGCAGAGGGAAAGCGCCTAGAGGCCATCGCCCAAGCAGGTACGGTGACTTTCGCAGAAGTTAAAAAGCTTGGCAAGCATACCTTTATTACAGATTATATCGAGCGGCATGTGCAGCATGTGCTAAACTTAGATTTGGTAGATGTAGAGGCTATCAAGGCGCGAAAGTTTAAGGTGATCGTGGATGCGGTAAATTCTACGGGCGGGATAGCGGTCCCTGCCTTGTTACGTGCTTTAGACGTAGAGGTGGAGGAGCTGTACTGTGAGCCCACGGGGCATTTTCCGCATAATCCAGAGCCCTTACCAGAAAATCTACGCGATATCGCAGATAAGCTAAAGCGTGGCAAGTATGACATGGGCATCGTGGTGGATCCAGATGTGGACCGCCTGTGTTTTATGTGTGAAGATGGCGCTCCTTTTGGAGAAGAGTACACGCTAGTGGCCGTGGCTGACTATGTACTGTCTCAGACACCCGGAAATACGGTATCGAACTTAAGCTCTACGCGGGCACTTCGGGATGTCACAGAAAACCACGGGGGTACCTATGCCGCCGCTGCTGTGGGAGAGGTGAACGTGGTGGATAAAATGAAAGAAGTGGACGCTGTCATCGGCGGTGAAGGGAATGGAGGAGTGATTTATCCAGCCTCGCACTATGGCCGAGATGCACTAGTGGGAATCGGACTCTTTCTGACGCATTTAGCGAAAAGCGGAAAAAGCATCTCTCGCCTGCGTGCGAGTTATCCGAACTACCATATTAGCAAAAATAAAATCGAACTAACCCCTGAAATCGACGTGGATGCGGTGTTAGAAGCGATTAAGGAAAAGTATAAAAAGCAACCTGTAAACACCATCGACGGTGTGAAAATCGAGTTCGATAAGGAGTGGGTACACCTGCGCAAGTCGAATACGGAGCCGATTATTCGTATTTATTCCGAGTCCACACACCTGGCGACGGCGGAGCACTTAGCAAACAAACTGATCGGTGACATTCGAGATGTGATTAAAGGTTCTGCGTAAGTTGCGCCTGGTGCAGCATCTTCCTGCTCTCGCGCTGAACGCGATATAAGAAGTTAAACCCAGAGGATTATGAGACAAGTATATGCCGATAATGCGGCCACCACGGCGATGGATGATCGCGTGATCGAGGCCATGCTTCCGTTTATGCGGGACCACTACGGAAATCCCTCTTCTGTGCACAAGCATGGTAGAACCGTGCGTACGGCGATCGAAAAGGCGCGTAAAAAGGTGGCTGAGCTGCTGCATGCCAGCCCTTCTGAAATTATCTTTACCTCTGGGGGTACGGAGGCGGATAATACGGCGCTTCTTTGTACGATAGCGAGTTATGGCATCCAGCATGTTATCTCCTCGCCGATCGAGCACCATGCGGTGTTACATCCATTAGAACTTATGGCCAAGCGAGGCCAAATCACCCTGCATCTACTGCAGGTAGATCAGCAGGGTAGGATTTCTTTAGCGGAACTGGAACAGCTGCTAAAGACCTATCCGAATGCCCTCGTCTCCTTAATGCATGGGAATAACGAAATCGGGAATCTGCTTCCGATAGAAGAGGTAGCCGCCTGCTGCAAGACCTACGGCGCCTTTTTCCATTCGGATACGGTGCAGACTATGGGGCATTATCCTCATGACCTCAGCCAGCTGCCTGTAGATGCCCTTGCTGCAGGTGCGCACAAGTTTCACGGTCCGAAAGGTGCCGGATTCTTGTTTTTACGGAAAGATAAGAAGATTACGCCCTTTTTACATGGCGGTGCGCAGGAGCGCAATATGCGCGGAGGTACTGAAAATGTCATCGGCATCGTCGGTGTGGCGAAAGCTTTAGAAATCGCCTATGAGGAGATGACCGCACATCAAACGCACATTCAGCAGCTGAAGAAGACGTTTATCGAACAGCTCCGTGCAGCCATACCGGGAGTGAAATTTAACGGACTTTCGGCCTCAGAAACGGAAAGCTTGTACACTGTACTGAGCGTTAGCCTGCCCCCAGCAGCTTCTTTGGCAGGTATGCTATTATTCCAGCTTGATCTGCATGGCATTTCGGCTTCGGGGGGATCTGCCTGCAGCTCTGGGGCCAGCGTAGGCTCTCATGTGTTACGGGCGATCGGGCATCCTGCGGAGCGAGAAGCCGTTCGGTTTTCATTTAGCCGCTTTACCAGTATGGAAGATATACACTATATGGTCGACGTACTCAGTAAGCTGTATATGCCTGAAAATGTCTCCATCAAATAAAGCTCAGAAACCCTCCACTGGAGGTTTTTTACTTTTTTAGCGAAGTTAAGCCTGAAGAAACAGAAGCCCAATACCGATGAGCAGCACCAGACTATTCCCCACCAAATAGCCCTGTCCGAAAGCATTGAGTTGATCATAGTACTTGACGAACAGGAGCATGTTCTTCACTCCGTAGATGAGAATAAGGATACTTATCGTCAAGGTGAGGTAACGAAGTAAACGCATAGGGTCTAATGTGGGTAGAAATAGGAAAATTGGGAAGTGCCGAAACACCCCCCATTTGTACTACATAATGGTAATGATCAAATGCTTATCTGCGCACAATCGTAGTTGTCGGTGTGTAAATACCGAAGGTAATGGCAGCGATTAATCCGTCGATGAAGGTGTGCTGAATGGTCACATCATAATCTTCAGCACCTTTCGCTAGGTCCTTCGGATCAGAAACAGATACAGGAGCCAAGCCGGCGATAAGATAATGGTTCATTTTACGCTCGGTCATTCCTGTTTGGGCTCCGTTTCCTACAGTTACAGTGTAGGTGTAGCAGGAGCTCATCGATACGAGTAAAAGTAAAACGACGCTGAAATTTAAGATTAACTTTTTCATAAGATAGAATATAAAAGATGAAACGATAAGATTCGTCATGTTGGTTTATCCCTTAAGAAAGAGACCCATTCACTATTTTATGGGCGGTGGAAGCAATCTACCACCCCCATTCACGCTAAAAACTCAACGTAAATATAGATAATTTTTAATGATTTTCGAATAAAAATAGAGCTTAGTTGAAGAGGAGGTATAGGCACTATTTTTTGAAGGAAAGGTTTCAGAGGGGTACAGGTGAATTTGTGGGCCTATTTTCCCACATGTAGTGGAAGGGGAGATAAAAAAAGGCTTTCCTTTTAGATAAGGAAAGCCTGTGTTTTTCAGTAGTATTTAAGGGGTTGTGCTTATGCCTGCATTTCCTCTTGCCCTAGCGTCGCATGGATACCATCCCAAAGCACCTTTCGTGCTTCTAATGCCGCCAGTGCGGCTTGTTTCGCCTCTTCCCATTTCGTGGCATCATCGCCACATAAGAGGGCAATCATTTTTGCCGCTAGCGGCCCATGATGGTCTTCGTCTAAGTGAATGTGACGCTCGAAGTAAAAGGCTAGCGTGGCGAGCTCTTTAGGGTTCGAGGCCACAAGCTCATTTACGAGCTGTCGGAACAAGTCTGGAATCAGGTCTTCTCTTCCTAGGGTGAAAGAAGCGGCGATCTCATGTGGCTTTCCTCCTTTTACGACAGCATAATTCACTGCTAAGAACTGCTGAATATGTGCCGGCAGTTGGTTTTCAGCTAAAATGGCGTCAAAAGATTCACCAGCTTGCAAGCGGCTTACCAGTTGGGCTATGGCTGCGGTCGAAGCCCCTGCTTCACGCATAGCGCGTAGGTACAGCTCAAAGTGACTGCAGTAGCCACCCTGACCGTCTTCATCGCTTTCTTCCGCCATGACGATGTCATTAATCAGCCGCGTCACCATAGGGTCGCGGCTAGGTACCCAAGGGAGCTGCATACCGGTAAGCTGATGCTGAAGCGCTTTTAACAAGCTCATAAAATCCCACACCGCATAGACGTGCTGCTCCATAAACTGGTTAAAGGTGGCAGCATCCCTTAAATCGTTATAAATGGGATGTGCTAACAGGGAGGCACGAATCGGCTCGGTCGCCTCTTTTAAATACTCGAAATTTTTCATCCTTACTTTGTCGATACTTGCTACTTGATAACACGATAGCTACGAAAAAGATTGCTTATAAGGTGCTTACTTGCTCTGAAAATTGAAGTTTTACTAAGTTAGCATAAAATCCATCTACTTTAGCGGAAAGGCTTTCATGATCTCCTGTTTCGATGATCTCACCATCTTTCAAGACATAGATGCGGTCTACCTTGCGAATGGTCGCCAGGCGATGTGCGATGATAATGGTGGTGCGGCCCTGCATAAGCGTATCCAGTGCTTCCTGTACCAATGCTTCTGATTCAGCATCTAATGAAGAGGTCGCCTCATCTAAAATAAGGATGGCAGGATCTTTTAAAATCGCACGCGCGATCGCAACGCGCTGACGCTGCCCGCCAGAAAGCTTGATGCCCCGCTCTCCCACCAGGGTATCCAAGCCCTCCGGGAATTTTTCTATAAACTGCCAAGCATTCGCTTTTTTCGCCGCTTGGATGATTTCTTCTTCCGTAGCCTCTGGACGTGCATAGGCGATATTTTCTCGGATGCTGCCGCCAAAGAGCAGTACCTCCTGTGGTACGATACCGATGTGACTACGCAGCTGAGCG
>NZ_AJYA01000056.1 GCF_000265075.1 Nitritalea halalkaliphila LW7 | reverse complement strand
AGTAAAACATTATCTCACCTAAATTGTCTTGGATGTTTTTGTTTCGTTTTACAACACTTCAAAGAACGTATCAGAAAACCTTGCGTCTCCTCTTCGTTAATGCTCCCAGCACCTAAGCTGAAGCATCTGTACTCTCATTCTGTTTGTTTCCCCTCGTTTGGGTTTGCAAAGGTAGAGAAAGTTTTTCATTCGGCAAGCAAAAAATTAAAAATTTATTTTTTTGCTCTCGGCTGCTGATAAAAGAACTCTTTAAAGGATGTTTCCTCGTGTATTTCTACACCCGAAAACCACCCATAAGCACTTCTATCCGCCTTTTCTTTGCCTGTCCATGTGCCGTTTCTTTCAACCGCTTCCCCCGTTTGGGATTGCAAAGGTGCAGCTTTTTTCTCGTTTTGCAAGGCCCCACATCAAAGAAAATATCTAAGCCCGGTTCAAGTAACTGAAAACAAAGGAGAAAAGTTTCGAAATAAATTCCTCCGTCCATTTTTTCATTCGGAACCGCCCTACCTTTGAAGACGCTAGGGTAAAGTACCGGCCCGCAACAGGTACATCACGCAACATTTTTCACTTATGTCAAACGTACATTTTTCTACCTTATCCACTAACGAAGCGAGATCTTTAACTGGTGGCTCCTCCGTCTATCTCGTAGTAGGTGGCCCGCTGACCGCTATTATTGGTGCAGTCCTTTTAGATGAAATCAAAAAGCAAGCAGTTCAGGATATCCAAGAAGCCGTGCATAATGGCCCAGGACACCCAGGTACTCTGCGCGCAGGTTAACGATCAGGGCATAAAAAAAGCGGCGAAAAATTCGCCGCTTTTGTGACCTCGTCAGGATTCAAACCTGAAACCTCTTGAGCCGTAATCAAGTGCTCTATTCAGTTGAGCTACGAGGCCGTCCTTGATTGGAGTACAAATGTAGGCAGGATTTTTAAATCTCAAAAGCCATGACCAAAAAAAATGAGCGAAATCAAGTAATCTTATTATCAAGTAGGTCGCTATCAAGGACATAAATTTTCAACTTTTTCTGTACTTTACTCACTATCTCGACCCTCACCTTAATGGACTTAAGAAGATTTAAGAGGAAAAGACAAAAAAATCACATATCATTTCCTAATTTAGCCCGCGTAATTTTGGAAAATAATTCAGTTCATGAAAAAAGTAGCACTAGTTACCTTATTTTGTATGCTTTTAGGTGTTGTATACGCTCAAGAGTCCACACAAAGCGAAGAAAACGCCGTAAAGAAAACCCGCGAAAGAACCCCTATCGGAGGACGGCCTGATCTGAAGGGAGATTTATTTGTTGATTTTGGTTTTAATCTATTAAATAATAGACCCTCAGAGCTCAATACACGCTTTTTTGCCTCTCGCACATTAAACGTCTCCTATCAATACCCCATCCCTATCTTCGGCGAACGTTCCGGCTTTAGCTTTAATCCAGGTATTGGCATTGGCTCTGATCGCATGGCGCTACGTGCAGACAGTACCTTCGTGACCAACCCTACCTTAGGTCCCGAATCGAGTATGCTTGCTTCTATTCGCGGTTTATATGGAGATGATATCCAAATCAGAAGAAACAACTTCATCGCGAACTACCTTGACATCCCACTAGAATTCCGCTATCACTTTAATAAAAGTGATTACAACAGAAGCTTTAAGATCGCAGTCGGTGCGAAGGTAGGTCTTCTGATGAATGCACATACCAAGGTAGCCTACACAGATCCCGATGGAAATAGAAGACAAATTAAAGACCGACAAAACTACGGGCTAAACCCTATCCGATACGGGGTCTACACCCGTGTCGCATTCCCTGGGTTCAACTTCTGGGGCTACTATGGCTTAAATAACATTTGGAGAGAAGGGCAAGGGCCATTAAATACAGAAGCAAATCAGATCAACTTTGGTATATCGGTAGCACTTTTCTAGGGCTACCCCCACTACAGGGGCAGAGGCCTACAGCAAACAATCCCCTCATCCAAACCGAAGTAATCGATTTACTACTGTATACTTTAGGAGCAGATAACACGAAAGACATCCACGCAACTGGATGTCTTTCTCATTTCAGCCCAAACGCAGAGCTAGTAGCATACGGTCGATCTTAAACTTTAGCGATAAAAAAATAACAGCTTGCTGAACCTAAATCCAAGAACCAAAATAATAGAATGCCGCATAACAAACACCGAAGCCCAGTACAAATCCCGCCAAAACCTGAGCAGGAGAATGTACACGCAAGCTTAAACGCGCCGTTCCCGTAAGCCCCGCTAAGACAAATAAAGTCGCCACAAGCGGCAGGACCGACTCCACTTTTTCATTCCCGGCAGTCGCCAATACGATTCCGATTAAACCTGAAATCCCCGTCATGTGCGCAGAAATTTTCCAGAAAAAACTAATCGAGGTTAACAGTAATATACAAATCGTAATGACTGCCAGCGTAAAGACCGTCCCTACCGCTACCTGCGTCTTGTAATAAAAGAAGTAAGTCGCGATCACATAAAACACACTAATGATCGAAAACGCTAGTGGCCGCTCTTGAAGGCTTCCCATCGACAGGGAACTAACCAGTCCCGAACGCCACATGATAAAAATACTGATGACGGGCACCAGACAAGTGGTAAAAAACAGCAGCCCCATAAACACCGACACAGGCATATACAGCCCTTGAATGTTTTTTCCAGCTAACTGAATAAAAAAGAAAGCAACCGCTGTAGGCATTAACAGCGGCTGCGTAATGATCGAAATAAAATGGGCGATACGCTTATGCACTACAACTCTTTCCTTAATCTAGCCACCGGAATATGTAATTGCTCCCGATATTTGGCGACAGTCCGCCTCGCTATGTTATATCCTTTATCATTTAATAACTTCACTAGCTTGTCATCCGAAAGCGGCTTGCGCTTATCTTCCCCATCCACTAATGTCTGCAGCACAGACTTGACCTCTCGGTTGCTGACATCTTCCCCAGAGTCCGTCGCTATCCCCTCAGAAAAGAAATACTTGAGCGGAAACACACCGAACTCCGTCTGGATCGACTTACTATTCGCCACACGAGAAACAGTGGAAATATCCATATCGATCTTATCTGCTATGTCTTTTAAGATCATCGGACGGAGTTTTGTTTCGTCCCCATCGATAAAAAACTCATACTGATAGTCTAAAATCGCCTGCATCGTCCGCAGTAGGGTCTGCTGCCGCTGCTTGATCGCATCGATGAACCACTTGGCCGCATCTAACTTCTGCTTCACGAACGTAACCGTCTCCTTTAACTTCTTGTCCTTCTTATCACTCTTGTCATAAGCATCGAACATGTCGGCATAAGAGCGGCTTACGCGCAATTCCGGAGCATTTCGACTATTCAAGCTAATTTCAAGCTTTCCATTCACCTGCGACAGCATAAAATCCGGAATGACATACTGTGTCCGCACCATCCCATCCGAAATACCTCCCGGCTTAGGGTTTAAGCGTGTAATCGTATTGACAGCCTCCTTCAAGGCCTCATCATCCAGATTAAGCTTGCGCTGAATTTTCTCGTAATGCTTTTTCGTGAACTCCTCAAAACACTGAGAAAGAATCGCGATCGCATTTTCAATCTCAGGATCCTCTGGATGCTCCTTGCGCTCTAACTGGAGAATCAAGCACTCCTGTAAGTTGCGCGCCGCTATACCGGGAGGGTCAAAGGCCTGCACTTTGCGCAGCACCTCCTCCACCTCGTCCAAATCCGTTTCTACCCCTTGGCTAAAAGCCAAGTCGTTAATTATCGCTTCCAACTCCCTACGGATATAGCCATCGTTCTCGATGCTCCCGATCAGCTGCTTTCCGATTAAAATCTGTCGCTCATCTAAGCGTAAGTAGCTTAACTGCACGAGAAGCTGTTCGTGAAGAGACATCGCGCTGGACACCGGAATCTCACGATCTTCCTCGTCCGGGTTATAATTACCATCCCCCTGCATTTTATAGCCCCCGTAATCATCGCCGAGGTAGTCTTCTAAGTTGACGTCCTGCTCCTCTTTCTTACCCTCTTCCTCAAAATTACCTTCAGCATACTCATCGGCAGCAGTTTCAGGAGACTCCTCTTTCCCCTCTTCTAGGGCAGGATTAATCTCCAGCTCCTCCTCTACGCGCGCATCCAGCTCGGCAGTAGGCACCTGTAGCAGCTTGATAAACTGAATTTGCTGAGGAGATAACTTCTGAGATAAAGACTGACTTAAATGTAATTTCTGCATATATGCGTTTTAAAAGCTTATGGAATGGATGGGCCGTGCCAAAAGTCCCTTCCCAGATGTAAATTTAGGAAATTAGATCAAATTTTTGATAAAAAGCGTATTATATCGTTTTTTTGCACTTATGTAAACGGTGGCGGCATGAGGGCTGTTGCGAAAGAGAGCATGTAATCTTTATGGCATTTAACAAAAGAATTAAAATCAAGGCTTTGCTACAGGGCGAAGTGACAGGGACCACACAGACACTAATGGGCTGGGTGCGCACGAAACGAAGCAATAAAAATGTCACTTTCATCGCATTAAATGATGGCTCCTGCATTCAAAACTACCAAATCGTGGCAGATCCACAGACGATCTCCGAGGAACTACTCAAACAGGTCAGCACCGGCGCATGTATCCTCGTGACCGGCAGCGTGGTCGAAAGCCAAGGAAGTGGGCAGGCCACAGAACTTCATGCCGAATCCTTGCAGGTCCTCGGACAGGCGGATCCAGAGAAATTTCCGCTGCAGCCGAAAAAGCACTCCCTAGAGTTTCTCCGTGAAATCGCACACCTACGCATGCGGACGAATACCTTCGGAGCCGTGTTCCGCGTACGGCATGCGCTGGCCTATGCCGTACACAAATACTTTAACGATAAGGGATTTTTCTATATCCATACTCCGATCATCACCGCCTCCGATGCAGAAGGTGCTGGAGAAACATTTAAAGTGACCACCCTGGACCTGAAAAACCCACCCCTGACAGAAGAAGGGCACATCAACTACAAAGAGGATTTCTTCGAAAGAGAGACGAACCTTACCGTTTCCGGACAGCTGGAAGGCGAACTGGCGGCCCTAGCGCTATCCGAAATCTACACCTTTGGCCCTACCTTCCGTGCCGAAAACTCTAATACCACGCGCCACCTCGCAGAGTTCTGGATGATCGAACCCGAAATGGCCTTCTACGACGCAGAAGATAATGCCGACCTAGCAGAAGATTTCCTTAAATATGTCATCGCCTATGCCCTCGAGCACTGCGCGGATGACCTCGCCTTCCTCGACCAGCGCGCTGCAGAAGAAGAAAAGACGAAAAAAGCCGAACAGCGCAGTGAGCTTGGCCTCCTCGATCGCCTCCGCATGGTCGTAGAGCACCGATTCGAACGCCTAACCTACACGGAAGCCATCGAAATCCTGAAACAATCCAAGCCGAATAAAAAGAAAAAATTCCAGTACTTGGTCGAAGACTGGGGCGTAGACCTGCAGTCAGAACATGAACGCTACCTAGTAGAAAAACACTTCCAGAAGCCTGTTATACTCACCGATTACCCGAAGGAGATCAAAGCCTTCTACATGCGCCAAAACGAAGACGGCAAAACCGTAGCCGCGATGGACATTCTATTCCCCGGCATCGGCGAAATCGTGGGAGGCTCGCAGCGGGAAGAGCGCCTAGATAAACTCACTCAGCGCATGGAAGAAATGCATATCCCGACAGAAGAAATGTGGTGGTACCTAGACACCCGCCGCTTTGGTAGCACCCCACATGCAGGCTTCGGCCTCGGATTCGAACGCCTCGTACTATTCGTCACCGGCATGAGTAACATCCGAGATGTCATCGCCTTCCCACGTACTCCCGGAAACGCAGAATTTTAAAACCTGCCAGAAAGAAACTTTGGGGCGGGCGCCCCAAAGCAGACACCTGGCCCATAAACAATTAAAAAAGCCCGATACAGTTCTCCTGTATCGGCTTTTTTATGCCTTGCACGGATCCGAAACCCTAAACCTTCTTTTCCACTTCAGCAGGTGCTCCCGCCGGCACCTCTCGGATCCTCCGGATTAAAGGGATACAACACACACTAAAGAACAGTGCAAAATATCCCACCCGGTCATAATGCATCAAGCTACCGTCTGCGCCTTCTATAATAATCAGACCCGCGATGAAAGAAGCCAACCCAGAGGCCAGCTGCTGCACAGCGCTATTAAAACTCAGGAAACTGCCGCGATTTTCTGGCTTCGCTGTCCCCGTAATCAAAGCCGCCGCAGGCACCATCCGCCCATTAGAAGTCACGAAAAACAGCGAAGTAATCAGCAGCGCATACACGATGGGAGTGGCCGGCAAATGCGTAATCACCGCGATAGGAAGTAAATTCAGCACCATGAAGATGGTGAAAATCTTAACCTTGCCATGGCGATCCGTCATCCTACCCACCCAAGGACTCGTGAAAATCGTCAGCGCACCCCCCGCCATGTAAATATAAGTCAGCTGCATATCGGTAAATCCGACATTCGCGACCATATACGGGCTAATAAAAGGGATAATCGAAAACTGCCCCAGCATCATAAAGATCGTTAGCGTAATCGCCTTCATCTGGTTCGGATTCCCCGTAACACGGCGGATCACCTGTAGCGGACTGGGACGCGTGCTGCCCGTCTCTAAGTGGCCCCGTACCTGCGGTACAAAGCGCACGATCAGCACCAAAATCACTAAAGAGACCCCCGCCAAAAAGAAAAAAGGGGCATGCCAGTTGGTAAGACTGGCGATAAACAAGCCAAAAGGAACTCCAAATACCGAGGCTACCGAGAAGCCAGCCATCACAAAACCCATCGCATACCCCCTACGGCATCCGGCACCACGTCCCCTACGATCGCTAAAATAAGCGCCGAGGTCAAGCCACCAAAGACTCCCGATAAGATCCTGGCCGCCAACAAGAAAGCATAATTAGGGCCAGCGCACAGGCTAAAGTCCCCACTAAAAAACCGCCAAACACCCATAACAAGAGCTGCTTACGGTCAAACTTATCTAAAATGAAAGCTCCAAAGAAACTGCTGATCCCTGCCGAAAAGGTGTAAGAGGATACCAAAAGCCCAAAGGCATTCGGCGTAATCTCAAAAATACGCATCAACTGAGGGCCCAGCGGCATCAATATCATAAAATCTACGATATGCGTAAAGTTGATCGCCGCCAGCGTCCAAATTAAAAGTTTCTCTCTTGACATAAGGAAAAGTTCACCTCCCTTAGAACCTTTCCCTCCCTGCTAAAGTTCGCCTCCAAAGAAAATTACATGTTGCTACATAAATCAGCCCTCAGCCATCCTCTATATCCGGGAAAAGCGCCTCAGGAATATGCGCGATGATATCCGAAGCCAGCGTTCCTCGTTTCAGCTTAGCGCCCGCTAACTCCCCCGCTAAGCCATGATAAAAGACCCCACAGAGGGCGGCATGCTCTGACGTGTAGCCCATCCCCAGAAAAGCCAGCAGCATCCCCGTGAGCACATCCCCACTTCCGGCCGTCGCCATATAAGGACTTCCCGTACTGTTAAAGAAGCTTTGGCCATTCGGCAAAGCAATCAAGGAATGGGCCCCTTTCACGACCACGATACAGTCATGCGCCTGCGCAAAAGTCTTCGCTTGCTGAATCCGCTCTTCCTGATCCCCTGCAGGCCCTACCAAACGCTCAAACTCCTTCACATGAGGAGTGAGGATACTCCCCTTCGGAATAAGCGCCCTGCTACCTGGATACTTGGCTACTAAATTCAGGGCATCCGCATCCAAAACCACTGGAAAGGGAAGCTGCTGTAAAAAACCCAACCACTCGGCCTCTGAGAATTTTTGCCAAGCCAGGCCCGATAGCCAAAGCATCCAGCCGCGTAAAATCAGGCGATAGGGTGTACGGCACCACGAGCACTTCCGGACTAAGCGGCGCCCATCCCTGCACAGGTGAGGCCGCATACACCAAGCCACTGCCCGTACGTAAAGCTGCCAACGTCGTCAACTTCAGCGCTCCCTCCATTCCCTCATTTCCTCCTATGGCCAGCACCTTTCCATAGCTCCCTTTATGTGCAAAACGATCAAAATACCGATGGAGCCCACGAACTGCGGCTCGCGTCCAACATAAAAGCAATCTCCCCGAAAAGGATCCCAGCAAGAAGCACGAAAGGCAGGTCCAACACGTGCAGCTCCCCACAAAACGCGCATGCTCG
>NZ_AJYA01000055.1 GCF_000265075.1 Nitritalea halalkaliphila LW7 | reverse complement strand
CTCAGGTCAAAGGCAGGGCTGATGAGCCACTGCTCGTTGGTTTGCTGCGTTCCGTTAGCGAAGCCATTGGCCTGCAGGCCAAAAGGTGCATTGGCAGTGGCATTATTTCCGGCTCTACCGAACTGGGTACATTCCCACAGCTGCTGTCCTGTAATGGCGATGGCAGTCCAGCCGTCAGGCAGTCCTTCCTGACAGGAGGTGTTAAAGTCCTCGAAGATCTGGAAAGGGTCGAAGCGCTGTCCGGTGACGGCCAGGGATACAGGCGGGATGCCGCTGGTGCTGTGCTGGATGGAAGAAGCCAGGTTAATGGCTTCAGCACTGCTGAACTGCACGAAGAGGGTAAGTGCCTCTGCTTCCAGACTTTCAGCAGGAATGCTGAGCGGTGCTTGGAAGTTGCTGCCGTCTAAGGAGAAGCGCAGGACTTCAGGTCCGGAGATTTCTACGGGACCTTGGAGGTCGCGTGCGCTCAGGATATAACTCAACACTGGCCCTTCTTCTCGGATGGAGGTTCTAGGGAAGCCGAGAGCTTCGGGATCGGTGCTGATAAAAGGAATCCCTGCTTCCCCGCTGGCGCGTACGACCCCGGTAAAGGTGATGGGTTGATTGCCTGGGAAGAAGTTGGTCACCCGGAAGGTGCCATTCGCTGCCACGGTTCCGCCGTTTGCGGAGGTGTTATCCAATGCGATGATGCGGAATTCTACTGGGCCAGTCAGCCTTGAAGGGCAGAAAGGTCTACTTCGAGATTTCCGAATGCATTGACACTGGTGAAAGTGGCTAAATTCTGGGTGAAGTTATCGCCACTATAGCGCAGGGCCATGTTAGTGGGCCCGGTGTTAGAAGAGCGGTAGCCGAAACGGAGACTGCTGAGGTCCACGCTTTGGCCCGGCAGGGCCGTAAACCCAAAGCGGAAGAAGCGTTCCTCGCCGGCATTCCAACCGCTACTGGAGAAAGAGTTACCTGAACCAGAAGCTGCCAATCCAGCGCCTCGGGTGAGGGGCTGTCCGGAGATTCCGCTAACCAAGACCACGGGCTCAGTGCTGGCTTGATTACCCGGCTGTCCGGCTAGATCGTATTGGAGTAGGGTGACGGGGTCTAAGGAGGGTTCAGGTTCCACTTCCGTTTCCGCTAAAGTCCCTGTAATGGTTAGCGGAACAAACACAGTTCCCTCTGTGCGGGTATTTGCAATACGTAAAGTGCCTGTAGAACCAATCGAATTTCCATTGGCAGCCGTTTGGCCTACCGCCGCAACGCGAAAGCGCACTTCCCCTCGGACAATGCCTAAGGTGCTTAGATCGATTTCTGTAACGATAAAGTCGTTTGTTGTCTGCGTAATTTCGGCTAGGGAGCTCGTAAAGCCATCGATGCTGCTTTGAACCGCCAGGTTTCCTGGGCCCCCGGCGCTACTGCGTGTGGTAAGCAGAAGCTTTTCGCCTGTAAACGTGAAACCATCGGGCACGCGGAAGCCAAAAGTAAAAAAGCGTTCCTCTTCGGTATTGAAGCCGTTAGCGGTGATGGAGTTGTTTGCAGCAGTGGCTGAAATGCTGCTGCTGCGTTCTAAATCAAAAACGATGATTTGATCCGGTTCTGCAGACCCAGGGGTGAAGGCCTGATTCCCAGGCTGGCCGCTTAGGTCCCAAAAAATGCGTGCTAGGGTATTTTCTTCTGGATTTGCTGGGAGGTCTCCTGGTGTTTCAGGATTTTCCGGTTCTCCTGGTTCCTCTGGGTTGTCCGGTTCTCCTGGTTCCTCAGGGTTTTCTGGTTCAGGGGCAACAGGTTGATCGGGTCCAGCTCCCTCTTCTTGGCCGATAAGCATGCCCGTCAGCTGTAAGCCATCCACGGATGTTGTATTTGTTAGGCGGAAAGTGCCGCCGCTCGCCACGGTGCCTCCGTTAGCGGAAACGTTACTGGTGGGCATGATGCGCAGGCTAACAGTACCGCGAAGGGGAGGGAGGGCGCTCATGTCTAAGGTCTGTGGGGCTGCACTGGATATTTGTACCCAGGTAGCAACAGGTGTGGTGAAACCATCTGTCGAGCTAAAGATAGCCATGTCTCGGGGCCCGCCTCCTGAGGACTGGCCTGCCAAAGTCAGTGTCCTTACGTGTAAGGCTTGCCCCTCTGCGACCTCAAAGTCGAGTGAGAGGAAGTTGCCTGCTGTGGCGTTCCAATTGGTGGAGTTGAAGCCATTGGGTGCACTTGCAGCTCCTAAACCCGGTCCACGACTGAGGCGGATATTGTCGATGCTGGCAGCCCCCACTCCTGTTAGGGGGCCTTCTGTGGGGCCCGAAAGCCCCGAGAAATCGATTCGAAGGACTTCTTGATCTCCCTCCGCCGCGCTACCAGAGAAAATGGTCAGCAGGGAAAAGAGTAGAAATCCACCGAGTAAAGCATACGGTAAAACGTGTTTCATGTACGTTCGTGTAGATTGAAAATAATTTTAGCCCTTAAAGCTACCTACAAACTGAAATGCAAATAATATTTCGCGTGTTAAGTATTTGTTAAGAAGTGATGTGTCTAAATGTTAGTTCAAACGGTAATTATAGCTTTTAAAGCGGAATAAGCTACAATAAATGTCGTTTGTAATCCCTTAAAAGCGTTTGGCTACCAAATAAAATTTTAAGAGCCTTGTGCAGTTGATAGCGAAAAAATAACAGGAGACCCTAAGATTTGGGCCATAAAAAAGCATCCCGAAGGATGCAGTAAGTTGCGGAGATTTCTCTACGCTTTTAGGACTTCCAAAACTCCGCATGCATGCGCACGATATGTGCGATCGAAACGCCCTGTGGACAGACCACTTCGCAAGCTCCAGTCATGGAGCAGGCGCCAAAGCCCTCCACATCCATCTGCGCCACCATCGCTTGCACCCGTTTTGCGGCCTCGGGTTCGCCCTGGGGCAGAAGCGCCAAGTGGCTGATTTTCGCTCCTGTAAAAAGGGCTGCACTGGCGTTTTTACAGGTTGCGACACAAGCTCCACAGCCGATACAGGCGGCCGCTTCGAAGGCTGTTTCGGCCTGTTCCAGTGGAATTCGGGTGCTGTTGGCTTCTGGAGCTTGCCCCGTCTGCACGCTGATATATCCCCCCTTCATGATGATGCGATCCAGCGCGCGCCGATCCACGCAGAGATCCTTTTTGATCGGAAAGGCCTTTGCCCGGAAGGGCTCCAGCACGAGTGTATCCCCAGACTGAAAGCTGCGCAAGTGCGTCTGACAGGTCGTAGCGCCCCTTTCTGGGCTATGAACGTCCCCATTAATTACGAATCCGCACTGCCCACAGATACCTTCCCGACAGTCTGAGTCGAAGGCGATGGGTGTCTTTCCTGCCGCCATCAGTTGCTCATTTAGTACATCGAGCATCTCCGGAACGGACATGGCTGGGTTGAGATCCTCTAAAGAATAGGTCTCGAAGGTTCCTTTGGCTCGTGGATTCGGCTGACGCCAAATTTTTAAGGTCAATTTCATTTTACTGGTAACTTCTTTCTTGTGGTTGCATGTACTGAAAGTGAAGTGCTTCGCGGTGGAGTTGGAAGCCCTCGGAGGTGGATTCCCAGGCGGAAACAAACTGGAATTCTGCATCGTTGCGAGCGGCCTCTCCCTGTTCGGTTTGGTACTCCACGCGGAAGTGCGCTCCACAGGATTCCTCTCGCTGCAGGGCATCGGTGAAAATTAACTGCGCTAGTTCCAAGTAATCCTCCACTCGAAGGGCCTTTTCGAGCTCCATGTGCAGGCCCTCGCCCGTTTCGGGCAAAAAAAGATCCTCATAAAAGCTTTTTTGGAGCTCTTTTACCTCTTTAAGCCCTTCCTGTAGCTGCCCTCTTTCCCGAATGAGGCCACATTTTTGCGTCAGCAAGGCCCCTAATGCGCGATGAAACTGATCTGCCGTTCGCATGCCTTTTATGTTTTGAAGAAGGTCGATGCGGGCACGGGCTTCCTGCAGGAGCCGCTCTTCGGCGGCAAGTTTTCGGGCTCCCAGCGCTGTCTCACCTGCCAAGTAGTGCATCAGGGTGTGGGGCAAAATAAAATAGCCGTCCACGCAGGCCTGTAGGAGGGAGTTCGCCCCGAGTCTGTTGGCGCCATGATCGGCAAAGTTCGCCTCTCCGAGTACAAAGAGGCCGGGCAGGTTGCTCTGCAGCTCATAATCCACCCAGAGGCCTCCCATAGAAAAGTGGGCGGACGGCGAAATGAGCATCGGCTCCTGATAGGCATCCGTGCCGGTAATTTTTTTATACATGGAAAAGAGATTGCCATAGCGCTTTTCTATGGTACCTTGACCCTCTCGGCGTATAGCATCGCTAAAATCGAGGTAAACGGCATTGCGCAGGGGGCCGACACCTTGGCCCGCATCGATGACTTCCTTAGCGGCGCGGGAGGAGATGTCGCGAGGGGCTAAATTACCGTAAGTCGGGTATTTGCGTTCCAGATAATAGTCGCGCTCCTCTTCGGGAATGTCGGCGGGGGCACGATTATCCCCCGGTTTTGGGGCACCCAAATCCTGCCATCGTTCCGCAGGGACTCAGACATCAGCGTGAGTTTCGACTGGTAAGGGCCAAGCTGAGGTAGGGAAGTGGGGTGGAACTGGGTCCAGCTAGGCGCTGCAAAGTAGGCTCCGCGGCGATGTGCCCGCCAGATGGCAGACCCGTTACAGAGCATGGCCAGCGTGGAAAGATAATAGATTTTACCGTAGCCGCCTGTGGCTAAAACCACTGCATCTGCCGCATGTGCGGTGATGGCGCCGGTTTCTAAGTTGCGCGCGATGATTCCTTTCGCTTGGCCTTCCTCCAAGATCAAGTCGAGCATCTCATGGCAGGTATGTAGGGTTACGGAGCCTGTGGCAACCATGCGCATCAAGGCCTGATAGGCTCCCTGTAGGAGCTGCTGTCCGGTTTGGCCACGGGCATAAAAGGTACGGCTGACCTGTACACCGCCGAAGGAGCGGTTCGCCAAATAGCCGCTATACTCCCGTGCGAAAGGAACTCCCTGTGCCACGGCTTGGTCGATGAGGGCCATGGAGCACTCTGCCATTCGGAAAACGGAGGCTTCGCGTGAGCGGAAATCGCCGCCTTTTAAGGTGTCTTGGAACATCCTCCAGACACTGTCGCCGTCATTTTTATAGCCTTTGGCAGCGTTTATGCCGCCCTGTGCTGCGACGCTGTGGGCCCGGCGTGGACTTTCGTGGTATGTAAAAACCTCGCAGGAAAATCCCAGCTCAGCCAAGCTGGCTGCCGCAGCACTGCCGGCCAATCCGGTGCCTACGACGATAACGCGGTATTTTCTTCTGTTAGCAGGACTAATCAAGCGGGCCTGCGCCTTAAACTGCTGCCACTTTTGGTCGAGTGGGCCTTCTGGGATTTTCGGATCTAACATGGTTTAGAACAGGTTCACAACTAAAGTACAAAAACTTCCGCTGAATCCATAGCCCGAAAGATAAGGCATAAAAAAAAATGGCGCCGAATGACGCCATTTTTCTAAATTCAAACTATACTAATCAACAATCTTCTTCTTAATAATAAATGTTCTTCTTGTTCCCGTTTCTGTCGGTAATTTCGAAGTAGAAATCAGTGCTTTTGCCTGATTCGCTGTGATGACACGCTTTTGGAAACGACCAGGGCGGGATACAAACTCAGAATCCACTTCACGACCTTCAAAGTCTCTCACAGTTACTTTTAATGGCTCCTCATCTTCCACGACCATATCTAACACAAGGGAGAATGGTGACTCTAATACAGCTTTAGCTGTTAGGAAGGTGAAATTTCTCATCTGGCGCTGCCCTAATTCCACGCGCTCCACGATCTCTTGGTTCGCGGAACGTATTTTCACCAAATATTCTCCGTCAGGAAGGTTTTCTAAGTTTAAAGGCAGTTTCGTCACTTCGTCTACTTTCATGCGTGTGCTGAAAACGCGCTGACCTTCTAAGTTTTCTACGCGGATAGCCACGTCACCCAGACCTTCGGCTAGGTAAACCTGAACCTTCTTATTAACTGGTCTGACTTTCGCCATTTCTTCCAATCTTTCTTTGGCTTCTACGGTTGCTCCGAACCCTAAAGCGATGAACATTCCAAGCGCAACGATAGTACGTCTCATAATCCTGTAAACTTTGTTTTTGTTTTGTCTTTGCAATGATAATACGGAGCATTCAGAATTATGTTTAAGTAAAATTAAAAATATGTTAAAAATATTCTTAAAAATACCTTTTCGGGAAAGAATCTACTTTGGTATTATTTGCGGGTTGAATTGTTTTATATGGTAAAAACATAGTCCCTCGATAGGAAATACATAAGGGCTTGATTTTTCACAAATCTGCTACCGGCGAAAAAAAAGTTGAAGGCAATCAAAAAAAGCACCTACCCTTTTATTGAGCGGCGCTTTTTTGAGAAAAATGGTGGATATCGGTGATAATTGGGCTTCCGCCCAAAGGGCACATCTTGCATGAGCTGCGCTATAGCAGCTGAATCTGTGCCTCTCGAAAGGCTGTCAGCGTAGCATCTTCCGGGTCTAGTTCTGTGATTAAGGTGTCTATATCTTGGATCGGGCAGGTTTGAAAGCGCTGAACACTATTTAATTTGGCGGAAACGGTGAGTACCATCGTTTTTTTCGCTCGTTCGATCATGGCCTTTTTCACCTGAACTACCTCATAATCGTATTCTGTGAGGCCTTCTTTAACGCTGAGATACCCTGTCCCTAAAAAGCAAAGGTCTACCCGCAGCTGTTGCAGCGCTAAAATCGTGTCTGCCCCCACGCTGATTTGTGCATCCTTACTCAGTACGCCTCCTAAAAAAATAATTTTTATCGTAGGGTGCTGGATGAGCTGAGTAGCCAGCGGCAGGCTAGGGGTAAATACCGTCAGCTTAATGTTCGGAGGGAAGTGCTTGACCACTTCTATGTTCGTGGTGCCGCCCCCCATTAGGATCACCATGTCGTCTCGAAGTAGCCGCACAGCCTTTTTCGCGATATCGCTCTTCTTCTGCTGGAGAAAGTTATCCTTCGCGACGTAGTTATATATATTATAGTCTAGCGAAACTGCTCCGCCATGTACTTTTTTGACTAACTGTGCCTCATCTAGCTCCTTGACATCTCTTCGAATGGTGTCTACGGAGACCTGAAGCGTATCCGCTATGTCCGCCAGTAAGATACGGTGATGTACGCGCACCTCCTGTAAGATGTAGGCATGTCTTTCTTCTTTTAGCATGGTCTAAGGTAGTATAAATCGGAAAAACGTGCAACATAAAAAAGCATACAACCATTTATGGCAAAAAACTGAAATTAAATCGGCATAAACTTGCAGATATTTGCAGTGTTTTGTATGTTTATGCTAGGTAATCTTGTGAAGTATGCTGAAGGGTATGTGGGATACAGCAGCACTCCTCGCGATGGCCCCGTGTCAATGCTAATTTTAAACCCAATTCTATATGAACAAACCTCTAATCAGTTTGCTACTGCTGTGTCTGTTCTGCTGGCAAACTGCCATCGCTCAGTCACGCGTCGTCAGCGGGGTAGTCACCTCGGCTGCGGATGGGGAGCCCCTCCCGGGTGTCTCCGTCGTGCTAAAAGGAACCTCTACCGGTACAGTGACCGGCATAGAGGGTGATTTTACGATTGCTGTTTCTGGAGACCGCCCCGTGCTCGTGTTCTCTTTTTTAGGATTTAAACGCTTCGAGCAGGCCGTGGGCAACCAAAGCACCCTAGCGATCGGGTTAGAGGAAGAGCTGGCTACTCTGTCGGAGGCTGTAGTAACTGCTTTCGGGGTCAAGCAAGAGCGGAAGGCCCTCGGCTTTCCCATCCAAGAGGTAGGCAATCGCGAACTGATGGAGACCAATCAGCCCAATGCGCTCAATGCCCTCAGAGGCCGTGTGGCAGGGGTTAACATCACCTCTTCTTCTGGGGCGCCTGGTGCAGGAACGAACATTATTATCCGTGGGATTAACTCCCTAGATCCGGGTGCTAACAATCAACCCCTTTTCGTTATCGACGGGATTCCCGTCTCGAATGAAACGAACATCACTGGGGGTAGAGGAGGCGATACTTTTACGAATACTAACCGGATCGCGGACATCAACCCAGACGATATCGAAACGATTTCGATCTTGAAAGGACCTTCTGCAGCGGTTTTGTATGGGTTGCGTGCCGCAAATGGCGCCGTCATCATCACTACAAAGTCCGGAAAGGCTGGCAAAACCGTGTTTAACTTCAGAACCAGCTACTCAGTAGATGAAGTTGGCCGACGTCCACCGATGCAAGATCGCTATCTGCGGGGCACACAAGGTGTCTATAATCCAAATGACTACCGCGCCGATGGCCCCCCTGCTGGCCCGAACGATATTATGCGCAACCAATGGGATCAAATTTTCAATACTGGAAATACCGCTCAGCAGGGACTTACCTTTTCTGGGGGTAATGAGCGCGCCACTTTCTTCGGTTCCGTTTCCCGTCTCGATCAAACAGGGGTAGTGCCAAACTCCAACTTTGACCGGACCACGGTCAAAATAAGCGGTACCTTACAAGCTAATGAGCGGCTCAAATTAGATGGTTCTGCCTCTTACATCAACTCCAATGGTAAAAACCCGAGAATGGGTGTAGGCGGCGCCGGGGTTATTTCCTATGCCTCCCGCTATGCGCCGGATGTAGACATGCGCGATTTTATTACTGCTGATGGTTTGCCTATCCGCTATACCACACAGCTGGATAATCCTTTCTTTTTCGCGGAAATGCCTTCCAAGAAGAAAAGGTAGATCGCTTTATCGGGAACTTGGGAGCGAATTACGCCTTGACAGACTGGTTAAAGTTAGACTACCGCGTCGGAATCGATCAGTACACGGATAATCGCTTTATCCTGACCTCGCCACGTACGCTAATCGGTGCTGGAGCGAATGGAAGTATCTCTGAGCGTGTACTTCAGTACCAAGAAATCAACAGCAACCTCTTGCTAACAGCCGAGCGACAACTTACAGACGATATAGGGGCTGTGTTCTCTGTTGGTAATCAAATCACAACAATCAACACCCGCGATTTTACCAGTACAGGTACTAATTTTGTGATCGCCGACTTCATTTCGATTAACAATTTAAGCCAGTATAATACACGCTCCTTTCCGACGAGCAGAAGCATCATCGGGGTTTTTGCAGATGCGCGCTTCGATTACAAGCAAACTCTTTTCTTAAACCTTACGGGAAGAAATGACTGGTCTTCTACTTTGCCAAGGGCCAACAGATCTTTTTTCTACCCTTCCATCAGTACCAGTTACATCTTCACCGAGACGCTCAAGCTAAATTCTCAGCGCGTGCTTAGCTACGGTAAAGTAAGAGCTTCTTTCGCTGAGGTTGGTAAGGATGCGAATCCCTTCTTGATCGGAAATTACTACAGTACCTTGGCACCTTTCCGAGGAGTGGTGGGTGTGGTGCGTAATAACACGATCGGTAGTGAGGACCTGCGCCCAGAACGCACACGTGGACTGGAGTTTGGCTTCGATGTGGGCCTATTTAACAATCGCTTAAAACTGGATGTGAACTATGCCATCCAAACTTCCATCGACCAGATCGTCCCTATTCCTGTGAGCCGTGCGACAGGTTTTACGAACTTCGTGATTAATGCAGGAAGTATCCGAAACAACATCTGGGAGGTAGTCGCTGATGCCACCATTCTGCAGAAAGGAAGCTTTACGTGGAACTCTGTTCTTAACTGGTCGCGACTTAGAGGCCGTGTACTTTCTCTACCCGATGGTTTAGAAGAAATAACTTTCCAGCCGGCTACCCCTTGGGTGAAGCAGCGTATCGTGCCGGGTGGAAGACCGGGTGACTTCTTTGGCTGGCCGTTATCACGTGTCGATGCCCCAGGTTCCGACGCGGATGGTCGTCTGATTATCATAAATGGGTATCCAGATGTAAATAATGGGCGCCCACTGGCTGAGGATAGCTTTATCGGAAACGCTTTCCCCGATTGGGAAGGGGGCTGGACGAACGTTATGCGGTATAAAAATCTGGAATTCAGCTTTCTCTTTACCTTCCGTAAGGGGGGCTATGTGTTCGACATCAACAGACGCCTGCGCTACGGACAGGCTGGGGGCGAAGCACCGACTGGGGCAGAGACCAATCTTCGAAATCGCTTAGTGGTCTTCGATGGTGTGGTCAACTCGGGCACAGCCGAAAATCCTGTGTGGGTGGAAAATACACAGCCGGTACCTATCGGGGTGAATGAGCTCTATGGACAGGCGTTCCGCTACCGCTTAGCCTCTGAATTTAATGGTTTCCAAGAAGCTTCTTGCTGCGCCTCCAAAATGTTAGCCTTGCATACGACATGCCAGCCTCCCTGATCAGTCGACTGCCTTTCACCGCTATTCGTGCTTCGGTTACAGGGAATAACTTGTGGATGACCACCCCGTTTATCGGCTTTGATCCTGAGCAGAGTGCTTATGGTGCGGGGTCAAATGTCTTTGGCTTCGTAGGAACAAATGTTCCGATGACCCGCAGTGTGTTTTTTGGTCTTAATCTTACTTTCTGATGCAGCGAACTATGAAAAAATATATCGCCCTCGCCGCGCTTCTTGTGATGGGCGCTTGCGACAACTTACTCGACGTGAATGTGGATCCGGGCAGAATCTCCCCCGATCAGGTCACAGTCCAAACCCTCTTTCCTGCCGGTATCCGCTTTACGGCAGCCAGCATGTTTGGCGCAGCCGAGCGCGGAACCATGTACCCACAGTACTTAGGCGGTCAGCAGATTAGTCAATTTATTCCTTATGGATTCGACCAGATTTGGCGTCCGCTCTACACCGATGCTGTTCCTTCTCTCCAAGAAATAATTAGCAGGGGAGAAGAGCAAGGTGCCTTTAATTACAGCGGTGCGGCTAAAGTGATGCTGGCGCTTACGATTATGACTGCGACAGATATTTTCGGCGATGTGCCCTACACACAAGCAACCAGGGAACTTCGAACCTGTACCCCTGCTACGATTCCATGCAGGAAATGTATGAGATTCACCTGCCAGCATTAATGAACAGTGCCATAGAGGATTTAGAGCGTCCACTTCCAGATGCGCCAGGACTCCGCACACTGCAGGGGGATTTAATTTACGGTGGCGATTTATCCAAGTGGCGCAAGGCCGCCTACGCGGTACGGGCACGCTATAACCTGCACATCGCTGTTAAAAACCCAGCTGCCCTCAGCGCAGCCGTAGCCGACGCGGAACGAGCTTTTAGCTCCAATGCGGACGATTTTCAGTTAGTCTACGAAGAAAATGTCCAAAACCCTTGGTTTATTTTCTTAGGAAATGCAGTGAACAAGGTGCAGCGTCCCGGATCCTACATCACCAACCTGATGAATGGAACTGCCTATTACGCCGATGTGGTGGACCCCAGAATCACGCGCTACATGGATAACAGAGGCGCGGATAACTTCCGAGGCGTAGGTCCCGGCTTCCTTATCGACGATGAGCAAGGTGTCAATGTGGACCTTACGCAGACGACTTGGCATTCACGTAACGTCGCGCCGCTGCAGATGATGACCTATCCAGAAATGCAGTTTATCCTAGCCGAAGCACTCTTAAGCACGAACCCTACTGCCGCCTATGAAGCCTACCTGAACGGGATCACGGCCAGCATGGAAAAAGTAGGCGTCAGCACCGCAGAGATCTTAGCCTACACGCAGGATCCACAGGTGGCGGTAGGTGCCGCTAACCTTACGCTCGCCGATGTGATGCTTCAAAAGTACATTGCACTTTACCTAAACATCGAAACCTGGACCGACATGCGCCGCTATCAGTACGACCCTAGCGTCTACGTGGGGCTGGAAAAACCTAGTGGTGTTCGCAATCAGCTGCCGGGTCAAGGCTGGATTCAGCGTAGTAATATTCCCGATGATGAGCCAGGAACGAATACCTGTCTCCCAGAGATCCCGAATCAAGGGGTGAAATTATGGTTGTTTGACAATTAAACACTAGGTACTCTCATGAAAAAAATCCTTAAAAATACCGTTTTGGCCCTTTCGCTGGCCTCCCTTAGCTTGGTGGCATGTGACATCGATCCGACACAGCCCCTGCGCGACATTATCCGTGAAGATCTGGGCTACCTTCCTGTGGTGGCAGGCTGGTCACTCCGTACCCCCGCCGCGGCTGAATTGCGCCCCGGCGCCAATGCCACCCTCGATCTCCGTTTCTGGTCGGAGGGGGAAATCGACCGCATTCGCCTCTTTGTGACCGTAAATGGTAGTGAGACTATGGTGGAAGAAAAGGCCTACAGCCCAGCTTATTCTGAAATTACGCGAACGGACTCACTCTTATTTTCTTACACCGTGCCTCAGACTGCGGCTGTGGGCTCACCCATCATCTTCCGCTCGGAGGTCATTAATCGTGACCTCCCCGATTTCCCAGTTGGCAGATCGCTTACCTTTACCCTTCAGGAGTAGATGCCGAATAAGAGCAGAAGAGCGTGGCTAAAAAAAGCGGCTTGGTCCGGGCTTGGGCTTACGGGCTTGGCCGCTTCTTGCAGCCCTGCTGAAGAAAAAAAACAGGCAGCAGAAGGTTTTTATTTCGCACATCTGACCGATATGCATGTGCGCCGTAAGCGCAAAGGGCACGAAGGGTACGCAGCCTGCGTGGCACATATCAATGCCCTCCAGCCGGCTCCTGAGCTGGTGCTGATGGGCGGGGACATGGCCTTCGATGGGAATTATACCCCGAAGGAGGAGTTTATCGATCAGCTGCAGCTGGTAAAAGGCATTTCGGATGACCTACAGATGCCCTACTATGCCTGTATCGGGAACCACGATTCGCTCGGCTTAAACCCGCGGCGCAAAGTCGAAATAGAGGACCCAGACATCGGGAAAGGACTCTTTTTGGCTACCTTCGGTCTCGATCGGAGCTACTACAGCTTCGACCATAAAGGCTGGCATTTCGTAGTGCTGGATGCCCTCTTGGAAGTGGAAGCAGAACATGGGCCGAGCCAAACGCATGCCTTTGGCGAGGAACAGCTTGACTGGCTGCGTTTTGATCTGGGGCGAAACCCAAGGCCTACCGTCATCAGCACCCATATCGGGCCTTTCTGTAATATCGGGCAGTACCTGGCTGACCCCAAGCTCCCCGCCATGAATCACATGGTGGTGCAGGATGGACTGGCCTTTCGGCAAATCTGCGAGCGCCATCAGGTCCGTGCCGTGCTCCAGGGGCATAGCCACATTCCGGAAGAATACCGATTTAATGGCATTTGGTATATCACCTCACCTGCCGTGTCGGCCTCCTGGTGGAGCGGTAACTGGAAAGGGTATGGTACAGGATTCACCCTCCTCCATGCCAAGGAATCAGGAGAGCTCAGCTGGGAGACGCGTTACTACGATTGGGAGCCACAGCTGGAGCCAGAAGACACGCTAGAAAGAGAGCGGACGGCAGATCGTACCGCTTTCGAGAAAGAACAAGAACGCTTAAAACAAGAAGAATCGCATGCGCAACGTTAAGCTGAGCTGCTGGCTCATCGGGATCATAGCTTTTTTGGGGAGCTGTGCGCGTCCCAGTTCTCAGCAAGCAGAAGTGGAAAGCCCTACGCGGGAATTCCGGGCTTTTGGGTAGCTACCGTCGTCAATATCGACTGGCCAAGTGCGGGAGGAATACCCTGGGCCGAACAAAAAGAGGAATTCCGTTCCCTTTTGGCGTATTACAAAAGCCTTAATATGAACGCTGCTATCGTGCAGATTCGCACCGCTGGAGACGCCTTTTACCCAAGCGAATTAGCTCCCTGGTCGACTTATTTGACCGGCAAGCAGGGACAAGCGCCCGATACCGAGGAGGATCCGCTGCTTTGGATGATTCAGGAAACACACCGGCAGGGAATGGAATTTCATGCCTGGCTAAACCCCTATCGCGCCACCTTCGACGATCGGCTGGACCAGCTGGCCCCGACCCACGATGTGCTGCGCCACCCCGAATGGATGATCGCCTATGGAGGTAAATATTACTACGACCCAGGCCTTCCAGAGGTGCAGGAACATCTCCAAAACATCATTCGCGAGGTGGTCGAAAACTATCCCATCGATGCCATTCATTTTGATGATTACTTCTACCCCTATAAGGTGGAGGGAGAAACCTTCGGAGATGCAGCCAGTTATGCTCGTTTGGCCCGGGAGGGCCAAAGTCTAGAAGACTGGAGAAGGGAAAATGTGAATAAGCTCATCGCCTCTCTGCACGCCACGATAAAGGAGCTGAAGCCCTATGTGCAGTTTGGCATCAGCCCTTTCGGAGTCTGGCGGAACCAAGATAGGGATCCAAGAGGATCTGCCACGCAGGCGGGACAGACCAACTATGACGATTTGTATGCTGATGCACTAGCATGGATGGAAGCGGGCACGGTAGATTATATGTTGCCCCAGCTGTACTGGAGCATGGATTATGCGCCTGCTTCCCATCGGGTGCTGGTAGACTGGTGGGCAAAATATGCCGATAAGTGTTTAGTTTACATTGGAAATGGCCCTTATAAGATCCGGAATAATGCGGATGAAGCGTGGGATGATCCACAGGAGATTCCCCGGCAGCTGGCCCTGACGCGTCAGGATCCACGGATAAGCGGAAATGCATTCTTCTCGGCGAAGTCCTTTCCGGCGCAGCCCGATGTAGCCGAAATCCTTCGGGAAGGGCTCTATGCGGCCCCCGCTCTCGTACCGGTCTTACCGGGGGCTCCGGCAGCAGCTAAGTTGCCCGAGATGAGGGTCAAAAAAGCAGGCCAAGAGTTTCAAGTGGATTTTGCAGCTCCGCTGCCAGAGGAAATTAATCGGGTGGTGTACTTTCAGCCGAAGGGTCGTGTACAGGAGCTCGCTTCGGTGCATTACATCGAGCTGGAAGAGGATAGAATGCGTGGCCAGTGGGCTAGAAATCAGAAGAATGGCTTAAAATGGGCCTTTATGGATGCCTATGGCCAAATTATTTACCCTTAAAAGTAAAATTAGATGCAGGATATGTTGGTTCCCTGCTGCGGCTGCCGGATGTGCGTTTGCAAAAGCAGAAATTAGAGGACGAGGGTTGGTGTTTCGCCGTGCCATCGCACCAGAAAAGCAGGTGGTACAGGCATGGGTGCAGCAGCATTTTAGCCACTTTTGGGCCTCGGAGGTAGAGGTGGCTTTCAGTCGGCAGCCTGTGGCACTTTGGGTGGCGCAGGAAGGTCAGCAGCTGCTGGGTTTTGCTTGTTATGACTGCACGGCCAAAGCCTTTTTCGGGCCTACAGGGGTTCTGGAAGCGGCTCGCGGGCGCGGCATCGGCAAGATTTTGCTGGTAAAAGCGCTGGAAAGCTTGCGCGAGCAGGGCTATGTGTACGGTATTATCGGCGGAGTCGGTCCTGCAGATTACTATGCGAAAGCAGTAGATGCACGGCTGATTCCAGGCTCGGATACCCATCATGTATACCAGAACCTGCTGCGCGGATGAAGGAGGATATGCTGACTACCCGTACACGCGGCCTAAAAAGCCCCTGGCTATGGGTACCCTCACTCTACCTGACGGAGGGAATCCCCTATGTTATCATCATTTCCGTGTCGGTGATCATGTACAAGCAGCTGGGCATCAGCAATGCAGACATCGGCCTGTACACCAGTTTCTTGTATTTGCCTTGGGTGATTAAGCCCATTTGGAGTCCCTTTGTGGACCTGAATGGCACGAAGCGGCAGTGGTTTTTAGCCATGCAAGCGCTAATCGCAGGTACTTTTCTGCTCATCGGGCTGACTTTACCGCTACAAGGCTTTTTTGTACTTTCCTTAGCGCTGTTTTGGGTGGCGGCCTTTGCCTCTGCCACGAATGATATCGCCTCGGATGGGTTTTATCTGATCGGGCTGGCGCAAAAGGATCAAGCCTTCTTCCTTGGGATTCGAAGCACCTTTTATCGCTTGGCCATGATAACGGGGCAAGGGCTGGTGGTAATTCTGGCGGGATATCTGGAGAGTACTCTGATGGATAATCAAAAAGCTTGGTCGCTTACGCTGGTGCTGGTAGCTGGGCTGATGCTTTTGCTCACACTGGTGAATGCATTAACCGTCCCAAAAGAAAAAGAGAAAGTGAAAACAGCGGGTTCGGATGCAGGGTTTTTAGAAGTATTCCGGCATTTCTTCCATAAGGAACACATCGGAATGGCGCTGGCCTTTATGCTGCTGTATCGCCTAGGGGAGTCGCAATTAGTGAAGATGGCGAGTCCATTTCTCTTAGATGCTCGGGAACTAGGTGGGCTTGGGCTCAGCACCAGCGAGGTGGGGATGATTTATGGGACTTTTGGTGTAATCGCACTGACCTTAGGCGGGATTTTAGGAGGGATCGCCATCTCCGCACATGGGCTGCGGCGCTGGATGCTTCCGATGATCATCGCCTTAAATGGTCCGAATGTCTTTTATGTGCTTTTGGCCTACGGCCAGCCAGAAGGTGTCTTCTGGCCTGCATTCGTGGTCATCATCGAGCAGTTTGGCTATGGTTTTGGCTTTGCAGCTTATATGATGTACCTGATATACATCGCCGAAGGCCCTTTAAAACGGCGCATTACGCCATCGCAACGGGCTTTATGGCGCTAGGCATGATGCTGCCCGGCATGATTTCCGGCTTCATTCAGGAGGCGCTCGGATATGGAGGCTTCTTTCAGTGGGTCGTACTGGCTGCCCTTCCGGGGATCTGGGTAGCAAAACGCGTCTTTTATCCCCGGGATTTTGGTAAAAAAACAACAGAAGAACATGTATAATCCCTCGCATCTCAGCTTAGAGGAAAAAATCGCGCAGGCTTTTTCTCCTGCTGCCTTTATCCATGAATCCGATCAGCATGTTCGCGAGATCGAGCGCTTGATCGTGGAGCAAAAAATAGGTGGCCTGACTTTCTTCCACTCCAAGCGCAGTGCCGCGGCGAATTACGACCGCAAAACGGAGTTTGTAAAGCTGGAGAGCACGCTTTCTCGCCTGCAGGAACTCATCCAGCATTATCAGTCGCTGGCCCGGACACCACTTCTTATTAATATGGATGCAGAATGGGGGCTAGCCATGCGGGTGGAGGATACGCCGGCCTATCCATTTGCGATTTCGCTGGGCGCGGTGCAGCAAAACGCCGAGCAGGCGGTCTTCCAGATCGGGCGGCAGATGGCCCAAGACCTGAAAGGGGTAGGTATTCACCTGAATCTAGCCCCTGTGGCCGACATCAATGATAATCCGCTGAACCCAGTCATCGGCTACCGTTCTTTCGGTGCCGAGAAAAACCGGGTCAGCAGGCTGGCACTGGCTTTCTATAAAGGCATGCGTTCGGAAGGGGTAGCGGGCTGTTACAAGCATTTCCCTGGGCATGGAAACACGGCGGTGGATTCGCATTTGGGCTTGCCCATCCTACTTCAGCAGGAGCGGGAGTTGTGGGAAAATGAGCTCGTCCCTTTCCAGGAGGGCATCGATGCGGGAATCGGGATGATCATGATCGGCACTTGGCGGTCCCCAGCCTTAACGGGGGGCAGCACCCTTCCTGCCACTGTTTCGCGGGAAATCATTACCGGCCTGCTGCGCCAGCGTATGGGCTTTACCGGAGTAGTGATCTCGGATGCCCTCAACATGCAGGCAGTGGCATCTTTATACCCCACGAAGGGCCAGCTGGAGCGGGAGGCCTATGCGGCGGGAACCGATATTTTATGTTACTCCGAGCATGTGGAGGCCGGCATTTCTGCCATTGCGCGGGACGTAGCCAGCAGCCATATAGAAGACTCTTTCGGCAGGGTATGGGCCTTAAAAGGTTCTTTAGGGCTTTTCCAAGGGTGCGAACCACAGTTCTTGAACCCCAGTGATGCCTACAGTTTAAACCGTGGGCTGGCGCCCAAAATTCTCACACGCGTATTCGAAAAGGAGGAGGGCAAAACTCTGAAAAGCGCCCGCGACCGCCGTACCTTATTAAAAGTCAACCTTTTTGGCGATCCTGATCCAGTGTTTTTCCAAAAAATCGGGGCTACCTATTCTGGAGATGTGCTGGCTGTTCGGACAGTAGAGGAGGTGGAACAGCTAAAAGAAAAAGCAGCAGCTTACGACACCTTGCTGATCGCCTGCTACCCCCCTTCGATGCGCCCTTCTTTGGATTTTGGTATGGATGAGACCGTTTTAGAGGCTCTTCTGCCTCTAGTGGCCATCAAGCAGTGCGTGCTGTATTTCTTCGGGACACCCTTTGCGCTTAAGCGCTTACGCTTCCTGCCGCTGGTGCAAAATGTCCTGCTGGCCTATCAGGCGGAGGCACCTTTTCAAGAGTCGGCGGCGGCAGTGCTCTTAGGATATGAAAAAGCGCTTGGAAAGCTCCCACTTCCTTTAGAGGATTTAATCCCCTTACCGATTCGAAGTTAGGGTTCGGCATCTAAACAAGGCCCGTATACGTACATGGAAGCATGAGAAAAAGTGCTTCCATTATTTTTTTGTGTCTACTTTTGGGCCTCGGCCCAAAACTTTTCGCGCAGGAAGCTGTACAGGAAACCTTAAAACAGGAAGGAGATCAGCAGCCGGAAGGGGGGCGAAAAAGTAAAAAAGACCCTGCTGAGCGTCCATACACGCTATCTGTCTTGCCTCTGCTGTACTTTACACCGGAAACTTCGCTGGCATTCGGCGCTGGGGCGGTGGTTAACTTTAGGACGGCGCAGGAAGATACCTACGAAAGCCAAGTCCTAGCAGGAGGAGCCTATACCTTACTGGATCAGGTGCTGAGCTATGTGTCTTGGCGGATTTTTTCACCAGAAAACAAGCATCTTTTCGCCGGAGAGGTGGGGTGGTATCGGTATGTGTACTTCTTTTATGGCATCGGAAACCAGGTGCAAGACGCCAATCGAGAGCTTTTCGACGCCACTTTCCCACGATTACGGCTGGATTATGCCTATGCGGTGCGGCCTAACTTGTACGTGGGGCTGCGCTACTGGTACGATGACTGGCGTAACCTGCGTTTTGATCCAGAAGGGCAGCTGGCGCGTGGAACCATCCTCGGAACTGAGGGAGGACGCATCAGTGGTTTAGGGCCCTTGGTGAGCTTTGAAAGCCGCGACAGCCAGTTGTATCCTACCAAGGGGATTTTTGTGGAGACGGCTTGGCAGCGTTATGACCGCGTTTTAGGTTCTCAGTTTGGATATTCGCGTTTTTTCTTGGATGCCCGTAAGGTCTGGTCTGTTTCGGACAAGGGGATTTTAGTGGGTCAGTTTTTTCAGGAGTCTACGACAGGGGAGGTGCCTTTTTTTGCGCTGCCTATGCTTGGGGGGAATCAACTTTTACGGGGGTATTTCGAAGGAAAATACCGGGGGACCGCATCTTTCAGCGGTTCAGGGCGAATATCGGCAGTGGCTGAGGGCTGMCTGGGCAAGGTAGCTTYGCGGGAGTTAGGYGYGTGATGCAGATGCGYTKGAGTGGCTTCGMCTGCGATTGCTATGGACCGCTGCGCTTCGCTTAGCAAA
>NZ_AJYA01000054.1 GCF_000265075.1 Nitritalea halalkaliphila LW7 | reverse complement strand
TAAATACAATTAATTTAAATAAATAATAATTAAACCTACGCAATGCCACACACTTCAATTTCAAGCTTGTAAAAACGACTTTTGTAAGTAAAAATAATTTAATTTTGACCTCTCAAAGAACAAATATTATGGCTGTAAAAGTATTGTTATCTCGAAAATTTGATCATACGCATGAACGTATAATGTTTGATGAGTTCTGCAAAAAACTATTTAATCACTATCATGATTCTTCAGAGCTCTACTTATGTATTGGCAACCTTCATGTAGAAGGTAGAGAAATTGATGCAGTGCTTATCAAAAGAAATGCCATTACAATTTTCGAGTTTAAAAACTATGGCGGCACTTTAACCTTTCATGAAAATGGGGATTGGCCAATTACAACTTTTGAAGATGGAATATCAAATACGGTATCAGTTAGAGGCGGAGCGCATGAAAATCCATATCAGCAGGTAAGAAACAATAAGTTCAGTTTGTTGAACACGCTTAATTTGTTTGCCAATTTACAAAACACGAATCTTGGACATATTTCAGGAATAGTATTGTTTTCAAAAGACATAGAATTTGATCCATTTTCTATTACGCCTAGAATTGCCAGTTGGTTTCATGTTACTGATTTGAATCATTTGATCGAAAAAGTGAATCAAATAACCAGTACGGGAATTAATCTATCCAAAGATGAAATAAAAGACTTCCAAAGAATTTTTAATCTTGGAGCAGAATATGAGCACACGGTTCCTTATGAGTTTCAGGTTCAAAGTATCAAAGACGAAACCAACGATCCAGAAGAAATTGCATTGGACAATGTGGTTAATGAAACTGAAGTCACTGATAAAAATGGTATTAATGGAAATTCAGTTGAGGATATCATTCAAGGTTCGGGATATAATGTAATTCATAGAGATTTATTGCCTGAAAGGCCCGAAGAAGCGCTTTCAATCAATGATTTGAGTCTTTCATCTGGTAATCAGAATTATCTTAATACTGCTGTAGGGGGAAAGATTTACAAGCATCAGTATAAAGCATTAGAGTTGTTAAAAGAAGGCTATAATGTTTGTTTGGCTACTTCTACCAGTTCTGGTAAAAGTTTTAGTTTTTTATACTCAAGCGCTTGAAGTCATTGAAAAAAATCCATCAGCCAAAATTTTAGCAATTTACCCGCTCAAGGCTTTGGGTTACCAACAAGAAGAGAAGTGGGAGCAAGCTTTTTTGCGATCAGGTAAAGCATTGAAAGTAGGACGAATTGATGGTACTGTACCGTCAAACCTACGAAAACAAATTATAAATAATTCAAATGTAATTGTTGTGACACCAGATGTCATACATTCTTGGTTTTTGGTGAATCTAGATAAAGTTTTTATTCAAAGGTTTTTTAGAAACTTAGACTTAATGGTAATCGATGAGGTACATGTGTATAGGGGAGTTTTCGGTTCCAATGCAGCTTTTCTTTACCGAAGGATTCATTTGGCATGTCAAAAATTAAAGCTGTCTACCTCGAACCCTATTCAGGTTCTTTGTGCTTCTGCTACCGTAAATAGCCCAGAGGAGTTTCTTTATCAATTGACAGGATTGGATTTTATTATTGTTGATCAAGAGTATGAAACTTCTCCAAAACATCCTATTGACGTTTTTTTATTAGACTCTGGTGATGATTCTGAACCTTTTTCAAGGATTGCAGATTTTATAAATCGAATATCAGCTGATCCAAATAACAAAAGCATTACTTTTGTCGATAATCGAAAAGCAGTAGAGCAAATTGCAACAATCACTGACCGATTGGATAATCGAATTTTTCCATACAGGTCTGGTTACGAGTCTGAGGATCGAAAAAATATCCAAGATCAATTAACTAATGGAAAAATAAATGGAGTTATTTCCACCAGTGCTTTGGAAATGGGGATTGATATTGGCCACTTGAATATTGGTATTTTATTTGGCGTGCCATCCTCTCAGACCAGTTTCATGCAAAGAATTGGAAGGATTGGAAGACATCAAGCAGGCTTTGTTTTTATTATTAATGATAGAAGTATTAGATCAGAAAGGATTTTTCAAAATCCTCAAAACATCTTCAACATTCCACCTGCGGACACGGCCCTTTACCTTGATAATGAATTTATCCAATATATTCATGCGCTGTGCCTAGTAGGATTAAATGGTGCGCCTGAAGCGCAAGCAATTAATCTGGATGATTTGGGTCTAAGTGAGGTGTCTTTTCCTGATGGTTTTTTGAATCTTTGCGAGAAAGTCAAAAATTCGATGGAGCCTCAACATTTAAAAAACCTTAACTCAAATAATAACGAGATTCCTCAACAAACCTTCCCACTGAGGGACATTGAAAAACAGTTTAAGATTGAGTTACATGAGGGCAGGGATATCACTCCTTTAGGCGAAATGACTAAAAGTCAACAAATGCGTGAGGCTTATCCAGGTGCAGTGTATTACCACATGAAAAGACCTTATCGTGTTACAGCTATTGAACAGCATAGAATCCGCCTAAGAAATGAGGCGCATTACTCAACTAGACCAATTTTACAAATTATGCCATACCCAAATCTTGGCGATGGCTTGATACAAGGAAAGTGCTATACAAATACTTTTGTGCTGGAGTGTAACCTTGACGTCTATGAAAACATTTTTGGCTATTATGAAAGACGAGGAAGTGCAGATGAAATAGCTGTACATTACCCGAATAATTATTACGCCAGAAGAACATATTCACGAAGGATCGTAACCACAGGAGTATTAATAGGTCGAGGTCCTCTTTCACAAATCTCCTCTGCTCAAAATATTGAAGCGATCGCGAATATATTCTTCAATGTGTTTTTAACTAACATTCCATTTGAACCTCAGGATTTAAATTATTGCATTGGATCTTTTACAGCATTAAATAACGGTGGAATCTTCGATACAGGAGAAAGATACCTCTGTATATATGACAAAACTTATGGTAGTTTAAGGCTTACGTCAAGATTAATGTTCCAAGAAGTACTTTTGGCAAGTATTAATTCTGCACTTGATTGGTTAGATACAGCTGAGTATGTTTATACTAAGGATGGTGAACAAGTATTTATTGATCAGGAAATCATTGACTTCTTTATCAATTTAAGAGGTGAGGTTTTAGCACCCGAAACGGAAATTCAGAGAAATTCTCAGGATGGAAATAATGCCTTGAATCAGCAGATAGTCCCTATTCTCGCACTGAATCAAAAAATCAAAATCATTAATGAAGATCAAGATTACATCATCGACTGGGTGTATCCTCAGGTCGTAAGTGGCGTATCTACCATTTTATATGATTTGAAGGTTGAAGGCTCTGATGAAACTTTAGCAGGAATACCTCAATCATCGCTTGTGCTCACAGAAAATCATACATTAACTCAATATGACTTAGTAAGAAGTCGAATTTTATAATGGCTAAAATCATCACTAACGAAGCCGGAAATAAACTGGCTACAGAATTGAAAGAATTGATCCAGCCAAATTCAGACTTGAGTCTGATCGTGGATCAGTTTAGTATCTATGCATTTATGTTTTTGAGCGATAAGTTCAAAGATATCAATTCTTTACGAATTCTCTGGACGAATCAACAGGAAGAAAAAGTTCGAGAGATTTTTGGAACGGCTGATGAGAAGGAATTTAAGAATCAGTTTCTTTTGCGGTTTGCCGCAGAAACTTGTGCTGATTTCTTCAAATCAAAGGCACAAATCAAACAAAGTGTTCCCGGTTTGAAAATGTTGCTTGGTACGGGTGCAACCAAGTTTAGTGCATCTTTTATTTCTAATGGATTCAATAGTGAAAACCTTGGTTTGGTAGCAACTAACCAAAAAACAATCACTGAGGTAAAATCCGAAAAAGAAGAACAGCCAATCATTGATCAGTATCAGATGCTCTTTGATATGCAATGGAGTCAAGCTACCAAAGACCTAAAAGTTGACCTTTTAAAAGAACTGGAACGAGCTTACAAGGATTACAATCCTGAGTTTTTATATCAGTTTACGCTGAGTCGGATTTTCGAAGGGATAGATGAAGTAAGTGTTGACCAAAATGAAATCAGCCAAATTGGTTTGACTGATTCTAAAATCTGGAATGAACTCAAATCATTCCAACAGGACGGTGTCCTAGGAGCGATACATAAAATAAAAAAATACAATGGCTGTATTTTGGCAGATAGTGTGGGTTTGGGCAAGACCTACGAAGCACTAGCTGTAATCAAATACTTTTTGTGCCGAGATGGCAATGCCCGTGTGTTGGTGCTTTGCCCTAAAAAGCTAAGAGAAAACTGGAATATACACCGTGTTTCACAGACGGACAACTATTTTCACGAGGATAATCTTCGGTATGATCTCTTAAGTCATACTGATTTATCGAGAAATCAGGGAATCGTAGGAGACTTAAACCTCGAACTTGTTAATTGGGGTAACTTCGACCTAGTGGTAATTGATGAAAGCCATAACTTCCGAAATGACAATACCCGCTATAAAAAGCTAATGGAAGAAGTAGTCTCCAAAGGACTCAAGACAAAGGTCTTATTGCTTTCTGCTACTCCTGTCAACAATAAAATGAATGACCTCAAGCACCAGATCTATGTGATGACAGAAAACAGAGATGATTCTTTTGAGGCGGAAGGGATTCCTTCCATTGCTAAATTGATGACTGGTGTACAGAGGGAATTCAACAGGTGGATTGAGGGAGATAGAAATCCAGACGAATTGCTGGAAACACTTAGCACCAAGCATCCTAAATACTTTGACTTGTTAGACAAAGTGAGTATTGCCCGCTGTAGAAGGCATATTCGCAGTTTTTATGGAGAAAACATTCATTTTCCCGAACGGCTACAGCCAGATAACATGCCTGTAGCGGGCAACAATGGTGGTGCGCTGAGCGATATTGAGGCTTTGGTGGAGGAAATGAACCGTCTCAATTTGGGGTTGTATGCTCCTATTACTTATCTGCGCTCAGATAGTGGGATTCCTGAAAAGTACGCAGAGAAATATGATAATAAACTTTCCGAAGGTAAAGTTTTTAAGCAAGCCGATAGAGAGAAAAGCTTAATTTATTTGATGAGAGTTAATTTGCTTAAGCGACTTGAAAGTGCATCGGCATCCTTTGGTCTAACCATCAAATCAATTCTCGATAAAATAGATGATACACTTCATAAAATTGAACAAACTCAAGGATACCTTGAGGATTTTAATGAGATACCAGCAGAGTTAGAAGACCTGCGGGAGGAATTGAGTGTCGGTAAAAAAGTCCGAATAGAAATCCAGGATATGGATTTAATCAAATGGAAAAATGATCTTGAAAATGATAAGGCCATCCTTGAATCCATCCTAAGAAAAGTCCAGGCGGAGGGCCCTGCAACTGATCCAAAACTGAATCTCCTAAAGCAAAAAATCACTCAAAAAATCAACCAGCCAATCAATCAAGGGAATAAAAAAGTCTTGATTTTTACTGCTTTTGCGGATACGGCTTCTTATCTGTATGACCATACAGCAGATTGGGCTCAAACTGAATTTGGACTTTATACGGCCTTAGTGACTGGCGGAACCTCTGCTGATAAAACCACTTTGCCCCGGGTAAAAAATGAAAAAGGTTCGTATTACAAAACTGACTTCAATTATTTGTTGACCAATTTCTCTCCTGTTTCCAAACGGAGAGAAACCACCTATCCCAATTGCCAGGATCAAATTGATATTCTTATTGCTACCGATTGCGTATCAGAAGGCCAAAACTTACAGGATTGTGACTACCTGATTAATTACGACATCCATTGGAATCCCGTTCGTATTGTTCAGCGATTTGGTCGAATAGACCGGATGGGTTCGATTAATCAATGTATCCAAATGGTCAATTTCTGGCCCATGGATGATCTGGATACCTACATTAAGCTTCGTGGAAGAGTAGAAGGTCGTGCAGTGATGGTGAATATGGCGGGAACTGGCGGAGATAATGTGATAGCGGAAGTGGAACAAGAATTAGATGCTTTGGAAGAAACCGACAATTACCGGGTCAAACAGCTTCAGGAACTTAAGGATAATAAGGACGTCGAGATCGATGACTTGGGAGGAGGTTTGTCTATTTCTGATTTTACCTACAATGACTTCAAATCTGACCTTCATCGCTTTTTGAAGGAAAATCAGGAGGCAGCCATCAAAACACCCGAAGGTATCCATACCATCCTTCAGATCCCTGCTTCAGAAGAATCCATTGAGGAAGGAGTGATATTCTGCATCAAACAGCGGGATAAAAATAACTTTCTCCTTACGTATTTGAATAAGCAAGGCGAGGTGGTAATGAATTACAACAGGAGAAAGAAAATCCTGGATATCTGTAAAAAGCTTTGTGTGAATAATTCCAAGGTAGATGATAGTCTTGCGAAGAAACTGGCGAAGGAAACCAAGCAGTATTCAGATATGCGTACCTATCGGGAGCTTTTCCAAAAAGCCATCGAAGGTGTGATCGGAAAGAGCACTGAGGAAGGAGAGCGCACACTCTATCAAGTTGGAGGAACCGTCCCCGCTGCAGGATTGTCTGCCACACCTGAGAATTATGAATTGGTCAGTTTCTTTATCCTGAGAAAATGAGATTAATAGATTATTTGAAGTGGCCTGCGGCCTCCGTGTTTTCCATCAAGATGACCAAAAAAGTCCTCAAGGAAATCCAGTCGGATGTGAAACAGGACCTTTTGGACAGTATAGAGAAAATGACTTGGACAGGCTCGCTTAAGCCTCAGCATCTTCAGATTCCTGCATTTATCAATGAGGAATTCTGTTACGATGAAGTGGTTTTTATTGAGGTGGAACTCAGAGAGAAAGCAGCAGCCGATCGGGTAGCTCGTCTGTTACAAAAAGCAATTCCCTATCCCTTGGTACTTGGGTTTATTTATCAGAAAGAATTTTGCTTTCAGCTAGCGGAGAAGACGATACATCAGCAGCAAAAGGACAAGCGGAAAGTGAATCAGGATAAGTTCTTATTTTCCGAGTGGATGGATGCTGAAAAGCTCAGCGAGCAACAAAAGAACTATCTCACGAATCTATCCTTGGACAAAGTAGGCGGCACCCACCTCAAGGAGTACTTTGACAAGCTGATGAATCATATCCATGATGAAAACAGACAAGATCAGCTTGCACTCCTTGCGCTGGAGAAAAAAGCCATAACGATCAAAAACGAATATGCAAGGGAAAGAAATGCAGCCAAAAAGGCGGAGCTGCATACCCAAGCCCGTGCACTAGCCGAACAAATGAAAGCCTTAAAATCACGATTAAATTACAACTAACGATATGGAAAAAATCACCAAAGACCATCCCCTGAGCGGAAGTCAGGATATCCTGGCAGATAACATTCAGAAACTCAAAGAAATTTTTCCTGAAGTATTCAGTGAAGGCCGTGTGGATTTTGAAAAACTACAGCTCCTTTTGGGAGACCTGATTACGCCTAAGGATGATCTCTACGGACTGAACTGGTGGGGAAAAAGTGAGGCCATCAAAGAATCCATGAAGCGTTCATTGGGCACCCTCCGCCCTGATAAGGAAAGCAGTAAAAACTGGGATACCACCGAAAACCTCTACATCGAAGGAGACAACCTCGAAGTGCTTAAGCTCCTCCAAAAAAGCTACAACGCGAAGATCAAAATGATCTACATCGATCCTCCTTACAATACAGGAAAGGACTTTGTGTATAAAGACAACTACAAAGACAACCTGAAAAACTACCTCGAGCAAACAGGTCAGGTAGATTCTGAGGGCGTGAAGCAATCTACCAATCCCAAAGAGGATGGTCGCTATCATTCCAATTGGTTGAATATGATGTATCCGAGATTGAAATTGGCTAGAAATTTATTGACGGAGGATGGGGTGATTTTTATTTCAATTGATGATAACGAAGTACATAATTTAAGAAACATTTGTGATGAAATTTTTGGTGAAAATAATTTTATCGCTACCACAGTTAGAAAAAGAAGAGATAGCCAGGCTAACCTTTCTAACAATATTTCTGTAATTCATGAATATGTTTTAATTTATTCAAAAACAAGTTTTTCGACTTTAAATAGAATTAAAGGTGAAATTGATGAGGCAGATTATAAAAATCCAGATAATGATCTAAGAGGTCCATATGTGACTATGCCTTGCACCAATATAGGGGGGGCCGTTTATGAAGTTGTTTCACCTACTGGGAATGTAATTAAAGAAGAGTGGCGATTTAAAAAAGAAACTTTCGATAAACTTTTGCTTGATAACAAAATTGTTTTTCCTCGTGGAGGTGAAGGAAAGCCTAGATATAAACTTTTTTTTATCCGAAAAAAAAGGAAATTGGAGTTCTAGCAAACTCATGGTTGAATAATGTGGCCATCAAATCAAGAAGGAACAAAAGAGTTAAAAGAATTATTTGGGGATGTAGTATTCGATAATCCAAAACCAATTGGACTTATAGAATTTTGTATGCATTTAGCTTCTGATAAATCATCTATTATTTTAGATTTTTTTTCTGGTTCTGCATCAACTGCTCAAGCAGTATTTAAATTAAATTTCTCTGATGGGGGTAAAAGAAAGTTTATTTGTTCTCAAATTCCCGAGGTTGTTTCTAAGAAGGAGCCGGCATTTAATTTTTTAAATTCAATAGATAAGCCTAATAAAATTACTGAGGTTGGAAAAGAACGAATTAGACGTGCAGGAAATAAAATCCTAAAGGAGAAAAAAGAAGAGATCGAGCAATTAAAAGCCAAATCCAGCCTGATTCAAACTGAAGAGGAAAAAGCAAAAATTCAGGAGTTGGAAGAGATGATTGCCAAACTGGATATAGGTTTTAAAGTATTTAAGTTGGATAGCTCCAATATAGAAGCTTGGGATACCGAGATGCCTGAGACTGCCAAGGCAGCCAGACCCGATTGGAAGAAAAGCAGAAACCACCTGAAAAAAGGCAGAACAGAAGAAGACTTGCTCTATGAATTGCTGCTGAAGCAAGGGCTGTTGCTGACTTCTCCTATTGAGGAGCGCTCCATTGCCGGGGCTAAGGTGTACAATATCAGCCATGGAGAATTGTTTATCTGCATGAATGCACCGATTACCATGGAAGTAATTGAAGGAATAGGTAATTGGGGTAAGGAAAGTATAGCAGAAGCAATCGTAGACTTAAAGCCTGTTTTGGTGCTTAAGGATGAGGCTTTTGGCACAGACGATGCTTTCAAGACCAATGCAGAGTTGCGATTGAAGAATGAATTTGGATTTGCTAAAGTAAATACCCTCTAAGCCATGCAGATCCATTTTAATCAAAGCCTCGCTTATCAGCTGGAGGCCATTCAGTCGGTTGTCGATCTATTTCAGGGTGGTAACCGCTACGATTCTGTTTTTTCGGTAGCCAAGGCTAATGAAGACTTATTTGGCAAAATAGAAAAAGGATACGGTAACGATCTGGTGATTTCTGAAACCCGCCTGCTTGAAAACTTGCAGGAAGTTCAGGCAAGAAATGGCGTAGGACTCAGTGATAGCATACGCAAAAGTGACTTGCAGTATTCCATCGAGATGGAAACGGGTACAGGGAAAACCTATGTATATCTAAGGACCATCTTCGAGTTGAATAAAGTCCATGGCTTTACCAAGTTTATCATTGTAGTGCCTTCCGTAGCTATCCGTGAAGGGGTGAAAGCCACCATCCGTCAGACCCGAGAACACTTTGGGGGGCTTTATGACAATGTGGTCTTTCGGGATTTCGTGTACAGTAGTAAGGAAGTATCTCAGATTCGAAGCTTTGCAGTCAATGCCTCCATCGAAATCATGATCATTAATATCGATGCCTTCAATAGCCAAGATAATGTAATTAATAAACCGCACTACGAAACAGGAGGTATTCCGCTAAGAGTCATTCAGAATGTTAATCCTATTGTGATTTTGGATGAACCGCAGGAAATGGAAAGTGAGAATGCCCAAAGCAGTATTAAGGACCTGAACCCTCTGGTTGTTTTGCGCTATTCTGCCACGCACGTCAATAAGGTCAATCTCATCTATCGCTTCTCCGCCTACGATGCATACGAGCAGGGCTTTGTCAAGCAAATAGAAGTGGCGGGTATGCAGGCTGCCAATGATTCCAATGAGGCTTTTATCCGATTCTATGACTATGATCCCAAGAAGCAGGATATCAAGTTGGAACTAGACGTACTAAAAACCAAAGGTAAAGTTGAACGTAAGGTGGTCAAGTGTCAGGTAGGAGATTTATTGGAAGACCTGACAGGAAGAGAAATTTATCGGGATTATACCATTGGCGAAATTTCCGTGGTCAATAAACGCTGGCAATTGAGTTTCACGACAGTGGCAGACCGCTTATTTCTTGGAGAAACTTTGGGTGGCTTGAGTGTAGAAGCTTACCAAAAAGTTCAGATTTACAAAACCATTGAAGAGCACTTGGATAAAGAATTGTTTTTTGCTGGTCGAGAGAAAAAGATCAAGGTGTTGAGCCTGTTTTTTATTGATCGAGTGGCCAATTTCAGAAGTTACGATGAGGATGGTAACAAGATTGACGGGAAGTATGCCCGATGGTTTGATGAAGCCTATCAAAGATTGAGACAGTTTTCGAAGTACCAAATCTTATTTGAATTGCCTTCGCATAAAGAGACTCCTTTAGAAAAAATAAGAGATGGTTATTTTTCTCAGGATAAAGGTCGAATGGTTGACACAACCGGTCAGACAAAAAAGGATGATTCAACTTATAAGCTAATTATGCAAAAGAAAGAGGAGTTATTGAATTATGACAATCCGCTCCGCTTTATCTTTTCCCACTCTGCTCTGGGCGTGGGTTGGGATAACCCGAATGTCTTCCAAATTTGTACGCTTAACGAATCCAAATCTGAAATCAAGCGCAAGCAGTCCATCGGTCGAGGCTTACGTATCTGTGTGGATGAAACTGGTAATCGAGTATATGACCGTTCGATCAATACCCTGACTGTGATAGCTAATGAAACTTATGAAGAGTTTGTGGAAAACCTTCAGAAGGATATCGAGCTGGAAACCGGGGTGCCATTTGGTTCTTTCCAGGCGGATTATTTTTCTAATGCCATCATTGATGCTGATGAAAACGGAAAACCAGTGATGTTGGGCGAGAAAAAGTCTGAAGCTGTTTTCAAAGCTTAAAGGAATTGAATTTAATTAGTGTAACTCGGGCGACAAGAAAGAAGCCAATGATGGGGAAGGTTTCGGATGACTTAATAGACAAGGTTAAAAATAATCAGCCTTTAGGTTTGCCTTTAGACTTGCAGCCCTATGAATCGGCTATTGTAGAAAAGGTAAAAGCCATCATTCCGAAAAAGACCAATATCAAAGATAAGTCCAAGGAACGCACACTTAAGCTGAATAAGCAGGTTTACCTCAACCAAGATTTCATGGAGCTTTGGAATAAGATCAAGTACAAGACGACCTATGATGTCAGGTTTGATTCCGAAGCATTGAAAGTAAAAATTGTGGAGCGAGTCAAAGGGCAGATCAAGAGAGAAGGTGCTAAAATCATCTATAGAAAAGCTGCAGTAGCTCAAAAGCTCTCAGGCTTGGAAAGTACTGAGAAATATGTGGATGTCATAGCTGTAGATGAAAAGGCAACTTACCTTCCAGACATCTTGAGTTTCTTGCAAAATGAGACTCAATTAACCCGCAACACACTTATAGATATTCTCTTAAAAGTAGATCTTGAACCCTTGCGTGTCAATCCTCAGCTCTTTATGGAGGAGGTACTTAAAATCATAAACGAGGTGAAACTGGAGTTTTTGGTAGATGGAATCCAATACCGGAGACTGGATGATCAGGAGTATTACATTCAGGAATTGTTCGAAGCGGAGGACACACCAATCAAGGGTTATTTGGAAAGCAATTTATTGGAAAGTACCAAGTCTCCATTTGATTATGTCCGATATGACTCTACCGTTGAATCCGATCTGGCTAGATCCTTTGAAAACAGCACCAATGTGAAAGTATATGCCAAGCTTCCTCCAAAATTCAAAGTACAGACACCACTCGGCGATTATAATCCTGATTGGGCTTTGCTTTGGGAACAGGGTGGAGACACCAAGCTGTATTTCGTCTTAGAAAGTAAGGGGTCCAAGGATAAACTGAAGCTTAGACCTATGGAGTATTATAAAATCAAATGTGGGCAAAAACATTTTGATGCACTAGAACCATCCATAAAATATGAAGTTGTTACACAATATTCAGATATGATAAATATCAAAGAAGACTAAAGATTGTAAAATAACAGCCAAAATATTAAATAAATATTTTGGCTGTTATTTTTAAAAGATTTTTTAAAGGAACCTTGACTTCCATTAAACACATTTCCTCATGGAAAGTATTGACCCTAATGCTTAGTAGCCAAGCATCATTCCGCGCTTAGCATTTTAATAAAATATTCGTCCTTTTCATTCAACTGAACCGAGTACTGTATTGGCCCCCTGATTAATCGGACGTAAATTAGTTAAAATTCTGTAAATTTACGTTTATGAAAAAGAGGACATTTGTATCCGTTCGACGAACCCCATATTTTCTGTAGGCGAGGGATTTTGTAGTCTTGCGGAATGGAAAGAAGAGATAAAGTGTTTTACCAGGAGCTTTACCGGGAATGGCTTAGCTCTGGTTTAAAGAAGTCTGTGTTTGCTGCAAACGTGGGATTAATCGAGCTACGTTCTACTACTGGTGCAAAAAGCTAGAAGTGGTAAGTGAGCCGATTTCCGAGCCATTCACAAGCTTTAAGCGCCTTGCAGCTTTGGCTCCAGAGGGAGAGCAGCAGCCTTTTTTGAAAGTCACCTTACCGAATGGTGCTAGCGTTACTTTTTATGAGGAGATTTCGATTGAACATCTAAAAAGACTCCTGGCATGTTAGCGCTTTCCTCTGCTACGCGCTATTTTCTGTACGAACAGCCAACAGATATGCGCTATGGCATTCAGGCTTTAGCAGGGATAGTGCGCAACAAACTGGGCTTTGATCCCATGAGTGGAGACGTCTTTATTTTTATAGGAAAAAGAGGAGATCAAATCCGGCTTTTGCAGTGGGATCAAGATGGGTTTGCTCTTTATATCAAAAGGCTAGAAAGGGGGACTTTTGAACGCCCAAGATCCTCTAAAAGCCTGCTTTCTAGCCGTGAATTAGGCTTGCTTTTACAGGGGGTAAGGCTAGAATCTGTGCGCTACAGAAAGCGTTATATGGCAGCTGGGCGGCAGTGAAATAAAGCGTGATTTTTTGTCTAAAAAGTGGCTTTAAGGCTATTTAAAACGACTTTTTTACCCTATATTTATGTCATGGAAAACAGAGAAATAGACTATAAAACCCTATACGAACAGGCTCTGTTGACCTTATCTCAAAAAGAAAATTCTCTGCTCGAAAAAGAAAACCTTTTAATTGAAAAGCAAGAGCTCATAGAGAAGAAAGAGCAGGTCATTTTTAAATACCGCTCTGAATTAGACAAGCTGCTTAAAAATCATTTTTGGTCCCAAAAAGGACAAGCTAAAAACGTCCGTTGACTCCGATCAGCTCAATCTATTTACACTAGGTGTGCCCGAAACTGACCAGGCTAAGATGGGGGGTGATGGTGAAGCGGATAGCGACGGGGAAACAGTCACTGTCAAGCGTAAAAAGCGTGAGAAAGGACAAGGCCGCATGACGCTTCCCGAAACACTACGCAGAGAAGATGTCTATATCGAGCCTACGGAGTCTACGGAAGGGTGTGTCGTTATCGGAGAAGAGGTGACTGAAGTGCTGGAAATGAAGCCTGCAGAGTTTTACGTTACGCGCTACATCCGCAAGCGATACGCGAAACCAAACGGTGAAGGCATCTTGATGGGCACGCTTCCAGATAGGGCGATTGAAAAAGGCATCCM